>PDLQ01000140.1 GCA_002591745.1 Lewinellaceae bacterium SD302
AGATAAGATTAGAGTAGATACTTACTTAGCTGCTTTAATAAAAAGAGTCAATCAAGTCAAATACTGTGATGAATACATTGATATTGATAGTCAATTTGTTTTTAACGTAGCTACATTTGATGCCATTTCCGATTATTACAATTATGAAGACGATGAGTATTTTCTACCTAAGCAACTGCTATGTAAATTTGAAAATAGTGAAAATACATATTTAGCAATAATGTATTCAGAAAGCTCGCATCTAACAGATTTTGTTTCAATTGTTTCAATCGAAGGAATTCATGTTGAGGAATTATTTACGGTTGGATACTTCTATTTATCTGAAAATGCGACCAGTAGCGATTTAGGTTACATAAAAGGTGATACAGCATATAAAACCAGAATATACCAAGAATGGTACTACAATTCTCACAATATTCGGACATTAAATCTTTCAGATACTGTTCACACGAGTTTTGAAATAGTTAAAAAGTTTTAGTTATAATTCGCAGAACACTGCGCCACCGACAACCCGCCGAAAGGAGAGCGAGGGCTTCGAGCGTCACATGCTCGTAAGGACAAGTCCGGCTCTTCGACCCGGGCCGATGGGATCGGCGGGCTGCGTTGGCGCTCTCGTTC
>PDLQ01000141.1 GCA_002591745.1 Lewinellaceae bacterium SD302
CATCCACTCCACGTCAGAGTTAGGCCGTTAAGGTTCATCTTCGACAGTTTAATTTTGGTTAGATTAAAATCTTCCGCTCCATACCGATTTAAGGTCTTTAATTCATCTTCGACAGTTTAATTGAAATAGGATTATAATCTTCCGATCCACACCGATTTGAGACCGTAAATTCTATCTCCAGTAGTTCACTAAAAATGGAGTATAAGATTTAACAGTATTTCTATGAATTGAAAATTTGAGTCTTAACGAATTTATATTCAGTAGATTACTCAGGATGAATTTTAGAAATATAGAAATAAGAAATTGATTGCTCATGAATTATATGATCGTTCCACTTCTGACTTGGTATTCAGACAACAATGCGCCACCGTTAACCCGCCGATAAGGTAGCGTGTACTCCGAGCGTCACATGCTCGTGAGGATAAGTTCGTATCTTCGATCCGAGCCGATGTGAAATCGGCGGGCTACGTTGGCGCTCCCGTTGGGCGAAATTTCCCATTACGATAGACTTCGTAGATAAAAGGAGTCAATTACCGTATTAAAACTTTGTAGATTAGCTCCTTAAAATAGGTCTGACGATCAATGCCTTACGCA
>PDLQ01000142.1 GCA_002591745.1 Lewinellaceae bacterium SD302
AGTTTTGCGGTTTGGCTGCGGTGGATTTGGCGGATAAAACTGCACTGCATCTACTTGCCGTCCAGTCGTTAGACTTCGACGTGGAAAATCCGCTGGATTACTACGCCAATATTCTGACGATCAATGCTGACGATCTACGGCAAGTATCTGATTGCGTGGTAGTTGATGCTTATTTCTCCAAAGCTCGGTTCATCAACCAGGTTTTGGGTGCAGGCTTTGAAGTCATTACTCGATTGCGTCACGATCAAGTTCTTTACTATCATTACAACGGACCGAGACGGAAAGGACCAGGAGCTCCCAAGCAGTATGATGGCCGTGTTGATCCGCGTGGTTTACGCCCGGATAAATTCGTGCCCTGTTGTCAGGCCGTCGATGGAACGTGGTGTGCTTACGAGGGTACTGCTTACGTCAAAGCCTGGAAACGGTGGGTACGTTTAGTTGTCGTTCATAGTTTAGATGATGAAGGCAGAGTCATCGGACACGCCCTGCTCGCCAGTACCGATAAGCAACTTAGTGGCGGGGAGGTGAAGCTGAGATTCGAGAGCCGTTTTCAACAAGAATTTCTCTATCGCGACGCCAAGCAGGAATTGGG
>PDLQ01000143.1 GCA_002591745.1 Lewinellaceae bacterium SD302
TCGTTCACACAGATTTCCATGGCGCTACAGCCGTCGAAGAAACCGGGGATCACGCCGGTGGCGGAACCGGCAGCCAGGCGTTGGCCCAGGGCGGTGAAGTAGAATCCAGCGGCTACGTTGCCGGCAGCGTCCACTTCGAAACAGCGGCTGACGTTGGCCGGAAGCTCGTTCAGGTTCACGGTCGGCAGGTCTACGCAGAACAGTTCGGCCGGAGCAACGATGCTGTCCTGGATGCGCGGAGAGGTTTTGTCCTCGGCGTTGACGTAACCCCAGCAGCCCAGGAAGTTCTCCAGGACCATGCCGTCGCTACCGTCACCGGCTTCGATGGTGTAGATGAACTGACCACAGCCGTCGATGACCGCTCCGTTAGTTGTATCACTATCCATCACTACGATGTCGAGATCGAATTCGCTCAGGCAGACCGTGTTGCCGGCCAGTACCATCTCGGGGATGAGGGTAGTTTCACAATTTTCATCCAGGGTGACGTTCACCTCGTTGATACAACCCAGCTCTGGTTCTATGAAGTCTACCGTAACGTCGATCAGTTCGGCAGCAACATTGCCGTTAACGTCCGTAGCCGTTAC
>PDLQ01000144.1 GCA_002591745.1 Lewinellaceae bacterium SD302
AACGGGAGCGCCAACGTAGCCCGCCGATTTCACATCGGCTCGGATCGAAGATACGAACTTATCCTCACGAGCATGTGACGATCGGGGTACACGCTACCCTATCGGCGGGTTAACGGTGGCGCATTGTTGTCTGAATACCAAGTCAGAAGTGGAACGATCATATAATTCCGGAGCAATTAATTTCTTATCTCTGTATTTCTAAAATTCATCCTGAGTAATCTACTGAATATAAATTCGTTAAGACTCAAATTTTCAATTCATAGAAATACTGTTAAATCTTATAATCTATTTTTAGTGAACTACTGGTGATAGAATTTACGGTCTCAAATCGGTGTGGATCGGAAGATTATAATCCTATTTCAAGTAAACTGTCGAAGATGAATCTCAATGGTCTAGCTCTGATGTAGAGTGGATTATTATAGTCTTACTTCAAGTAAACTGTCGAAGATGAATTAAAGACCTTAAATCGGTATGGAGCGGAAGATTTTAATCTAACCAAAATTAAACTGTCGAAGATGAACCTTAACGGCCTAACTCTGACGTGGAGTGGATG
>PDLQ01000145.1 GCA_002591745.1 Lewinellaceae bacterium SD302
CGCTAGAATTGGCAAGGCCAACGCTCGGCAGCAGGACAAGACGGATCGTCTAGATGCTCAAATCATCGCCCGCTACGGTTTAGAGAAGGGGTATCGTCTCTCCCTATGGGAACCGGAGTGTGAGCTTATGGCGAAGCTAAAACAGCTTCACCGCCGACGCAAGGTTCTGGTCAGAACCCGTCGTAGCCTCCAACTGTCTCACCAGGAAAGTAAAAAGTTCGAGGACACCCAGTTGCCACGGTCGGTGGAAAAAAAATACCAGGCTATCCTGATCGACCAAAAGCAGCTGATCGATCAGATCGACAACGAGATCACCAGCTTGATTCTCAACGATCCGCGAAAAGCGCGTCTCTATCGCATTGCTCGTTCTGTTAGTGGAATGGGGCCTAAGAACACTTGGTCGTATTGTTATGTACTAACTTCTTCGACAAGATATCGACAGCTAAGGCTTGCTGCAATTACGCTGGACTGAGACCTATAATCAGAGAGTCCGGATCTTCCGTCAGAAAGCGAA
>PDLQ01000146.1 GCA_002591745.1 Lewinellaceae bacterium SD302
CTGTAATAATTTTGCCATAGTCAGTCCAACGGGTCCACCACCAATTATTGCAACGTTCTTATCACTAAGTAAATTCATTTGTTTGTCTGTATCTATTCGCATTGTCATTCAAAAATGGCCCATAACGGGAAACGCATTGGCGAAGTGGCGGATAAATTGAACCGAAAGTTCAATTTAGCAGTGACGTAGCCGATGTGTTTCCACAGAAGCTAAATTATTAAAAAAAAGCTGAATGTGGGACACATTCGGCGGAATAAAAAGCACAAAAGTTGAATTTTGAACTTAACCCGCCATTTTGCCAATGCGATGTTATGTGTAGTTTTTTAGTATCTTTGTCAGATGAAATTATCAGATTAGCAAATTTACTTTACGCAACGTATAGGAAGAGAATATACCGGTCGTAAAGTGATTTGGGAGTAAGTTACTACATTAGCGCATGACCTTTTCGCTGTCTTCAGAACAATATGAGGAGTTGCGTATGCTCCAGAAGCGGCCGGACCTTTCCCGCC
>PDLQ01000147.1 GCA_002591745.1 Lewinellaceae bacterium SD302
AAACTTAAGCGTTTGAGAATGATCCAATATCTTTATCTAAAATCTGTTTGAAGTCCTGCTTAAAAAGGATATAAATCATGGCCCGTGTACCCATCACGTGTGCGGTTTCAGACAACGGGGGCGCCAACGCAGCCGCGCCGATTTTTAATCGGTCCGGGTCGAAGAGCCGGAACAATCATGCTCGGCAGGTAACACTCGGAACGAACCGTCAACCAGCGGTTGACGGTGGCGCTATGTTGGGTGACGCGACGACGGACGGAATTCAAAATTCAGTCCAAATCATTTATCTACAGAGCGAGAATTATTCACAAAGTAGTAAGAATCTTGCTCATCGTTCCGAAGCCAAAAGCAAATTAAAATTTTTAGAAAAATCAGGAGTTTCACCCAACGGGAGTGCCAACGTAGCCCGCCGATTTCACATCGGCTCGGATCGAAGATACGAACTTATCCTCACGAGCATGTGACGCTCGGAGTACACGCTACCCTATCGGCGGGTTAACGGTGG
>PDLQ01000015.1 GCA_002591745.1 Lewinellaceae bacterium SD302
GTTGATTATTTAAAAGCCAAAGTTCAGCACTTGCAGTATTTGCTGAGGAGAGCGGCGGCATGAAACAATCAATCACCGCTAAAGTCAAGTTTAGAGCTTGTTTGGGAATTGCTATGAACTGAAAAACAATGATTTATGGTTCTGACTATACCATAAAATCGTGAGCTTGGCGGGTCAAGCGATCTATTTTTGGTGACGCCAGGTTCATAAATGCTTGTTTTTCAGAAAATAGAAATCCAAACAAGCTCTTAGTTTTAGTAATATCTGCTACTAATCGATTGGCGGAACCGGTGGTGGTGGAACCAGGCCATTAGAACCGTCCGGGTCCGTAGTATGGTTAACTACGCCTTCCCAGTCCTGGCTTTCGGTTTCCTTCACGCCAAAGGGACGTGGCCCGATTAAAGCCTCAAGGTCCTTTCCACTAAGTACCTCTTTTTCCAAGAGTGCTTTAGCAAGTAGTTCAGTCTGTGCTTTCTTTTCAGTCAGCAACTCCTGGGCGCGTTGGTACTGGCTGTCCAGCAGGGCACGGACCTGGTCGTCGATCAGGGTTGCCGTATCATCACTGTAAGGGCGCTGATAAGTATCCTTACTCATTCCGTAGAAACTGACCTGACCAACTTGGGGATTCATCCCGTATATCGTCGTCATATCGTAGGCCATCTTGGTGACCTTATCCAGGTCATTCTGGGCACCGGTACTGATTTTCTGAAAGAAAACCTCCTCGGCGGCCCGGCCTCCAAAGGTCATGCACATCTGATCCAGCATCTGCTCGGTGCGGGTAATGTACTGTTCCTTGGGCAGATATTGGGCGTAACCCAAAGCAGCTACACCGCGTGGCACAATGGTCACCTTTACCAATGGCATCGCGTGTTCCAAATACCAGCCGCAAATCGCGTGACCGGCCTCGTGGTAGGCGATGATCTCTTTCTCTTCGGGAGAGATGAGTTTGTTCTTCTTCTCCAGACCACCGATTACTTTATCCAGAGCGTAATTGAAATCTTCCAACTCAATGTGGGCTTTGTTGCGGCGGGCGGCAATCAGGGCCGCTTCATTACAAACGTTGGCGATCTCGGCACCGGCAAAACCGGGCGTCATTTCGGCCAAAGTCTGTGCTTCGAGACCAGGAGCCACCTTGATGGTCTTCATATGTACCTTGAAGATGGCGGCGCGACCATTCAGGTCTGGCCGGTCAATACCGATCTGTCGATCAAAACGTCCCGGGCGTAGCAGGGCCGAGTCCAGTACGTCAGGCCGGTTTGTGGCAGCCATCAGGATTACACCTTTATCGGTACTGAATCCGTCCATTTCTACCAGGAGCTGGTTGAGGGTGTTTTCTCTTTCGTCATTACCACCTTGCATACCACCACGACCACGGGCGCGGCCAATGGCATCAATCTCATCGATGAAGATAATACAGGGTGCTTTTTCACGGGCCTGCTTGAACAGGTCACGCACCCGGCTGGCACCAACGCCCACGAACATCTCGACAAAATCCGAGCCGGACATGGTAAAGAACGGTACTCCGGCCTCACCGGCCACGGCTTTGGCCAAGAGCGTCTTACCGGTACCCGGAGGGCCTACCAAGAGCACACCCTTGGGAATCTTACCACCCAGGGCGGTATATTTCTTGGGGTTTTTGAGGAAGTCGACAACCTCCATCACTTCTTCCTTGGCTTCATCCAGACCAGCCACGTCATTAAAGGTGATATTAACCTTACTGTTCTGGTCGAAAAGGGTCGCCTTGGACTTGCCGATGTTGAAGATTTGGCCGCCCGGCCCGCCCGGTCCACCGCTCATCCGGCGCATCAGGAAAATCCAGATAGCTGCCAATACCAATAGCGGCAGCACCCAACTGAGGATATCCCCCATGATGTTGGCGCGGCGCACGGCGTTAACGGGAACCTGTTCCTTGAAAGGAATTTCGAGTTGCTCCTGCGAGCGGATCAGGTTGGTGTTGAAAGTAGTTGCATCCGTTACCTGCATGTAGTAATCGTAGCGGGCGCTACCAAAATCATGCTTGGTAGCATCCTGGTACTTACTATCTCCTTTCTTGTCTTCCTTGATGTAGATCTCGGCGGTCTCCCCGTTTACCAGATCGATCTTGGCGATCGCCCGGTCTTCGAGCATATCGTAGAGTCGAGTCTGATTGATCTCGGCGTCACGTCCGCCGCCGATGCTGCTCATCACTACGATCAGCAGCAGCAACGACATAGCCGCGTAAATCCAGTAAGACTGGAATTTCGGCGTGCCACCTTCCGGCTTATTCTCTTGATTATTGTTGTCCATACTTAATTTCCGTAACGCTTAGTAGCGAAATTCGTTCTTATGTCTCGACTAATTTGACGAAATGATCTATAAAGACTCGTATTCCGTCAACTCAGCGTCGCTCCACAGGTCCTCCAACTGGTAAAAGGCCCGGGCTTCTTTGTGAAAGACGTGGATCACCACGTCAAAATAATCCAGGCAGATCCAGCGACTTTCCTTAGTCCCTTCGGTATTCTTGGCGTACTCGCCCAGTTCCGTTTTTAGGCGGTAACTCACGCGTTCGGCGATGGATTTTACCTGGGTGGAAGAGTCTCCTTCGCAGATGATGAACAAATCCGTCGGGCGGTCGTGCAACTTCTGGAGATCCAGTTTAACGATGTTGTTGGCTTTGATGTCGCGCATGCTGTCGATGATCACGTCGATCATCTCGGCCCGCACATTGGTGCCCTGAGGCGCTTTTGTGATTGTACTCAAACTGATAGTTTATGTGAATGCGGTCATTCACCCCTCTTGAGGGGACAAGCGGACCGGCTTGATCAAAGATAGGAAATCCACCAGCATTCGGCACTGCGGTCTGTGTAACTTGCAGCACTAAAATGCATGGCTTTGTCCCTCGATTTAAACAACCCCAAGGAACCAATAGTTGCTCAACGCTTTGTTGAATTGGACTCCACCAATACTGAGGCACTGCGACAATTACGCTCGGCTGACAATCGGCCCGCTCAGCGGTCTTTTATCATTAGCGGTCACCAGACCGCCGGGCGGGGACAAGCGGGAAATGGTTGGCACGATACACCGGGCAACAACCTACTATCCACTCTCGTCTATTATCCCCAACAATTACGGGCCGCAGATTTGTTCGCTATCACCCAGGTTAGTAGTCTGGCCGTGGTAGAAACAGTGAAAATATTGACGGGAATTGATGCACTCATAAAGTGGCCCAACGATATCCTAGCAGCTCTACCGGATCGACCAAATAAAGTTCAGCAGACGGGGAATCCGGGGGGCTATCAAAGTAGCAGTGTTGATAATGAAAGTGATCAGATTGGCTTCGCGGCCAAACGGGGCAGTCAATATGCCAAACTTTGTGGATTACTCATCCAGAACAGTCTTTTCGGTAAGAACGTCCAGTGGACCATCATCGGAGCGGGACTGAACGTCAATGAAAATAATTTTCCGGTAGAGTTAGAAAAGTCGGCCATCAGCCTGCGTAAATTGGTCGGTCACGAGTTGGACCTTTCTACCTGCGAAGCTACTTACGCTGCTACTTTGCTAGCCAAAATAGACCAATATCTGACCCCATTGAACCGCATCGGCTTACAACGGGATTACCTGGCCCGCCTTCACCGCCTGCATGAAAAGTCGAATTACCTGAATGTAGCTACCGATACTGTTTTTGTAGGCACCATTCGCGATGTCGACTCTAGTGGACAACTGGTAGTGGAGCACCGGGTGGGACGTTTACAACGATACGGGCTGAAGGAAATTCGATTTTTATAGAGTCACTGGCTAGTAACTAGCAACTTCCAGGTCGCTCGAAAAAAGGCATACATAGCACCGGGAGGTCGCTGGCCGTACTATTCCACCTTGATGATTGTCTGCTTCTTACCATTAAAGCTGATCGTATCTCCTTCTTTTTTACCCAAAATGGCTTCGGCCACCGGCGCGGCCTCGGAAACGCAGAAGTAATCTTTGCCTTCGAATTTTACGCGGCCCAGCCCGATGGAAACGTAATATACATTCCCTTTGTCGGTAGTGACCAAGCTACCCGGACCGACCTGGTCGGTCGCCATATTGCGGCCTATGGCCAGCAGTTCGGCTTGTTGAGCGAGGGCATTGACGAGTTGACGGCCGTTTTGCTCTTCCTGACTCTGCAGCATGGAGCGCCCGGTTTCGAATTTATCGCCGGCGGAACTTTTGGTTTCCGTGGCCTTGGCTTCCGCTAACTGAGTCAGCACGACTCGCAGATCGGTGATCTTTGATTCGATGATTTGTTGGCAGTGTGCGTAAAGCGCGTCCTTTGTATTCATGGTGTTCAAGTTTGTTCGGGGAAAAATGGTTTTGCAATCGGCCTAGGCGGCAGGTGGCGAATCTTTTGATTCGTTTTGCCCGATCCCGTACCAGTCGACGTTGCG
The DNA here is from genome assembly GCA_002591745.1 of Lewinellaceae bacterium SD302. Taxonomy (GTDB): domain Bacteria; phylum Bacteroidota; class Bacteroidia; order Chitinophagales; family Saprospiraceae; genus Neolewinella. Next base: position 4,401 of record PDLQ01000015.1, read on the forward strand.
CGTCAGGTACATGATTACCGCCAGAATCAGGAACAGGCCGATGGACCCGAATAATAGTGCATAGTCCTGTAACTGCAATAAGCTGAAGAAATATAAGTATAAGATCATTAACATGGCCCCGATCAGGGCGGTCAATTTGGTGTTGCGCAAAATGAACCAACTATACATACTGATCAGTCCGGCTACGGCGACCGCACTGATCCAGTAAGCCGTGTTGAAGGTCAGGTGTTCACTGATGCTCAATAACATCACGTAAAACAGCAAGATTGCCGCACCGATGAGCAAATACTGGATGGGGTGCACCCTTCGCCGGTTCAATACCTCAATAAAGAAGTAGGCTAAAAAGGTGATGAAGATGAAGAGGTAGGCGAAGTTGGTGCTGCGATAGATTTTCTTGTATTCGTCCACCGGCAGGAGGAGACGAAGGCCGAAGCGGTCAGCACCATCATTATAACCAACCGACCCTTCATCATAGTAATAAGTGGAACTGCTGGTAAAACCTTGACTCTTGGGTATGTAGGAGCCGGTTCCTTGCTGCGGGTAATTTCGGTTCAGTTGTAGTACTTCCCAGCTAGCACTAAATCCTTCGGTACTTACTTCCCGCTCCTTTGGCAGAAAAGTACCGTCAAAACTCGGGTCTCCCCAACCACCAGTGAGCTTAACGTTGGTTTGCTTACCGAATGGCCGGAAGTAAATCGCGGAACTTCCGTTCAGGTTCAGGTCGAAGTTAAAGATCAGACTGTCACCACTGCCATCCAAAGGAAGTGATTGACTGGCTCCACTGGCAAAAACCTCTCCGTTCGGTACCCCTGGCCCCATGCTGAAGAACTTACCATTCAAGTTCACATCGATGGCCGATTGTACACCGGTCATATCCGAAATGCCGACAATAAGTTTGGCTTTGCTCCACTGTAAGGCTTCGGCCGGAACACCTAAGGCAGCAGCATCAAAACCGTCAAAACGACCCTGAACCTTTAGCTGAGTATTGTAAAGCACCACCACGAATAGCCCCCGGTATCGCTGCTCCGGATCCAGCTGGCCATCGATGTTGATCTCATCGGGCAGGAAGTGGGCGTAGCCCTCGCGATAGCTGATTTTCTGTTCATCATCTACGGTGACGATCACTTCTTCGCGGTAGGGGACGGAGATGACCGGTCCGCCGATCTCTTGCGTCAGTCCCCATTTGGAGGCGACCTCCACCTGGGCATTGTCACGCAACCGTTGTCTACCCCTAATTAAATCATCCAGCAGGGCAGTGGGGATCAACAGAAACAGGATCAGTACCCCGATGATGATCAGCTTTAGGGTAACGGAGCGGCGAGCCCAGTCGTTTAGGCGGTCGAAGAAGGACATAATGATCTTATAATCTAGTTGTCTGACAGACAAGTATATTGATGGCAGAGTCTTAAAGTAACGATATAAACTAATATACTGGTATCAGCCACCAAACCACCAGGCCGCAAGATCATCACACCGACCAGGTCGCTCCCTCCTTACCGTCTTTCACCTTGATCCCCGCTTCACTCAGGGCATCACGGATCTGATCGGAAAGCCCCCAGTTTTTATCGGTCCGGGCTTGTTGGCGAATATCGAGAAGAACATCCATGACACCATCCAGGGCTTTGGTGTGGGCATTACTGCCACCGGCAGCCTCGTCCTGGAGACCGAGAACATCGAAGATCAGGGCGTGTAGATCGGTTTTAAGCCGGTCCAGCGTTGCTGGATTTACCTCATCAGTACTGAGTTGACCACCGGCCAGGGCGTTGATCTTGGTAACGATTTCGAAAACGCGGGCAAGGGCTTTGGGTGTATTGAAGTCATCGTCCATCTCTGCGAAGGCGGCGGCCATACCTTCGGCCAGTTCTTTACCGACGGTTTCATTCTGGGCCTTACCGCTTACTTCCAGCTTACCCAGGGTACGGATAGCTTCCATCAGACGTAGATAGCCTTTCTCGGCAGCTTGCAGGGCTTCATCCGTCAGGTCCATCGTGCTGCTGTAATGGGTTTGCAGCATGAAAAAGCGAATGGCCATCGGGCTGTAGCCCTTAGTGAGGTGGGGACTGTCGCCGGTGAATAGCTGGTCGGGCGTAACGGTGTTACCGTCGCTCTTACTCATTTTGCGGCCGTTCATCAGCAGCATGTTGGTATGCAGCCAGTAGCGGGCACCACCCCGGTGGCAGCAACCGACGTTCTGGGCAATTTCATTCTCGTGATGAGGGAACTTCAGGTCATTACCACCGCCGTGGATGTCGAACGTCTCGCCCAGATACTTGGTGCTCATGGCCGAACATTCCAGGTGCCAGCCGGGAAAACCGACGCCCCAGGGACTTTTCCATTTTTGCAGGTCTTCGGGTTTGGCTTTCATCCAAATAGCAAAATCGGAAGGGCTCTTTTTCTCTGCCTGGCTGTTCAGTTCGCGGGTTTCACTGAGTAGCTCGTCGATCTTGCGGCCGGAAAGGGCACCGTAACGGTGAGGGGCATTATCCCCTTTGGCTTCCATATCCTTTTCGTAGGCAGCTACGTCGAAGTAGACCGATCCGTTGACTTCGTAGCCGTAGCCATTGTCAATGATCTGTTGCACCATTTCGATCTGCTCGATGATGTGGCCGCTGGCCTGGGGCTCAATACTGGGGTTCAGGTTATTGAAAATCCGCATCATGTCGTGGAAGTCATTGGCGTATTTAGCAGCGACCTCCATTGGCTCCAGCTTAGAAATGCGGGCCTCTTTGGCCATTTTATCCTCACCGCTGTCGGTCAGGTGTCCCACGTCGGTAATGTTGCGGACGTAACGAACCCGATAGCCCTTATACATCAGGTAGCGGTAGATCAAATCGAAACTGGTAAAGGTGCGGCAGTTCCCCAGGTGGACCGGGTTGTAAACGGTGGGCCCACAGACGTACATACCGACGAAGCCGGCTTCCAGTGGCTCGAAAATTTCCTTTTTACGGGAAAGGGTATTGTTAAGTTTGAGGGGAGTTGCCATAATGTTATTGCTAAAATAGCCGCAAAGATAAGACTTCCTGCTTACTACTTCTCAGCTACGACCAAGTATTGATAATCGAGCGTACTATCGTCGCTGCGCGATACTTTGAAGCCATCCGCTGCCAGCATCTCATGAAGTTTATTCAGGGGGATTCGCTCTTCCAGGGGCGGGCCGTAGGCGGTTTCCTGGCTTTTCCAGTCCACGATCACCAGGCGCCCTCCTGGCTTTATTTTCGGGTACAGTTTTTTGAGATAATCCGCCGGCTCGTCGATGTACATCAGGGTATTGACCAGCAAGACGACATCAGCCTCGGCGTCGTTCAAACCAGGCTGGTCCGGTACGGTAAGGCGGGCTTCCAGGCGCATTTGCTGGTTGGTCGGTAAAATAGCGGGGCGTAGGGTATCCTGGAGGTAATCCACCAGCTTCGGGTCAATTTCAATGGCAATCATCCGGTCGCAGTAGGGAGCTACGTAAGGCACCAGAAAGCCCCGACCGGCACCAATATCCGCTACAACTTTTTCCTCCAGGTCACCCATTGCATCCAGCACGAAAGCGGGTTGCTGCCACACCTCACGTTGGGCGGGGTAAAAATCTTCGGGCACCTCGGCAATCTCCGGGCGGGCCGGTTTGCGCTCGCAGGAGGAAAAGACGAAAAGAGCCAAAAGGAAGTAAATCAGCTTGTAGTTCATGGAAGATCGTTAGAAGGGCGGATAATGACTTTTATGGCTGGCAAAGTAGCAACAGGAACTGATTCATCATGCGGTTCAGTTCGCGTCCATCGGCCGTATAATTATTGATCATGATCGAAAACGCCAGTTTTTTGCCATCGGCCCGGAAAGCGTAACCGGCAAAACAGCGGGCACCATTTAACGATCCACTCTTAGCATACAGTCTGCCCTCGGCGGAAGTTCCCTTCAGGCGATTACGCATACTGCCGCTGCGGCCGGCTACCGGTATGGTTGAAAGGAATGATTCGTTGTCTTTCATGCTGCGCAGATAGGCCGTCATGAAAGCAGCGGGAAAATAGTTACGGGGACTCAGTCCGCTACCATCGAGCAATTGGACGGCCTCCAGGTTGAGGGCCAGTCCGTTTTCCAGTTCGTCCAGGAGCGTTTGCATTGTATTGTTTTCAGCCACTGCTACTTTGTTAGCCACATTGATCTCCCGCAAAAGGGTTTCTGCGTAAAGATTGACACTCTTGAAGTTAGTGCGTTGGGCGATCTCGAGTAAGGTCGGGGAAGTGTGCTGATAAAGTTCGAGTTCCGGGCCGTCGGGGGCGATCAGCCTGGCCCGGCCGATGCCGCTGGCGGGTAAGGTCACATCGATTCCTGCTGCCTTCAGCGCCATTTCCAGCTCATGGGCTGCCTGACGCGCCGGATCGGGAAGACTACCTTTGATCGTGAAGCGGCCGGTGCCGGCGGGGATGGTACCCCGCAGAAAATTGCGGTAATTGAAAGGAGCGCCGTAGATGTAGGCATTATCGCCACTACCCCGGGCGGCGGTGCGCAGTTCGTTTTCGATGGTCAGGTCGGGAACATTTGGTCGGGTACCACGAATGGGGGGCGTACTGCCGAGGGTTTGTCGTTGGGTGAGGTCCAGATAGTAGAGATTATCGTGCCAGTTGAGGCCATAGCTGCCGGCGCCGTAGTAATTGCCCAAGTCGGCCCAGGGCCAGTCCATGGCAACTCCCGCCGTGCCGAAATGGCTGTCGTCTCCGATCACCGCTCCGTTTACTTCCTGAATACCGGCAGCCTGAATTTGAGCGACGAAGGTCTTTAAAAGCCCGTCCCGGCGAGATGCGGCCGGCATCACCGGAGAGCCCAGGGTCGGGTCGCCGCCACCGACAATGATTATATCGCCGTATAGCACTCCGTTTTCAATCCTGCCTTGGGCCTTTAATCGGGTAGGAAAACGATGGTCGTCTCCGAGCAGTTTTAGGGCCACTCCGGTCGTGATCAATTTCTGGGTAGAGGCGGGAATGAGGCTGCGGCCGGGGTCATGGCTGGCAATTCTGGCTCCCGTTTCCAGGTCCATAACGTCAATACCGATGGACGCACCCGCCAGAAGTGGATCGCTGACGATGGCGTCGATACCGGGCTGAATAGACTGGGCGGTGAGCAAATAGGGGAGGAGCAGTAATGGTAAAAAGGATAAGGGACGCATGGGGCAAAGATAGGCGATCTTAACCGGCCAGCGACCTCCCGGTCGCTCTATGGAGTACGCCGCTCTCCGAGCAATTAAAAAGCTAAGGGCAGCGGTTTCCAGCGGTAAATCGTGTTGTAGCCGCTTGGAGAGCGACGTGATCAAACGTGACCAAGTGGTAGCCAACAAAAAAAGCTTCCCAACACTCGGTTGAGAAGCCTTTTAAACCGGTAATCAGTCAGCCTGCTAGTTCGGTAAGATCACCAAACGTTCCACACTACGCTCACCACCATTACGAAGGTCGAGCAAATAAGTGCCGGCCGGTAATCCGCTTATATCTAGGGCTTTTCGACCACCGGCAGCCAGTTGCTGAGTGCTGATGACCCGCCCGCTGACGCTCATGATATTCACGTCCAGTTCGCCGCTCCAGTTGCCACGCATATCCAGGAAGACTGCACTGCTGGCCGGGTTGGGGAAGATCGATAACTCACGCCCCCCGGAGAAATCGTGGGTGGCGTTGGGATCGACCGTGAAATTGAAAGGAGAACTGGTGGCGTTACCACATTCATTGTTGGCCACTACGCGCCAGTAAAGCAGTCCTTCCAGCCCCAGATTATTGACCGTCAGACTGGTTCCGCCGGTATTTTCTTCGTAGTCAATGGAACTGAAATTTTCCTGGGTACTGACCTGGAGAGAGTAGTCATCCACGTTGTCTGCACTGTTCCAACTGAACTGGATGTTCTCATCGGATACTGTACTGCCATTTGAAGGACTCACCTGCCCGGCAATACCGGGTACGGGAAGAATGGTCAGAGGGACTACCTGGGTCTGGCTTTCTCCTTCTTCCGTAGTGATGGTCACGATCATATCGTAGCTGCCGCTGGCCAGGGTCAGGAAGTTGTCTATTGTCAGGTCCAGGGTATTATTGGCGAAGGTTGACTCGAAGTCGAGACTTTGCCCACCCGCAGAGACGGCAACGGTAAAGTTGTTGCCGAAGCCTTCGCCGAGCAGCATGCTGACCTCTCCGTCATCATTAGAGCAACTCTCGATGGGGTCACTCAGCAGCTGAACACTCAAATCGCTGCCTGAACCATCGTCACCACAAAATTCGAGGCTCCAGGAAATCAGATTGCCATCGTCATTGGAAGCCTGGTCTTGTACGAACAAGCGCCACAAACCATTTTGCTCTTCACCGTTAAAAATGGTAAAGGGGCTTTCCGATTGGAAAGAACCCGTCAGGTTGTTGTTGCAGGTTGCCTGGAGGTCCGCGGCGGTATTGGTTGCCCCGTCGTTGAAGTTCAGGTCAAAGTTTTCGGCATTGCAACCGCCACCACCAATTCGGTCCATGATCACCGCCACGCTACCGCCGGGGCTGACCAGCCGGATGAACAGATCGCCAACCCACTCGTGGTCAATTTCCACGTTGAGTTCCATAAAACTGATGGCACCGGAAGAGGTGATTAAGTTATTGGAGATCAGCGGGGGGCCGTTATCGGGAATGTTGCCACCAACGTCGTTACTCTCCTGAGCTGGGCCACAGACGATGTTGGCCGTAGTAAAGGAGTATACGTCAGACCATTCACCCGTACCACAACTGTTTGTCGCACGTACGCGCCAGAAGTATTCAGTGTCCGCTTCCAGAAGCTCACCGTAGGCGAATTCCGTATTCGAAGTATTACCACTGGCCAGCAGGTTGGTCAGGGTAGCATTGGTGCCGAATTCATAGTCGTAATTGGCCGCATTTACATCCGCCCAATCAAGTTCGATGATAATGGAGGCTCCCGAAGAGTTGTTCGCCGGACTAATAGCCAGCGGTGCGCTGGGAACGGTTCCCTGGATATCGAGCATCAATTCGGTGGATCCGGCATCATTTCCGTCGGTCGCATCAACGTCGAAAGTAGAGGTTCCGCTAAAGCCGTCGGCGTAGGTGATCGTCAGCGTTACGTTGGTATTTGGGTCAGCGGGATTTTGGGAGAAATTAGCCGTCAGTTCTGCCGGTAAATTAGGGATGGAAAGGGTGACGGGGCCGTTGAAGCCACCACCGACCAATAAGTCATAGGTAACATCCTCACCGGAGCAAACCGCTTGGGCTACGACATCGGGCGTTACGGAAATTTCACAGGCCAGTTGCTCGCGGCCATCGATGAACAGCAGATCGGTGCCGTCGGGGTCCAGCCAATCCCTGAGGCGACTATTGGGGGAACCGCCACCTTCCCAACTGACGTGGAAATAGCCGTAGGAGTCAAACGAGTTGTTACCGCAAGCAGCACCGCCGCCGTGCAGCTGACCGCGAACACGCTTGTTCTTATCGTAAACCGGAGAGCCGGAAGAGCCACCCTCAGTGGTGCCAATGTCCCAGTCCGGGATGGTGATGTGGGTGCCGTTGGTTGATGGAGTCGTGCTGATGCCATTAACCCGGTAAGTCTGCTGGAAGGTAAAAGAGATCCGCTTTTCGTCGGTAGACGGATGGTGGATCGCAATGACCGTGTCGCCGGGAGCGGCTGCCTCCCGTGACCAACCGGCGAAAAAGGCATCGGCGTTGGGGTTCACCGGGTCATCCAGTTCCACGATTGTCATATCGCTGGCCGGGTTACTGGCACGCCAAATGGCTCCGGTATTAAATACATTGAGCTGGCCGTTGCCATTCTGTCCACTGGGGCCGGAATTGGGCTGACGGCAGAAGCTGTTTTCGAAATTCCAGTAAGTGACCAGTGAAGATGCATTACCGGAATTAATACCACAGTGGTTGGCGGTCATGAAATAAGGGGTACAATCCTGCCTGGCGTTGTTGACCAGGAAACCGGTGCAAAAAGTGCCACCACCGGTACCGATTACCGCTACGGAACGGATAATGTCGCGGTACTGATCCACGATGCCCCAGCCGTCGGCGGCGGAGCAGACCACATCGAGGTTACAGGAGCCGGAGGAAGCAGAATTGGCGCCAAAGCCAAGAAAATCGTGGTTGACACTGGTAAGGCGTAGGCGCAGATTGGCTTTTTCGCTGGTCGGTACCTGAGCTTCGATCACCAGATCATCGCCTTCGATCACCTGGGTCCAGAGCTGATTGTGGACCTCATTGTCGGCCGGGGTGAAAGGACCGTAAATTTGCTTGGACTTGCTGCTGCCGGGATAAAGGAACAGCTCACCACCCTGGGGCATCCAGTACTCGGTGAAACCCAGGTTGATGGAAATCGCGTTCTTACTGATGACCCGTAGCCGCCAGACGGATTTACCGCCGGGGTAGTCGGTCCAGGCACCGCCGGTAGCGGGCGAAACATCTACGGACAGGGGAATCGCGTAGTGGGGGGCACGGCCCGGTGCGCGGGCGGCCAACTCAGCGGCCAGCAAAGCAGCGTTGTCTTGGGCGGGTAATTGAAGAACTGGAATCTTGTCGAGTTCGCCCGATCCCGGAAGCTGGGCGAAGAGCCCGCCGGCGAACAGGCAGCACAATAGCATTAACAGATAGTGACGTTGCATATCTCTAGTTGTTGGTTTGAAAAACAGTAATGTCAAAAAGTAGGAAGTAAGAAAAATTCCGAGCGAACGGTCGACCGCGAAGCTTTGCGGTCAGCTTAAAAAGAATTAGTAGGCGCTTCTATGGACTTTTGGTGTAATAACTATGGTGCCTGAAAAAGTAACGGCAGCAACAGGCTGAAATTGAGTTTTGCTGGTTCGTAGCGGCGAATATAATGACTTTTAGCTCGTACGCTGAAACGGATGCCTGTGGCCCGGTGTGTCGGCTGGGCGGATTTTGATGGCTTCAAAGTAGCAAAGTGTCTAAATGAAAACATGGTTATCCCTTCCGAACGGGGGGCTAGTCGAGCGGTCAAAATCTAAAAATGATACTTCAAGGCAATCAACTGACTGATGAAGCCAACGACGTAACCGGCGTATATCTCCAGCGGCACGTGGGCCTTTAATCTTAACCGGGAACTGCCCACCAGACCGGCAATTATAATTACCAGCAGCAAGAGTAAGGAAGTGCTGACCCGGTAGGTACCCAGGCCACCCAACACAAACTTCAGCCCCTGCGAATCAAAGAAGAGCATGGTGGCCAGCACCATCGCTACCAAGCCCCCCATGCCGACGGCGTGAGCGCTGATCTTGGAGAAAACGTTGATGAAAAAGCTGACGGACAGTGCGATCACCATTCCCAGCGTAAAGGCGGTATAGGCCGTCGGTACGGTGCCTCTTCTCGCAAAATTGAGGTACATCCAGATATAGAGGATCAGCACGACCAGGTAAGGGCCGATCCGTTCCATCCGGTCTTCGAGTTGAAAGCTGTCGATCATTTCCAGCCCCCGCATTACTGCCACCGCCACCAGGGGCAATACCAGCGTACTGGCCAATACGCTCAGGAAGATCAACCCGACGTCTTCCCGCCCGAACAGAAAGGGGTTGACCAACACGAGGATAACCAACATATAAGATGGAATCAGTAAAGGATGAAACACGCCGCTGACCAGCCAGGCGATACGTTCAGAGAAGGTGGTTTGCATGGGGGAGGTTTTATAGGATCGAGTATTGCAAAAACTCACTTTTCTCCGGGTAATCCGTGGTGAAGTGCAGGCCGCGACTCTCGTGACGGAGATTGGCCGATTTGGTGACGGTATGGCCGATGGTGATCAAATTGCGCAACTCACAAAGCTGAGGACTGACCAGGTTGTCGCGGTAAAGTGTTTCGGTTTCATCGTGCAACAGTTCCATCCGCTTCTGGGCGCGTTGCAGTCGGCGGTCATTACGCACGATGCCCACGTAGCTACTCATGACTTCCTTGAGTTCCTTGATGCTTTGGGTGATGAGTACGAGTTCTTCCGGATTGGTGGTGCCGGTGCGGTTCCAGTTGGGGATATTTTCTTCCAGCTGGCAATCATCGATGGTCGGTGCGATGGTGTGGGCAATGCGGTGGCCAAAGACCAGAGCTTCCAGCAGGCTGTTACTGGCCAGCCGATTAGCACCGTGGAGGCCGGTACAGGTACATTCTCCGACGGCATAGAGGCGATTGATACTACTGCGACCCTGTTCGTCAACCTTGATCCCGCCACACAGATAGTGACAGGCCGGGGTGACGGGAATGAGGTCTTTCATCGGGTCGATACCGGAATTGAGGCATTCCTCGTAGATGGTTGGAAAGTGAGCAATGAATTTTTCTTTGTCTAGGTGGGTGCAGTCCAGACACATGAATTCCACCCCGTTTACTTTCATCTCATTGTCGATGGCGCGGGCTACGATATCGCGGGGTGCCAGGCTACCGCGTTCATCGTATTCCTGCATGAATTCGCTGCCATCTGGTCTTTTCAGGATGCCGCCGAACCCCCTTACAGCCTCACTGACCAAAAAGGCCTGGGGTTCTAATCCCGCCCGGTAAAGACTGGTGGGGTGAAACTGGACAAACTCCATGTTCTCCAGATGTCCCTTAGCCCGGTATACCATGGCGATGCCGTCTCCGGTGGCAATGACGGGATTGGTGGTGGAACGATAGATTTGACCCGCACCGCCGGTGGCAACTACGGTGTTTTTGGCCAGGATGGTCGATATCTCTCCGGTTTCCTTATTAAGCACGTAGGAGCCGTAACATTCGATGTCCGGTGTCAGCTTGGTGACAATCTGCCCGCGATGGTGTTGGGTCAGCAGATCCAGTGCAAAATAATGCTCGTGAACGACCAGATTACTCAGGGTGGCGGCCTTGGCGCTGAGGGCACGCTGAATTTCCCAGCCGGTCAGGTCCTTGTAGTGCAGGATACGGTGCTCGCTGTGGCCGCCTTCCAGACCAAGGTCGTATTTTTTGAATTGGTTGAGGTCGAAACGGGTTCCCCATTCAATGATTTCTTCTACCCGTAGCGGACCTTCTTCCACGACGATGCGGACGATCTCTTCGTCGCAAAGTCCGTCGCCGGCAATCAACGTATCCTGGATATGTTTTTCGTAATTATCCGAGGCGTGATCCCAGACTGCCGCCACCCCTCCCTGAGCGTACCGGGTGTTGGATTCCCGCTCGTAAGTCTTGGTCAATACATCAATCTGAAGGTCGGGCCGTAGCATGGCCAACTTGATTCCGGTACTAAGACCGCCGATCCCGGAGCCGATGATGAGAACGTCGGTGGTGGAGGGCATGATTGTGGGTTTGTTTAGGGAGCAAGATAAGTAATTAGAACGCCTTCGCCTTTAGAGCAACTCTGGCCATCTAAAGCGCAGCGTCCTGAAGCGAGGCACGGTCATTCTAAAGGGCGAAGCCCGTTCTAAAGCCGGAGGCATCTTACCCCACCATCTCCATCCACTCCATCTCCTTCTCCTCGATCTGCTCATTGAGGTCATTCAGCTCACGGCCTAGTTTGGCGATCTCGTCGGGGGAGAGCTTTTCGGCATCGGCGAATTTGGCGCTTACACTGGCTTTTCGTTTTTCCAGCTTAGCAATCTGGCTTTCCAGTCGGTTGATGGCTTTGCGCTGGTCCTGGGAGATCTGGTTCTCGGTCTTCGCTTCCGGCACTGCTACTTTGCTAGCCACCTCCTCTTTTCCAGCCTCTCGTTTCTCTTCTAACTGACGCGCTTTAAGGTCAGTACGGTACTCGCTGAAAGTGCCGTTCCAGTCGCGGATGACACCATTTCCTTCGAAAACGAAGATGTGTTGGGCGAGCTTGTCCAGGAAAAAGCGATCGTGACTGACAATGAGTACACAGCCGGGGAAATCGAGTAGAAATTCTTCGAGGACGTTGATCGTGACGATGTCGAGGTCGTTCGTCGGCTCATCAAGAATGAGGAAGTTGGGGTTCTTCATCAAAATGGTGAGCAGATAGAGGCGGCGCTTTTCTCCCCCGCTGAGCTGACTGACGTAAACCTGCTGTTGCTTGCGGTTGAACAGGAATTTTTCGAGCAGGCTGGCTGCCGTCAGCTTCAGCCCTTTTTCCAGGGGAATATATTCGGCGATGGCCCGGATAACTTCGATGACGCGTTTGTCGCCATCCAGTTTCATCCCTTCCTGGTTGTAGTAGCCGAAGACCGTATTGTCGCCCACAACGACCTTGCCGGTGTCCGGTCGGATCTCCTTGGTGAGCATGCCCAGGAAGGTGGATTTGCCCACTCCATTGGGGCCGATGATACCCACTCGTTCACGCCGGCGGAATTTGTAGTCGAAATTTTCGACCAGGTTCAAGTCGCCGTAGCTTTTACTAATGTTGTGGCTTTCCAGAATTTTTTTGCCTAACCGCTGGCCTTTGATTTCGATGGTCAGCTCGTCCTGACTTTTATGGCTGCCGACTTTATCCTGCAACTGGTCCACCTTGTCGAGTCGGCTCTTTGATTTAGTGGTACGGGCCGAAGGCATTCGTCTGGCCCAGGCTAGTTCCTTCTTGAGGCGTTTTTTGTCTTTCTCGTGCTCGGCTCCGGAAATCTCGTAGCGCAGGGCTTTTTTGTTGAGGTAATCGCTGTAATTGCCGGAGTACTTGTAAAGTTCGCCGCCGTCCAACTCGGTAATGGTGTCACAGACACGTTCCAGGAAATAGCGGTCGTGAGTGACCATCAGCAGGGTAAGCTTACTGTCCTGTAACCAATCTTCGAGCCATTCGATCATGTCGAGGTCGAGGTGGTTGGTCGGCTCATCCATAATGATCAGATCGGGAGCGTCGATGACCAGTTTGGCCAGCGCCACTCGCTTGCGTTGTCCACCGGATAGGGTAGCCACCTGCTGATTAATATCCTTGATGTTCAGTTTACTCAGCGTTTCCTTGATCTTGGCTTCGGTATCCCAGGCCTGGAGGCGGTCCATTTTGGTCAGGGCCTTTTGCAGCCGCTCGCCATTTTCGCCACCCAGGATCAGGGCTTCCTCGTACTCACGTACGGTGCGGATGATCTCGTTGTCACTGTCAAAGACCGCTTCCAGTACCGTTTGGTTATTACCAAAATCGGGTTCCTGGGGCAGGTAAGCCAAGCGGGCGTCGCGGTGGACGTAGCATTCCGATCCTACGCCTTCGGGATTGTCGATGCCGGCGGCTACGCGCAGCAGGGTAGATTTACCCGTACCGTTTTTGGCAACCAGGGCCATTTTCGCTCCCTTATTCACGGGCAGGTCTACGCCGTTGAACAGTACCTTTTCACCGTAGGACTTGGAAACGTTTTTAAGTTCTAAGTAGATCATCGTGGCGAAGGTAATGCATATCCCGCCAATCTTGCCAGGGAGTAAATGCCGGCAAGGTTGGAAGGAACCTCTGGATGTTCATTAGGGGTAAGCCTGAATAAAAATTCGAGCTTCAACCGTTTTTTTGGCTAACAACTCCGAGGAGCCTGCGACGATCACTAATGGAAACCCTGACGCAAGGTTGTCGACCAGCATAGCCGAAGTTGCTAACTGTCCGGGAGGATTAGGTCATCCTTCGAATGGCAGTGAACCGTCTTCTGGGCGCTCTCGCTCCACCGCGCTGGGCAATACACCCGTCATTTCCTGAAACTTTTTCGCGAAATAACTGAGGTTACTGAAGCCTACCCGGTAAGCGATTTCCGATACGGAGCCCCGGCCCTTTTCCAACTGCCTGCGCGCTTCATTCAGGCGCATGTATAATACTAGCTTATTTGGAGTGTAGCCGGTGAGGGCCTTTAGTTTACGGGTAAGCTGACTACGACTGTAACCCACTGCCTGAGCGATATTGTCCACGCCCAGCAGCTCATCGCCGAGATGTTCGGTGATCACGGCGGCTACCTTTTGTACGAACTGGTCTTCCGGCGAACGAGCGTCTACTTCGGGCAATAGTGTAAGGTCAAGGGATTGAAAATGCGCCCAAAGCTGTTCGCGCCGCGCCAGGAGGTTACGAATCCTGAGTTGCAGCTCATCGGCATCAAAAGGCTTGGTGAGGTAGTCGTCAGCTCCCTGCATAAGAAAGGAATCACTCAGCGCTTGCCTCATCTGGCGCAATCATTAACGGAATTGGCGCACATGGCGGCTATTGCGCCTATCGTGGCAGCGAATACGGAGAAATGAACTATTGATGTAGTGGTTACGAATATTGCAGGTTTTGTACGAACGTAGTCGCGCAACGGCCTACGGACTGACCGCCCTCTACCAAATATATACCTTTTTCTAATTTAATTGCCTCCTGTTAGGCCAGGGAATTTCCGTGTTTTACATTGTGTACGCTTCTACCACGCTGTGAGCAGTATCAACAAGGAAGCGGCGAGCGACTATTTACCTTCCAACCGATTGTTAAAAAACTACACGAACTATCACATTAGCTCCCCTTTCCGTCGATCATTCATTATGATGATCGGCGGATTTTTTAAATTCACTCAAACGATTTCCGTGCTTTGATACAGACCAGGCTTGCCAGCAACGGGCAAAGTCAATGGTATTGCCTCTTATCCACGGAAATCGTTAGACAAATACTCGGGGCAGCTGAAATTACTCTTCCTCATCCGTGGCGCTGAACCCATCGTTGTCTTTCAGAAAGTGGTACCACTTAAGCAGTTTCTTCAAGTCACTATGGTGTACACGCTCGGTGTCGTAATTAGGTAGTACGTCAGCCAGGTATTCGAAAACTTCGTCCTTAGCGGCATTCGCAGCCGGGGCAGGATTATCTTCCTGTTGCTCCAGCATTCGAGAAAAGACTTTGCGTAGTGGCTCGGCGTCTCCGTCGTCGGTATAGATCGCCATGCTGTCCAGAGGAGCGAACTGGTGCTTGCGTGAAGGAGCGAAACGGCGTTTACCGTCGGCCATGTTTTCTACGATAAGCCCGCCTTTGCGTTCATTGACCATTGTATAGAGTCCGGGTAATCCGGTAACGGCCAGGATGTGATCGATTTTCATTGGTTTATTTTTTTGTGGCGCGAAGGTATGGTTTTAGTCGGTTAGTAATTGGGGGCGTGATAGTATGGTAGTAGCCGTCCTAACGTGTTCTAGCATACTATCACGACTTCTATACTAAATTACTCCCTCAACTTTCTCCGTAAGATTTTACCCACGTTGCTCTTCGGTAGTTCATCCCGAAACTCCACGGCTTTGGGGATTTTGTAGCCGGTCAGTCCTTCGCGGGCAAAGTCGATGACATCCTGTTCTTTAAGCTTGTTGCCCTTACGAACGACGAATACCTTGACGACCTCACCAGACTTTTCACTAGGAATGCCGACAGCGGCCACTTCCAGGATGTCGGGATGAGCGGCCAGTACATCTTCTATTTCATTAGGGTAAACGTTGAAGCCGGAAACCAGGATCATATCTTTCATACGGTCTACAATGCTGAAGTAGCCGGTTTCGTCCATGATGCCAACGTCACCGGTACATAGCCAACCGTCCTTGATCGTCTTGGCCGTTTCTTCGGGGCGGTTGTAGTAGCCTTTCATCACCTGGGGGCCTTTAATCTGAATTTCCCCGCGTTCTCCGGGTTGGCCGGCGCGGTTTTCCTCTTCCAGCCAAATGCGCATATCCGTGTTGGGTAATGGAAGCCCGATGGTGCCGATCCGCCCCTTATTTTCGGAAAGCGGATTCATGGAGGCCACCGGGCTGGACTCGGTAAGGCCGTAGCCTTCACTCAGTGGTACACCGGTCAGTTTTTGCCAGGCTTCGGCCACGGGTTTCTGTACGGCCATTCCTCCGCCGATGGCGGCCTTGAGGAAACGGAAGTCGAGCTTCTGGAAAGTAGAGTCATTGATCAGGGCGTTGTATAAGGTGTTAACACCGGATAGCACGCCGATCTTATGGTCTTTGAATGCCTTCGTTACAGTAGAAAGATCACGTGGGTTGGTAATCAGTACGTTCTCGATCCCCATTCCGAAAAGGGCCAGTCCGTTGAAGTTAAAGGCGAAAATGTGGTACAAGGGGAGTGGACAGAGTGCGGAATAGTCCGGCGCTTCTTCCAGAATCTGGTAGCAGAGCGCCCGCACCATCTGTACGTTGCTGGCCAGATTACGGTTAGTCAGCATGGCACCCTTGGAGACGCCGGTGGTCCCGCCGGTGTATTGCAGGGCGATTACGGCTTCAGGGTCACGGTTGAAATCGGGTAGTGGTTTGCCTTTTCCCTCACTGATGGCGGTGGTGAAATTCACGCTTTCCGGCAAATTATAGGTCGGCACCATACCTTTTACCTTACGTACCACGAAATTAACGAGGTGCTTTTTGGCAAAAGATAGCATTTCCCCCAGGCTGGTCACAATCACCGTATGTATGTCGGTGTCCTTGATGATCTCTTCCAGATTGGACGCAAAGTTTTCGGCAATAATGATCGCCTTAGCGCCGCTGTCGGTAAACTGATGCTTCATTTCCCGCGGGGTGTATAGCGGGTTGGTATTTACAATAGTGATTCCAGCTTTCAGTGCACCAAACAAGGCGATGGGATACTGCGTCAGATTGGGCATCATCAGCGCCAGTTTATCTCCGGGCTGTAGGCCCCGGTAATGCAGGTAGGCTCCAAAGGCGGTCGACAGATCATCCAGTTCCCGGTAAGTGACGTTACGTCCCATACAACTGAAAGCCGTACGCTTGGCATACTTTTTCAGGGCTTCCTCCACGTAATCGATTAATGACGGATACTTGTCCGGGTCGATGTTGGCGGGAACGCCTTGGGGATATTGGGCTAGCCAGGGGCGCTGGTCGGTTGTCATATGTAGGCAGAGTTGTTAGAAGTGTTAAGGTATGAAGTTATTGGTTAGTTCGTTATCCGCTTCGCGGGTTTCGTTGGTATTGCTACTTTAGCTGACGCTGATCGTCCTTCGTCCTCGGAGTTAACTGCGGTGATCGTCGCAGGCTCCTCGTAGTTGCTAGCCAGAATGACTTTTTAAAGGACCTGCTATCTCGCCAGTCTTCTCAAGGTCAGCATTTCCCGGTAGGCTACTCGCTTTTCTACGCATGGCGAGCCAAAGTACACCTTGCCGCCTTCCAGATCATTGCCCACCCCGCTCTGGCCCAGGATCACCGCGCCGTCGCCGATGGTCACGTTTTGGATCACGCCAACCTGTCCGTAGAGAATACAGTTTGCACCCAGGGTGGTATTGCCGGCGATGCCGACCTGGGAAGTTAACAGACAATTAGGGCCGATTTTACAGTCGTGGCCGATTTGTACCAGGGCATCCAGTTTGGTTCCTTTTCCGATGACGGTGGCCGAGGAAACGCCTTTGGCAATACTGCAATTTGGCCCGATTTCCACCTGGTCTTCGAGGATTACGTAGCCACCGCTGGTCCAGGGGATGCGACCTTCCGGAGTGCTTTTGAAATAGAAGGCCTCGCTGCCAATTGCGGCACCGGGATGTACTATCACACCGTCGCCGATTACCGTGTGTTCACCGATAAAGGCACCTGGATAAATATGGCAGTTTTTGCCAATGGTCACATGCTCACTCAGGTGGGCGCCGGCTTCAATGATGGTGCCTTCGCCCACTTGCTGGGTCGCCGAAAATGTACCGGATGCCAACGCACGGCTATTCCGCAGCCCCCGATACTTCTTCACGAGTTCATTGTAAACGAAAAATGGCTCGTCCACTACGATGAGTGCCTTGCCGGCGGGACAAACCTGCTCCTGGTCGATCAAAATGACCGAAGCGGCAGACTCGAGGGTTGGGCGGTAGTACTTATGAAAATCGACGAAGCAGAGATCTCCCTTCTCTACGTGGTGAATTTCGTTTGCTCCGGTAATCAACAGGCTACCGTCACCGATAAGCCGGCCACCGGCTTGTGCGGCCAGGGCGGCGGCGGTGAGTTGGGGGTCCTTAATTTTCAACGCCTTCCAGTTTACGTTTGTAATAATCCACCCCGGCGCCGAATACCCAGCCTTCCTTGCCTTTCGGGGTCTTGATTTTTATCCAGGGTTCAGTGGGGGTGATCTGCCCCAGGCTGATGGTGTAGGAGGAATCCGTAACTTCATTGAGGAATTCCACGGCGGTATAAAGATCCAGCCGATCCACTTTTCCAAAATTCAGACCGGGACCGGAGCGCACGTTCAGTCCGTCGAAAGTGACGTATAATTTCGTGACCTCCTGACGGATAATTCTTTCTCCCGGCGCGCGCACGATGCTGTCGCCCAGGGCGGGGATGGTATTGGCGCGTTGCAGCGCTTCGGCACGCAGGCGAGCTTCCTCCTGAGCTGCGCTGACGGCATTGATTGCCGCTATGCTATCTTCTACCCGCTGTATGCTGTCCAGGTAACTCTGTCTGGCTGCGGCCTCCTGGACCATCGCGTACTCGGCAGCGTCTTCCGCAGAACTACAACTGCGCAATGCCCAAATCATGAAGACCAGGGTGCAAAAAGATAGAATGACCAGGCTGACGCGTGAAGTATTAAGTTTTTTGGCTGGTTGTGACATAGCACAAAGGTCGATGAAAGAGTAAAAACAAAAATTGAATAAAAATAAAAACAAATACTGACAAAATGATGTATCTTTGGGGTAGTGCCGGACTATAATTATCTCTTTGTGCTCCCCGCCCGTCTCACGGGCTTTGTCTCTTCCCGGCCGTATTTATCTATTCTTGGTATTTTTTATGCATCCCGATACATTACACCGGGTAGCCCTTAGCCGGGTACCTGGAGTTGGCCCCATTCTAGGAAGAGCGCTCTACACCCATTTTGGCAATGCCGAAGCTGTATTCCAAGCCAGCCCCAAAGAATTGAAAGCCCTGGAGGGCGTAGGTGACGGCTTGGTTCGCCAGATCATAGGTGCCCAGACCCTACGCGAGGCAGAAGGCATTTGCCGCTTCGCTGAGCGGCACCTGATCCGGATTCGTCATTTTTCGGATGTAGACTACCCCGGCCGTTTTGCACGTCGCCCCGGGGCGCCAGCCTTGTTCTACTCTAAAGGTGTTGCTGATTTAAATGTGCCGCGTAGTGTCGCGGTCATCGGTACCCGCAAGCCCTCGGCCAGGGGACTTCAGCAAACAGAATTACTACTTTCAGGTCTCCGGGATTATGGCCCAACCATTTTCAGTGGACTGGCTTACGGCATTGATATTTGTGCCCACCGTGAAGCCATGCGGGTAGGGCTGCCAACGGTAGGTGTACTCGGCAGCGGCTTGAACCAGATTTACCCGAGTAGCCACCGGAATACTGCTCACCAAATGCTGGAAAATGGTGGACTGTTAACCACTTATCCTCACTTCACTGGCCCGGAGCGGGAGCATTTTCCGGCTCGTAATCGATTGGTAGCACTGTTGTCGGATGTAGTAATAGTAATCGAAAGTGAAGAGAAGGGAGGCAGCATCATAACCGCCAATATGGCCCTGGAACTGGGGAAACCAGTGGGGGCTTTCCCAGGGCGCTTCGATGATCCCAAGTCAGCGGGCTGCAATCGTTTAATCCGCCGGGTAAATGGCCATTTGATCGAAGGTGCGTCCGACGTGGCAGCTATTTTGGGCTGGCAAAGTAGCAAGGTGGGCAACCGCCAGGGCAGCTTGTTTACACAACTTAGTGAACCGGAGCAGCTAATTGTCTCCGAAATCGCTGAAGCCGAAGAACTGGCCCTGGACGAACTGGGCCGAAAACTCTCCTGGCCTAGTGGTCAATTGGCTAGCCGGCTACTAAGTATGGAATGTAAAGGTTTGATTAAGGTACTCCCTGGTCATCGCTACCGGCTGGCTTATTAATTATCTTTGAGCAAAACTTAGATACTATGCGTCTTATATCCCTCTTTTATTTTTTCATCATCATCCTTTTTACCAGTTGTCCACCGGCACCTGCTGTAGTCGATAATGACAATGGACAACACGCTGAGGAGGTAGTTACGGATCTCCCTCCCGTCATTTCCCCCGAAGAAATCGAGAAGCGGATCGAGCGAGAAAAAGCACGCCGGGAAGCAAAAGCTCCCCGGAACGTGATCCTGATGATCGGCGACGGAATGGGGGTCAGCCAGATCACTGCCGGCTTGTACAGCAACGGCAACAAACTACAATTGGAGCGCTTCCCGGTTCTCGGGCTGCACAAATCCTACAGTGGTGATAACCTGGTTACCGATAGTGCCGCCGGAGCAACGGCTTTTAGCGCAGGTGTAAAAACTTACAACGGCGCCATTGGCGTGGGCATGGATACTATGCCGGTGGAAACCATTCTGGAGAGCGCGGAGGCTAAGGGCATGGCCAGTGGTTTAGTAGCCACTTCGTCCATCGTACACGCTACCCCGGCCTCCTTCATTGCCCATAATCCCTACCGGAAGAATTACGAGGCCATTGCCACCGATTTTATGGATACTGAATTCGACCTGCTGATTGGTGGCGGCAAAAAATTTTTCGATCGCCGGGAAACGGATGAGCGCGATCTGAGTCAGGAATTGAGAAACAAGGGTTATGTTGTCAGCTCTTATTTCGACGAAGAAATAGAGGATTTTAAGCCGGAGCCTGGTAGCAACTTTGCTTATTTCACGGCTGACGGTGAGCCATTACCTTACGCTCAGGGCCGTCGCTATCTGGAAACAGCTACTCAACTGGCCATCAAGCATCTGGACGAGAAAGGTGGAGAACGCGGCTTCTTTCTGACCATCGAAGGTTCCCAGATCGACTGGGGCGGCCACGCTAATGAAAGTGAGTATATCATCAGTGAAATGCTGGAATTTGATCGGGCCGTCGGTCAAGCTCTTGATTTCGCGGAGAAGGATGGCAATACCCTGGTCATTGTTACAGCTGATCATGAAACTGGCGGCTACGCGATCAATAATGGCTCAAAAATGGGGAAGATCGAACCGGGTTTCAGTTCTGATTACCATACGGCCGACCTGATTCCTGTCTTCGCCTACGGACCCGGCCAAAGCCTGTTTAGCGGGATTTACGAAAACACCGCTATCTACGCCAGGATGATGGATTTGTTATTCCTGAATCGGAGTGACCGTTAAACCTTCTTGTTCTGGGAGTATCCAAGTAGGGAACAAATGAATAACTATGAAACTCAAATTGCTGGCCCTGTTGGCCCTGATGTTTACTAGTAGCACTGCTACTTTGTTAGCCCAAAAAGATCACTCCCCTGAACGAGCGGCCCACAAGGAAGCCAGGCAGGAAGTTCGCGAAGAACTGAAAGCGTATCGCAAAGAGGTCATTCGCCCGGAGATATTGAAAGCCCGACTCAGCCTGGAAACTGAATTGAACGCAGAGGACCGAGCCGAACTCGACCGACTACGTAAAATTATGAAAACCCGCCCCCGCCCAGACCGCGAAAATAAATCAGCCGAACGAGCGGATAGAAAAGCCCAACGGGAGGCTCTGCGGGAAAAAACAGCTCAGTGGAAAGAAGAACACGCCGCTGATCTGCAAACCTTGGATCGTCTGGTAACGAAGTACGACCAGGAGATCACG
This sequence comes from Lewinellaceae bacterium SD302, assembly GCA_002591745.1. Taxonomy (GTDB): domain Bacteria; phylum Bacteroidota; class Bacteroidia; order Chitinophagales; family Saprospiraceae; genus Neolewinella. The sequence goes on from PDLQ01000015.1 coordinate 25,769, forward strand.
GCTGCCCAGACAAAACTGAAAGCGTTACAACCCGAATGGGATGCCCACCGCAAATCCGTCATGGAAAAGCACGGAGTGGATCGTAAGGAAAAAGGAGAGCGTCGTCATCATCGTCACCCCAAACATCGTCACGCCGCAGAGGGCCAGGAAGCCGACGATCAGCTGTCCCACGAAGAGAGACATGAACTGCACCGCCGCCGCCGGTTCCTGTTGATGAACCCCGCCAAGAAAGAAGATAAAGAAGCACAAAAGGCCGTAACTGTATCGGAGTTGCCCATTCAGATGGAGATATTCCCTAACCCGGCCTCGGGCAAAGCTTCCCTTGGTTTGGATCTGCCTGAGGAAACGAATTTGCGCTTGTCCGTAATCGACGAAAATGGGCGAACCGTTCTTTCTCTCGGGCGACAAAAATTTGTTGCCGGACAACAGAATATTGACCTAGACCTCAGTGGTTTTAAATCCGGGCGTTATACCGTCCTGGCTACGAATCGAAGCGGTAAGAAATCCGCTTTGCTGATTGTCAATTAAAACGGTTTAATCTCCGTTAATCGTCAAAAAGCGACGCTTCGGGTCGGCCGGGCTGCATAATTGTGGCCCGGCCGACGTTGTTTTGTACCTTCAACTTGCTTTATGGTCGGTTGTATTAACTTAGTGCCGCCAAAATGAGCTAGACAATAGAGATTGAGATGAAAAAAATTGATAAGGAAATGCGCGAAAACCTGGCGAACTGGAAGTCCATCGTCGGGAAATACCAGAAAGCCGATACGGCGCGCGCAATCGGACAGATGTTCACCAGCTTCGGGCCTTTCCTGGCTTTGTGGGCGGTCATGTATCTGAGCTACATTTGGGACTATTCGATCTGGATCACCCTGGGACTTGGAGCGATCAACGCCTTTTTCCTGGTCAGGATATTTATTATTCAGCACGATTGTGGCCACTATTCTTTCCTGAAGAAGAGAAAGGTAAATGACGCTATCGGCTTTGCCTGTAGCTTTTTTAGTTCCATCCCCTACACTTACTGGTCGCGGGTGCACAGCTATCACCACGGTCACACCGGACAGTTAGAGCACCGCGATATCGGTGACATCGACTTTCTTACCGTAAACGAGTATCGTGATCTCGGCAAATGGGGGCGCCTGAAATACCGTATTTTCCGTCACCCACTGGTACTCTTTGCCATCGTGCCGGCCATCTACCTCGGTGTAGTATTGCGGATGCCCCGCATTTCTTTCCCGGGCTGGAAGCCGATTCACCGCAAACAGCTGATCAATAACCTGACCTTGCTGGCGGTCTACGTCGGACTCGGATTCTTATTTGGCTGGAAAGCGTTCCTGATCATCCAGGGTAGCATTCTGTTCTTCTTCGGCATCATCGCCTTCTGGTTCTTCTACGTACAGCACCAACACGAGCACACCTACATGCAGTGGAGCCGCAACTGGGATTACCTGACCGCTGCCATTAAAGGAGCTACTTTCTACAAGCTGCCTCGTTTTGCTCACTTTTTGACTGGCAACATCGGCTATCATCACATTCATCACTTGTCCAGCCGCATCCCGAATTACAACCTGCGTCGTTGTGCCAAGGAGAACCCGATCCTGCAACGCTACGTGACTTCCATGACCTTCTTCCAAAGCTTGCCCATGATGTTCCTGAAACTCTGGGATGAGGAGAAGCAACGGATGATCTCTTTCCGCGAGTTTTACCGGAATGAGGCACGTCTTGCCTAAGTAAGCATTACGCTCTTAGGCTGATCTTACTGGAAAGCACACTTTAGTTTTTCATATACACTGCTACTTTGAAGTCCAAATAATTATGGCTTCAAAGTAGCAGTGTTCGTTTATAGCTGGTGTGGAGATGAGGCTCACATAAATAAAGCCTACCCACTATCTACCCTTCATTCGTTCCCAGAGACCGCCAAACATATCCCCCATGTCCACATCCTCGCTGGGGCCAGCTTCCTGATAAATGCTCATCGGAGTTGTTGTGGTATCAATAATCCAGTGAAAAATATACTGGTTAGGATCCAGAGGGTCTTCCCCGATCAAACCGTAACGGAGGTCATTGACCTGTACTTTACCCTCTCCCCTGGGAAGATAGCCGATGTAGCCCTTGGTAAACCAATTCAGAATTTTTAGTTCACGGGTTTCCTGGTAATTGGCCAGTATTTCGTGGTTGCCTGCAATCGGCTTAAAGGTTTCGAAATGTCGTTCGTTATCGAGGATAGAGTATCGGCTGAAATAGTAGTCATCTGCCTGCCCTTGTACAGTTCCGGACCACAGGATATTATTCAGGATCGTTGGCGAGATCAGGTGACGACTGGCCTGAATATTTTCTTTTTGGATAGTTGACTTCATTACGGCATCTACGTTAAAGTAGTTGACGATAGTTAGCAACAAGTAAGCTGAGCTGATGACGAGCCCCGCCAGGTTGAGCCGCTTTCTGATTCGACTGCCCTTTATGCGTCGTCCCGCGAGAATAAGCAGCAGCAGAAACGGGAGAGTGTACAGCGGGTCCGCTACCGAAATGGTATTCCAGGCGATCCTATGATCTGAAAAGGGCTGCAGGAATTGAGTGCCGTAAGCGGTAAAGCAATCAAGTAAGGGATGAGTGGCTATCGCGGCAAAAAATAACAGGTACCATTCCTTGACCGATGCATTGCCGTTGGTACTTGGCTTGCTGCGAAAGCGCTCACGCAGGCCGTAAAAAATATAGAGCGCTGTAACGACTACAGTTATTGTCGCCGTGATAAGTGGAATGTTCAATACTTCAATGGGCATGAAGTAGCTGCCCAGAAATAGAAGGATAAGAAAATTGAGGAAATACTGTGACCACTCCAGCCAGGGAGGGGCTTTCCCAAACAACTGGATGCGGCCGCCGTACAAACGGTGGGTAGCCGCTGCCAGTATTATGGGTGCTAAAAGCGCAAATGGCAAGCTATGGGTAAAAGCCCGGTGGTAGGCCAGCGAGCTCATGGGGTCGGTCGCGAGATTGGCGAAAACGTCGAGGTCCGGTATTGTTCCGGCAATACCACCCCAAAGCATGGCGCGATTGCCAACTTTTCTGCCCAACACGGCTTCGCCAACGGCCGCCCCGAGTACGATTTGAGTAAGTGAATCCATTGTTTTTCAAGACACCTTAGTAGTATCTTAGAAATACAACCCTCCGCTCAGCAATAAGTTATGGCGATTGAAATTGACCTCTACTTCCTGGCCAGGAATGGCAAAAGTGCTGTAGGGAAGGAAAGAAAATTCGTTGCGGCGGGTAAACTGGTAGGCCAGGTCAAAAAATACCCGGCCGGTTCGATAACCGAGTCCGCCAGATAAAGTCAGGAAACTCTGGTCGACGCCTGCTTGCGGAAAGGTTTGTAATCCGGCACCGGCCCGGGCCTGGAATTTACCGAGATTGTATTCTCCACCACCTTTTATATTAAGACCACTGGTCAGAACCGAATCAATTTGTTCATTCAGGGCGTCGGCTTCTTCGGTAAAGTCATCGTAGCTGAATTTGTTGCCGGCGTAGTTGACGTACTCCAGGTCAAGGGCTACAAAACCTTTCTTGCCGACTACGGAACCGGCCCCCAGCAGAAAACGCCATGGAGACTGGAGGTTGTAGCCGAACTCTCCGAGTGGGCTTTCGGCAGTTCCCCCAAAGGCGCGGCCAAAATCGGTGTAGTTGTAAGTAAAGGTCGATTCAAACTCTTCGTCGATCGACCAGAAAGTCGGGGAATGGGCTGCCACGCTTACTCGCAGTGCCTGGGTAGGACGGAAGATCAATCCCAGTTTAAAGTTTACTCCACTACCACTTACGTCCAGATTTTCCTCAAAACGCAGGTCATCGAAGGCCGCTAGGGAGTTATCCCGGTCGATTTCTTCGTAAATCTTGTTCTCTTCGTAGTTCATGAAGGGAATCCCTAGCGTAAGCCCCCACATGACCTTTTCGCGGTAATTGCCACCAAAGGAAAAGACAAGTTCGTTGATGCCGCCGCTGCGAGTGACTACACCCTGGCGATCCAGCAGGATCTGGTCGGAAAGAAACGGGTAGTCACTTTCGAAAAGCTGGGTCTCTTCATTAAAGAATATGGCGTCACCAGTTCTGGTCTCATCTCCGAGTTCGCCAAAGATCAAATTGCCGTTCAGGTCCAGTGCGAGGTCATTTCTAAACTGATTGAAGACGTTATCGTTGGCGTCCTCTACGAAAGACTCGAGGATGCTACCCAGGGAGCGCCCCTGATAGGTAATTGTCTCGTTAAAATCGGCAAGTCGATTGATTCCGATTCCGAAATTGAAAGTCGACCAGTGGAGGGAACGGGTCTGGCTAGTAAAAACTACACCGATATTCGGCAAGGTTAGCTGACCATCGCTTTCATCAAAAGTGCCGTTAGTAGCCGTCTCTGCTAATAGTTGAGCGTTAGAGCTTTCCAACTTGAACCCCGGGGTGATCACGAAATAGCCATTCCTTGCCCAGCCTATACCAGCTGGGTTAGTGCTTAAAGTCGTAAAGTCTACGCCGAGGGCAGACATAGAACCGCCAGTACCGGCAAAACGTGCTGTTCCCTGCGGCTGCAATAAAGAATAGCGCAAAGCATCATCTACCGTCTGTGCTTGCAGATTGAACAGGAGTAGAAATAAGGAAAGTGAAAATATTTGCTTGGTCATAGCTAAAGAAGGTTTGTCTAAAGCACGCGAACTATACACGCCTCAGTCTAATATTTAATACGGATAATCGGCTAAATTGTTAAACAACGGCATCAAAAAAAGGCGAGAATGCACTGGGTACATCCTCGCCTTTCAGAGCTAATTGAAGTAGCTAAGGCTATTTTCCACCCCGGCCTCCACGACTACTGGAAGAACTGCGGCTGGAACCACCACCACTGCGACTGGAAGAGCTGCTGCGGCTTGGACTGGCACTACGGCTGGAACTGCTGCTGCGGCTCGGGCTGGCGCTGCGGGTCCGACTGGAGCTACTGGAACGCGTTGAAGAAGAACGCGAGCTACTGGAGCTACTGCTCGGGCTGTAACCACTTGGGCGACGCGTGCTGCTGCTGGAGCGGGTAGAGGTACTAGGACGGCGCGTGCTCGTGCTTGGACGAGTCGTGGTAGAGCGACGCGTTGAAGAAGAGGACGGACGTACTGTGGTACGGCTATTGTCAATCCGACTGCTGTTTCCACGAGCGGTGCTGGAACGAGTGCCACGGGTACCCTGAGTGGAAGGGCGTGTACGTGATACGCTGGCGCCACTATTGCTGCTACCACGACGAGAAATGACCGCAGAGTTGCTCCGGCTACTCGGCTGGCGAGCGATCCGGTTAGCAATTGAAGTCGTACCAGTGCGTGGTGCGGTGACCCGTGGTCGGTTGTTATTATTGATTACCGTTGTGTTATTTACGTAGGTGTTGCCACCGCCCCAACTGGGTGGGCAGTAATAGCCGCCACCACCGATAGGCGATCCGAAGCCGTTGTTGAATCCACCGCCCCAGCCACGATTGTAGCCGAAAGCAGTACGGTTGCCCCAGGGATTTGCCCAAGGGTTAGCCCATGGATTGTTGAATCCACGGTTGAAGCCGTAAAGTGGACGTCCCCAGGCATCGACCGGCCCAAAACTGTTAAAACGATTCCAACGATTGAATCGGTTGAACCGACGGGCGGTGTAATAAGACGCAGGTCCCCAGGAATCATAAATCAGTACAGTCGTAACACCGGGGGTGTAGTAAGGGTCGTAGTAGTTTACGTCTACGTAAACGGGATCATAGTAATTGAAGCCGGTATAAGGACGGCGGAAACGACGGACACGAGAACTGTAGTAGTAGTCGTAGTAATCATCGTCGTAGTTATAATCATCGTTACTGGCCAGGTCATCATTGTAACCATCATCGTAGAACTCGTCATCATAATCGGAAGACGACTCATTAGTGCCGTAATCGTAAGGTGAAGAGTTATCGTAATCCTGGTCGGGATTGTAGTATACGTCGTCATACTGGGCAACCAGCGTGCTCACGGAGAACAGCAGGGCCAAAGTTGCGACGAGAGCGGGAAAGAGCCTCTTGTTAGTCATATCGTTTGAATTTATTGTAATCAGCGGGTCTGTCACCATTACAACCGCTAAATTATTACTTTTGTGCCGGTTATTTAGTTAAGGCAGATTTAAAAGGAACTAAGCTTCCCGTTAAAAACCTTAACATTCGGCGATTGAAGGTATTTTTTACCGTCGATCACTATATATAACACCTTGTTAATCAAATAAGTTGTGCCCCATGGCCAAGGCGATTACCCCCCGCTCCGAAGACTATTCCCAGTGGTATCTGGATATTGTAAAACGTGCCCAACTGGCAGATAACAGCGCCGTGCGTGGCTGTATGGTCATTAAGCCCTACGGCTTCGGTATCTGGGAGCGCATGCAACGGCAACTGGACGATATGTTCAAGGAAACCGGCCACGTGAATGCTTACTTTCCACTCTTCATTCCCAAATCCTTCCTCAGCAAGGAGGCCGAGCACGTAGATGGTTTTGCCAAAGAGTGTGCCGTAGTTACTCATCACCGACTGATGAACGACCCCAACGGAGGTGGAGTAGTAGTGGACCCTTCCGCCAAGCTGGAGGAAGAGTTGATTGTACGGCCCACCTCGGAAACCATTATCTGGAACACTTACCGCGACTGGATCAACAGCTACCGCGACCTGCCCCTGCTGGTCAACCAATGGGCTAACGTCGTACGCTGGGAGCTGCGTACCCGCCTTTTCCTGCGTACCGCCGAATTCCTCTGGCAAGAAGGCCATACGGCCCACGCTACCGCCGAGGAAGCCGTAGAAGAAACCTTGCGCATGCAGGACGTTTACGCCAAATTCGCCGAAGAGTACATGGCCATGCCCGTAGTAAAGGGTTTTAAAACTGCCAACGAACGCTTCGCCGGGGCCGTGGATACTTACACTATCGAAGCATTAATGCAGGATGGCAAGGCACTGCAGGCTGGTACCAGTCACTTCCTCGGCCAGAATTTTGCTAAAGCTTTCGACGTCAAATTCAGCAATAAAGAGAACCGGGAAGAGTACGTATGGGCCACCAGTTGGGGCGTTTCCACCCGGCTCATGGGCGGACTCATCATGACCCACAGTGATGATGAGGGTCTCATTGTACCACCCAAACTGGCCCCCATTCAGGTGGTTATTATTCCCATTCCCAAGCCAAAAGAGGCGCTCGACGCCAAGGCCAAAGAACTGATGGATGCCCTCAAAGCCCGTGGCGTAAGAGTATCCTATGACAATGACGATCAAAAACGTCCCGGATTTAAATTCGCCGAAAATGAGTTGAAGGGCATTCCCGTTCGTCTCGGCCTCGGCCAGCGTGATCTGGACAAAGGCGTCATCGAAGTTGCTCGTCGGGATACGAAAGAAAAATCGAGTGTACCGATGGAAGGCATCGTAGACCACATTGTAAATCTGCTCGATGAAATTCAGGATAACCTCTTCCAGCGCGCCCTGAAATTCCGGGAGGAAAAGACTACCCGCGTTGATACTTTCGAAGAGTTTCAAAAAGTCATCGAAGGCGATAAGCCCGGCTTCATCAGCGCTCACTGGGATGGAACCAGCGAATCGGAACTCAAGATCAAGGAACTCACCAAAGCCACCATTCGCTGTATCCCCAACGATGCTCCGGAAGAAGACGGCGTGGACCTGATCAGCGGCCAGCCGAGTAAGCGGCGGGTACTGTTTGCAAAGGCCTACTAGATTTATTGGCTAACAAAGTAGCAGTGCTGGTTTTTTAAGTTATACTCCCTTCTGGCACAAGAGGTGAAAATTTGACGAGCTGATTTTTTCGGCTGGCAAACTGGCGAGATGAAGGCATAGCCATAGCTACGGCAAGACTCGGCGGTGAAGTCAGGCGGAAAAAGCGGCCGTCAAAAATCACCAGGTGTGCCCGAGGGGAGTATAAAAGCGACTCTCTACGGACAATTTCCAGGAGCTGGCGGCGACCGGTGAAGCTTAAGGATACTGCTGGTCGGGTAAGAAATATAAAACACCGGACCCAAACCAGGGCTCTTTCGATCGTTTCGATAGCAGCAGCATATTCCTTTCAACCCGCACTGCTACTTTGCCAGCCAAAACCCAAACCGCCTCTCGTAACGTTCTTATTGCCAGATGTTACAAACCACCCTCGCAAAAATACTTCTGGCTCCCTTTTCTCTCCTTTATGGATTGGGGGTCAGTCTGCGTAACTGGTTCTACCGCAGGGAACTGCTGAAGAGTATTTCTTTTAATCTGCCGGTGATCAGTGTGGGAAATTTATCGGTAGGCGGAGCCGGGAAGACGCCGCACATCGAGTACCTGATCAGGAGTCTGGATCCTTACATCAATATTGCTACTCTGAGCCGGGGCTACCGTCGGAAGACGAAAGGCTTCTTGCGGATCCAGCCGAATATGAACGCCGAGCAAAGTGGTGATGAGCCGTTGCAATACAAGCGGAAGTTTCCCGATGTGGAGGTAACGGTAGCGGAAGAACGTGCCTTCGCTATTCCACAGATCGTGGCCACCCGACCGGATATTCAACTGGTATTACTGGACGATGCCTTCCAGCACCGGGCAGTAAAACCGGGTCTAAATATCTTGCTGACGGAATTTAGCAACCCGTTTACCCGTGATTACCTGCTACCCAGCGGCAGGCTGCGCGAATGGCGGAGTGCCTACGCCCGAGCCGATGTAATTATCGTCAGCAAATGCCCTAAAGTACTGGACCGCGCCGCTGCGGATAAGTTGATCGAGGAGATCGATCCGTTGCCACACCAAAAAGTATTTTTTAGCTACTATGATTACGCGGCGCCTTATTATATGCTGGATAATCGCTACAGACTGCAACTGGACGAGGAACTGGATGTGCTGCTGATTAGCGCCATTGCCAATACTGACTACCTACTGGATTACCTGAATGGTAAAGCCAGGAGCGTACGTAGCCTCGACTACGAAGACCATCACTACTTCGACCGCCGTGACCTGGGCAACCTGCAACGCCGGTTTGAAGAACTTCCGAGTGAGCGCAAAGCTATCATCACTACGGAAAAAGATGCTACACGGCTGGAGTTGCACCGTGATTTTATCCGTGAACAGCGGCTGCCAATCTTCGTACTTCCGCTGGCCGTTCGCTTTCATTTTGAAGAAGGTGCCACTTTCGATACCTTAGTTCGGGATTTTATGCTCAACTTTCGGGCATGAATTTCATTTCCGATCTGGTTTACCGTGGCCTGCGTTTGATGAGCCGTGGTTTCTTACGAATCTTATACCCCGCCATGATGGTGGAGGGCCAGGAGTATGTGACTCGCAAAGGTCCTTTCATCCTGGCCGGCAACCACCCGAATACACTGATTGATCCGTTGATCCAGGGCATTTATGTCTCGGAACGGATTCACTTTATGGCCAATGCCGGAATGTTTGCCAATCCGATTGCCCATAAAATACTGATGTTTTTGGGCGTTATTCCCATCGTACGTCCCGGTAAGGATGACGACAAAGGGGGACGAATCGATAACCAAAGCAGTTTCGAGTACGCCTATCGTCATTTCGAGGAAGGCGGCATTATGTTCGTTGCTCCGGAAGGTGGTAGTGAACTGGAACGGCGACTCCGCGGCCCGGTGAAGATGGGAACGGCAAAAATGGCCTTGACGGTAGAAAGTCGCAACGACTGGAAACTGGGATTGGACATCGTGCCCGCCGGCGGTAATTATGAGGCGCCAACCCAGTGTTTCAGCCGGGCTTTCGTACGCTTTGGTCCACCGATTCACGTGCAGGATTACCGGGAATCTTACGAAAAGAATCCCCGCCGTGCCACCGTGGAATTGACCCGTGAGATTGGTAATCGCATGGTCAAACTCGTAATCGATACCAAAGACAAGGAAGAAGAGTATCTGCTGCGCCCACTGGACCGAACGCTGCAAAACGATCGGCCGATGATCGTTGGCGAACATCACTACCGTTTGCAAAAACTATTGGTCGCTCTGCGCGCTATGCCGGAAAATGAGCGGGAGGAACTACGCATTAAGGCTACCCGTTATGAGGACTTGCTGAAAGAAGCAGCCATCACTGATCGTGTGTTGAGCGACAGCCCCCAAGAAAAACAGCGGGCTGGTCTCTGGCTCGGCTTACCCATTTTTCTCTATGGTGCGCTGAATCACTTGCCCTTGTTATTCTTAACCAACAAAGCCTATGGTGTATTGGGCGTAGAAAAAAACTACGCGGCTACGGTGAAGGGATTGGTGGGCTCGATTAGTTTGCCTATTCTATACCTGTTGCAGTCACTGATTGTAGGGCTGATCTTCGGCAGTGGCTGGGGATGGATATACTTCTTCACACTTCCGGCGGCGGGTCTGTTTGCATTGGCGTACCATACGCACTATCGGTCTTTTTGGGCGACTAAGCTATACGGAGGAAGGGTGAGCGAAGAGATGCGTCAGCTGCGTGGAGAACTACGAACAACAACGGATAAATTGTTGGGATAGGGTTCATGCGGAGGGCGCAGAAGAGCAGAAGTAGAGATTCCAGCTACGAAACGCCGCGCCGAGGGGCGCTACTTTTCAGGAAACATTATTGAGCCCAAGAATTGACAACCTGATTCGTGGACAATTCAGCGAACTCTGGATTTTAAAATCCAGGGCCCTTCGGCCCGACTTGACGAAGAATGAGAAGGCCTCTGCTCTTCTGCGCCCTCCGCATGAACCAACTTAGTATTAGGGGCGTAACAACTTCTCGTACCGCGCCCGATCGGTCAGTACTGCAATGGCTTCCTGCACCTCTTTATCATTACGCAGGCCCATTTGTACTTTTCCACGCTGGTAGTAGTAACGGCCGGCAATCTCTTTTTCGATCACCTTGATAATTTCCTCCTTCTGTGCGTCGATGGCGGCGGATTGCTCGGCGTCGATACGGGCCTGAATGGCCTTTAACTGATCATCGATGGCGTAACCTTCCGCTTCGGCTTTTTTGGCGGCTTTTTCCAATAGCTTTTCAGCCTGACTGGTGAAGGCAAAATCGCTCTGGTTGAGGAAAGACTGGAAGTCGGCCCAATCGGTAAAGCGGAATTCGGTGACGGTATCAATGGTTGGATGATCTTGCACCCATTGGTTGACGTAGTCGAAGATGATGTGCTCATCCAGCAGTCCTTTGGAGATACGGTCGCCACCGAGTACGGGAAGTTTGATGTCGGGGGAGACGCCACCACCATCCAGTACGGTACGGCCGGCTACGGTCTTGAACTCACCGCGTTCGTCGTCGGGAATGTCTACCGGTTCACCGTTTTCGTAGCGTACGCTCTGGATACAGCGCTGGCTGGGAATGTAGTATTTCGCCGTAGTGATCTTAACGCGGCTGCTGTAACCGGTTTCCATAATGTTTTGCACCAGGCCTTTACCGTAACTGCGCTGGCCGATGAGCACACCACGGTCGTAATCCTGGAGGGCACCGCTCACAATCTCGGAAGCGGAGGCAGATTTACCGTTGATGAGCACGGCGACGGGCAGTTCCAGGTCTACGGGGTTATTCTTGGTCTTGTAAGCGCGGTCCCAGTCCTTGACTTTACCACGAGTTGTTACTACGACCTTTTCTTTAGGGATGAAAATATTGACAATATCTACGGCCTCATTCAGCAAACCACCGCCGTTGCCACGCAGATCCAGTACGACACCAGCAAGCTTAGGGTTTTCAGCGCGGAGTTTTTCTACGGCGTTCTTGACGTTTGCCCCGGCGCGTCGGGTAAAAGTAGTAAGGGCTACGTAGCCCACGTCGTTCGCCAGCATACCATAATAGGGAACATTGGGTCGCTCTACTTTACCCCGCGTCAGATCGATTTTGACTTCACCCTTACCGGGCCGTTCTACTTTCAGTTCCATTGTAGTGCCCGGGAAGCCGCGCATGATGCCGTCTAATTGTTCCAGGTTTTTATTCAGGGCGTCCTGACCATCTACTTCCAGGATACGGTCACCGACCATTAGCCCGGCGGCATCGGCTGGTTGGTCGCGGAATAGCTGCATGATGGTGGCCTTGCCTTCCAGAAATTCGATCTCTGCTCCGATGCCCTCGTATTCACCACTCATGCGCAGGCGGGCACCTTCGACGTCGGCTTCACTGATGTAGTTGGTATAGGGGTCAAGGCTGCCGACCATAGCTTCGATACCCGTACGCATCAACTGGCTGGGCTCGATCTCGTCTACGTAGTAGGTATTAACCTCCTTGTAAACGTTGGTGTAGATTTCAATAGCCTTCATGATCTCGAAGAACTTGTCGTTGTTCGGGAGCACAGTAGCGGCAATGGTGGTGAAGAGCAGTAACCCGCCGGCGATAAAGGCGGTCATTTTTTTCCAGGTAGGCATGGTGGATATAGTTTCGTCGGGCGTGGAAGGACGCCGGTCTTATAGTTAACGCGTTGAGTGGCGGATAGATTATTATGGGTTTTGTTGAATAAGTCTAGCGAGTGGTAAGACTTGGAAATATCGGACATACGGATATTTCCGTGTAGCCGATATTTCTACGAATCAATCTTTCTACGAATTTTTTCGTAAATAATTTGCGGGTCTCAAAATTTGCCCCTTACTTTGTCTACGAAATAATTCGTATGATGAATAAGCCCACCGATTCCGAGCTCAATATCCTGCGGCTCCTCTTCGAACAAGGACCCCAGACAGTCCGCCAGCTCAATGACCGCCTCAACGAGCAGTCTTCCAAGGCCATCGGCTACACGACTACACTTAAGTTCCTGCAGATCATGCTGGAGAAAGGGTTGGTCAGTTCCGATAAATCCAGCCGCACCCACGTGTATGCTGCAGCCGTAGCGGAAAATGAAGTCAGAGCCGGTTTGCTGGATCGCATCGTAGACCAGGCCTTCAGAGGCTCGGCCACCGAACTGATCATCCAAGCACTCGGTCAGGCGGATACCAACGCCGAGGAATTAGCGGCCATCAAAGCATTGATCGAGCAAAAAGAACGCGAAAACCAATGACCCACCTCATCTACGACCCCCTCATCCAGGCCCTGGGCTCTACTGTCCTGCACAGTTTCTGGCAGGCGACGCTGCTGGCCATACTACTTTGGCTGGTTTCCCGGAGTGCCAAACTCAGTGCCGCCCATCGTTATTGGCTCGGGATGGGTGCCTTAGCAAGCCAGTTGTTTATCAGCCTTGCTACTTTGAAGTCACTCTACGTGCCTGCCAGCAAAGCCGTATTTACGGAAGCTACGATCATGACCTGGATCGACGATAATCCTACCCCCGTCCTGACTAATTACACGGCCGGTGAATTGGGTTTCGATCTCACTTTGCTGGAAAAACTATATTTCGGCCTTGCTCTGGTCTGGCTACTCGGCCTGGTTTTTGGTGCTCTGCGCCTCATCGGTGGCCACCTTTATATACGTAGCCGCTACCGTAAAAAATTATTGCCGATACCCGTGCTGTGGGAGGAAATGAGTTTATCCATCGCTACAAAACTGAAGATTTCCGGCGACGAATTGCTCGACAAAATTCGCATCTCGGCCCGCATTGCCAGCCCCGCTATGATCGGTTTATTTCGACCATTAATTCTCTTCCCCCTCTCCGTTGTCAATCAATTGGAACCCGAAGAAGTTGAAGCCCTGCTGGCCCACGAAATTGTACACTACGCCAGTAAAGACCACTGGTGGAATTTCTGCCAGAGCTGTGTGGAAATTCTGTTTTACTTCAATCCGGCTATCCACTGGATTGGCAAGCGTATCCGCGAAGAGCGTGAGTTTCGCTGCGACCGCCGGGTAGCCGAGTTGGGTATCGACCCCATCGTTTACGCAAAATCCCTTTACCGCGTTGAGGAGCAACGTCTCGTATCCACCCGCCATGCCCTGGCCGCCCGTTCGGGATCTTTACTGGGCCGGATCGAGCAACTCCTGCGCAATACCCCAAATTATTACCATATGAAACCTGGACTTCTTTTATTTCTGTTACTTCTCGTCGGCACACTTTTTTCTTCGAAAGCCGTGTTGCCCGATCTGCTCAAGGGTTCCGAATCCGAGCTTGAATCTCCTGCGCTGGTTGACGATCTTGACTATCAAGGTAGCAATGTTGACGCTCCGACCATAATGCGCGACACCATCGACCCAAACCGCACAACCACAACTCGAACCAGGTCCACTACCCGGAGTATGATGAGTACCACCCGCAACGGTGAGGACATTGAACTGGAAAAAGTAAACGGCCGGATCACTAAATTCAAGATCAACGGCAAGACTATCCCACCAAGTGAGTACGAAGAGCACACTCAATTGCTGAACGAACTGGACAACATCCCCAAACCACCAGCGCCACCAGCCCCGCCCGCGCCACCAATTCGCCCGGGATTTCCAACTCCGCCCGCACCACCAGCTCCGCCCGCACCACCGGTTCCCGGCGATGGCGACCGCTTCGGTTACCGGATTGAGCGTTACGAAAGCAGCGATTTTCCTGGCGAACGCTTTGAGTTCAATATCAACGAAGACAGAATGTTGTTCAACCTCCCTGGGACCGACAGCATTTTTAATCTCGACTTCAGCGAATTGCAAAACCTGGCCCGCCACCGGGGAATGCTCGACGAAGACGGAGAACTCCTCCCGGAATACGAAATGGAAATGGAAAAGATCGCTGATGAATGGGCCGAGAGTCTGTTCCGCTTGCGGGACGAGGTAAGTGAGTTGGATAAAAGCCTCTTCCGAATGAGCATTGAAACTGATGACGACGAAGAAACTTTCCGCCTGCGGATGCAAACCGAAGATGGTGAGTACGATGTGCTGGACCTCTCCGGCGGCGGCGAATTCCCCCTTCGCTTCCAGTGGCAAGATGAGGACGGAGAAACCCACAATCTGGGCGACTACCTCCGCGGCTCCATCTTCGGCGAAGGCAGCTTCGATCTGGACTGGACCGATGAGAATGGGGATACCACCTACAATGACCGCGGAGAGATCACCGGATTTGTTGATCGCAACAATGATCGCCGCGTCACGATTACCCGCGATAAGGATATGGAATCACTGCGCGACGACAGAACCGCCGATCTGTTCGCCCGGGTAGACCGTGATGATAATCGCCCACACAAAATTTCCAGTGCTCGCTTTTTAAGGCTGGTAAAAGATTTCCAAAGACGTGGTCTGATTGAAGGAGGAAAGATCGATCGTTTTCAGATTAACGAAAAACGGATGAAGATCAACGGCAAGAAAGTTTCCTCTTCCGTTTTTAACCGATTTGCCCGGGAATACGCCGCCAACAACCGCATCGAATGGTCGGAGCTGAATGAATTTGACATCAGCTACGAGAAGGGAGATTTTTAAGGACTAAAGGTTGGAAGGATTGAGGGAATGAAGAAGGAAAGATTGAAGGTGGAAGCAGACCGCTCCTCTTCCCTTACTACTTTTTTATTCCCTTTATTCTTCATTCCCTCCGCCCCTCATTCCTTCTGCCTTTCATAATTCAAAATTTTAAAAAAATGCGCTTTCTCTTTTTCCTCTGGCTCCTGGCCGGAACCACTCCTCTATTCTCTCAATTACCCCAATTGAACCACGAAAACTTCGAAACCCAAGTCCTGACTTACCGCCCCGAAGCTCGTTCGGAGATTACGGACAAAAACTTTGCCTACGGTAATATGATCCTGCGGGAAACCCGTGCGACTACCGGAGCCAAAGCCAGTAATTTTAACCGAGCCGATTACTTCAATATTCTTTCTGCTTTCCTAACACTAAAGGAGTCTTCAGCGAACATCAACCTGGCGTTTACCAAACTTCTGGCTGCCGATGCCGACGACTGTGAATACCTGCACGCATTTTCTGAAAAGGCCTTTAAAAACGATAAGTACGCGCCCGTCTGGGATCTTTGGCGGGCCGCACTGACCAAGTGCCCGGATGTGGTCAGTGAAACGTTTGATGCCAGAGATTACGCCCAAGCAGGTGGCTTCGACCCCGAATTAATCATTGAATTGGATGCCATTAGACAAGACGATCAGCGTCATCGTGCTCACGATAGCTATGTCGCCGAAAAGCAAAACCCGTTAGACGAGCGTAACTTGCAACGTATCGAATCACTCTCCGAAAAATACGGGGGCTATTTGGGGCGAAGTCTGGTGGGAAAAGAATTAGAAGGTGTGATGTGGCAGGTCATTCAACACAGTAAGCCGGCAACGATGCGTCTTTATTTGCCAACCATTCACCGGGCGGTTCAGGCGGAGGAACTTCACCCCACTCCCCTCAAAATGCTGCTGGATCGCATCTGCGCCTCCGAGCACGGTTGGCAGGTCTTTGGCAGTCAGCCGGGCGTTCCGCTGGCTAGTGAAGCGGAGCAAAACAGGATCAGGGATAAGTATGGTTTTCAGTGAATGAGGTTACGGAAAACACCGCCTGAACCCTGGGTTCGGGCAGTGTTAATCTGTCTTGATAAATTTCTTTGTCAAAGATCTTCCATTAGGCCCATACAGGATAAGTGAATAGACGCCTGCCGGCAAATTACTCACCTCCCGCATTTGAGCCGAAGCATTCACTTGCCCATCAAATACCGGCTCACCTCCAATTGTCAGTATCCGGTAACTCCAGCTGCTTCCTGGCTCCGTTGGCAATTCAATCGTCAGCCAGCTTTGAACTGGATTGGGATAAAGATTAACGGCTGAAGCAACCATCAACTCTTCGGTAGCCACGTCGATTCCCGACAACTCGAAAAAACCATCGCCGAAAGCTCCCCGGTACCCGCCTAGCCGTAGTAGATAACTTTCGCCCTCAATGGCTTCGAAGGAAAGCCGGCTACTAAAATCGGCACAGCCTTCGATAAAATCGTTGCAACTGATCAGGTCAGCCGCATCCGGGGGGCAATTCCCGGCAGGGTAGACGGCTAGGTCAGAATCGTAATCCACCAGATCACAAGTCTCCCAGGTGATCGGGCCACTGAAGGGGGCTTCGAACAGATACCAGACGTCCGCTTCGATTTCCAGGGGGAAGGTATCGTTACACGGCAGGCCGGGATGAAAAGGCCCGTCCGTAGTGGCGAATAAATTGGTGAAGGCCGTAGAGCCCAACTCCACGGAAATGGCGTTATCGCAGGCATCGTTTGGTGGCCCTACGATCACCCGCAGGCGGGAGGTGCCGCTACCGGTTTCGAATTGGGCGTTATCATTGCCCCAACTGCCCAATCGTAAAAAATAAGTCTGCCCTTCCTCGACGAAGAAGGTAAGCTCGGAGGAAAAATCGGGGCAACCGTCCACGTCGTCGTTGCAAGCGATCAGGTTATCTGCACTGGCCAGGCAGGCATCGCCGACGGCGTATACGGCCAGGCGGGTATCAAAGTCCACCGTTCCGCAGGTCGTCCATTCCAGCGGGCCGTCGGCGATAGCGGTAAACGAATACCAAATGTCAGCGTGGATACTGTCCGTTCCGCTGAAAAAGCATTCTTCGTTGGGGTGGGCCGGGCCATCGGTGGTCGCTTCGTTCGTGGTGAACTCCACGTCAGTGAAGATCGGCATTACAATGGCGTTGCTGCAATCATCGTTGGCTGGCTGAGCGGCCAGGGAGCTTATGGCTAGCAAAGTAGCACAGCTGGTTATAAACTGAAGGTTGAGTCTTTTGAGCATGAGCGGTCATCTTGCCAACAAGATAACAAGCCTTATACCCAAAGAAAAATGGCCGACGATCAGAGAAGATCATCGGCCATCATTCTCATTGTAGGATCATTGACTAATATTCCAGCTTCGACTGAAAATAGGTCACGAATTCTTCGATCGTCATTGCTCCCTGATCGCCTTCTCCTTGCAAGCGCACTGCTACTTTGTTAGCCTCCGCTTCTTGCTCTCCGATAATGAGCATAAAGGGTACACGCTTGAGTTCGGTATCACGAATTTTACGGCCGATGGTTTCGTTACGGTCATCGATAAAGCCACGGATGTCGTGCTTGGCCAGTTCTTTCTCCAGGCCTGCACAGTAATCGTTGAAGCGGTCACTGATCGGCAGAATCGCGATCTGGTCAGGAGCCAGCCAGAGGGGAAATTTCCCCCCGGTATGCTCGATTAGGATGGAGGTAAAGCGCTCCAATGAACCAAAGGGCGCACGGTGCAGCATCACGGGGCGATGAGGCTTGTTGTCTTTACCGATGTACTCCAGTTCGAAGCGTTCGGGTAAGTTGTAATCCACTTGTACGGTACCCAGCTGCCAACTGCGGCCGAGGGCATCGCGGACCATGAAGTCGAGTTTTGGGCCATAAAAGGCTGCTTCGCCGTAGGCCGTGACCGTCTTCATATCGATCTCGCGGCAGGCATCGATGATGGCTTGTTCGGCGATGTTCCAGTTCTCATCGTCGCCGATGTATTTTTCTGGTGTATCCGGATCACGCAGGCTGATCTGGGCCGTTACATCATCGAAACCGATGAGCTTGAGAACATCCTTTACGATGTCGACCACCGCGATGAATTCTCCTTTCACCTGCTCGGGCATACAAAAGATGTGGGCATCATCCTGGGTAAAGCCACGTACCCGGCTCAGGCCGTGCAGTTCACCGGTTTGCTCGTAGCGGTACACGGTTCCGAATTCCGCGAAGCGCAAGGGTAGCTCCCGGTAGGAACGTGGGCGGAACTTGTACATCTCGCAGTGGTGGGGACAATTCATCGGCTTGAGCATAAACTCCTCGTCTACCCGCGGCGTCTTGATGGGCTGGAAACTGTCTTCTCCGTATTTGTCCCAGTGGCCACTGGTGACGTACAGTTCTTTCTTGCCAATGTGGGGAGTGGTCACCTGCTGGTAACCGGCGTTCTCCTGCTTCACTTTCAGGAAATTGATCAGCCGTTCCCGCAACTGGGTTCCCTTGGGTAACCACATCGGCAGACCGGCACCGACCTTGTCGCTAAACATGAACAGCTCCAGTTCCTTACCCAGTTTGCGGTGGTCACGCTTCTTGGCCTCTTCCAGCATTTCCAGGTAAGCCTTCAGTTCTTTGGCTTTAGGGAAGGAGATGCCGGAAATTCGGGTCAACTGAGGATTGCTTTCGTCACCGCGCCAAAAGGCACCGCCTACTTTCATCAGCTTGATGGCCTTGATCGCTCCGGTATTTGGGATGTGTGGTCCCCGGCAAAGGTCGGTAAATCCGCCCTGAGTATAGAAAGTAATGGTCCCGTCTTCCAGGTCCTCAATGAGTTCCAGTTTGTATTGATCGCCCTTTTCCTGGAAATAAGCAATAGCGTCGGCTTTGCTGACTTCCTTACGGACGTAGTCATTTTTTTGCCGCGCCAGTTCAATCATTTTGGCTTCGATCTTCGGAAAGTCGTCGGAGCTGATTACCGTTCCTTCCGGCGGCTCCACATCGTAGAAAAATCCGTTTTCTCCAGCCGGGCCGTAGCCGAACTTGATACCGGGGTAGAGAGCTTCCAGAGCTTCGGCCATCAGGTGGGCCGTGGAGTGCCAGAAGGTTTCCTTGCCTGTCTGGTCATTCCAGGTGTGGAGGGCCAGGGTAGCATCTTGTTGAATAGGGAGTTCGCGGTCGGTCAGTTGACCGTTGACGGTGGCCGAAACCACGTTACGGGCCAGGCCCTCGCTGATACTCTTGGCAACGTCCATGGCGGATACGCCGGACTCGTACTGACGGACATTACCGTCAGGGAAAGTGATGTTGATCATTTGATCAAAGTTTAGACCCCACCATACGAACGACGGGGCCGGTAAATAAATCGCGTCTCATTTTGCCAACGACAAAATGAGACGCGCGAAATAGAGGCACAAAGGTAATTGATAGGGACTAAAAGAAAGTTCCTGATTATTGGTAAATTCTTACCCAGTCCACTTCCATCGTCTGGGGGAAAATACGCTCGTCCACACCTTTTACACCACCCCAGTTACCGCCTACGGCGACGTTGAGCAGCAGGTAATGTGGGGTGTCGAACGGCCATTCGGCCTGAGTAGCGTCAGCAACCTTATTGAAGGTAAAATAGACTTCTTCATCAATACCAAAATCAATTTTGTTCTCCGTCCAGTCAATGAAGTAAGTGTGAAAGGCGGTTTCCAGGTCGGGCCGAGATGTCTGGTCACCTACCTGGGTACCGATAACGTGGTTGAAAGCCTTGGTATGAACCGTTCCGTACAAGGAATCCGGGGCATAACCGACGTGTTCCATAATGTCGATCTCCCCGCAATCCGGCCAGCTGACCTCACCGATGTTTTCACCCAGCATCCAGATGGCGGGCCAGGTTCCCCGGCCCGAGGGCAACTTGGCATTCACCTCTACCCGAACGTGTTTCCAGGTCTGGCGATCCCTGGTCACTAGTCTGGCGGAGGTGTAATCCCGGTTTTCGTAGCCATCTTTTCGTGCGGTGATCACCAGTTTGCCAGCTACCCGTTCAGCATTGTCCATGCGGTTGGTGTAGTACTGTAATTCATTATTTCCCCAACCCTGGCCACCGATGTCGTAGGCCCATTTTTTTGGGTCCGGGGCACCGTTTCCATCGAATTCGTCGGACCAGACGAGTTTTCTTTTTTTGCTGAATATCTCCTTAGGCTCCGTCGTAGCGGCATCACTGGAAGACCCTGGTTTTCCTGCTTCCGGGCGAGCGGCCTGCTGGACGTTACAGGCGAGTAAGCAAGTGATCACCGCGAAAACGGGTAATTGTTTTAAAGTCATTGTTTTGGAAATCTATTCCCCGGTGAATGAAGTCTAATTATCTCCGACTCACTTGCCCCCGGTAAACCTCACCAGTGGCGGTCTGCAAGCGGTAGAAGTAGTTTCCGGCGCTCAGATTGGTCGGCAGCAGCGTCCATTGAGTTGGAGTGGCAGCGGCTAAATCTTTTTGCTCCTGCAATACTATCCGTCCGTCCGCAGCGTAAAGCTCCAGGGTGGCCGGGCCTCCAATCAGCTGATTAGGGACAGCGAAACTGATCTGGTCGACGAAGGGATTTGGATAGGCTGGCAAAGTAGCAGTGGTCCGGCTTACCATACTGCCAACATTGCTACTTTGATAGTCCAAACCGATTGCTTCTTCCAGAACTGTGTCGTCTAGCGTAAGTACGGCCATAGCTGGAATACGTCGGGTGCTGATTTCCAGTAAATCGGAAATTGATCCGCCACGCTCATCACTGAGTGTAAGGGTGAAGTGCTGGCTACTGCCATTAACAATCTGACCGCAGAAATTCAAGGCGCCCCATTCGTTCAAGTGGGCGTATTCCGTGGCACCAGATGAAGAAGTGACTTTATTGATATTCAGCCCGGCGAGAGAAAATTGATAATCAGCCTGCTCGGCGGCTTGGTGCTGGAAATTGACGCTCAGGTCGACTTCCGTCGGTTGACCCGCACTCAATACCAAGTCTTCGATGATGATATTGACGGATGCATCGTTGCTGCGCGCTAATACATCAGTAGTTCCCTGGAAGTCTTCACCATCGAATTCGGCATTGCCATTTACGTCACCACGCTTGTAAGCGACGAAGTCCTGGTTGATCAACATCATGGCAGGTGTTGGCAGTGTGATGCTGGTAGGGTAGTTGTCTAACCAAGGCGCTTCGGGGTTGGCAAATACGTAGTCGGCTGGGATGAAATTCCACATCGGCTCATCAGTCGGCAGCGCCTGGTCGAGGTCCAGGATCAACCGGCGAATGGCGATGATATCGGTGATCATAATATTGCCGTCCACGTTGGCGTCGGCAGCCAGGTATTCGTAGGGGCTGTCGAAGGTTTCGATACCCAGAATATGGCGGGAGATCAGCACGATGTCCTGAACACTGACGCCATTGATCCAGTCATCATTTTCAAAAGCGGGGGCCAGGGTACCGGCTTCACATACGGGGATACCCTCAAAATTAAAGTTACCTTCCGGGTCAGTGAAAAGGTTGGTCTGCATTTCACCGTCAACGAGGTAGTCGATCTGCACCTCGTTCATCTGGTTGTTGCTTTCGTGGATGGTTACGTTGCCAGTCACCGTACTGGTAGCACTACCGCAAATGTCGGCGTAGGGCATAGCCAGGAAGACGTTGTCTTGCATCAAACTGATGCCGGTGTTGTGCATGATAATATCGCGGAAAGTGGTGTTGTGGATGTCTGCTTTCTGGTCCTCAGTCAGTACGGGGTCGTTGAGGTAGAAGAAGCGATCGCCGTCCCGCAGGCGAGTAAATTGCTGGGAGAGAATAGTGAGTAATGTCTGACCAAAAAGCGCATCAGGCATTGGTGATTCGGCGAGCATGCCGATCCAGGGGTCGACCTCGTTGACGTTGCCGAAATAAGCCTGAAAAAGTAAACTGTAAACACTTACGTCAGCATTGATCTGCTCCAGGAAGAAGTAAGGAGCAAGACCGTGAGCCTGGCGGATGGCATTGAAGCTAGGTAAGCCGCGTTCCCGCCCCCTGGCGATATTGATGGAGGCCAGGTCCGTCCCACCGGCACCGGGAGGGCCAAAGAGAAAGTTGCGTACGTCGTCGACAATCCGGCTATCCATGGTTTGTTGTACCTGCTGTCCCATTCCGGCCAGGTAGGGGTCGATTCCGCCAACTTCCGGAAGAGCATTAACGTTGAAAAAGCCGTTGCGCAACAGCATATGCCCTTCTGGAAGTTCGTTGCCATTGTTGTCAACGCGCAGGATCAGGCTGTTTAAAAGCGTATGCCCCACCCGGAAACCGGCGGCCGTGAAAGTGTTGGAAAGCTGGGGGTGGATGGTTTCGTCATAACCGCTGTAGTCTGCGATCGGCACGCCCATGGCTGGCAGCCACTCGTTGTATGTAATGGCGGCGATGTGTCCGCCAACGTACTTACGCGCCAGCTGATAAATTTCTTCGTCCGTCCAATCCGGATGCTCGGTTTTAATGATCTCGGCACGGCGGTTATGTTCACGAACGAACAGGGTGTGAAAGGAGGTCAATAAAGGATTTTCGTTGGCGCGCACGTCACCAGCTACAAAAAGACGCGGCGAAAAACCCACGTCATCACCCATGTGGGGAGCATCCGGGTCTATCGGGCTGTCAAACTCTCCGTCGATGGTGTTGTAAGGCAGCAGGTTGCCGGTGGAGACTTTCATCTTGCCGTCTT
This sequence comes from Lewinellaceae bacterium SD302, assembly GCA_002591745.1. Taxonomy (GTDB): domain Bacteria; phylum Bacteroidota; class Bacteroidia; order Chitinophagales; family Saprospiraceae; genus Neolewinella. Next base: position 48,763 of record PDLQ01000015.1, read on the forward strand.
CGAATGAGCGTAGCCAGGCGGCTCGTTCCTCGTCGGAGCCATAGACGGCCGAGCCGTCGATAAATGCCGTGATCTCGTTGGCGTACTGGGCGGGGTTATCCACGTCCAGCCCGGTTCCATCCATGAATTTGGTGCGGTTTACGCTGATCTCGACGTTGCCGAAACCGAGTGGATCCAGATCGGGATCACCCTGGGGTACCGGTACGTTAAAAGGTTCTTCGGTACCTTCAGTAAGGCCCAGATCGTGGTCCATGAACTGGCCAAAGACCCAGGTGAAATCACTCAGGGTCATGGGGTCTGGCAATAGGTCCGGTTGGTCGAAGATGAGGTTAGAGAGGTAGCGGGCGTTGGGGCGATCCGCACCGGCAGGGCTGGAAAAACCATCGGCAAAACCCACGCCGGCAATTTGCAGCAAAGCAGTGTGAGCCGCTCCCCATTCAGGGTTGTTTACGTTGTTTTGAGTGCCGTCGATGGTGCGGTAAAGTGCCGGGTCCTGGGCAAAGATGGCCACACAGAAAGTGGCGGCCATAAATGTGAGTAGCTTTCTTTTCATGAAGTCTGGTATCTTACCCAAGTGATGTGGCTCGGGAATGTTCTTGAGATTATAATACAAAAAGTCCGTGGGGTGCTGATTACAAATATAAGCAAGCCAAACCTTTAGGTCCCGTCCTAACTCCTAAATTAACAGTACGTTGACCAGAATCATTTGTGCCAATGACCGATATCTTCATTCTCCGGCCAGGCCTTCTCCTTTCATAACGCCTAGCCCGAAGAGCGCAAAATCGTAGCGGGCGGGATCTTCGGCGTCAAAGCTTCGCAGATTGGCGGTCAGTTCTTTGACCGCCAGCCAATCGCACTGTTTTCGGGTGAGCAGGCCGAACTGACGGGCGACCCGCTCTACGTGTACGTCCAGCGGCAGGCAGAGTTGGGCGGGTGAGATATTGCTCCAGTCACCAAAATCGACTCCATTCTCATCCCGGCGGACCATCCAGCGCAGGAACATACACAGTCGTTTGCAGCGGCTCTTGCGGGTGGGCGTGGCAATGTGCTTGCGGGTCCGCCGGGGAGCATCCGGCAGTGAGAAAAAATCATCGTGGAAACCGCGGAGGGCGTTTTCAATATCTTCGTCCTCTGGCGTCAGGTGACGGGCGAAGGCCTCTTCCAGACTGTCGTGCTCGCGGTAATAGCGCTGCAACCATTCGAGGAAATAACGGGTGTCTTCAAAGTTGAAAGTTCGGTGCTTCCAGTCGGCAAATCGGTCGCGATCCTCCGGATGGTGCTCGGTGATAAAACGGTAGGGTTCACCGCCCATCAACTCGACCAGTTCAAGACTCTTGTTGAGGATCGTTTTGCGTTGCCCCCAGGCTAGTACGGCGGTCCAGAAACCGATGATCTCACGATCCCGCCGATCCTCAAAGGCATGCGGCAGGCTGATCGGGTCATGGGGGATGAAGGCGGGGCGGTTGTAGCGGTCGGCGAGTGCGTCGAGTTGAGCTTTGGTGACGGAGATCATTTGCAGGGATTTTTTAGGACGGGCTGCGCCTTCTTGGACGCCTTCGGCTTTTAGACGGGCTACACCCTCTTGGACGCCTTCGGCTTTTAGACGGGCTGCGCCCTTTTAGATGATCGCTGAAGCGATCTTTTGGGTGAGCTAATAGCAAAAACTAAAAAAATCTGATCATAGAACGGGCTCCCACAAAAGCGAGGCGAAGCCGAGCGTCTAAACGTGCGTCACCATCTCCTCCTCCAGCAATGGCTTTAGCTGGTAACGGAGAAACAATTGAGTAGTTGCCAAAACGTCCTTTTCACAGTAATGTGCGATGCGTTCCACGTTATTATCTTCCCAGAAAACGCGACCGACCATACTGCCATCTATATCGTCCTTTGGGCTGGGAAAGCCGAGGACGGCGGCCAGCAATTTGAGGGAAGTGAAATTTTTACGATCGCCGAATTTCCAAAGCTCCAGGGTGTCCAGGAGGTGTTTGGTCTCCCATGGTTTTTTACCGGAGATGTCCAGCATACGTGGAAAAGGCAGAGAATTGACCACCATACGCCGGCACATATAGGGCACGTCGAATTCCTTGATGTTGTGGCCGCAGATGAAGAAGCGGTTCGGGTCGCCGTAATACTGGTTCAGCAGTTCGTTGAATTCGCTGAGTAGTTTATGTTCGTCAGCGCTGGCGTAGGATTTCAGGCGAATACCCAGTTTTTTGCTGTCCTTATCCCGGTATACTACCCCTACGCTGATACAGACAATTTTGCCAAACTCAGCGAAAATGCCGGCGGCGTCCAGGTAACTCTGGGCGTATTCTTCGTCGGTAATTTCTTCGCCGTTCCAGCGCTTTAGCACACTCCGGGCTTTATGCTGCCAGAGAGCTTGCATGGTTTCGTCCAGATCGGCGTAGGTAGCCGCTCCGCTTACGGTCTCGATATCCAGGAAGAGAATCTTGGTGGCGTCTAACTGTTGTACCATCGGTAGATTTTGATTTTTTATGACTTCAAAGTAGCAGGGATTTGAGCTCGTCCGCCGAAACGGACCGCAGGGCTTGGTTCGTCGGCCGAGCGGAATTCAAAGTCAAGTCGCGAAGCCCAGGGTCGAGGACCTCCGGTCCGAGGTACTCGTTAGAGCGGCCAAGGTGACATGATCGGACCGCAGGGCCTGGTTCGTCGGCCGAGTGGAATTCAAAGTCAAGTCGCTAAGTCAGAATTACAAATGATATCCGCTCGGCCGACGAGTCAGCTCCAAACGTCGTGCCTCGGCGGACGAGTCCACACTCACTGCTACTTTGTTAGCCAAAATTATGAGCTCAAGTTAACACATAAAATCTCCTTACCTTAACTCCTCCAACCCATAGTCTAAGCCCATGCCCAGAATATTTACTTTACTCTGCCTGCTGACCCTGTTTGCGTGTGAGCAACCCACAAAAAATCCGCCACCCGTGGCAGACGAGCCACGGAATGGATATTTTGATAATACCGGCCGCGACGACGTTTACACCGGCGGGGTAAAAATGATCCCGATCGAAACGCCATCGGGTACCTTCAACGTCTACACCAAACGGACGGGCAATAACCCCAAGATCAAGGTACTGCTATTGCACGGTGGACCGGGGGTGAGTTCCCTCTATTTCGAGCCGGCCGACAGCTATTTCCCCGGCGCGGCCATCGAGTACTATTATTACGACCAATTGGGCAGCTACCGTAGTGACCATCCCGGCGATACCAGCCTTTGGAACACGCCCCGCTTCGTAGAAGAAGTAGAGCAGGTCCGTCAGGCACTTGATCTGGGACCTGATAATTTCTACGTTCTGGGTCACAGTTGGGGAGGGATCCTCGGTATTGAATATGCCCTTAAATACCAGGACAAAATGAAGGGACTGATCATCAGTAACATGATGAGCAGCTGCCCGGCTTACGGCCGCTATGCCCACGAGGTGCTGGGGCCGGGACTGGGGGAGGAGACCTACCGGAAAATTCTGGCCTACGAGGACGCTGAGGATTTCTCTAACCCGGATTACGTGAACCTGATGACCACCGAACACTATACGAAACATGTGTTGCGGCGGCCGCTGGGGGAGTGGCCCCGGGCAGTCAACGTTGCTTTTGAGAATACCAACCCGGATATCTACGTGCCGATGCAAGGGCCCAGCGAATTTGGTATCCGCGGCAAGTTGGCCAACTGGGATCGCACCGAAGACTTGGCGAAGATTGAAATTCCTACCCTGGTCATCGGTGCCCAACACGATACGATGGACCCGGCCTTTATGAAAATGATGTCTGAAAAACTGCCCAAAGGCGAATACCTTCACTGCCCCGACGGCAGCCATATGGCGATGTGGGATGACCAGGAGGTTTACTTTATGGGTATTATTGATTGGCTGAAGAGACAGAAGTAGTTCTTTAGCAACTTGTAATCGCTTAACTCCGTTTCATAATTAAAACCTGATGTCATGACTTACCAGATCAAAGTTCCGGATGCCGTGCAGCTGTCCGAATTCGAACTTACTATGAACATCGCCGCACTGCTTTTTGACCGTGGAATCCTTTCTTCTGGCCAAGCTGCTGAAATGGTAGGTTTGTCAAAGAGAAGCTTTCTTGAGGTTGTGGGAAAATACGGGGTGTCTATTTTTCAATATGACGAAGATGAATTCCAGGAGGAGTTAGATGCAATCTAGAATGACTATAGTATCTGACGCCAGCCCAATTATAGCCCTTAACGATATCGGCCATTTAGAGATCCTTTATGATTTATATGGAGAGATTTTAATTACCGATGTTGTAGCCAAAGAGGTTGAACTCACTACTCCGGAATGGATAACGATCACTGACGAATACGATAATAATTTGTACAAATCTTATTTAAAATCGCTCGACCCCGGAGAGGCAAGTTCGATTGCTTACAGCCTTGGCAAAAGTGAATTGACGCTGATCATAGATGAAAGAAAAGGAAGGAAAATAGCCAAAGACAGCGGAATTAAAATTATAGGATTGTTAGGCGTAATTGTAGTAGCTCAACGGGAAGGCAAAATTGAGCGAGGAGAAGCGATAATCGATCGTTTGGTCAAAAATGGGTTTCGCGTATCTGATAAGATTTTAGATTTGGTAAAAGCAAAGCTTGAACTATTGAGAACATGGACAACCTAGAACTCCGCCAAGTACTGGAAGCCGAGCAAAAAATCCTTGCCGCCCGCCGCAAAAAGCACTTCAGTGAGGACTTCGCTGATGCTCTGGATGAAAACCGTTTCGGTATCGCGCTCAGTGGCGGTGGCATTCGTTCGGCGGTCATTAACCTGGGGGTACTCAAGACCCTGCAGCGTTTCAATATTCTGAAGCAGGCGGACTACCTCAGTTCGGTCAGTGGGGGTGGCTACACCAACAGCTACATCCAGGCTATATTGCAAGGGGACGGCGGATACGACGATCTCTTTCAGGACGATCACATCGACTATCTCCGCAAACGGGGCCGCTATCTTTTTCCCGGCGAAGGCTGGCACAAAATTTGGAATATCATCACCCTCGTCGTCGCCTATGTGGTCAGTCTGGCGATGAGCCTGGTGAGCCCGGCGATTATCCTGGGGGTGGGCTACGTATTGCACCTGATCCTGTGGGATGTTTTTGATTTTTCCATTAATCAGATTTCCAGTTTCGTCAATGATTTGCTGCTCAATGGTGGTATCGTGCTGGCCGTCATCATCGGAATCCACTATTTGTTCAATACGATATTCGTCTACCGGCTGCACATCTCCAGTTGGTACAATCGGCTGGAAGCGGCTGCGGTGCTGCTACTCATGTTAGGGGTGGCGGGTAGTCTGTTCTGGGGATTCCGGGGCGTGCGTGGGCTGGATGCCAACAGTCTGCTACCCATGCTGGCCGTCATTTTCTTTCTGATCGTAATGGGCTTTATCACCAACCCCAATGCCACCAGTTTTCACCGCTTTTATCGCAAGCAGTTGGCAGATGCATTTTTGCATTTTGCCGAAGGAGATAAAAACGTTCTGCTCCACAAAATGCAGCATACCGGGGAGGAGAGGGAATTAGCTCCTTACCCGCTGATCAATACGACTTTGAATCTGCAAAGTAGCAGTGATCCCAATTTTCAGGGCAGCAAGGCCAGCGATTATTTTCTGCTCTCGCCCAATTACTGCGGCTCCAAGTTGGTCGGCTACGTACCCACGAACGAAGCTAAGGGTTATCGCGACCTCACCCTGCCCTCGGCCATTACGATCAGTGCGGCGGCGGTTAACCCGGGCATGGGTGCTTATAGCAGCAAAATCCTGAGTATTCTCACTACTTTATTCAACCTCCGGCTCGGCTTCTGGATCTGGAACCCCATGAAACTGGTGAGCAAATACCCCGTAGTCTGGTGGCCGGCCTACTTCTTTTACGAGTTGTTCAGCCGGATCAGCACGGATAAATTGATGGTCAACATTTCCGATGGCGGGCACATCGAAAATCTGGGCGTGATGGAACTACTCCGCCGCCGCTGCCGCCTCATTCTGGCCGTAGATGCTGAGGCAGACCCGTTTTACATTTTTGGGGCTTTGGAAAACCTGACGGTCCGGGCCCGCAATGAATTGGGCATCGATATCCGCTTCCGCGACGACCAGGTGCCAGAAAGGGTTATCCGCCCCCGCCCCAGTCATGGCTACAGCCAGCAACGCTACGCCATCGCGGATATGTATCAGCTATGGGATAAGGTGGAAACGCCCCGGGGAGAGGAGATCGTCCACTACGACGACTATAAAATCGGCACTTTCGTCTACCTCAAATCCAGTGTAACCGCCCCCGTGGGCCGACCGGAAATTTCGCGTGACGATGTACTGCGCTATGGCACCTACAAGTACAAAATTTATAATCCCTCCTTCCCCCACGAAAGTACGGCCGACCAGTTTTTTGATCCCATTCAGTGGGAAAGCTACTTCCAGCTCGGGCAGTGGTTGGCTGCTGATTTGTTACACTGTGACGATCCCGAACATTACTCGGGTGACAACCGATACATGATCAGTCTGGAAGAATTACAGGATTTTTTCCAGCACGGTACGCCACTTACCTTCCCTCACGATCCGGTGGCCGATTTTGAAGCCAGCTTTGAGAAAAAATTAAGCGAGACACCACACGACGAAACCGAAGAACTCGTAGACGAAAGCCGTACCACCGGAAGGCCGACGTCATATAAAATGTAGCCTGGGCCAGACCTTTACTGCTGCTTTAGCTTTGCTGATCGTCGTCGAAAAATTAGTGCTCATTCCTGGCCAGCACTGCTACTTTGTTAGTCAAAATACTTACCTTGAACCTATGGATTTTTTTAACGACCTCCAGGACTACTTCGCCACCCTCAGCAGCCAGCAAATGTTGTTTTTCTGGCTGGTGGCCGGATTACTGTTCATTATCGGTCTACTCATTGGCCTGCTCATTCGAGGCAGTGCCCTGAAACGCTATAAAGCGCAATATCTGATCGTTGATAAGGAAAGAGCAGACCTCCAGGCGAGTTACGATCGGGCCAGTGCGAGGGAAAAGGCATTGGAAAAAGAAGTGGCCGCCCTGAGCCGCGAAAAAGTTGCCGCTCTGGAACGTTTGGAAGAAGTGGAATCCGTCCAGCCGGGATCGACTGAAGAAGAAGGTGATGAAGTACGCACACTTCAGGATCAGTTACAACTTTTACGCAGTGAAAATCAGCGGTTATTGGCCCAGGTGAATGATGGGGACTACCAAAGTAGCAATGCTGGTAGCTCCGCAGGCACTGACTCGACAGTACCGGGTGACCTGCAGGATTACCTGGACGCGGCCGAAGCAAGATTCCAGGCTTTCGAGCAGCGCCTGAGTGAGTTGTCTTCCGAGAATCAACGCTTAGAGGCAGGCATTAATAGTTCGGCCGGCAATAATGGTAATGACCGAAGTATCGACGCTCCTTACGGCACGCCTCATCAGCCCATCATCGGCAGCCCTACTCCCGTGCAAGAAACTGACGGAGAACCATTGGTTATCCGTGCCGACATCACCGAAGCAGGCGTTCGTACAGACCAGGACGGCGGTATGGAAGTTATCGTTGATACCACGCCCAGCCTCGTGGTACCCGTCCTTCCCCCGGATGGGGTAGTAGCGGACGACCTGAAAATGATCAAAAATATCGGCCCTTTTCTCGAAAAACAGCTCAATGAGCAAGGGGTTTATACCTACGCCCAGATTGCCGGTTGGTCCGAAGAGGATGTGGTCGAAATCACTAAGAAGATCGGTTACCTCCCCGGTGTGATCGCCAAGGCTGACTGGACGGGACAAGCGAGAAGATTGCAGTCCGCCGCAAAGGATTCTGCCGCTACGCAACAAGAGCGAAGCATTCAGCCGGCCACGAAGAAGATAAAAGACAATCCGATCAAGATGAGCAATTTACAGGTCATCGAGGGCATCGGCCCGAAGATCGAATCTATCCTGAAAGCCGGTGGCGTTGATAGCTTAATTGAATTGGCGGCAAGTTCCGAAGACAAACTGCGCAGCATCCTGGCTGAGGCGGGGAATCGCTACAAGTCTCATAACCCGAGCAGTTGGCCAAAACAGGCGACCTTGGCAAAGGATGGAAAACTGGAGGAATTGAAGAAACTACAAGACAGTATGTAAGCGGGCGAAGCCCCGATAGACGCTTCGCTTGTGGACGGGCTAAAGCCCTTGTGGATGATCGCTAAAGCGATCTTGCGGGGCCACCAATCAAAGATAAAAGCTTTAATCTTCGATTAATCGCCCCACACATACGCAAGCGAGGCACCAGCGTCCACAAGCGCGGAGTTTGTCTAAACGTCTGCCGCAGAAAAGGCTTCTAAGTAATCCCCAATTTTTCTCAGGAAAGTTCCGCCCAGGGCACCGTCTACCACCCGGTGGTCATAGCTCAGGCTCATAAACATGAGTTGACGAACGGCGATGACATCGCCATATTCCGTTTCCACCACGGCGGGTTTTTTCTTGATGGTCCCCACGGCCAAAATGGCGACTTGCGGCTGATTGATGATGGGAGTACCCATGACATTACCGAAAGTACCCACGTTGGTGAGGGTGAAGGTTCCTCCCTGAGTTTCGTCCGGTTTGAGTTTGCCGGCGCGGGCGCGTGCTGCCAGGTCGTTAACGGTTTTGGACAGGCCCAAAAGGTTTTTCTCGTCGGCGTTCTTGATCACCGGTACGATCAGATTTCCACTGGGCAGTGCTGCGGCCATACCAATGTTAATGTCGCGTTTTTTGATGATTTTAGTACCATCTACGGAAACATTGATTCCGGGAAAATCCACGATGGCTTTGGCTACGGCCTCAACGAAGATAGGCGTAAAGGTAATTTTTTCACCGTGTTGCTCCTGGAAGGCTTTTTTGTTGCGGTTACGCCAGTTGACGATGTTTGTGACGTCCACCTCGATAAAGGAGGTAACGTGAGGCGAAGTATGCTTTGACTTCACCATGTGGTCGGCGATAAGGCGGCGCATACGATCCATTTCCACGATCTCCTCACCGGCCTGGGGACGGTAGGGGGCGGCAGCCGGCTTATCTGATTTCGGAGCAGCGGCAGCAACGGGCTTCGGCGCGGAATTGCCGTTCAGGAAACTATTGTCGCGGCGCTTTAGATAAGCGGCCATGTCCTTTTTAGTTACCCGGCCGTTTTTGCCGGTGCCGGGGATGGACTCCAGCTCGGCGGTACCAATATTTTCTTTCTCGGCGATGGAGCGTACCAGGGGACTGTAAAAACGGTCGTCGTCTGGCGAAACGGTATGACCAGTGCTGGTTGCGGGAGCAGCTACTGCCGGAGCTTTTGCAGCTGTAGGAGCCTCTTTTTTCTCCGCCTCCTGGGTAGGGGCTTGCTCACCGGCGGATGCTACCGTAGGAGAAGGGGAAACTTCCGCTCCTGCTTCGGTTTCAATGATGGCGATGACTTGGCCAATAGCTACAACATCGTCTACCTGGAAGAGAATTTCTTTCAGTGTGCCGGCTACGGGGGAGGGCACTTCACTGTCTACTTTATCAGTAGCGATCTCAAGAATGGTATCGTCTACCTCTACTTGTTCTCCTTCTTGCTTGACCCAATTAAGGATCGTCGCTTCCATGATACTTTCGCCCATCTTGGGCATGATCAGTTCTACTTGGGCCATTATTAAGCTGGTTTATCGCGCCGGAATATTAAAAAAGTGGTGGCATTCCGGTCGCTGTTAGGCCCTGCAAAGGTACTGCTTTTGTCGAATCCTTTTCGCTAATATTGAATATCTCCGTTGCGAACTTGTTTAACGGAAGTGGCTATCAGTTCCCGTAGTACATCCATATCCACGTCGCTCAGTCGCTTTATGTACAAACAGCTTTTACCGGTCTTGTATTTACCAAGTTTTTCCAACAGATCGGCCTGACGCCCGATACCACCCATCAGGTAAAGAGAAATAGCAGATTTGCGAGGACTAAAGCCGGTTTCCATCCAATCGCCTTCCCGGCCACTGGCGTAAGTATAGTGGTATTTGCCAAAGCCAATTATACTCGGACCCCACATTACTGGTGACTCGCCGGTGATTTCCTGCATCAAATCGATGATCGTTTGTGCATCGGCTCTTTTCTGTTCGTTGTCAACCGTAGCCAGAAAATCGGAAACGGAGACGTTAGTAGGGGTGGTTTTATTAGCCATTAGAAGTTGTTTTGATTGGTGATTTTGAGGAACACCCAAATATTTTGAAGTATTTCAATTAGCTACTCCGCAAGGTTTTAAGATCACTAGGGAGACTATTACTGACAAAGTAGCAATGCTGGCTGCGGTTGACAACGATCAGCAAAGCCAAAGCAGCAAATGGATCATTCAACAGAAATATTTCCTCTTCTGCTGGTATGCAGAGATGCCTGAATGGCAATATCGGAAAACAAATTTGCATTTATGGAAAAATGTTTTTAATTTTATGAAAACAAACAAAAAAGTTCAAATATGACAACTCAGCAAGTTGCCGACCGTTTGGTCGAAATGGGCCGTAGCGGAAAACTCGACCAGTGCTACGATGAATTATTCGCTCAAGACGCCGAATCTCATGAAATGGCCGGCGTGCCAAATGGTAGTGCCAAGGGACTGGACAACCTCAAGAAAAAGTCCGAAGCTTGGGCCCGGGATGTCAAACAAGTTCACGAACTCCGTATCTCCGACCCGGTAATTGGTGGCGGTTACTTCTCCGTTTCGATGTTCATCGACGTTGAGAAAAATGATGGCACCCGCACTGCCGATGCCGAAATCTGCGTCTACAAAGTAGTGGATGGCAAGATTGCCGAAGAACGCTTTTTCTATACCATGTAGAGTTACTGGTTTACGTGCGTAGTGAAAGTTCTCGCGCAAAAGGTGTATAGCAGGAAAAGGTGACCATTCGTTATTGTCCGTCCTGCCAATAGGCAGGTTGGTTTGCGGCATCTATGCCCTAAGGAATATGGAGTCCTGTCGCTGCCTGGCTGGAATAAACTTTTTTGCTAAATAAAAGCAGGGCTTTTGGTCTGGCACAACGAAACTAACTGTCACCTTTTCCTATTCTGTATTCTTGGGAATCCCCTCGTCCTGCTTACCCAGAACAATCCGCCCAACGAAGACTTATTTATCGAAGAGACTATTTTCCGTCAAAACCGATAATTAAGATGCAGGAAGCCGATACTTGGGTATGCCCCAATTGCCAACGCGCTTTTTTTAAGAAGAATCAAAGTCATTACTGTAGCCCGGAAACGATTGATGACGTTCTGGCTGGTAAACCCGATAATGTTTTATTGGTCTTTGATGAACTACTGGTTGCCGTAGCCGACTGGGAGCCACAGATCATCGGTGCCGGCAAAAAAGCCATTATCTTCAATAATGGCAAGGCCTGGATGGTGGTCCGCCCCATGAAAGATCAACTGGACGTTGCCTTCTTCTACGATAAAAAGCTGAGTCACCCTTCCATATTTCGTGCTCGTTTGGACAACATGGGCAAGAACAAGTACATCCACCATTTTCGCCTCAAACAACCCGGTGATCTGACGCCGGAGATGATTGATATGTTGCGAAAGGGTTTCAATTATGTACTGGGAAGCATCAAAAAGCGGAAGTAGAAAAACGCTCGTACCACACCAAGTGGCGCATATTTTAACCCTTACTATTGAGATAACGCCGTTTAAACCAGCTGTGCTCAGTTCTGCCTCTGACAATATAGGTTCCCATGGGTAATAGGCCGAGATTCCAGACGTGCTGTATTGGTCCGGGATGGCGGCGCAGTAACTTTCCAGAGATATCTAATAACTGAAGGTCAAAGAGCGGTTGGTCCGTCTGGAAAAAGAGTTGATTTGTTCCCGGATTCGGGTAGAGTCTCACCTCCTTGGCTGACAACCAACTGTCATTTGCCGAAGAGGGTAAAAGAAAATCATTCAGGCCAATGATGAAGCCAGGGTAGCTTGTACGAAAATTGTACTCAAGCCGGGTCAAAGTAACCTCTTCGGGACCAGGAGAAACCAAAGTGGGGCCGAAGGCGAAACTCGACATGATCAGTTTTTCGGTTTCCGTAACCGTAAATTCCGGCCAGCTGAGTGGCGTATAAAAAGGAGGATCAAAAAAGGTTCCCTCGGCACAGACCACGGCTCTTGAAAACTCAGAATCGAAGTCTAGTTCTCCAACAAACAATGCCGAAAGGCTATCCGTCGTCAGACTAGTGCCGTTCACTAATGGTAGTGATCCAGAGAATCTACCAAACAATAGTGTATTTCCCTGGGGGCCGATATTTACGTCAAATAATTGCACATTTCCTAAAGCATCTATTACGGCGCTATTGGTTGGTTGTGCATTAATGGAATGTTGTAGTAAAAATCCGGCTTTCTCAGAAGAAGGGTCTAAAGTCACCTCTTCTCCAGCGTATTCGAAATCAGCAGTGAAACTGCCGGAGATCAATATTTCGGTTGGGCTTTGGTTGGTGAAAATAGCATCGTGGGCAATCTCTGACCCTGGCCCTCCGTAGGTTTCATACCATAGCCAGTTGGATCCACTGGGGTGGTGTTTGGCGATGAATATATCAGTTCCTCCGGCGGCCGCGGTAGGTTCTTCATCAAAATCAATCTCACCGGAGAAATCCCCAACAAGGTATGCGTGACCGTCGTCGTCAGCTAGGATAGATCTAACGGAGATGTTACTGGAAGTCCACCCTATGGATTCTGCCCAGTCCAGATTAAAATCAGCATCATACTTAGCTGCAAATAGATTCCTGTCAACTGCTGAAAGAAGAAAATCTCCACTTCCCGGGGTCGGGTCCAGGTCTACGTCTATTTTGTCTTCGTAAAAACCAGCAACGTAAAGGTTGCCTTCAGCATCGGTCGTGATCCTGGTAGCAGCTGCCTGATCAAGAAATGAACGGTATACTCGGACATCAATTATGTCTCCGGCCTCATTGAGCTTCCAGACGAAGCCGGTATCATATTCTCCTCCATTCCTGGTAAATCCCTGACCAAAATCGACTATTCCTTTAAAGCTTCCGACTATAAACAGATCACCAGTGCTACTTCGGTGAATATCGAAGACCCTTGAAGTCTCGTTTTGAACTACCCTTATCCAGTCGAGTTCATCGTTAGCCGTAAAACGGCAAACAAAGGCCACTACTTCCGATTGTACAAAAGTGGTATCTCCTGCCATTCCTCCTGGGAACGTAATGGAGTCTCGAAATGATCCGGCTACGTAGTAGCTTCCTGCTTCGCCGGCTTCGAGACTGAAAACTTCCCCGTTGGTATTGTACGGAAATACCGTGGGCGAAGAAAATGACTGGCTGCCTAATTGAACAACGAAAAAGAGTAAAGGGAGTAATAGGAGTTTCATGGCAGCAGCTACTAGTTTAGGTAACTCATCGTGATCGAAAGTTGGTTTACAGCTCCCCGGCCTGCACCAACTGGTGCATCTTATCCACTGCCCGGGCCGTCATCGCCATGTAGGTGATACTAGGGTTCTGGGTAGCAGAACTGGTCATGAAGCTACCATCAGTTACGAAGACATTTTTTACCGCGTGTACCTGGTTCCACTTATTCAGTACGCTGGTCTTAGGGTCGCGGCCCATCCGGGCGGTTCCCATTTCGTGGATAGCGGCACCGGGGGCCGTTTCGTTATTGGTAGTCTGAATATTAACTCCTCCGGCTGCGTCCAGCATTTCGGCGGCACAGTTAACACCGTCCTTACGCAGAGCCATCTCGTTTTCTCGGAGCTTGGCATCAAAAACCAGAGTAGGTTGCCCGTGTTGATCCAACTTCTCAAAGTTGAGGTACATCTTGTTCTCGTGATAAGGCAGTAACTCGCCGAAACAGGTCATCCAGACTCGCCAGGGACCGGGTTGAGCTGCACTCTTTTTTAGCTGTTCTCCAATGCCATCGGCCCCAAAGTTGAGTCCCCGGCTCGCGCCACCCTGGTAACCAAAACCCCGACGGTAGTCTTTGCGCTGGGTTTCCTTGTTAATATTACGGAAACGAGGAATGTAAAATCCACCATTGGGTCGCCGTCCTTTGTAGTATTGATCCTTCATGCCCGGTAATTCAGCCGAAGCACCCATGCCGTAGTGGTGATCCATCAGGTTATGACCCAACTCTCCGCTATCGTTGCCTAGTCCGTCGGGGAACCGTTCGCTACGACTGTTCAGTAAGATCGCCGTCGATCCTACCGTACTGGCGTTGCAGAACACGATCCGGCTGTAGAATTCGAGCTCTTCTCCGGTGTTCCGGTCTTTTACTCGTACGCCGGTGGCTTTTTGAGTTTTGTCGTCAAAAATGATCGTATGCACAATGCTGTCGGCCCGTAAGGTCAGGTTTCCGGTGTCCATCGCTACCGGCAGCGTAGCTGAGACACTACTAAAATAACCACCATAGGGGCAGCCACGCCAGCAACGGTCACGAGCCTGGCACTGCCCACGGAGCCCTTTATGAACATCGGGATTGTACTGGCTAAGGTTGGCCGTTCGGCCCGGTGTTAGCAGGCGGTAGGGGTATTTGGCGTTGATTTTCTCCCGCATCATCTGCTCGGCACAGTTGAGCTGGAAGGGAGGTAGGAATTCACCGTCCGGCACCTGTGGTAGTCCTTCTTTCTGTCCCTGTACACCCACGAATTTTTCCACGTAGCTGTACCAGGGCTCGATGTCCGCGTAGCGGATCGGCCAATCTACCCCGATACCTTCCTTGGCGTTGGCTTCGAAATCCAGGTCACTCCAGCGGTAACAATGGCGACCCCACATGATGGAGCGGCCACCGACGTGGTGCCCCCTGATCCAGTCGAAGCGATTCACCTCATCGTAATCGTATTCGTCATCTTTGGCGATCCAGTGCTTATTGTCCTGGTTTACCCACCACGACAGCCGATTTTGCTTAGAGTAATGACGGGCAATCTCCTCCTTAGGCACCTTGTTGTTGTACTCCAGTTCCCAGTTATCCATGTTCGCCGTAGGGTAATCACCGTGTTTGACATCCCTGCCACGCTCCAGGATCAGGGTCTTATAGCCTTTTTTACATAGCTCCATCGCGGCATAGCCGCCGCTTATACCAGTGCCGATGACGATGGCATCGAAGGTGTTTTCGTTGGTTTTGGGTTGTATGTACATGCTGGGAAAACTGAGGAGTTGAGAAATAAAAGGTTGAGGTAAGCAAGGGAGAAAGATTAAGGAAAGAGGCATTTGAGATCAAGAGCTAAAATCCGCAGTAATCCTAACCAGGCCGCTGGCAACTTGAACTCTTCAATCACTTCTTTAGAGCTTGTTTGGATTTCTATTTCCTGAAAAACAAGCATTTATGAACCTGGCGTCACCAAAAATAGATCGCTTGACCCGCTAAGCTCACAATTTTATGGTATAGTCAGAACCATAAATTATTGTTTTTCAGTTCGTAGCAATTCCCAAACAAGCTCTTACCTCAGTCCTTCAATCATTATTTAAATGGCCCAGGCAACTCCGCCCGTCAGCTCTTCCAGATCACCGCAGGGTATGTACTCGCCCGGAATTGGCAGGTAAGCAAGTTGGTTGGTTGCCACTTCCTCACTACCGAAATAATAAGCGATGGTAGCTTGCTTGAGCGCAAAGTAAGTATCTCGTAAGGTCATCTCCTCTTCGCCCAGCGTTTCCCAGTCCGTTTCCGGGTTTTTATAATGCAGGTCCTGGTCTTGAAGGTAGATCAGCATAGCCCCTTCGTCCAGCCCTTTGAAGCCTTGAGAGGCGGCATTATCCGCATCCATTTTAGCCATTAATTTGTTCAGGCCGGCTTTAGTTTCTTCCTGTGCCTCTTCGCTGTAGACGGCCCCTACCATACGGTCAATGGTTTCTGGCACACCCACGTCGCTGGCTCCCGGCGTATCGGTACGGGGAATGATGGTATCGGCAAATTTTGTGATATAATCGTACTGCTCCTGATTAAAGAATGTGGGGCTGTATGGCTCCGCTGCAACTACTTCCGGAGTTGCGACTGCGGCATCACTTTCGCAACTGGTTAGAAAAGCGGAAGCCAGCGGGGCACTCACGGCGGCTCCGGTGGCCAGAGCGGCGTAACGCAGAATTTCTCGACGGTTCATAATTGTTGTGTTTTTGGCTTCAAAGTAGCAGTGCCTTACAATTGGCATTGCTACTTTGAAGTCATGATGGTGATTGTTATGATTTAGATGTCCATTTTTTTCAACGACTCCACGGCGTGGTCGGCGGCGCGGGCGGTGAAAGCCATGTAGGTAAGGGAGGGGTTGACACAAGCGGCACTGGTCATGAACGACCCGTCGGTGATGTAGACATTGGGGGCGCTCCAAAGGCGGTTGTGCTTGTCCAGTACGCTGTTGCGTTTGCTGGTGCCCATGCGGGCCGTACCCATTTCGTGGATGCCAAGGCCGGGGAAACTATGGGCATCGTAAGTATCTACGTCCTTAAACCCGGCGGCCTCCAGCATTTCGGCGGCCTCATTGATCATATCCTCTTTCATCGCGTATTCATTCTCTCCCCAGGCAGCGTCGAAAGTAATGGTGGGCAGTCCATCTTTATCCGTTACTTCGCGGTTGATGTACATGCGGTTGCTCTCGTCCGGTAAGGCTTCACCAAAGGCCGTCATGCCCATGCGCCAGTCGCCGGGAATGAGCATTTTCTGCTTCAGCTCAGCGCCGATGGTCGTATCCAGTTCGCGGACGCTGCGCATCCAGTTGGTACGGCTGGCACCACCCTGATAGCCGAAGCCACGGAGATAATTCTTCTTGCTGCTACGATCACCCGGCAGGTTCTGGAAACGGGGGATGTAGACGCCGTTAGGTTTGCGGCCTTTGTAGTATTGATCGCCGTACTCATCCAGACGACCGCTGGCACCCACCCGGAAGTGATGGTCCATGAGGTTGCGGCCCAACTGCCCACTGGCGTCCAGGGTCATTTCTTCTTCGTGCTCCGTATTCATTACGATGAAAGTAGAAGCGATGGCGGAAGCGCAAAGGAAAACGACTTTGGCAAAAAACTCGTGGTCTTCGCCCGTTTTAGTGTCGCGTACGCGAACTCCTTTCGCTTTACCGGTTTCTTTATCCATGATCAGGCTGTAAACCGAGCTATTTGGGCGTAGCGTCATATTGCCGGTCTCCATTGCCACGGGGATAGTGGAAGAAACGCTGCTGAAGTAACCGCCAAAAGGACAGCCCCGGATACAGCGGTTGCGGTACTGGCACTGGCCGCGGGTGCCCAGGTGAACCTTGGGGTCGTAGGCCGTCAGGTGAGCGACCCGACCGGCGGTAACCACCCTTCCGTTCATATTTTTGGCAACGCCCTTGCGGAAGTGGTCTTCGGCGCAGTTAAGGGGCATCATGGGCAGGAACTGGCCATCGGGTAATTGTGATAGGCCCAGTCGTTCACCACTGATACCGGCGAAAGTTTCCACTTTGTCGTACCAGGGGGACATTTCGGCGTAGCGCACCGGCCAGTCGGTAGCGATACCATCGCGGGCGTTGGCTTCAAAGTCGATGTCGCTAAGCCGGTAACTGTGGCGGCCCCACATGATGGAACGGCCCCCGACGTGGTAGCCTCGCATCCAATCGAAACGGCGGTCTTCGCCGTAGGGATGCTCACTGTCTTTGACAAACCAGTGTTTGTGTGACTGCCGAATCGTATAACCCGTACGGCTTTGCTTCGGGTAATGCTCTTCAATTTCTGCGGGGGGCACCTGGTTGCGATTTTCCAGTTCCCAGTCTTCGAGATTGGCCGTGGGGTAGTCTCCGTGTTTGACATCCCGTCCTTTTTCCAGGACCAGGGTCTTGAGCCCTTTTTCGGTCAATTCCTTTACCGCCCAGCCGCCGCTGATTCCGGTACCGACCACGATGGCGTCGTAGGTTGTCTCCTGTTCTCCTTGGGAGTTAAAATACATTGTTCTTGATTTAAGCGATTTCTCAGCCGTCAATATAAGAACAATGTTTGGCCCTATCCACCTTTGAGCCATCTCCAAATGTCAGCAAATGGCCTTTTTTTGGTAGATTCTTTGGTTGCGTCATTTTTCGTGGCCAGGCTAAGCGGGCGAATCCGGGGTCTTGGCGGCACCTTTGGATAAACTAGTAATTGTGTTGGCGGCGGCAAAGGAGAAACTGCGGCCAGGCGTTCTGGCTGCTCTTCGTCAAAGCGTAAAAAGCTACTCACTTTTAGATAGCGCCACGCCTGGCTACTTTCCAGGCTGTCCAATGGACCGTAACCGCTCCAAATCAGTAGTTGGTGCTCCGGCACACCAGCCCAGGCGGCTAATTGAGCGGCGGAAGTGTCGATGGTCGTTGGGGAAGTGATCACCTCCCGATAGGATGCACTCGCGTCAACGGTATTTCGGTGGAGCCGAGGTGAGCGCCAGGGCAATTGTCTGGATTCCGAACCATCGTGTAGCTTTTTCAAATATATCTGCATGGCCGGCATCACGCGTGTTGGCAAGCGTAATGTTCGACCTCGTCGGGATGGAGAGATATAGCCCCGCAGGTAGGCCGGATTCAATTCGATGACCTTGGCCGGGCTCAGCTGGGTTACTTGCGCTACCCGGTGAAGGGAGAGGAAATCGTGGATGGTGATCATCTCCGTCAATTGGAGATCCGGGTCCAATTCTTCCGCTTCAAGCTCGTGGGCGGAGAAATAAGTGAATAGATAGGCTGCGGCAATGTACTTAGGTACGTAAGCCCTGGTTTCCCGGGGCAAATACTTGCGTAGCCGCCAGAAGTTCTCGCTGCCGCTGCGGCGTTTGGCTCGGTTCACCCGACCGGGACCACCATTGTAGGCAGCCATGGCCAGGGCCCAATCGCCGTAGCGCTCATACTGCAGTTGTAGATAATCGAGTCCGGCCTGGGTGCCCAGGTCCAGGTCCAGCCTTTCGTCTAGCGTATCGTTTACGGTCAGGCCCAGTTCGCGGGCGGTGCCGGGCATCAATTGCCAGAAGCCGGCTGCGCCGACGTGACTAAGCGCGAAGGGGCGCAACGCGCTTTCGGGAATTGTCAGGTATTTTAGGGCATCCGGCATCCCACGGGCGGCCAGTTGCTCACTGAAATAGGGGAAGTACGCTATACTGCGCCCCAGTAAGCGTGCCGAACCACGCCGCCACCTTTCTACGTACATTCTGATAGCACGGCGTACAGCTGGGTCATGGCGGTGTTCTACGATACTTTGGTCTAATTGGGCCAGCCGTTGTTTCACCGTATCATCGGCGAAGGCGTAGATACGATCAATCTCCGCTTCCACGCTTTCGGGGTGGCCGCCCACCAGTCGCTGACTAATCAGCAACAGGGCAAACAGCAAAAGCCAGGGTTCGCTACGCAACATAATGGCGAATATAATGGTATTGCTTATAAGTAACGCCGATAAAAAGGAAGTAAGCATCTTTGTAACTTTCCTATTTCAAGTGACGGGCGAACTTGCACCCTGAACTCGATCCTAACCAAAATCAGCTACCTTACACTAAAATCATCATGGCAGAATCATCCCTTTGGTACCTCGAAAATATCGACTTGCGTAACGTTTTTTGTCCCGCCAAACAAGAATCTCTGAACGAACGGGAACAAGCGGATTTTCCGGCTAACAGCTACGTTTACTTACCAGAGGAGCCAGCTCAGGACATCTATCTGATCAACGAAGGCCGCGTTAAAATCGGCACCTACAGTGAAGATGGAAAGGAAATTACCAAAGCCATTCTCGGTCCCGGTGAGGTCTTCGGCGAAATGGCCCTGATCGGTCAGCAGCAACGCCGTGATTTTGCTTACGTCATGCAAGACACCAAGGTCTGCACCCTGGAAAAATCCGACCTTTCTGCGATGCTAAAGGAGCGCAACGACTTGCAATTGTTCTTTATGCGCATCATCGGCAAACGCACCCTGGAGTTGGAGCAACGACTGGAAAGCCTGGTCTTTAAATCCAGTAAGACCCGAATCCTTGAATTTCTCATCCAGATGGTGAAGGAAAAAGGCCGCGCAGTGGGGATGGAGCACGAAGTCAAATATATGCTCACCCATAAGGAGATTGCGGACCTGACCGCCACCAGTCGCCAAACGGTCAATTCCGTCCTCAATGATTTGCGTAACCGTAATATAATCACCTTCAACCGCCGGCGGATGTTGGTAAGAGATATGGAAGCGATGGAGGGGGAGGTTTAGACGCGCTCTGCGCTTTTGGACGCCTCCGGCTTGTAGACGTCGGTGCACGACTCGTGGACGCTCGATCCTCGCTCTTGAAGGTGCTATAAATGAAGGTAAAACTTTATTTCTTCGGTTCTAACACCGCCAAAAGATCGCTTCCGCGATCGTCCAAAAGCTGAAGGCGTCTAAAAGGCCGGAGGCCGTCCAAAAGCAAGGCGAAGCCGAGCGTCTATAAATACTTCTTCGCCCGGTCCAGGGCCCGCTTATTATCCTTCTGCTTGATGCTCTCACGCTTGTCGTGTACTTTCTTACCCTGCGCAAGGACTATGGTCACCTTGGCAAAACCACGTTCATTGATGTACAGGCGGTAGGGGACGATGGTGAATCCTTTTTCCTTGGTTTTCTTCTCCCACTTCTTCAGTTCCTGTCTTTTGAGGAGTAGTTTGCGCGTCCGCCTTTCTTCGTGGTTGAATTGATTCCCTTGTTTATACTCGGCAATGAAAAGTGAGCGTATGAAGAGTTCGCCCTTCTTATTAAAGACGCAGTAGGCGTCACGTAAATTCACGTTCCCCGCCCGGATACTCTTGATCTCCGTACCCAATAACTGAATGCCAGCATCCACTTCATCCAGAAAGGTGTATTCGTAGGATGCCTTGCGGTTAGTGAATTCGATTTTTTTTGGGTCGGCCATGCTGCGCTTTGGTTGTTTCCGTGAGTTTTAACGTATTGTCCAATGAATAGTTCCTTGGGAAAGTCAGTATAGGAATAAAATAGAAAATGGGAATCCGTCAGCGACGAATCCCCATTTAAATCTTAAACTCATGGTTTTATTGCAGAACCAACCGTTTGGAATTGACCTGTCCGGCCTGTGCTATTTTGAGTAGATAGACACCTCTGGGTATTTCATCGCTAGCTTGCCAGTTAATGCTGGTTATTGCGTTCGGCTGAACGTTCAATGACTCCTGATAGACGATCCTTCCAGTTAAGTCATAGATTCGAATTACCGTTTGTTGGTTTACTTCCGCCGGGTTGTTAAAACGAATATTGAACGTGCTGGTAGACGGGTTAGGGAAGACTTCTAATGGCACCTCATTATTACTCACCACTGAATTTCCTGGTCCGTTAACTATGAATGCGCCGCCACCAATGGGACCGCCCGGGGTGCAAGCAACCGACATGCCATCATCACAAAATGGCGACGACCAATTACTGACACATCCATTCGGGTAATGGGCGCGTACCCTCACGCAATAGCAGGTCCCAAGTCCGGCGGGTTTGGGGATGCTATTCGTCGTAGTCGTTTCATTCGGCTGAGTAACATTGCCATTGCAGTTGAAACTGCCGTTATTGTAATAATCGATCTCATAGAAATCCGCATCAGGGTTGTTGCCCCACGTAAATACCGTTCCGTCTTTTCCTGCTTCACAGTGAAGGTTGGTCGGCGTTTTAGTGTCGCACGGAGGTGGTACGTCATCACAACAGATCGGGCCGCAGTAATTACATGCCTTGCTTCCGTCCTTGTTTAATTTCCCACAACTTCCACAGGCATTATCACCATAACAATAGGTGCCACATTCATAATTTACGTTGTGGATCACAGTATAGACCGGACCGTTTGCCAGGTCTCTTTCGAAAGTGTTGCCAGTAATTACTTCTAATTCAGTAAAAGGTCCGTTCGGGTCTTCACTGCTGTAGAGTGTCCAGGTATGGGTCGCATTGAGATCTGCGTAAAGGTCATAGTTGACCGGATAGTAACGACGGTGGGTGAAACTTCCTGGAATAGCGTCTGACTCCAGAATAAAAGCCGCATCGTCACGCGAGCAATCACCAGCATCGGTTTCTTTTCCTCCGCAGGGGTCAAAGCATTCCTCCAGACAAAAATTATCAATGGAAACTCCGACACTGCCCACGACGGGAGCATCAATCTTGCCGTATAGACGAACCCATAGTTGTACCGTTCCTGCTGGAATATCTATCTGCTCCGAAACGGAAATTACGTTTCCTCCCGCCAGTTCGCTGGCCCCTACGGTAAGCAAAATGTCGGGTTGACTTGGCAATGGAGGAATAGCCCAGCTGGACGACTGGCAGCTAGGAAATGGTGAAGCCTGGGTATTGGACAAGAATTCCGTTGCATCCAGAGCAACTATGTTGACCCAATAGAATTGAAAATTGTTTGGATTACTTTCTTCTTTGATGTCGAAGCTAAGTTCGACGCAGCCAGTCAATGGGTTGTTCAATGCAGCTCCTTCTCCGAAAAAGTCGCTTGACGGGGAGCAAGATTCTTCTGGCGGGTAAAGAAACATGGCGAACCCATCGCCAGCTTTGTTTGGCGTACCATTGGTAGCGATCCAGTCAGTGAAGCAACCTTCAAAAACGGGGTTGCTGAATGAGCAATTGCCGGTGTAAGTAAGACACTGCTCAGCGGGTTGGGCGGACAGTGAAGTAGTGAGTAGCATCAATAGCATGATGCTAGCGTAGAAAAGTGTTTTCTGCACGATAATGTGTTTTAGAGAAAGCGAAAAATGTATGCACCGTTACGAAAAGTGCCGGAACATACACCTAATGTATGAATTTTATCCAAAACTCAAACTATTCCGGACAAATTCAAAGGCAAGTTTTAAGCTGTCATCCAGCCGAGACATCAGCACTTTTAAACTTTATTTGGGTAAGTAGAAATCCAAACAAGCTCTTCTTAGAACGAGTATGGGGTTAATCAACTTACTTCGTCTCAATACTGCCAGCTTACCTTCAATAACGGAGTTGATGAGTATCTAATTGATGCCGGGTCACCCCGAACGGATTTCACTAAAAAAAGAAGAGCAACGCCGTAGGTCGACGCGCTCTTCGAATATTAGAACTTTTACCGTTGCTTTTACTACGCAGACGGTTTTTTTGATGTTCACTCGCGGAAGAAAAATTCTATTTTTCTCCGGTTGTGAGATTAGGCCAACAGAAATGTTACAAGGACTTCAGTGTCCTGCTCCCGTTGGCCGGTCATTTAAAAATTAACCACCGTTACTTTTCAGTTCGGGTGATTTTTTACGCTTATTTCTCAGGTCACTTTTGTTGCGTCCGGCTCCGGCGGGCTGATTGTTCGCTGGCAAGTCCCGCTGGATGCGCAGTTTGTCAGCATTGGGGTCGCGCAGATTACGAGATACCTGGGGGCGCAGGTTGTCTACCAGGAAATTAGTCATTTTGCTGTAGAGGTGTAACCGCGTGGGGCCACCGTAAATGCCATGATTCCGGTTGGGGTAGAAGTAAGTATCGAACTGTTTATTGGCCATAATCAGGGCATTGGCCATTTCCGCAGTATGTTGAAAATGAACA
Source organism: Lewinellaceae bacterium SD302 (assembly GCA_002591745.1). Lineage (GTDB taxonomy): Bacteria > Bacteroidota > Bacteroidia > Chitinophagales > Saprospiraceae > Neolewinella. The sequence goes on from PDLQ01000015.1 coordinate 72,155, forward strand.
TTGTCGTCGCCCATACCATGTACCAAGAGTAATTTGCCTTTTAGGCGATCTGCAAAATTCACCGGGCTATTATTCTCGTAGCCTTTTTCGTTCTCCTTCAGGGTGCGCATATAACGTTCGGTGTAGATGGTGTCGTACCATTTCCAGCTGGTGACCGGAGCTACAGAAATAGCTGCGGCGAATACCTCGCTACCTTGTAAGATACCGTGCAGGGCCATAAAGCCACCATAGGACCAACCGAAGATGGCGATTCTGTCTTTATCGATGTAATCCTGCCCTCCCAGGTATTTTGCGGCACTGATCTGATCTTCTGTTTCGTACTTGCCCAGTTCCAGGTAGGTCATCTTTTTAAATTCCTCACCCCGGCCACCGGTGCCACGATTGTCTACTACGGCTACTGCGAAGCCCTTTTGCACCAGCATCTGAAACCACCAGTAGTTCTGCCCCCGCCAGTTATCGACGACTTGCTGGCTGCCCGGGCCGCCGTAAACAAACATCAGCAGCGGAACTTCCCGTCCGTTGCCGGCATTCGCGGGTTTCATCATGTAACCATTCAGCGTAGTACCCCGCTCGGTATCGAACTGGAAGAAATCTGCCTCTACCGCTCCGAATTCCAACTGCTTCTCGGCCAGTACGGCGTTGTCCAGAATGCGGCGCACGGGGCTGCCGTCACCTTTCATCACCTGATAGCTGGCCGGCTGGTTGATTGCCGAATTAGTCAGTACGAAATAGTCGTAAGTGCTGCTAAAATTTGCGCTGTTGGTGCCGGGGTCAGCCGCCACCGGACGCGGATTATCGCGGCCCCGCAAGCTTTTGACGTAAACTTCCCGCTGCATCGGGTCCCGCTTGGCTGCCTGGAAATAGATTTGCCCCTTGGCTTCATCTACGCCGTAGAAATTTGTCACCTCCCAGTTGCCGGTGGTTAACTGGTTGATCTCTTTACCTTTCATGTCGTAGAGGTAAAGGTGGTTATAGCCACTCTTTTCGCTACTCCAGACGAACTGCTTACCATCTTTGAGAAAGTAGAGATTATCCGTGATGTCAATATAGTATTTGTTGCTTTCTTTCAGCAGGGTACTGCGCTCGTTGGTCTTGGCATCGATCAGCAGTAGTTCCAAAGCATTTTGAAAACGGTTCATGCGGGTCACGGCCAGTTGCTGAGCATTCCGGGTCCAATTGATGCGGGGAATGTAGTGCCAGGTGTCCTTTTCGTTATCATTTACGGCCAGCATTTCCATACTTTTGGCGGCTTTCAGATCGTAGCTGTGTACGCTTACCTTACTGTTGTTTTCCCCCACTTTCGGGTACTTGAAGGTATTGTACTCCGGGTAAAGCTCGCCGTGAAAGTCGGTGTAGGTAAACTCGGGTACGGCCGCCTCGTCGAAGCGGTAGTAGGCGATCCGCTGCCCGTCCGGACTCCACTGAAAGCCCCGGTCGAAGCCAAATTCTTCCTCGTAGACCCAGTCAGTAGCTCCGTTGATGATTTCGTTTACCTTACCGTCTTTGGTGACCTGGGTAACCTGGTCGTTCAGCAGGTTTTTGAAGTATAGATCGTTATCGGCCACGTAGGCGACCTTGGTGCCGCTCGGGTCCAGACTGGCCAGGCGGTGACGTTGTGTGGAATTCACCGGCTTAAGGGTTTTGGCCTCGCGGTCATAGACGAAGTAATAGGCCTCCGTACTGTGGCGGTAGAGCTGGCGGGTATCCGAACTGATCAGGATCTTGGACTCGTCGTCGCTGAACTCATAGCTGTCAATTTTACCGTTATAGCCCTTCACTTTACCAAGGGCGCCACCATCCAATACTGTAGTGGTTCGCTTCCCGCTCTCCAGATCGTAGCTATAGACTTTGTTGTCTTCCAGCCGGGTGTAAGATTTGCCATCGGCCAGGTAGTTGAAGCCGGATACCGACTCCGGAATAAATTCGTAAGTCTGCCAGATGTCTTCCAGCGTGATCTTTTTCTGCCCGGCCAGTACCGTGAACAGGCCGCCGATGAGGCATAGTGTCAAGAGTAGTTTTTGCATTTCGTTGGTTAGTTTACTTTAGAAACGCAAATATCCGGTTATTTATGACATTAGCCCTCTAGGTCGCTTGTCATCCTTAAGCATTGCTACTTTGAAGCCATGATCATTATCATTTTGACTTCAAAGTAGCAAGCTCTAAAGCGCGCCCTATCCAGTCTTTCATCAAAAAGCAGAGAATGGGCAACACCACCAAACTCATCGTAGTCGAGCTTCAGCTGGTAGCCGGATAACACCATTTCCTTTAGCCCCGTTAGCCGTCACCTGAGCTCCGCCCCTTCCCGGGGTCGTTGCCGGGTAGCTTTGCTTCGAGCAAAATTAATCCACTAAAACATCAGCCCCTGCACTAGAAAATAATGCAGGGGCTGGGTCTGATAATCAAAGTGGAAGGGTAATCTTATCGGCCGCTTTCGCGACTATACTTTTCCTTGAATTTCCGGTAAAGCTCGGATTGCTTGTTGTCCAGGTCAATCATCCGTCCGTCGATAAAGGCCATTTCTACCTCGCTTTTTCGCATGTCCAGCAGGTCGCCACCAACGACGATCAGGGTAGCCGACTTTCCATTTTCGAGGCTGCCGTAATCCTGGTCAATGCCCGCAATCTTTGCTGCGTCCAGGGTCAACGCCTGAATGGCTTTTTCGTAGTCGAGACCATAAGCGACTGCCGTGCCGGCCACGAAGGGCAGATTGCGTTGCTCCCAGTAGCCACCGTGACTGATGGCGAAAGAAACGCCTGCTTCGGCCAGCATCGCCGGTGTCTTAAAGGGTTGGTCGATATCGGCGTCGGCCCGATTAGGCAGGTCCTGAGTGCTGCCCAGGATGACGGAAACGCCCTCTTGCTTTAGAAAATCTGCCACCAGGTAACTCTCGTCACCGCCTACGATTACCGGTTTGATGCCAAATTCTTTCATTAGCATTACCGCGCTTTGAATACCCTTGGCGTCGTAAACGTGGACGTAGGCATTCGCATCATTATTCAACAGGTCGCACATGGCGGCCAATTTCAATTGTACATCGCCCTCACGCTCGCCGTTGCAGTAGGCTTTGGCTTCCAGCATGAAGGCCTCCAGTTCGTTGAGTTGCTTGTTGTAATCCTTGTTCTCGCTATACTTGCGCTCACGCCAGCTGTAGCTAACCGTGCGGGGCCAGTTTAAGTGGATGCCGTCATCCGTACGCCGCACGGCGTCTTCGTAGTTCCAGCCGTCGAGTTGAAAAATGCTACTCTTGCCGCTGATCCGGCCGCCCTGGGGAACGGATTGGGCCAGCAAGACCCCGCGGCTACGTACCGTCGGAATCACCTGGCTATCGGTATTAAAGGCGATCAGGGTGCGTACGTGTGGATTCAGGTAGCCGGTTTCCCGTCCGTCCCGGGTAGAGCGAACGGCGCCGATCTCAGTCAGTCCCAGGCCAGTGTTCAAAGCGATCAGACCGGGATAAACGTGTTTGCCCGCAGCGTCGATCATCTGGTAATCGTTCGGTGAATGGTCCTTTTGGCTACCGGCGTATTCAATCTTTCCGTCCTCCAGCAATACCAGGCCGTTTTCCACGACTTGTCCGTTTCCCAGGTGTAAAGTAGCACCCGATACCGCGATCTTTTCGGATTGCTCCGGGGCCGGAGTTGGGTTTTGGGCTAGCAAGCTTGTCCGGCCTGACATAAAGGAGGACGGGGTAGCAAGGCTGGTAAGGAGGAGAGTGAGGGTATATATATGTTTCAGTTTCATTGCGTATGAAATGATATAATTATAGAATGAAACAATGATGTAATAGTCCAATGAGCAAATGATTAAATCATTCAATCACCAAATCATTAGATCATTGTTAGTGATCGTGCTCCCCCTCCTCGTGCTCCAAGGAGTCACAGTGCAGGTAGCGTTTTTGTTTGCCTTTCGGCTTTTGGGTTTTACTGCCGTCGGCTTTGGCGTCCAGCGATTTCTGGATCAGGGCGTTGCGCTCTTCCTGAATCCGCTGGCGGAGCATTTTGTCCTTTTCCATGCTGTAGTACTCCTTGCCGTCCACCAGGGTGTTTTCGGCGCGGGCGTAAATGCTCAGTGGGTGGTCGCTCCAGACAACGAGGTCGGCATCCTTACCTACCTTGATACTGCCGACCCGATCGTCGATATGCATGAGCTTGGCCGGGTTGAGGGTGACGAATTTCAGTGCTTCTTCCTCGGAAACGCCACCGAAAAGCACCATTTTACCGGCTTCCTGGTTGAGGCGACGGGCCATCTCGGCGTCGTCGGAATTAATAGCAACGGTCACGCCCTGCTCGTGCATCAGCGCAGCGTTGAAGGGAATGGCCTCATTGACCTCGTACTTATATGCCCACCAGTCGCTAAAGGTAGAACCGCCGGCACCGTGTTCGACCATTTTATCGGCCACTTTATAGCCTTCCAGGATATGGGTGAAGGTGTTGACCACAAAGTCGTGGCGTTCACCTACCCCCATCAACATATTGATCTCTCCCTGCTGGTAGCTGTGGCAGGTGATGAAGCGTTCCTCATTCAGTATTTCCAGGAGTGCCTCCAATTCCAGGTCGCGGCGAAAACCTTTGCCTCCGGCATTTTTGGCTTTTTCATATTCTCTGGCGCGGGTGAAGTAGCTGTCAAAAACCTGCTCTACGCCCATTCGGGTCTGGGGAAAGCGAATGCGGTAATCATCTCCCCAGTTACTTTGTTTTACGTTTTCGCCCAGGGCAAATTTGATAAAGCCCGGAGCGGTGTCGAAAATCATTTCTTCGGGGGAAGCTCCCCAGCGCAATTTTACGATGGCCGATTGGCCGCCGATCGGGTTGGCCGAGCCGTGCAGTAACTGACTGGTCGTGACCCCACCGGCCAATTGGCGGTAGATATCTACGTCGGTGGCGTCGATCACATCGGTCATGCGTACCTCGGCGCTACTGGCCTGACTGCCTTCGTTGACGCTGCTGAGCGCGATGTGGCTGTGCTCGTCGATAATCCCGGCGGTCAGGTGTTTGCCGGCACCATCGATGACGCGGGCACCTGCCTTGGGCAGATTTTTACCGATTGCGGAGATTTTACCGTTCTCGACCATTACGTCCGTTTCTTCCAGGATGCCGTCTTCTTCGCTGGTCCAGACCGTAGCATTGCGGATCAGTATTTTTTCGCTGGCTGGCAAAGTAGCAAAGCCATAGCCACCTAAAGGCATGGTGAGCTGGCTGACGAGGCGAGCGGGCTTGTCTTCTTCCTTTTCTTTTTTGTCCTCTTTCTTCTCATCGCTGACTTCTCCGGTCTTGCGCATGCTCCAGTCGACCCAATTGCCGTTGGCGTCCTGGCCACGGCCGGCATAGCCATTATTCGTCTTGCCTCCATTGAGGCGGACAAAACCCGGGCTTCCTTCGGTCTGGTAAGACAGGCTGAGGAATTCGCCACTGACTTTGTGCTTGACGTCGGTGCCTTTATCATCTTCGTCTTTACCCGGCAGCTTGAATTTTTCTTTTCCGGCTTTTCCTTTTACTTCCAGGGTCATGGATTTACCGTCCACCGTGAGTTGGTAGGTACCCGCCAGGGCGGCCGTTTCCAGCGGTTTGAGTTCAAAGCGTTCGCCCTGGCACCAATTTTGAAGGATGGAGGCGTCTTTATCAAATACCGGGGCGGAAGTAACGAGGAATGAAGCCTGACTCCCTTTTTTCAATTCTCCTACCTGCTCTTGCAGGCCCAGCATTTTGGCCGGTGTCTTAGTGAGTGCGCGCAGTGCGGCTTCTTCGCTGAGGCCGGCCTTGATGGCCTTGCGTAGCATTCCCATGAACTCGGATTTCTTTTTTAATCCGTGGGTAGTGAGTGCGAACGTGATGCCGGCGTCAGCTACGGCGGCGGGGTTGCCGGGCGCGCGTTCCCAGTGACGCAGGTCTTCCAGGCTCACCAGCCGGGCACCGTAAGGATCAGAGACATCGTAGGCATCGGGAAAGTTGAGGGGCAGGATCAGGGCTGCGCCAGTTGCTTTGATGGCATCGAGCCGGCGATACTCATCGCCGCCACTTTGGTAAATGTATTCCAAGTCGAACTCATCGGCGATCCGCTGGGCGCGGAGCAAGTTCTGCCAATCGCCTACCTCGAAAAATTGAGGCAGTTTGGCCAATTCGTTCCAGGCTTCCAGACTGAGGTTCTTTTCATCGGCCTGGTTGCGGTACCAGTCTGCGTCGATGTAGGTCTGCCGCAACAGTGCAATGGATCCCATACGAGAGGAGGGATAGTCCTGGGTGCTTTTACCCTTACTGTAGGATAAAAACGCGGCTACTTTGTTAGCCAAAATAACCGAATTCTCTTTGCTTTCCGCCAGGCTGACGGCCACCGAGCTACCCCTGTGAATACCGTCCATCTGATGACTGTTCACGGTGCCGAATCCGAGTTTTCGCCATTCGCCGGCCGCTTTACTATTTACGGTGAAGTGATCGACTGCGTCGAATTCCGGTTTCAGGGCCTCATTCCAGCCGTAAGCGCCTTTCTTATTGCTCAGCATTTGGGGCTGACGATCCGGGCTTTTACCAGCTGATTTGGCTTCGGGAAGACCATAACTGCCGTAAGCTTCCACGAAGGCGGGGTATACGAACTTGCCACTCAGATCGATCTCTACGGCTCCGGCGGGAACGTTCCGGCCATTGGTCACGGAGACGACTTTTCCGTTCTTGATCACCAGGGTGCCGGAAGCAATATTCTGTCCGGGAGCGCTGGTAATATTTGCGTTGGTGAAGGCATAGTGACCGTCGCGTTGGTCGTAGACCCCATTGTACGGATAGGTGGCTGGCGTTTGAGCGGGCAGCAGGGATACAAACACCAAACAGAGTAAGCAACCGAGCAAGCGTTGCGGTATTATTGAATTCATCTTGTTCAGGTAGATTAACAAAGTTCGGAATTTACGAAAAATCGACTTTAGCTTCCGGGGCATTTTGCCAATTCTTCAACAATTGACGAGGGCGCGACCTTTTATATATCAAACAGCCAGCAACATGAATATCGGGATCGTTTGTTACCCCACCTACGGCGGCAGTGGCGTTCTGGCCACCGAACTCGGCCTTGGTCTGGCCCGGCGTGGCCACCAGATTCATTTTATCACTTACCGTCGGCCGGCCCGTCTTAGTTATTTTCAGGAGAACGTTTTTTTCCATGAGGTCGATAGTGGAGCGGACTACCCGTTATTTGAGTTCGCCCCCTACGAGACGGCCCTGGCGACCAAACTGGTGGATGTAGTGGAAAATAACCAGCTTGATTTATTACACGTTCATTACGCCGTCCCCCATGCTTCGGTGGCCTATATGGCCCGTAAAATTTTGCTGAGCCGCGGCCGCTATGTACCCTTCGTTACCACCCTCCACGGCACGGACATCACGCTGGTGGGCGACAATAAGGCTTTTAAACCGACCATCGAATTCGCCATCAATAAGTCAGACGGAGTCACTGCCGTTTCCGAAAGTTTACGGCAGGATACCTTGGATAAGTTCGATATCGACAATGAGATCAAGGTCATCCACAACTTCATTGATTTCGAACGCTTTCGCAAAAAGAACAAAGACCACTTCAAGAAAATGATCGCCCCCGAAGGCGAGCGCGTGCTCATTCACGTCTCCAACTTCCGGCCGGTGAAACGGGTGCACGACGTGATTTATATCTTCAAAATTATCAACGACGAGATTCCGAGTAAACTTCTCCTCATTGGCGACGGCCCCGAACGTCAGCGCTGTGAGGAACTCTGCCGTAAGCTATCCCTGTGTGACCATATCCGCTTTCTTGGCAAGCAAGATGCTATTGAAGAATTACTAGCCGTGGCGGATGTCTTTTTACTCCCTTCTGAAAGCGAAAGTTTCGGGCTCGCGGCCCTGGAAGCCATGGCTTGTGAAGTGCCCGTGGTGAGCAGTAACGTCGGCGGTATCCCCGAGGTGAACATTGACGGAGAAACCGGTTTTCTCTCCGGTGTCGGCATGGTCGATAAGATGGCCGAAGACATTCTGAAGATTTTCAAGGACGAAGATTCACTGGAAACATTCCGAGCGGGCGCCCTGGCCCAGGCCGCCCGCTTCGATATCAACGAGATACTGCCACGCTACGAAGCCTATTACGAGGAGGTGATTGAGCGAAGCCTTATCGGACGCCCGGCTTCGCCTTGCTTGTAGGCGCTTCGCTTGTGGACGTCGCTGCGCGACTTCTGGGCGCTCGATCCTCGCTCGCTTATGGTGGGGCTGGAATCGAGAGCCTGAGATTGAGCTGTCAATGATTGCCTTTCCCCCCCTAAATAGCTTCAGCGATCATCCACAAGGGCTTTAGCCCGTTCACAAGCAGAGGGTGTCCACAAGGCCGAAGGCCGTCCAAAAGCAAGGCGAAGTCGAGCGTCTACTCACCAGAATCCAGTCCTTCAATCACTTCCTGAATCTCCTGTAAGCGCGCCCTTTTCTGAATCACCACTGGTTCAGCGGCTCTTACGGCACAGTTTTCGATGGGGCAGCGTTCGCAGGTCACGTTCACCTCACGGCTACTGATGGCGGGGTCGTCCACCCAATTGCAAAAGGCACGTAGGTCGTCGTTGATCAGCAAGCCAAGGGTCAGGCTCACGTTACGGCCGGGAACTGGATGATCTTTCCGGGCCAGTGAGAGGCAGAGGTAAGTATCTTCCGTACCGTGGTAGCGGGAACGCTGGGCTTTTACAACGAGTTTGCCGGGGTGACTACTGTCTCTGGACAAATCTTCAGCGAGAATATCTTCGTTGTCTAAATCCTTTAGCATTCTTACGCTTAGCCAGCGCCGGCAATAATGTTCGTTCCTGGCGTTGGCCCTGGGGTGGTTGCGACGGTCCAGGTGAAGCTCACGATCGATAGAAAAGCGATTGCTCTCTGTACCGTGGGCAAAACGGAGGAAGAAGAGCCGCGAGAAATTGAATAAATGTGGGATCACATTGGTAAGCCGGTGGTAAACCGTTTCTGGATTAACCCGATATCTTTCCATAATTTCTTCGAAAAAACCGGATTGCCAGCGGTCGGCGGCAAAGAAACGACGGACACTGTTAGAAAAATCATCCAGCGGTAAATGCAGGGCCGCGCTGAAATAAATCGCTTTGCTATGGTTGATCACTTCTTCGAAAGAACGGGCGTTCAGCAGGCTGCTGGTGGAGGCCCGTTCGCCGAGTTTCAGATAATTGAAAGCCAATTCCTTGCCGTACTGAAAAGTGGCTTGATGGGAGAGTAAGCCTTCCTGTAATAACAGCGATTTGCTGTTCGGTAGATAGAGGGCTCGCAGGCCGTTCAAACTAGGCTGGTCGCGGAGACCGTTGACCTTAATGTTGTAATCGTACTTGCCCGTCAGAATATCCGCCAGGCGAGTGGGGGAGAGCGGTCTTTTTTCGGTTAATTCATATTCTTTGGAGAACTGCACCACGGCCTTTTCCAGCTCGGGAAAGAAATTTTCGTGCAACTCCAGATAGGCACGCAGAGCCCCGAAATAGAAATTTTCCTCACGCAGGTTGTAAGAACGTGAAAGTTCCAGCAGCGTAGAAATGAATGCGGCTACCCGCACCGGGGCACTGGCCACGATCTCGACTACCTTATTAAGTTCAATGCCGAAAAGGTCCAGCGGCAGTTCGTTGAGAAAATTAGAACGCAGGAGGCTTTCTACCGGAGCCAAATGACGATCCAGGTGGCCATCGGTCAGCCATTCGGGGCTGGTGTTCAAAGCTTTGGCCAGGGCGTCGATCTTGTCCTGCTTGGGGAATTTTTTACCCTTTTCAATCTCGTTGAGGTAGCTCAGTGACATGCCGGTAGCTGTCGCCAGATCAGCAAAAGACTGCTGGCTGGCTAACCGCAGTTGCTTGGCTTTGAGGCCAAAAATGATTCGATCGGTCGCCGAATGTTGCTTCATACTTCCCAAAAGTAGGGAGACTTAGCGAATTTTCGCAAACATAGCAGCTGGATTCAACCAGGAGGTTCATTAAATCGGTGCCCCTTTTCCGATACGTTGCGATTCGCTTCGATGAAATCCAGGGTTTCTTTCAATCCGTTCAGGGGCACCAGCCGTTCTTTTCGCTGAATACCCTGGGCCGCAATCTGGTAACCGGAAACCAGTAAAGTAGCCGTACTAAAGATCTCACTCAGTCTATCGAGGTAGTTGTTGACGGGCTGACCGACGAAGGTTTCCGAGATAATGGTAAATACGAAATCAGGTTGCAAAACTTTGTTGTTGCCTTTCAGGTCAGCCAGACTGATGTCGTTGCCCATATAGATACTTTGGAGACCTCGTGCACGCAATAAGTAGTGTAAGAAGAGGAGGCTGAGTTCCTGTTGTTCGCCCTGGGGCAGAAAAAGGAGATAAGTGGGGTGGGTATCTCTGGTTTGCCGTTCCAGTCGGTCGGTGGCTCCGATCAGTTTGGCCCGAATCAGATTACTGACGAAGCGCTCCTGCAAGGTATTGACCGATCCGGTAAACCACAGCGCGGCCAGCTTGTCCAGGAAGGGGTAGATCACTTCCAGCATAGTGCGTTCGAAGCCCTGCTGCTGAATATTGGTGTCGATGATGTGGTTGAATTTAAATTCGTCCAATTCGATCATGGAGATCGTCAGTGCGTCCAGCTGGGTGTCGTATTCGTAGTTGACGGAACTGACCTCGGCGATGTGCATTGCTTTTTCTTCCTCGCTCATATCGGCGATCTTGCTGATGCGAAAACCATTCTTATTCAGCAGTGCCACGTTCAGCAGTTCCTTGAGGTCGGCATCCTCGTAATAGCGAATGTTAGACTTGGTACGTTTGGGAATGATAATGCCGTGTCGCTGTTCCCACGCACGGATCGTATGGGCTTTTACACCCGAAAGTTTCGCAAGATCACTGATGGAATAAATGGCCACGGAGTAGAAGGCTTGTTGTTTATCAGGATTAAAGCATTAGCTGCGCTGATCGTCGTAAGCTCCTTGGAGTTGCTACTTTGAAGCCTGGAAATTTAAAATTTAAGGACTAGAATTTGATGATCTGGCGTGCGCTCAAGCAAAAAATCATTGATTTTAGTTTTACTGGCTAACAAAGTAGCAGGGTTCACTAGATAGGAAAAGCTTGCGACTTGCGGGCATTTAACAGGAGTCGGTATTTTTTGTTCAGGAAGGCTGCACACGTCCGCCAGCTGGCAAAGGAACGGATCAATCGATAATAAGGGAGGTTGTTTCGCCGTATTTTGGTTAATTTTCGGACTTTATGTACCCGCCTCACAATCTTAATTTGCATGCAACGATTCTACGGAAGTTTTCTCTCGCTTTGTTTGGCCCTGCTGGCCGCGGGCAGTTTGTACGGACAAAACTGTAATTACGAACTCGAACTCACGAGTAATTTCGATGCTGCCTGGGCTGGCAGTTTCGTCACCATCTTTACCGACAGCGATACCACCGATTATGCGCTGGATCAGTTCGGGACTGAGGTTTTTGATCTGAACGTCGCCAATGGTGATACCCTCGTGATGGTCTACACCGAAGGTTTTAACTCCTTCTCCATTGGCTTCACCCTGAGGGACAACGATGGGAACGTATTGTACACAATCAATGGCCCCTTCGGCCTTGGTGGTCAGGTACTGGTGGCCACCTCGATCTCTTGCCCGGCCTGCCCGGCTCCCGAATTGAACGCCGATCCGGAATTGCGCCGCCTGCGCTCTACCTCCGTTGACTTGGCTTTCCGGACCGTGGGCCTGGATACGGCGGGTAACGAAGTGGTTTACCTGGTCGAATACGGCCCGGCCGGTTTCGTTCCCGGTGACGAAGACACCGAGTCCGTCAATACCACGGATACCATTTTCCGCATCCAGCCCCTGATTCAGAATACGGCTTATGACGTCTACCTCAGTACAATTTGTTTCGAGGGGCAGGATACTTCTGACCGCCTGGGGCCATATAGTTTCGTAACTCCTTTCATCAAAAATGTAGGGGCTTCGGTCATTTACTCTCCGGAATCGGGCTGCGAACTCGGCTTGGAGGAACTGGAGATCGGGTTGACCAACTTCGGCGGCCAGGCCCAGACTTTGATCCCCTTCAACTTCAGCATCAATGATGTCCCCGGCCAGGTGATGATGCCCAACGACGGTCTTTACACCGGTGTACTTGGTGTAGACAGCACCGAAACGACCAGCTTCGACAACATGATCGACCTGAGCCAACCGGGCGAGTACGTCATTTCCGTCTGGACCGAATTGGCCGGTGACTCTCTTCGCGCCAACGATACCATCACCCGTACGTTCATCCACGCCCCGACCATCGTCGAATACCCTTACTACGAACCTTTTGAGGAAGGCAACGGCTTGTGGTCCGATCAGGTCTACAACGAAGATCTCTCCTCCTGGGAATACGGCCAGCCCGACGGAAATGTGATTACTTCCGCCGCTGGCGGCGATAACGCCTGGGTCACCAACCTGGACGGCAGTTACCTGACGGGAGAAACTTCTTTTCTTTATTCCCCCTGCTTTGACCTGAGCGAAGTGGAAGAACCAGTAGTAGTCAACTTCTCTTTCTTCAATGCTATTGACTTTGGCAACGACTACTTGCAACTGGAAGTCAGTCTGGACGGTGAAACCTACAACCGGGTCGGTAACGGCGGCGAAGGCATCAATTGGTATAACGACCAATTCAATAACTGGTGGGACAATGACTTTGGCACCGGCCAAATCAACTGGTTGCCTTCGGCCATTCTGGTCGATAGCCTGGCCGGAGAATCGCAGGTCCGTTTCCGTTTCCGTTTCGAGTCCGATCCGTTCGGTGAAAACACGCTGGACGGAGCGGGCATCGACAACTTCCTGGTCACTCCCCAAACCGAAGTAGAACTGGCGGGCATCGAGGTACGCGGTCCGGAAGGTCAAGCCTGTACCGGCACTATGGAATTCCCCACCATTTCTTTCTTTAACCTGGGCAGCAGTACTGCGGACAACATTACCGTAAGCTACCAGGCCAACGGGGGAGACATCGTTACCGAGACATTCCCAAATAGCCTGGCTTCTTTCCAGCAGGCTGCCTATACCTTCACGGTTCCGTACGACGGCACCCAGGCGGATGAGATCGAACTGGTCGCCTGGGTTTCCCTGGAAGGCGATGATTTCCAGTTGAACGACACCGTAAGCACCACGATCGAGGTACGCCGCAACCTGCCTTTCTACGAAGATTTTGAAAGTGGCTTCCTGGCGGTTTCCGATTGGGAATTGTCTCCCGCCGTGCAAGTCGGTGAAGCCCACAATAGTGGCTCCTCCGTGCTGTACGCGAACCTGTACACCGGACAACAAGAAATGCAAGCTACTACTCCGCTGTACGGATCCGTAGAAGATGGAGACTCGCTGTCATTCGACTACCGTTTCGTCAACTGGTCCGCCGGCACGGTAGGTACGCCGCTGGCTGACGGAGACTCTCTATCCGTGGACCTAATCCTGGACTGTGGTGATGAGGTCATTTCCTCTTTCATTAGCATCAACAGCGCCAACCACGTCACTTCCGCAGAATTTGCAAACGTATCCATGGCCTTCCCACCGGAAACCTATGGCCGGGGCGTCCAGGTTGTCTTCAATGGCGTCTGGGACCCGAACGGATTTAGTGATTTCTTCCTCGATATCGACAATCTGAACCTGAAACGCTGCGCCGGCTTCGATCTGGAGGCGGAGATCGTTGCCTACACCAACGAGGAAAATCCAGGGAGTATCACCGTTTTCCCGAATGCGGGTATCGATCCTTATACCTACGCCTGGAACGACAGCACCTTTACCCAGACCTTCACGGGGTTGGACATTGGCAACTACACCGTTACCGTTACCGACGTTCAGGGCTGTACCGACGAAGCCACCTTTGTGGTGGTCAGTGACGTCGATGACTTTAACACTGCGGACGAACTGGCCAGCCTGAGCGTCTTCCCCAACCCGACCAGCGGACAGCTACAATTGCGCCTCGAACTGGCCCGGGAGCGGGAAGTGCAGGTACAAGTCCTCAACCAATTCGGCCAGCGGCTGGCCTTCCGTGACCTCGGTCGCCAGTGGCAGCTTAACGAAAGCTTCGATCTGAGTGGTCAGCCGGCGGGTGTTTATTTCCTGCAGGTGTATAGCGAGGGTGTACAGCGGACGGTGAGGGTGGTTAAGACGCGCTAAGCGGCTTAACCGTAGGTTAGCAAACCAGCATTTGCCTAATGCAGAACGCCGATTCGGAATTTCCGAATCGGCGTTCTGCGTTTTAGCTGGCTGATTGTAGACCTACTCCGGCTTCTTCTTCCGCCGATTCCGACTCCGGTTCCGACTCTTGTTTTTCTTCGGGGCATCTCCTTTAGCCGCTGGCTGCTGTCCGCTCTCCGCTTTGGGCTGGCCGCTACCGTTCTTGCTTTTCGGCTTCCGTCGCCGGTTGCTGCGTTTCTTGGTGGCGTCACCACCTTCTTTGGCGGTGGCGGAATTCTTTTCTTTATTTCGGGTGCTGCTGGACTTGCCTCGGCCAGTTTTACCTCGCTTGCGCCCGCGCCGCCGTTTTTCCAGCGGCTTGAGTTCCACTACGCCGGTGACGTCTTCATAGACGTGCTCCTTCTCGACGGATTTTACGACCACTTCCAGTGACTTCAGGTCACTAACCGTTTCTCCCGCCTTATTCAGGGCAATCACCTCGTGTACTTTTTTCACCGGAATGGCGTAAAGCGCGCCCCGGTTTTCCTTGTAGGTATAGTACATGATCTGCTTGAAGATGTCGGTCTTGATCAGGATGGCCAGTCCCTGGTCGGTCTTCAGCTTATCGGCCCTCTTTGGGAAGGCCTCCAGGGCTTCCAGGTAGGTATCCAGTTCGTAATTAAGGCAGCACTTCAGGCGGCCACACTGACCGGACAGTTTGGTCTGGTTGATTGCGATGTTCTGGTAGCGGGCAGCGGCGGTGTTCACACTCTTGAAATCAGAAAGCCAGGTGGAGCAGCATAATTCCCGGCCACAGCTTCCGATGCCGCCGAGGCGGGCGGATTCCTGGCGGGCACCGATCTGCTTCATCTCGATCTTGGTCTTGAAGGCGTGGGCGAACTGACGGATCAGCTCCCGGAAATCCACCCGTTTGGTGGCCGTGTAGTAAACGGTGACCTTACGGCCATCGCCCTGCCATTCCACGTCGCTGACTTTCATGTCCAGTCCTAAGGTACGGACGATGGCGCGAGACTTGACCAAAGTTTCTTTTTCCCTGCTACGAGCGTCGAACATCCGTTCGAGGTCGCGGAAATTGGCCACGCGCAATACGTCGTGGTGAACGTGCTTTTCCTGTACCCGTTTCTTCTTCATTTGTAGCCGCACCAATTCTCCACTGAGAGTGACGCGGCCCACGTCGTAGCCGGATTTGGTTTCCACGGCCACGTTATCGCCGGTGAAGACCTGGGAGCCGGGCCGGAGTTTGTAAAAGCCCTTGCTCATTCCTTCCTTGAAGGAAACTTCCACGAAATGGGTAGGTACGCTATCGTCCAGCCCCAGATGGCTGAGCCAGTCGAAAGTACTGAGGCGGTTACAGGAACCGGTGCCACAACTGCCCTTGCTGCCGCAGCCGCGGGGGCTGCCGTCGGGGTTGGTACCGGAACTACAGGCTTGACAAGACATCTTTTATATTTAAATTTTATGGAATTTTTCGCGGCCCGCTAAAATTCCATAAAATGATTCTTCTGATCGGCTTCCACAGGCATCAGCTGGCGGTCGCCGGTTTGTTCGCTTTTACCCTGGGGTGCCGGCGGAAAATTTGGTGAATACGAATCCCGGCGTCCAGAAAGAGGATTTTCGGGTTCGCGTTGCGTTCCACGTACTCGATGCATTCATTGAGTACGGTGGTGAGGTCCGCCAACTGATCGAGATTGACCAGCGGCAGCATTTTTTTAGCGGTATTCAGTTCGTTGGGCAACAGGCGTACACCCTCTTCCCGTCCGTCCTGGGCGCTCAATAGCAAGAACTCCCGCCAGAAATGGAGGGCGTAATGCAGAAATGTTTTTTGGTTTTCCCGACCGATCTTGGCAAAGTCTTCCGACCAGCTCACCAGCGCGGTGGGTTTCCCTTGATGACAGGCCCGCATCCAGTTCAGGAAGCGCTCACCGTGGGTATCATCCCGCTCTGAACTTAAGCGAATGGCCAGGTTGACGTTCGTGCCAGCCAGGCGGGCGGCGGCAGTCGCTGCTTCAGCATCCACGCCACGAACTGCCAGTGCCGCCTCAATAGCTTCCTGGTCCGGCCCTTCCAGTTTCGTGAGCTGGCAACGGCTGAGGATGGTGTTCAGGATGCGTTCGGCCCGTTCAGCTACTAAAATGAATACGGTGCCCTCGGGCGGTTCTTCGATCAGTTTGAGTAAACGGTTACCCTCGTTGCCCAGAAATTCGGGCAGCCAGATCAGCATCACCTTGTAATTGCTCTCGTAGGTCTTCAGGCTGAGTTTGCGCATGATGTTAGCACACTCATCCTTGTTGATATTTCCCTGCTTATTCTCTGCGCCGATGCGCTGCAACCAGTCGTTGATCTCGTGGTAGGGCGTGTCAGTCAGCGCCTGCCGCCACTTGGGCAAAAAATGGTCGCTGGTGACCTTTGAACCAACGGTTGGAAAGGAAAAATGAAAGTCCGGATGTACGAATTTGCTGCTTTTGCGGCAGGCCCGGCAAATCCCGCAGGCATCGTCTTCACCCCGGTCTTCGCAGAGCAGGTAGCCCGCCAGGGCCAGTGCCGCGGGTAACCCACCGGATCCGGGAGCGGCCAGCAGCAAATTGGCGTGGGGCAAACGATCAGTGGCCGCCATCTGACGAAGTTGCCTGAGCCCCTGGGGCAGATGAACCAACTGTTTGAATTGCATGACGCTTTCGTTCTACCGTTCGTTAAACGGCCGTCAGCGGGCAAGGAAGGATAAGGGGGGTCGTCGCGGAGCAGTCCCGCTCCGGATATTTGGTGACTTTGCTACTTTGAAGTCCAGAAATATAAAATACTGGGTAGGAAGTGCTGGTTACTTAGTCCTTGTACCTTCTACCGAATACCTTGTATTATTTTGGCTAACAAAGTAGCATTGCTGTAAATAAACCCGAGAGATTTTGCTGCCGGGCGATGTATGCTGAACTCCCGAAAGAGTGGTCATTGAATGTTTGAAACCGCTTTCATCCTTGCCAGATGAAGGCCGTAAGATCGCTGTGCCGAAGCACATCAACCTACACGGCAAAACTACGAAAATTTGGGGAACGTCACGCGGAGAACTGTTCGTGGAGGGCCGGACCGTTGTTGCGTACGTTGCCTACGGCTTTGGGTACGGGGTAATGCCGCAGGACTTCGTCGGGAGGAGTTTCCAGGAGAGCCAAAGTGTCGTTCAGTGGCAGGTCGGGGTCTAACCACGCGCTGCGTTGCTCGTGGTTGAGTAAGGCGGGCATGCGGTTATGGAGACTTTTCATTTCCAGGTTGGGGGCGGTGGTAATGATGGAGAACGTGCGGACTAGCTCGGCTTCAGGGTCACGCTTGTCTCGCCAGCTTTCCCAGATGCCGGCCATCACCAGCAAGTCGTTCTCGTTCTTGGGCAGGATGCGGTGGGGCTGTTTCTCTTTGCCAGTCCTTTTCCATTCGTAAAAGCTGTCGCCAATCACCAGGCAGCGGCGTGAGCGAATGGCTTTGCGGAAGCTGGGTTTGCTTTCGATGCCTTCACTGCGGGCATTGATCATCCTGGCACCGATCTTAAGGTCGTCAGCCCAGAAAGGAACCAGACCCCAGCGAAAATTTACGAGTCGATCGGGCTGGTTTCCCGTAATGACGAGGCCATTTTGGGTGGGGGCAACGTTGTAATTTTCGGGCAGGCCACCGGCTGGAAGTTGTAGGTCAGGGCCAAAAACTTGTTGTAATTTTGCCGCTGGAATGACAATGGAGTAACGTCCGCACATGATTATTCGTTAGGTTAATGTTGTTCTCAAACAAGCTCTTAACGAACCGCTAAATCGAGAATCGACCCGGGACTGCTCGTCAGTTTCTGCTGGAAGACTCATAATCGAACCAAAATATGTCCCGCCGGGTTCTCTTTTGGTTGAGAACGACAGTTTTTTCGCTCACTTTAAATGATCGCTATGCGGTGGATGATGTACACTTTATGCTTGCTATTCAGTCTTCCGCTTTTAACCCAAACGGATTTCAGTAGCCAGCTGCCGATTATGGTCATTGATACCGAAGGCGGGGAGATTGAGGCCGACGATAAGATTATGGCCCGCCTCGGTATTGTGGACAACGGAGTAGGGAACCTGAATAGCCCGGATGATGATTTCAATGACTACGACGGTTGGATCGGAATAGAATTTCGTGGTTCCTCCTCCTTGAGTTTTCCGAAAAAGGGCTACTCCCTGGAAACCCGGGAGGCTGACGGAGAGGACGAAGATGCTTCTTTACTCGGTTTTCCCACCGAAGAGGATTGGGTACTACACGGCCCGTATACCGATAAAAGTCTGTTGCGTAATGCCATGCTCTATAGCCTGGCCGGTGAGATGATGGCCTGGGCACCTAGGGTGAGAATGGTTGAGCTGATTCTCAACAATGATTATCAAGGTGTTTATCTCTTTACTGAGCGGATCAAACGGGATGAAGAACGAGTTGATATCGCCAAGTTGCGTGAAGAAGAGATAGATGGAGATGACCTTACCGGAGGCTACATACTTAAGTTTGATAAGCTGACCGGGGAGTCTGATGAGGTAGAAAGTTTCTTTTTCTCCAATTACGCCGGTGATACGCCTGCTCAGCAGGATATCCGTATTCTTTACGATTACCCTGCTCCGGAAGAATTGGTGCCGGAGCAGCGAACGTACATACGGGAATGGGTGCGCGACTTTGAAGACCGGCTGATGGGCGACAACTGGCTGGACGAGGAAGATGGCTACGCACATTTGATCGACCGCCAATCGATCGTAGATATGATCATTCTTAACGAGATCAGCCGTAACGTGGATGGGTTCCGACTAAGTACCTACTTCCACAAACAGAAGGACAGCGATGGTGGCCAGCTGGTAATGGGGCCGGTTTGGGATTTTAACTTCGCTTTCGGCAACGCCAATTACTGCCGTGGTTTTGACGTCACGGGTTGGGCCATGGATTTTCCCTACGATTGCCCCGAAGACCCTTTTCAGACCCCGCGTTGGTGGAGTCGCTTTCTAAAAGATCGGGAAGTAGCCGAATTGTTAAACGAACGATACTTCGAATTGCGGGAAGGCATTCTCGGTGACGCCGCAATAGAAGGCCGGATCGATGATTTCCTGGACCAGATGGGCGAAGCCCCGGCTCGCAATTTTGAACGCTGGCCGATCCTGGGTGAGTACAACTGGCCCAACAGTTTCGTGGGCGATACTTACGAAGAGGAAGTCGGTTACCTTCGTCAGTGGATATTGGATCGCCTGGCCTGGATTGATAACAATATCGGAGATTATCTGACGGAAACCCCGACCTACCCCCGCACTGAGGACAAAGCGCTGATTTTTCCAAATCCTTCCGTGAACGGTGAGTTGCTGGTCAGTTTCCCCGAAAGTTTCCCCCGTAGTGGAATGACCGTAAGGATTCTTGACCCATTGGGCCGGGAATTGGTCCGCCAGCAAATATCCTTTGATCAACCCTTCGCCCAAATGTCCCCGAACCTTTCTTCTGGGGTGTATTATGTAAGTGTGTCCGATCGGCACGGAGACATTTTACAGAGTTTACTCTGGACGCGGAGGTAGCCCCTTTTTCTACCCTGAATTTCCAAGCGCTTAAAAATCATCTTTCCTAGTTGTCTTATTCACCATCTGTCCTCTGCTTACTCTTTGCTTTTATTTCCATCTGTTCACTGGCCTCCCAAGACGCCCGCTCTCCACGCCAAATTCGCGAATGGCTGGATGAAGAGGTAGTCCGCAACGAAGTATTCAACGAAGGTTTTACCGGATTTCGATTGGTGGACGCAGAGAATGGCTCTGCTCTCTTCGACTGGCGTGGAAGTCAATTTTTTACCCCGGCCAGTAACGTCAAATTACTGACCTTTTACCTGGCCACTGAGCTTTTGGCGGATAGCATGACTGCCATCTACTACGACTACTCAGGCGATACGCTGGAAATCTTGGGGAGCGGATCACCCTTACTCTTTCATCCGGAATTAGGTGACTTGGACGCGGCGGCCCCCTTCATGCGTAATCACCCCGGTGTGATCCGCTACCACCACCGGGAGATTTCCCGCTACGGGGCCGGCTGGAGTTGGGATGACTATAATTACGGCTACGTTTATGAGCGCAGTATGTTGCCGGTATACGGCAACCGATTGACCTTGCGCAGCGTAGCCGGAAAGTCTGAACCAGAGATTTTGCCCCCGAACCTGGCCGATAGCGTAGTGGTGGCAGATGGGGATGTCTCCGCCTTGGTCAAAAGGGAGAAGGGGAACAAATTCACCGCGGCCCTGCGGCTATATTTCTACAAAAACACCAATGTACAGCGTCCGCTGACGCTAAGCCCGCAACTGATTGTTGCCACATTAAGGGCGGGTTTGCAACGTGAAGTAATCCTGGCTACTGAGTCAGGCGACAGCCTGGAATGGCGGGCCCTCAAGCAACCGTTACCGGATACTGTTCTTCAGATCATGCTGCAAAAGAGCGATAACTTTTTGGCGGAGCAACTACTCTTATCAGCCGCCGATGCCCTGAGCGGTCAGCCAGAGCTGGAGGCGCTTTTTGCTTTCTCCCGCGATAGTTTGTTAGCTGAACTGGAGTTGCTGCCCCGCCAGTGGGTAGACGGCAGTGGCCTATCTCGCTACAACCAGTTCACGCCCCGGCAATTAACGCAATTGATCCGGCGTGTTTACTTCAATATTGGTCCGGCGCGCACAAAAAAACTACTAGCTGCCGGCGGTGAGAGCGGAACAATCCGGCGTTACTTCGGTCAGTACCGGGAACCCTACGTTTGGGCCAAGAGCGGCTCTTTGAGAAACGTTCTGGCACTAAGTGGGTTAGTGGAAACGAAATCGGGTCGGCTGCTGGTTTTTAGCTTTCTGCACAACAACTTTCCGGGTAAAAGCCGGCCTCACTACCAGCAAATGGAGCGTATCCTCGGCTTTGTGCGCGATAATTTTTAGTTTTGAAGAACGTTCATTAACCGAAATGAATCTTTCGTTTCATTCAAACCAACAAAAACGAACCCAATGAGAAACATCATTCAAACCCTGAGCTTACTGCTCGTTTGTTCCTTGTGCTTCACTACTTTATCTGCCCAGACCGAACTGACCAAAGAAGAGGTCAAATACTGGAAGGGCAAAGCCAAGGAATACCGCCGCAACCTGCCCGCGCTCAAAAACCTCGTTGAAAGCCGCGACGCGGCCGAAGACCAGGTAGTCGATCTCCAACAGCAAGTCAATACTCTCCAGACCCAGGTAAGTATGAAAGACCGCCAACTCGTTGCCTTTGAGGAGCAGGTTGCCAATCTGAACCAACGCATCCTGGAGGCAGAAACCGCTTCAATGAACGTGCCTACCCAACCCGTAACACCACCGGTCACCAGTTCCGGCGCAGTAGCAAATACCTCCCCCAGTGTAAGTGGCACTGTTTTCCGCATCCAACTGGCCGCACTGAACCAGAAGAAGATTGATCGCACCCTCGCCACGGGCAACTCCATGGTGCTGATGGAAGATCGCGACGGCTTGCAGAAAGTCATGGTTGGTGAATTCCGTACCTATATCAATGCCCGCACTTTGCGCGACCGCCTGCGTCAGATCGGCGTAAAAGGAGCCTTCATCCAGGCCTTCCAGGACGGAAAGCCCATTGACATTCGTACGGCCGTACAGTATACCGGAGAACAAGTGGATTAGTAACCGCTTCAATGGTCTAAAGCCCAACGGTCTTACAGCGATACCAGCTGTAAGACCGTTTTTTTTATAAAAATTCAGAGTCAAAGGAGTACTATTCCCAATTTCCGTACCCTCTTTCCAATTCATAGATTTCCGCGAAGCCCATTTCCTGCATCAGCTTTGCCGCCCGGGCACTGCGTCCGCCGCTTTGGCAATAGAGAAGGTAAGTCTTGTCGCGGGGCAGTTCCGCCAATCGCGACTGAAAATCGTTGGAACGGAAATCGATCAGGGTGGCGTCGCCGATGACGCCGCGGTCGGTTTCCCCCTTGGTGCGTACGTCCAGAATGACGACATGCTCTTCCTGCATCTTTTCTTTGAAAGTGGCGTTGTCCACTCTTTGGTAGATGGCACTTTTTGACTTCAAAGTAGCAGTGTCGGTAGCATCGATGTCGGAGCTGGATTGCCCCTGGCAGGCGCTGAAGAGCAGAGAGATAAAAAGGAGGGTGAGGATTTTCTGAATCGGCATAGTGTAGTTTTTTATCATAAGGTTAAGAGAAGCCCAAGCTTTTATTTACAAGGGGGAGATGCACACTAAGGCTGAAAACTGAAATCACAAGTACACCCAAAATGCACAAAGGGTCACAAGATTAAGTCAAATTATTGGCCGGAAAGTTCCTTGTGTCCCTTAATGTAATTGTGGTTTACTCTTCAAGGCTGTTCAGTCCCCCATCCAGGTGGATTAGCTTCTTGATACCCGCGTTTTTCATCAGCGTGCAGGCACGTACGCTGCGGCGGCCGCTACGGCAATAGACCAGATAGGTCTGCTCAGCGTCCAGCTTTTCCATTTGTTCCAGAAAGTCGGGGCCGAGATAGTCCATATTCATGGCACCTTCCAGGTGAAAGGCGGCGTATTCCTCGGCGGTACGGACATCGATCAGGGTGTTGCCTGCTTGTTGGCGCAACTCGTCGAAGGTCTGGCCGTCAACATTACGCAGTTGTTGTTTGAGGAGTTGCCAGCGGGGAACGGGACAGGAAGGGGGAATGGAGGACACGTAATTCTAATTTTAGGGAATAACAAAAATAGGAATAGAATAGATTTTACCACTTCCACCTATCTTCGCCTCGTGCTGACCAACTTCAATAACGTTATTATCGCCCCCGCCACCCCACCCGGCGTAGGTGCCTTGGCCGTCATTCGCCTGAGTGGAACGGGTTGCCTGGAACTGGTGAATGGATTATTTCCCGCCAAAGACCTGGTCAAAGCGCCGGTACGCCAGGCTTATTTTGGTGGTCTCTACGACGAAGAAAAGCGTCTGCTGGATGAAGTTTTGCTCACGACTTTTCGTGGTCCTCATTCCTTTACCGGAGAAGATACGGTAGAGATCAGTGCTCATGGCAGTCCTTACATCGTCAGTGAGATCATTCAGGCCATGCTGCGGGCCGGGGGGAGAATGGCTAAGCCGGGAGAATTTTCCCAGCGCGCTTTTTTAAACGGCAAACTGGATCTGGCTCAGGCGGAAGCAGTAGCGGATTTGATTGCCAGTCAGTCGGCCGGGGCCCACCGTCTGGCGCTCCACCAATTGAAGGGAGGGGTGAGCCGGGAGATCACTAAACTGCGGCAGCAACTGATCGACTTCGCCAGCCTGATTGAGCTGGAACTGGATTTCGGGGAAGAAGACGTCGAATTTGCCGACCGTGATCAGCTCAAAAAATTGGTGGAAGGTATCCGGGAAAGAATAGATGAACTGGCCAGTTCCTTC
Source organism: Lewinellaceae bacterium SD302 (assembly GCA_002591745.1). Lineage (GTDB taxonomy): Bacteria > Bacteroidota > Bacteroidia > Chitinophagales > Saprospiraceae > Neolewinella. The sequence continues at coordinate 95,673 of PDLQ01000015.1, forward strand.
TCACTGGGTAATGCCATTAAAAATGGTATTCCAACCGTTATTGCCGGGGAGCCAAACGCCGGAAAAAGTACTTTGCTCAATGCCCTGCTTCAGGAAGATCGGGCCATCGTAAGCAATATTCCCGGCACCACTCGTGACACCATCGAAGAAACCCTGAATATAGAAGGTGTCACTTTCCGTCTCATCGACACGGCTGGAATCCGGGAGGCCGGCGACGAGATCGAAGCTATCGGGGTGGAGAGAACTTTGGAGAAAGTACGGCAGAGTAGTGTGCTATTGTATCTCTTCGACGTAATCGAGACAAGCCCTGCTACTTTGTTAGCCAAACTGGACGAACTCTATCAGGAAAACATTCGCTTGATAGTGATAGCCAATAAAATGGACCTGAACCCCTATACTAAATACGAACACTATTTTGGGGAAGGCTACCGGGGAAAATGGCCAATGAGCCCGGAGCAATTTGTGCCCATTGTCGCTTCCGAGGCCAGCAACATAGGCTACCTGAAGGAGCGGTTGCTGGCTGCCGGAATGAGCGAGCAAGTGAGCACCCAGGATACCATCCTGAGTAACGCCCGCCACTATGAGGCCCTACTGAAAGCCGACGAGGACCTGGAGCGCGTTCTCAACGGACTAGACGACGGCGTACCGGCTGATTTTGTAGCCATGGACATCCGTCAATCCCTTTTCCACCTCGGCGAGATCACCGGACAGATTACCACGGAGGACCTTTTGACAAATATTTTCTCGAACTTTTGTATCGGCAAGTAAGCTCATTAGCGGAGGCAACAATGCGCCACCGTCAACGCGTTTTCATTCCGGTTCCTGTTTTTATGCTACCGCTTGCTAAGCGAATCCGTTAATTTCACCTTCGAATTGTCGGAATAAAGCAAGATTTGTACATTGGAAGAGTGCAAATGACTGATAATGTGACTTTTCTATATTGATTCAGTCTAATTTGTCGTAGTTTTGCGTCCGCTGTTTCAAAGACTTGCCGTTTATTTCGAACATACAAGCTTGGGATGCGGTCTTAGACTAAGGTAAGGGCATTTCAGCTCGCCAGTTATAATTTTCAAGAAAGGTAGATACAGGTGGATCATTTAAAAAGAAGTAATTATCTGGGCCGGCGTTATGGTGACCAAAAGCCACAGCAGCCTCAAGCAGATTCAGTAAAAAACTATTTCCAAGAACAGGTCGATACCTATGGAGTTGTTACTCCGTCATCAGGAAGTGAATCAGAATCTATCCCCGGTAAGGAACTTCTACCTGATTTTCAGTATTATAAAAAGCACCTGGGTTTCGATTTAGAAACCTACGAATTCTATAAACAGATGGTAAGTCGCACGCTGGATTTTAGCCGTGCTTACCTCGACGCCGAAATGAACCCAGCGGATGGATATAAACCCTTCTTCGCATAAGCAATTTGAAATTTGGAAGCTCGGCGCCCCACTTGGCCGACAATTTCCCGTAGAATATGTTTTAATTATCAGTAACACTCGTGGCTTGCTCTATAGCCAGGAGTCTTTTGTTTGGGTCATACCGCTATACTACATCAAGCGCGTACCACCCAGTATGAATAATCCTCACATTAAGTTCCCTTATCTGCCTGGCGGAAAAGAAACCTTTCATCAGCTACCTTATCCGGTCTTTATCGGAGTACAGGGTATGGTTGTTATGGAAAAGGCCAATATGATACATAAAATGTCTAACCTTAGTCAGCAGTACCGACAGGAGGTGAGCAAACTGGTGGAAGACCGGATGTCATTTGTATAGTGTCGTCGGGTAAAGACAACAGATGAAGAGTTCTTATTCTCTTTAGGGCAGCCTCTTTCGATCTTTAGGCTGGTCATTCATTAAAAAAGCCCGCCTCCTAACGGGAAGCGGGCGATCCACACTCAAAACGTCAAACCTAAAATTCTTTTAGAGAGGGCTTATGTTGGTTCATGGGGTTATTGAGAAGTTTCGATGAGCTAATGCTAATACAGAATCTTTAAGGGAGGGCATCGTAGACATGCAATTCCAGGGCTTCGATGAGGGCGATCAATTTGTCGGCGTACTTGGGGTCAGTGGCGTAACCGGCTTTACTCAAACCTCTTGCCCAGTTCTTATAATCGGTGATGCGAAGCTCGAATAGTTTTTTGTAGCGGTCCTTTTTCAAGAGCTTACTGTGGGCGTGGTAACTCTCTTCGGTAGAGCCGAATTTCATAAAGAAATCCTTGTGGCTGTCGTCACTGAAGTTGGTACAATGGCCTTTTCTGCAGCTACGACTGAAGCACTTGATACCAAAGTGATTGTTGTTCTCCCGGGCCAGTCTGCTCTTACCAATGTTGCTTTCCAACAACCCTTGAGCCAGGGTGATACTGGCCGGCACTCCGTTTTTGCGCATTTCTTCCTGGGCCAGAGCGCGGAAGTCGGCAACGTAGGCAAGTTGCCTCTTTTGCTTGGCCGTCCAGACTTTTTTCGGAACGGCGGGGGCAGGGTTAGAGACCAGTTGCGATACATTCAGGACCGGACTGACATTAGCAGCTGATACAGACTGACCCGCCACGGGTAGGGAAGTACCCAGCAAATCGGCTGCATTAATACTGACACTGAAACTCAGTTCCTGACGGGTAGCCAAAATCATCAGCAGGGCCAGAACAGTGAGCTTGGTCCAGGGACTATTAATCTTAGCCCGCAACCGCTCGTAATAGCCGTGCAACAAGGCCCGCAGGTCACGGGAAATTGGGTGTAGCGATTGCTTCATTGGTTAGAAATTTTGCTGGTTGGGGAATTGATTTGTTTTCCTTTATCCTGCAATGATGCTGACACAAAGCAACGGTAAAATGTTTTAAAAAACAAACTTTTAAAACAAAAATGTTTAAAAACAGAAATTAGACGCTCTTTGAGACTAGCGAAACTGTGGAACCACACTTTTGAATATAGATTTTAATAGTAGCCCGCCAGCTGTTTACGCGCTGAATGACTATAAATAAGCCGCACGTCACAGTTTAACAGCTTGGTAAGAACTCATTTGTTCTTGTCTGCTTACTTTTGCGGCCAACTACTCCAACAATGTTTACGATGAGAAAACTGTTCCTATTACTTGTATTGTCCGTATCACTAACTGGCGGACTCTTTGCCCAACAATACGGTCACCTCAATTTCGGGGAGCTACTCAGTTCCATGCCGGCTACCGAAACCGCCGAAAAACAGCTACAGGAATACAATGATCAGTTGGTTGCTGAAGGGGAGAAAATGGCTGCGGCCCTGGACGCAGGCATCAAAGACTTTAAAGCAAAGGAAGTCAGTGGAGATTACACTCCCCGTCAATTGGAAGAGATGAGAAATAAGCTCGGCCAGGATCAGCAGGCACTGATGCTCTTCGAGCGGGAGGCCCAGAATAAACTCAACAAAAAGCGAAGCGAATTGCTGGAGCCGGTAGTTACCCTTGCTAATGAAGCTGTAGAGGCTGTAGCCAAAGCCAACGGAATGAAACTGATCTTTGATACCTCTGTCTTTAACGCCGTCCTTTTTGCCGACGAGAGTAAAGACGTTCTGAACTTGGTAAAGAAGGAACTAGGGATCGCTGAGGAATAAACTTTCTCGCCAGGGAACTTTTATTGTTCAGTCAGACTTTTAAAAAGTACACCACAAGTATTGCGCGATTTGAAAAGCCTGCGTATATTTGCAGCCGCAAAACAATACAACGTGTCGTTTTGCTGGTTTTGAAAGACCTATGGTGTAATTGGCAACACAGCTGGTTTTGGTCCAGTCGTTCTAGGTTCGAGTCCTAGTAGGTCTACTTTCCATAAGCTCTTCCGCGATAGCGGAAGGGCTTTTTTGTTTTATCTATCGGTTTACGAAGAAATAGTCCGCTGTCTCAGTTTCGTATACCACAAGGATTGTCTGCCTCGTGCTGAGCATCCTTTCGTGAACTCCTGAATTTTGTCGGTTTCGTCATTCTTTTAACTGGCAAAGTAGCAGTGTCAGAGTTAAAGCTGTTACGCTGGCAGTAATCCAATATTTACCTCGGGCATCAGTAGGCTAGCAAACAGCAATAAACTCCGAATATGTTCGATAAAACGATAAAAAATTTGGAAGAACTGAAAATAGCACTATATTTGGTCGACCAATTAATTGGTTGACCAGTTTATTGGTCGACCAATTGAGTGATTAGTTTAGATTTAAGTCGATATGCTAGAGAATTTCAGCACCATTAAGGTAGAGTCGCCGGTAGATAAGATTATCCGACAGATTCGGGGATTAATAACTTCCGGCCAATTGGCTCCGGGAGAAAAACTACCTGCTGAACGAAAATTAGCTGAAAAATTGGGAGTTGGTCGTACCCACGTGCGAGACGCCATCCAGAAACTGGAATTTTACGGTATTCTACGGACGCGCCCGCAAAGCGGTACGGTTGTGGCCGGTATCGGGATCACTGCACTGGAAGGATTGATCGGGGATGTACTGAAGCTGGAAAAATCCGATTTCGCATCCCTGGTAGAAACCCGCGTGATCCTGGAGACAAACGCTGCTGAACTGGCTGCCGAGCGCAGGACTGATGCCGATCTGCTTGCCATCGAAAAAGCACTGGTGGCTTACAAGGATAAAATTCGCGCCGGAGAATCGGCGGTGGAGGAAGACCTGTTGTTTCACCTGAAAATCGCGGAAGCTAGTAAGAACGCTGTACTGAAATCACTGATGTTGATCATTACCCCCGACATCGTAAATGATTTCAAGCAATACGAAGTTTGTGATGACCGGGCGGAGCTCAAAGCTTTTTATGAACATCAAGAAATTTTAGAGCACATCAGAAATGGTGATGCCGGGGCGGCGGGTGTAGCTATGAAAGTACACTTGCAGGACGTGAGCGACTTTAGCAAGTCAAACTCGTTTCTGGCCAGATAAGCTTAAAGTCAACTAAAGTCAAAACCAAATGATCATGCCATTCCCTTTTAATACGAGCTAACCAGAGACTTCCCTGGTCCAATCGGCTAAATGCCAACCACCAGGAGGCAAAAAAAATGGATCAGCACAAGTGCTAATCCATCCGATTTGGTCATTCCACTAAGACTGCCGATTCACTATCTCATCGAGCTGTATTCCGCAAAGTATAGTCGCTGATGAAAATAGTTATGAAAATCTGGTTCACACCAGGTTTAATGCCAGCCTTATGCAATGATCCAATTAAGCACATGACTCCCGAAAGGGCGTCACTACTTAAATCTAAACAATTATCATTATGAATCCGAGACCTATACGCTCGTACAGTTCTTTCTGGATAGCCAACGTCTTGGCGGTCCTGACGCTACTCCTGGCCGGTAGCAACTACATTATGGCCAATAATTTCAGTATCGCTAACGAATCAGCCGGTCAAACGGTTGCACAGATAACCGGAAATGTTACTTCGGCCGAAGACGGTTTACCGCTAATCGGGGTTTCTATTCTGGTAAAAGGCACTTCATCCGGTACGGTTACCGACGTTGATGGCAATTACTCCATCGAGGCCGATCCGGGCGCGACCCTCGTATTTACCTACACGGGCTTCGAATTGAAGGAAGTCGTTATCGGGAGCAGTGCTACAAAATACGATATCGTTATGGCTCCTGATGCCCAGGTGCTGGACGAGGTCGTCGTGGTGGGCTACGGTACCCGGAAAAGATCGCACAATACCGGTGCTATCTCCCAGGTGGGAGGTGAGTCTATCGCCGCTATTCAAGCCAACCGCGTCGATGATGCTCTGGCCGGTAAACTGGCTGGGGTACTGATCCAGAATCAGGATGGTGCGCCGGGTGCGGACCCGAAGATCCAGGTAAGAGCCGCTTCTTCTATTTCCGGTGCCTCTAACCCATTGATCGTGGTAGACGGCTATCCGATCTCCGGAAGCCTGGCCACCGTTAACCCGAACGATATCAAAAGCCTGGAAGTCCTTAAAGACGCTGCTTCTGCCGCCATCTACGGTTCGCGGGGTGCCAACGGGGTGATTCTCGTAACTACCAAGCGCGGTAACACCGGCGCTCCCCGGGTCAATTACGATGCTTACGCCAGTGTATCCGGCCGTTACGTCACCGATGTCGAGCAACTCAAAACTGCGGGAGAGTGGGCTGATGAGCTGGACGCCGGTATCGCCAGTGGGCGGTTCGACGTTTCCGAGCTGGACCCGGAATTTGTAGACTACAAGATCAACGCTTACCGCAACGCTCCCGACGTGGAGGCCGTGGAAGACTGGCTGTTCCGTACGGGCCACAGCACCAGCCACAACCTCAGTGTTGGTGGTGGTTCTAACGACGTGAACTACTTTGCTTCCGTCGGTTACCTGAATACCCAGGGGGTGGTGATCACCCAAGGGTTCGAGCGCTTCAACGCCCGCCTGAACGTAGACGCCAACCTGGGCGAACGCTTCAAGACCGGCTTGAGTTTCAACGGTTTCCTGGGAGACCGTGATATTGTCGGTCACGATATGCGGGACCTCCTGCGGGCCTACAGCATCCACCCTATTTACCACACCGAAGAATCCATTAACTTCGTCCAGGACCTGGACCGCCAGGCTCAGGCATTGGGGCTGGCTGCTTTCGATGATGGCTTCCGAGGCGGAGAAAATGCTCCCTGGAACAGTAGTATCTACACGCTGGAGCCCGGGATGACGGCTCAGGACTGGCACTATGGACGGAGTGGTAACGGTATCGGTGGTTCCGGAGACTCCGGACCAGCTACGAAACTCGACAATACCGACCGTTTCGAGAAAACAATTTTTGGCAACATCAGCTCTTACCTGCAGTATGAAATCCTGGACGGATTGAATATCAAGACTGTATTGGGAGGAGATGTGAGAGACGTACAGAGCTATTTCTGGCGTGGTCTTGAATTTGACTCCCGGGCGCGGACCAACCAGACTGCTTTGGATCAGACGGAGTTGAAGCGCTCTTCCGTACTTAGTGAAACCACCCTTAATTATGTCAAGGTAATTGGCCGCAGCGACATCTCCGCCGTAGCGGGGGTGGAATTCCAGAATTTCTACAACAACGGTATTTCTCTGAACGGTACCAATGTTCCTTTCGGGCAGCCCCAAAAATTTGCTCTACTGGATCCGGCCGACGTCAGTATTACCGAACGCGATGAGACCATTGCTCGGAACAGTGTTTTCGGCCGCGTGAATTACGCTTTTGACAATCGTTACCTGGCATCCGTTTCCGTCAGACGCGACGGTGATTCCCGCTTCGGTGAGAACAATCGTTATGAAACCTTCCCCGCCCTTTCCCTGGGCTGGAATGTACACAACGAGGCCTTCTACAATTCGGAATTCCTGACTGATTTGAAACTGCGCTTCAGTACCGGATCACTGGGAACAACTTCCTTCCTGGGCGCTTACAACTCACTGAGCCTCCTGAATCCACAAGCCACTGTCTTTGGTACCGGTTTCCTGATTCCTTCGGATATCGCCAACCCGGACCTTACCTGGCAGACAAACACTGAAACCAACTACGGAGCCAACCTTGGATTTCTTGGCAACCGTTTCAGAGTAAGCGTCGATTACTACACCTCTAACATTGAGGATATCCTGATCAACCAGAGCGTTTCCGAGGTCTTCGGTACTACTTCCGTAGCCCTCAACTCCGGTGATGTAATGAGCTCCGGTCTGGAACTCGAACTGGGCGCGGCTGTAATTAATAAGCCCGGCTTCCGTTGGGACATTGGTGCCAACTTATCTACGGTAAATACGGAAATCACCGACCTGGGTGGCCTTGATGAACTACCACGGGTAATCTACGGTCAGTCTGGCCGTGGACCGGTATTCCGCAACTATATCGGTGGCGAGATCGGTGAAATGTGGGGACTCGAAACCGCTGGAATGGTGGAAGACGAATATATTACCGACCCAACCAGAGCCATCGGACTCAGCAGCTCCGAGTACTACGTTGTCGATCAAAACGGCGACGGTGTGATTGACCGTACCAAAACGGTTGAAGAAGGTGGAGATTTGGTGAAAATCGGTCAGAATACTCCGGATTTCTACTGGGGCCTCAACAGCCAGATGACCTTCAAAAACTTCGATCTTTCCCTACAGTTCCAGGGAGCTCAGGGTGGTGATATTTTCAACATCGATGAAATTTACTGGCGCTCAGAGTTCGGAGGACGCCTCCGCGAAAGCTTCGACGCCGAGGGAGACGGAATTGCTGACCACAACGGTCAGTTCTACACCCAGTCCCGGAACCAGTTGGATGCCCAGGTTCAGGATGCATCTTACATCGCGCTGAGAAACTTCACTCTTGGCTACACCATTACCCCGACCCGTACCAATGGTCGTGGCCTAAGTTCACTACGCTTTTATCTGGCGGGAAGCAACTTGCTCTACCTGATGGGAGATGACTACACTTCCCTGAATCCGGAAGGCGTAGAAACTACCAACGGTGGCTACCTCGGACCAACCACTTACGGTGTACAAGTAGGCGCCAGCCCGATCGTAAGAAGCGTCACCCTTGGCCTGAACGTAGGCTTTTAAGGAATTATGATTCGCTAGAGGTCTCGAAGGAGACACCACGTGGCTAAACAGCAAATCGTGGATATCTACTGAATTTGTATTCCTAAATCCCTTCGCCGGTTTCCACAAAGTGTGGAGAAACCTCCCGGAAACCGGCGAAGTTCAACTTAAATAAGAAACAATGAAATCACTATATTTTTTCCTGGGTGCTTTGTTGCTGCTCACTGCCTGTACGGAAGACTTGGATCAGACTCCCCCTAACATGCCAGCTCGAGTTCACTGACGGACTATGCCGGAGTATTGAACGCAGCCTACTATTACCAGCTTGGCTCCGTTACCCCGATGGCGGTGATGGGCGATTTCCGGGCAGACAACGCCCTGATGATCGAGCCACCCTACACGGAGTTCGATGAGTACGGACCCAACCTGATAGACATGGAAAATGACTTTTTCGGTCCATTCTACACGGCTCTGTACAAATCGATCCTCAGTGCCAATAACGTAATCGAAAACTCCGAAGATGGTACGGAAGTCGGAGAAGCCAAGTTCTTACGGGCTTTGTCTTACTTCAAACTGGTCCGTGTATTCGGGGCCGTACCGCTGAATACTGCCGCTTCACCGAGTGTAACGGATGAGGAGATTCTGATTCGCCAACCAGCGGAGGATATTTACAACAGCGTAATTATTCCTGATTTGATGGATGCCATGTCGGCGCTGGATAACTCCGGTCTGGCCGAAGGCCGCGCTACCGAGATCGCCGCCCGCGCACTGTTGGGCAAGGTATACGTACAGCGAGGTGATTTCTCTAGTGCCGAACCCTTATTGGCCGCCGTGGTGAACGGTGCTGCCGACGCCGGAATCGCCCTGCAGGAGAACTACGCCGACATATTCGGAGAAATGAACGACCTGAACAGCGAAATCATTTACGCTACCCAGATCTCCAGCTCCGTAGTGGACGAGTACGGATTTTCTGAATTCTGGTCCTGGTACGGTGGTTTGGACACCAAGTCCCTGGAACCGCTGGATCCGGACCTGATCGCTGCGTTTGACGCCAGCCCCGGTGATCTACGTCGCGAAGTTAATATTGACACGGCTCTGTTAGCCTCACCAAAGTACCCGCAAACTGGTGGTCCCGACCATGACTGGATCGAGCTACGACTGGGTGACATCATCCTGCTTTACGCCGAGGCCCTGAACGAAAACGGAGCCGATGCCGGCGAAGTACTCGATGTACTGGACCCCATCCGTACCCGTGCCGGTCTGGACCCACTGGACGAAGACGACTTCGATGGCCAAGACGAGATTGCTCAGGCCATTCAGGATGAGCGCCGGCTGGAACTGGCCTTCGAAGGTCAGCGCTGGTTCGATCTGGTGAGAACTGATACCGTCGACGAAGAAATGGGAGAGACGATCAACGAAAATTACTACATTTTCCCAATTCCAGTCTCTGAGATTCTGGTCAGTGATCTCATCACCCAAAACGACGGCTACTAATCAAATCAGCCCACAACGAACCCTGCTACTTTGCTAGTCAAAAACATTCAACATCTGAGATTCAACATTCAATATTTTACATTTTGCCAGCTTGATACGAGGTGTACAAACAACACCTGCACACGTCAGAGCAGCTAACGTTAAATAATGAATGTTGAATCGAGATTGCTGAGTGATTCCTCCAAATTTGCCAACCTTTTTATTAGTGCTTCGACTCGATTTAATGAACCACAAGACAGTTCATCTTTTCTCGGTTTTGCTGTTATTGCTCGTTTCCTGCGAGTCGAGCCAGCCCGAAGTTGATGGGATCTTGGTTAGCAAAGTAGCAGAGTTTGATGAAGCTGTGCAAGCAGCCAGGCCCGGCGACCGCATTATCCTGGCCAACGGTATCTGGACGGACGTGGAACTCAAGTTTTCTGCCAAAGGAACCGCCGAGGATTCGATTTATATCGTCGCCCAGGAAAAAGGAAAGGTCTTCTTCGAAGGACAGTCCAACCTGAAAATGGGTGGTGAATACCTGCACCTGGAGGGCATCGTTTTTCGCAATGGATTCACACCGACCAGTTCGGTGATCTCTCTGCAACAGGATAATGACACCCCCTGTAATCATTGCCGCGTGACGGAATGTGTAGTGGATAACTATAACCCCAGCGAGCGCTTCGACACCGATTACTGGGTGGAGATTTACGGCAAACACAATCGCTTTGACCACAACTACCTGGTCGGAAAAAGAAACCGGGGGGTGACCCTGGCCGTACGCATGAAAAACGAGCGCGACCGGGAAAATTATCACTCGATCGACCACAACTACTTCGGCTATAACCCCATATTGGGGTCGAACGGGGGTGAAACCTTACGGATAGGCACGAGCCACTTCTCACTGTCTAACGCCAACACCACCGTAGCGGATAACTACTTCGAACACTGTAATGGTGAACACGAGATCATCTCCAGCAAATCCTGTCAGAACGTATTTCGTAACAATACTTTTTTCGAATGTCAGGGTACGCTGACGATGCGCCACGGCAACGAAACACTGGTAGAGAACAACTACTTTTTTGGTAACCGAAAAGCTAATACCGGGGGCATTCGTATCATCAACGAAACCCAAACGGTAAACAACAATTATTTGTCTGGCCTGACGGGCCATCGCCTTCGGGGGGCACTGGTGATCATGAACGGAGTACCTGATTCACCGATCAACCGCTACTTCCAGGTCAAGGATTCCAAAATGGAACGTAACCTCGTAGTGGATTCGGATTACATCCAGTTATGCGCGGGTAGCGATGAGGAACGCTCCGCTACACCGATCAATACGACCTTTAGGGATAACGTAATCCTTAATTCCAGGAAGAAGGATTTATTTACGATATACGATGACGTTAGCGGCATCACTTTTGCAAACAACCAACTCAGCCCGGGTATTGAGGAACCAGTTTACGCCGGTCGCCGGCTCGAGGGTTTTGAAGACACGGACATTACGGTCGCAGCCGATGCTAAAAACGTGACTCTACCCGATGGAACCTTAATTGGCCCGGATTCCGAAAAGCCAATGCCCGACGCGGATAATACGGGTGTCTCCTGGTACCCACGGCAGGATTATCAAATCCGTTTTCGCAGCGGGAATAGAATTGAGGTAGCTCCCGGAGAAAACACCCTTTTCGAAGCTATGAAAACCGTTGAGGATGGTGACGTGCTGGTGCTACAGTCCGGTGATTACTTATCGACGCGAACGGTTGAAGTTCCCAACACCGTAACCATTATTGGCGCGGATGCAAACGCAAAGCCTAAGCTGACGTTTGAACGTTCTCCCTTATTCAGTCTGGAAAACGGCGGCTCCCTCGATCTGGAGAATCTCCGTATTTCCGGAGCTGATGCTGATGATTATTCGGGTAACTCAGTGGTGAGAACCAGCCGTTACTCCATGATCGATAATTACAAGTTGCTCGTCAACTCCTGTGAAATAATTGACCTGGACGTAAATCACAGTTTCAATTTTCTCAAAGTCTACAAGAATACTTTCGCTGATTCTATCCTGCTGCGGAATTGCACTTTCAGCAATATCAGCGGTCACGTTCTGAACATGGATAAAGAGATCGATGATGCGGGCATTTATAACGCCGAAAACGTGGTGGTTGATGGGTGTCAGTTCACAGATGTTGGTGGTAGTGCAGTAAAGTTGTACCGTGGCGGCCGGGACGAAAGCACCTTCGGGCCCATGGTCTGGATCAGTGACTCCTCCTTTAAGAACGTGGGAAATGACAAACGCAATAAGAACGAGTCGGCGATCCACCTACACGGTATCCAGTACGCGGATCTGAGTAACCTGACGATGGAAGATTCCCGTAAAATGCACCTCCACCTGATCGTTGGTGATCCGGTGATCAAGCTATCGGACATAAACATGAAAAATACGGAAACCATGTACGCCAACAGTAGTGCCTATTCCGCCGAAAACGTAACCCAGCGGATTGGATCAGACTAAACGGTATATTATTGCTTACGGTCATTCATGAGGCAGACATTCAGGTGAGCGGAAACTTCCTCTGTGTCTACAAATTGAAAAATAAGAAAAACAATTATGAGCATACATAGAAACATGGCTCCCACCAAGGAGTATTGGATCGATACGGAAACACCCTGGGAGGAAGTTGCCCCCGGCCTTTCCCGTCAAATTATGGGCTATGACGGCAAGATCATGCTGGTGAAAGCTAAATTCGACACCGGTGCGGTAGGCAACCTGCACAAGCACTACCACTCCCAAGTGACCTATGTGGCGAGCGGGGAGTTTGAAATGACCATTGGTGATGATATCAGAATCATCAAAGAAGGAGATTCCTACTACATTCCACCCCACGAAATGCATGGCTGCGTGTGCCGGAAGCCAGGGATATTAATTGATGTATTCAGTCCGGCCCGTGAGGATTTTCTGGGCCACGAGATGCTGGAAAAAGATCCTTACCAATGAACATCAAAGGACTCCGTTGGTGGGTAATCGCCCTGATTGCTCTGGCCACGGTAATCAACTACATAGACCGCCAATCACTTAACGTTCTTTGGCCCGAAATTTCGGTAGATCTCTACCCGGACAAGACCGAAGATCAGCGTAAGGAAATCTATGCCCTCATCTCAGTGGTCTTCGTATTTTCCTACGCTTTTGGCCAAGCAATCTTCGGCAAAATCTTCGACTGGATCGGGACGCGGCTGGGCTTCGTCTTATCCATCGGGGTCTGGTCGGTGGCCACGGCCCTCCATGCTCTGGCACAGGGGGTACTCAGTTTCAGCATCTTTCGCTCTATTTTAGGGGTCGCAGAGGCTGGCAACTGGCCCGGGGCCACCAAGGGCAGTGCCGAATGGTTTCCGACGGATGAGCGAGCGCTCGCCCAGGGCATTTTCAATTCGGGAGCAGCCATTGGCGGGATCATCTCCATTCCGCTGATCGCCCTGTTGTCCGTTTATTTTGGCTGGAAGATGATTTTCATCCTGGTGGGTTTAACGGGACTCCTGTGGCTCGTCCCCTGGTTGATTCTGGTCAAGTCGCCTCCGGCCTCACACCCCTGGATCACGGAAGAAGAACGTCAGTACATCCTGAGCGGCCAGCGTAATCAAGACCTGGACCAAGACGGTGAATTCGACGAAGGTTATAACCCAAGCACTGCCGAGATGCTCTCCCGCAAGGAGAGTTGGGGGGTCATCATTGCTTCGGCGATGATCGACCCCATCTGGTGGCTGTTTGTATTTTGGATCCCGATCTATCTCTCTGAGGTTTACGGTATGGATGTCAAGACCATCGGCATCTATGGCTGGGTGCCTTACGTCGGGGCCATGTTCGGTGCCTGGTTTGGCGGCTTGCTGGCGCAAAACCGTATTAAGGCGGGCTGGACGGTGAATAAAACGCGTAAGCTCGTGATTACCCTGGGCTGTTTGATCATGCTGCCGATGTTACTGGCCATGTCAAATCCTGGTGCACCAGTAACGGCCGTCATCTATATGGCGATCATTCTATTTGGTTTTCAGACCGCAATCGGCAATGTGCAGACCTTACCCAGCGACCTTTTCGGTGGTAAGACCGTCGGTACTCTGGCCGGATTAGCGGGAATGGCGGCCAAGCTTTCCGTGGCCGGCTTAACTTCACTTATCCCATGGCTTACTATGGGTGGAAATTACACCCCGGCATTCGTCATCGGCGCTGCCCTGGCACTGATCGCTATGCTGAGCGTCTGGATTTTGTGCCCGAAGATCGAGCCACTCAAACCAGTGTAAAGAATTAATAACCCTCATTAAAAGAAAAACTCAAATCAGATTATAATGAAATTAGAAGGAAAAACAGCGCTCGTAACCGGTGCGACCGGAGGTATTGGCTTTGAAATCGCCCAACACCTTGGTAAGCATGGTTGTACGGTCGTCATGAACGGACTGGACCAGGAAGCCGGTGATGAATGTGTGCAGAAACTAAGAGAGCAAGGCACTAAAGGCGAGTTTTATCTTTTCGACGTCACCGACGAAGACGCGGTGAACGAAAACGTAAAAGCAATTGGTGACAAGTACGGTCAATTGGATATCGTAGTCAACAACGCCGGTGGATTAGGCGGAAGATCACGTTTCGAGGAAATGACCACTGACTTCTACCGGAAGGTAATGGCACTGAACCTGGACTCGACATTCTTCGTCTCCCGCGCCGCCATCCCTTACCTCAAGAAAGGTAGCCATCCGACAATCATCAACTTCACCTCCAACGCCGCCTGGAACGCCGGCGGGCCCGGAGCTGGAATCTACGGCACCTCCAAAGCGGGTGTACACGCCATCACCCGGGCTCTGGCCAAGGATTTGGCGGAATACGGTATTCGCGTTAACGCGGTTTCTCCGGGTACGATCGATACGCCTTTCCACGCTCAGATCAAATCCACCAAGCCAGAAGTTTTTGCCTCCTGGGCCAAAAATATTATGCTCGGTCGCTTGGGGCAACCCTCTGATGTGGCTGCTGTAGTCGCCTTCCTGGCCAGCGAAGATGCCGGATTCATCACCGCCGAGACGATCCAGATCGGAGGCGGTCAGGCTTTGGGAATTTAATAACCAAAACACCCATTTGAAATGAAAAAAATCGTCACTTTCGGAGAAATTATGCTCCGCCTGAGCCCTCCGGGCTTCAAACGATTTTCACAAACCTACAACTTCGACGTCGTCTACGGCGGTGGAGAAAGTAACGTTGCCGTAACCCTGGCCAATTACGGCCTGAACAGTTCCTTCGTATCGCGGATTCCAGACAATGACATTGGAGACTGTGCCATGATGGAACTGCGCAAACGCGGGGTAGATACCGGTAAAGTTCTTCGCGGTGGAGAAAGGCTGGGCATTTACTTTTTAGAAACCGGTGCGGTTAGTCGGGGTAGCAAGGTCGTTTACGACCGGGCGTACTCCGGGATGGCCACCATCGAAAAAGGAATGATTGACTGGGAAGAAGTCTTCAAGGACGCTGACTGGTTCCACTGGACCGGCATTACCCCGGCCCTTTCCCAAGGAGCCGCTGATGCCTGCCTGGAAGCCATTCAGACGGCCAATCGCCTGGGCGTACCAGTCTCCACGGACCTGAATTACCGCAAGAAATTGTGGAAATATGGCAAATCCCCCATGGATGTCATGCCCGAACTGGTGTCCGGTTGCGACGTCATTCTGGGGAACGAGGAAGATGCTGAGAAGCACTTCGGCCTCCACCCCGAGGGCGTAGACGTTACCCACGGCGGATCGGTCGATGGACAGGCCTATCTCTCGGTGCTCAAACAACTGATGGAAATGTTTCCGCGGGCCAAGAAGACCATCACTACTTTACGTGGTTCTATCTCAGCTTCTCACAACAGTTGGTCCGGCGTACTCTGGGATGGTAAGCAACTCTACGAAGCACCTACCTATCAAATGACGCACATCGTCGATCGGGTCGGTGGCGGAGACAGCTTCATGGGAGGCCTCATCTACGGATTGCTTACGTACGGAGACGATGACCAGAAAGCGCTCAATTTTGCCGTGGCAGCATCCTGCCTCAAGCATACCATCAAAGGAGACGCCAACCTCGTTACCGTCGAGGAAGTGGAAAAACTGATGAGTGGAGATGCGAGCGGTCGGGTGAGCCGATGATTGAAAACTTGAACACTGCTACTTTGATAGTTAAAAAGACGCTAGATGGCTTGCTCACTTCGTTCACGGCGTAGGAATGCAGCAAAAAGCGGCTTGTACGGCCCGTAGGAATAGCTCCCAGTTCAGCCTTTGGCGAAACGTTACTGGATAATGAGAAATAAAAGAATCTTCTTTTAAAATGCAACGGAGAGCCAAGGGCGAACCAAAGGTCTGTTCCTACTGGCGCACTCGTTAAATTGGCGTCTCCTTCCTACGAAGTGAGTGCAGCGAACAAGTGGTCTTGTGTCTTTTGACTAACAAAGTAGCAAGGTTTATAAATACAACAATTAAAAATGGCCAGATTTACCAGAATCCAGGTTGCCCAAAAAATGGCGGAACAAGGAATGGTTCCCCTATTTTACCACGCGGACATTGATGTGTGCAAAAAAGTAATCAGCGCCTGCTACGAAGGAGGCGCTCACTTATTGGAGTTCACCAGCCGGGGCGATTTCGCCCACGAGGTTTTCGGAGAATTGAGTAAGTACATCCGCGATAATTTGCCCGAGATGATGCTGGGCGTAGGTTCCGTAACAGATGCGGCTTCGGCTTCCTTATATATGGCGCTGGGGGCAGACTTTATCGTCACGCCGGTCTTACGTGAAGACATCGCCATTGCCTGTAACCGCCGCAAGGTCCTTTGGTCCCCTGGCTGCGGTAGCCTGGGAGAAATTGCGCGGGCCGAAGAATTGGGCTGCGAGGTCGTTAAGCTCTTTCCCGGTAGCGTGTATGGTCCGGGATTCGTCAAGGCTGTTCGCGGCCCGCAACCCTGGACGAGTATCATGCCTACTGGTGGAGTGAGCCCGACCGAAGAAAATTTGACGGGCTGGTTTTCTGCGGGGGTCACCTGCGTAGGGATGGGTTCTAAATTACTCTCCTCTAGTCTGGTTCAGGGTGAAAAGTACGCTGAAATTTCAGCGAAAGTTTCGGAGACGCTGGCATTAATCAAGAAAATCAAGGGTTAAGAGGATATTCGGATTTTGGTTTCAGGCTGGGTCAATGGGATCTGTCTGGCCTGATCAGCACCGAGGCTTATGACGATTTTGCCAAACACTAAATACGAACGGTCGTGGTTGCCAAAACGCCCTGCACAAAGAAGGCGCAGTTGAAGCAGTAGCGGACCTGGTCGCTTACACAGCTTCTGACGAAGCGTCTTTCATCACGGGTAATAACGTCGCTACCAACGACGTACTAGCCCCCTAGCTAAACTGATAACCATGAGCACTGAGCAGACGAAAACCTCTCCTTCTTTTATCGCAAAAGTACTTGCTCTGGTGCTCGCCTTCGGGCCGGGCATCTTCGCTATTGGCTATACGATTGGTACCGGTAGTGTGACTTCCATGATCGTGGCGGGTAGTCGCTTCGGGATGCAACTGCTTTGGGTCTTGTTACTAAGTTGTTTCTTCTCCGGTGTCCTGATCTACGTATTTGGAAAATTTTCCCTGCTCACCGGAGAAACGGCCCTGTTCGCTTTCCGCAAACACCTGAAATATGGTAAGTTGCTGGCTTTGCTGATCCTGATCAGTGTGTCCTTTGGCCAGTGGAACTCTCTAATGGGAATTCTGGGTATTTCATCCAACATCATTTACGAGATATTTGCCCTTAATTACCCGGACTTGCTGCCGTATCGCTACCAGATCGTATTGGGAGTAGCAGTGATGATCATCGGCATTTTTTATGCGGTTATGATGGTGGGGAAATACAGTTTCTTTGAAAAGCTGCTGGTTATTTTCGTCTCCATCATGGGGCTATCGTTTATCATCTCGCTTTTCTTTGTACATCCGCTTCCCCAAGACGTGCTGATTGGTTTATTGCCCTCAGTCCCCCAGGTGGCCGGCGGAAAGATGATGGTAGCTGCCTTTGTCGGTACGACCATGGCCTCCGCCACTTTTCTATCACGCCCCCTCTTTATTAAAGGCAAGGGCTGGACAATGGCGAATGACCGGCAACAACGCAACGATGCCATTGTGGCCGCCGTGCTCGTTTTCGTGATCAGTGGAGCCATCATGGCCGTGGCCCACGGTGCTCTTTTTACCCAGGGACGCTCGGTTACCCAGGTACTGGATATGGCGAATACCCTGGAGCCCGTGGCCGGTAAATTCGCAGTGACTATTTTCTTTTTTGGCACGCTGAGCGCGGGATTATCGTCCATTTTTCCGTGCCTGCTCATCGCACCGCTTTTGCTGGCTGATTACCAGTCGGGCGAGTTGGATACGAATTCCCGTCAGTTTAAGATCATCACCCTCGTCGCTTGTCTAGTGGCTCTGATCGGCCCTGCTTTGGGGGCGAATCCCATCCAGATCCAGATCCTTTCACAGGTATTTAACGTCTTTGCGTTACCGGCCGTGGTATTGGGCATTATTTTGCTGGTCCGCCAGCGGAACCTCATGAAGGAATACCGCTTCCGTGGCTGGGTGATCGTCAGCCTTTACGTGGCCCTGTTGTTTGCTTGCGTGGTTTCTTACAACGGGGTGCTGGGGATTTTAGAAATGTAGCTTTTAGCTTGTCTGGAGCACAGCTACTTTGCTAGCCATAAGTAATGAGGTTAGGACATTTGACTTCAACTCCAAAGACGCAAAGATGACCGCAGATAGAACAGTAATGCCAACAAGTCTTTATAGCTGATCTAATTAGGCAGCAATGTTCGTACACGATTATTGCCCCTCCTTGCTAAAACCTGCCAGCAAGGCCAAAAAGCGTGGCAATGCACGGAGGGTATCCAATCCCGGTTCGGTGGCGAACCATTCAACGTCTTCCGAACCGAGTTGAATGGCGGTTTCCAGGCTATTGAGGGCTTGGTTAGTCTGGCCGGCAGCGGCGTGGTAGAGGCTGGCGGCACGGTGGTAATCCGGAGATGTCGTTTCACTTTTTCCTTTTGCTTCGTCGAGTAGCTGCTTGGCTTCAGTCAGCCGATTCAGGCGGGAGAGGATCATGACGCGGTTGGGGAGGTAAACCGATTCATCGATGATGCCACGCTGGTAGCAAGTTTCCAAATTTCTATCCGCTCGTTGAAGATCGCTCGTAAGGTAGTAAGCTCGAGCCAGTAGACAACTGATGTCCTCAGATGGAATGCCGATATCTTGTGCTTTTTGTAAGTCTTCGGCGGCTAATCCAAGTTGTTCTTCGGCGTAATATTTTTTCCCGCGTTCGTAATACAGGAAAGCGAGTGTCTTGCCAATGACTTCGAAACTGGGGTGGTTTCCCTCGGGGAAGGCATTACGAAGTAAAGTGTACGCTTGCATTTCGTTGATGATGGCGCTGTCTAATTTTTCTTGATTATAATAGATCGTAGTCATGCGATGATAAGCATTGGCCAGATCCGGATGATTGGCCCCCAATGTCTTTTGGCCAAGAGAAAGGGCGGCACGTTGCCACTGCATAGCGGCTGGATAATTTTCCTGGTAAATATAAATTCGTGACAGCTGACCGTAGTTGGTAACTAGATTAGGGTGGTTTGGCCCCTGCCCCTTCAGACTGATTTCATTGGCAATCAGTTGATGGTGAAGCGCCGAGTCGAGTAGTCCTAGTTCAATATATGTGCCAGCAATGTTGTGATGGGTGATGGCTAATTCAGGGTGGTTGGGAGGAAGTGCGGCGCGTATAATGGCAATCACTTTACGGTGGATATCCAATGCCTCGTCATATCTGTTCAGTGCTCCAAATATCTGAGCCAGATTGTTGTAGGAGGTGGCTGTTCTTGGGTGGTTGACACCAAAAATATTTTCCTGTAAGGAAATGGCTTCCTTGGTTAGCAGTAGGGCTTTTTGGTAGTTGCCCACAGCGTTCTGAATGGTTGCCAAATTATTGATGGAAGAGGCTAAAAGTGGGTGTTCGAGATTCAGGGTTTTTCTAGCTGCTGCAACCACTTGTAATTGTAAGGACAAGGCTTCTTGATAATAACCCAACTGGCGATAGATAAGGGAGAGGTTGTTCTGTGAAGTGATTAATGCCGGATGTAAGCTCTCCAGTAATTTCGCTTGAACCTGAATAGCTTTTTCTTGCACTTCGAGGGCTAGGTCGTATTTACCCATGCCCTGATAAGTGTTAGCCAGGTTGGTGTAGTATTGGGCTAAGTCAGGATTGTTCTCTCCTCCTTCAATGGTCAGAAGGAGTTCGATGCCCCTGATTTGAGCCGACAGCGCTTTGTTGTACTCGCCGAGTTCTGTATAAATGGAGCCCAGGTTGCCATACATTGTAGCAAGAGAACTCAGGTGCTGTTGGTTTTTTTCCATTCCCTCAATCGCGTAGCGAATGATACCAAGTGCCCTGGTGTATTCCCCCTGGTTTTGGAGAATGAGGGAAAGATTATTATAAGACCGGATGAGGTCAAAATGACCGGGAGGTAAGCTGGCTTCCTGGGCAATTAATGCGATTTCCTGGTGAAGCAATGCACTATCCAGGAGGCCCAGAGAAAGATAGGCGTTCGACAGTGTCGTCCTAGCACGACTCAGGTGGATGTGGCCATTGGGGTAGTGCTGCTGTAGCGCTTGAACGGCTTTCCGTTGATACGTCAGCGCTGGGGTAAAACGGCCTATATCCGTAAGTGCACTGGCTAGCTGATCGTATGCGTAGACTAGCTCCAGACTTGTTTTGGTACCATCCCTAGCTTCCAAGATGTTGACTATAAGCTGGCGGGTCGCCGTGGCTGCTCCATACTCAAAGAGTGTTAGGTGAGCCTGGGCCTTGAGGTAGTAGCTTTCCAGTACTTGCTGAATTTGTAGCTCGGCTCGTTGCTGCAATTCATTACCACTATCGATTAGGTGCTGTCCATTTTCCTGACTGACTACAGCCTGCTTGTAAGAGCGATACAGTGCTTCTCCGTCGAGGATATTCAGGGTAGCCCGAACGTCACCGGTCTTGAATTTTTCGTAGGCCTGAACGTAGCGTTCCGAGGCGAAATCAAGGTTCTTAGCCGCCAGTTGTTGGGCAAATTCGGGTAATTGTTTCTGCAGGACCTTCACTTGGTTGGTCAACAATTCTATCGCCTCGCCAATGCTGTTAATCTCTACATTTAGGTCTTCACTCAATTCTGCCAGCGCCATCTCCTGCTCCGCCTTTTCTCCCCGCAGCCGAGTAATCAGCGCATCCCGCCGGGCGAAAAGTGCTTCCTTACTGATATTGTATAACTCCGTCTGGGCCCGGGCTAGTTGGCCTTTCGGCGCCAGAAAAACCGAGAGGCTGGCTTTCTGCCCCAGCACTACCCGCTCCAGGTCGTAAGAATTAACTACTTCCAGCCCCGCTTTTTCCGCCGCTAATTTGATGGTGGTGCCGCCCTCGATTCCCTGAAAAGTCAGACTGAAACGCCCTTCGCTATCCGTCCCTGTTTCCCCGGCAAAGGGAGCGCTGACAAAAGCGTCCGCCACATACTCAATCTGTCCCGTCCGGTAGCGGCTATTGTGGATGGAAACGCGGCCGGAGAGGTCGATTTGTTGGGCGGTGAGGCAGGTTATGAAGGCGAGACAAAGTAGGGAGGGTAAAAATTTCACGACGGTGTGTTAGCTTTTAAAAGAGGCTTTTGAGCACGCTGCTCTCCGAGCGACTATGGCAGTGGTTCTAGCCGCTCGGAGGGTGATGTGTCCCAGTGTCACTCGGGTTTCATACTGATTCGCTGGAACTGCTCCGTCGTGGTCGGCACCTGGGTCAGTTCTTTACGCTGGTAACCCTCTTTGGTCAAGGTGAAATCGATAAACTGACTTTGACGACTCGGTGGTAAATCCAGGGAGAACTCCCCATAGGCGTTGGTGAAAAAACTTTGTCCGGGGATGCGAATCTCTACGCTATCCAGTGGCGCACCAGAGACGAAGTCCTTCACAATTCCTTCCACTGTTTCCATACCTTCCAGCACTACTTCCAGGGAAAGATACTGGCCGGCCTTCAATTGATAGGCGGAATCCGGAAAACGGGCGCGGTAGGGCTCCCCCTCCGGGTCTTCAAAGAGCAACTCTACCCGGGCATCTTCTTTGAAGTAAGCCTCATTGATTTGCTTGAAGGTTGCTTCGCCTTTAGCGTTGATCGTTTCGCCTACCTTGGCTTCTCCGTAGATCAAATAGACCCGGCCACGATTAGGTAAGACCAATTTGTCTTTTCCCTCGGGGCTGTGTACCAATACGGTCATTGAGCGGCTGAGCGGGCCACCTTCTTCCCCTAGATAACCCAGATGTTTTAGCGTCGCTACAATGCCGGCAACGATGGCTACGACTACACCAATTTTTACTACGTATGGCCACCAGGCAGTAGGGGCGGCTGCGGGACGTCTAGAAGAGGAAGTCCTGGAAGCAACCAGCCTTTCCGAGGGGAGATTCAGTTCTTCAAGCTCATCGATCAAACCCAGCAAGGCTTGGGTGATCTGGTTCTCGGTGATGTCCGTGGTTGACGGATTAACGGTGCCATTCCGCCGGTTGTGAGCCATTCGATTGAACCGACTAGTCAGTTGTAATAGGTCGTTGTGTATCGTCATCCCCTCCGTCTGAGCCAGTAATTCATCCAGTACTTCCTTCACCCGGCCCCGGGCTACCTTTTCCTTTAACTGTCGTTTGTCCATTGTGGGGTTTTTACAACGTCTATTGCCAACGGAAGATAGTTAACTTTAAATTGATTGCCCAAAAGAGGAGTCGTTCGAATGTCATGTCAATATTGCTACTTTGAAGTCTGTAAAAACGACTAGATCGCTCCTGCCTTACCCTTAAAGCATGGAATATAAAATGTAGCTTTAACGTGTACACGCTGTGTGAGAACGTTAGTCTATCCTCTGATTTTTTTTGACTTCAAAGTAGCAATGCCATTGCTATTGAACCCGGCTTCTCCAATTTCCAATCACCCCCACCAAAGGGCCCACCCCTAAAACCGGCATCACCCACCATAACTCAAAATCACCCGCCAGCCAGATCACTGTCTGAATACTAACGATGGTCAGCGAAAAACCCAGGCAATTTACAATGGTCAATGCCGTAGCCTTGATCTCGGCCGGGGCGGCACCGGCAACCAATGTGGAGAATAGCGGAGAATCTGCCACTACGACCATGCCCCAGATTAACAGGAAGAATAGCCAAAGAGGCGAAGGAGCATAAAGAAAAATCAACGGACAGAGTAAACAACAAATGCCCGAAGTACTCAGGGTGGCGAGAGCGATAGATTTGGTACCGAAACGCTCGGCCATCAAGCCGCCGGTAACGCAGGCGATCCCACCCGCTGCAATGATGAGAAAGGAAAGGAGGGAAATGTTATAGTCGATTGTCTTTTCCTGGGCGTAGCTCACGAGCAAAAGCGGTAAAAACGCCCAGAAAGTGTACAGTTCCCACATGTGACCGAAGTAGCCGATGGCTGCCTTGCGTAGCTCCGGGTATCGAAAAACCCGAAAACAGGCCGTCAGGTCAGGACGACCGCCCGGCTTGCGATGAGGACCATCGGGTACGCCCAGGCCAATGAGTAAACCGCCGGTAAGGGCCAAGGCGGAAGTGAATAAAAGGACGAACGACCAATCCAATTGTCCACCCAGCGCGCGCACCAGGTGGGGAAAGGCTGTACCCAGTACCAAAGCGCCAACCAGCCAGCCCAGCGCCCGACCCAAATGCCCGGCGAAATGATCGGCGGCAATTTTCATGCCCACCGGGTAAATTCCGGCTAAGGCGAAACCAGTAATGAGACGAGTCAGGAGCAGGCTTGTCAATCCGTGTCCGTTCCAGATGCCGCTGGCGTTGCTAAGGGCTGCTACCACGGCGGCGATCAGAAATACCCGTGAGGGCGAGAATCGGTCCGCTACCGCCAACAGTGCGAAGCAGAGTGTACCTAATATGAAACCCAATTGCACGGCTGAAGTAAGGTGGCCGATACTGTCTTCCGAAAAACCGAAATGAGCAACCAGGTCCGTCATCACTGCATTACCGGCGAACCAGACGGAAGTACAGCAAAACTGCGCGATGACGATCAAGCTAAGGATTCTCATGTCGGCAAGTTACAGTTTGATTGTCAGCCGGCTGACGGAGTCGCCATTGACTTTAGCGTTTAGCGACATCTGTCCCCCATTTGCCAAATTGGGGAATGGCTTTACTTTAAATTCCGGTCGAACTTAGAATTACATACTCATTAATTATGCCGGCAAACCGTACCGATCTCATCATCATGGGGGCGGGGCTTACGGGCCTGACCCTTGCTTATTTACTCCGTGACGCCGGACTCTGCGTCACCATTCTCGAAGCCCGTGACAGGGTGGGTGGCCGTATTTACACCATACGTAGTGAAGGAGAGGCCACCCGTGAAATGGGGGCTACCTGGTTGGGCAAAAAGCACCGCAATCTGGTCGGGTTACTGGAGGAACTCGGCTTGGGTACCTTCGAACAACAACTGGGTCGCCACGCCATCTACGAGCCGATTTCCACCAGCCCTCATCAACTCGTTAGCTTGCCGCCCAATGACGCGCCCAGCTTTCGGATCACCGGGGGCAGTGACCGCTTGATCGAGGCGTTACGCCAGCGGATCGGAGGAGCCAAGCTACGACTGAA
This sequence comes from Lewinellaceae bacterium SD302, assembly GCA_002591745.1. Classification (GTDB taxonomy): domain Bacteria; phylum Bacteroidota; class Bacteroidia; order Chitinophagales; family Saprospiraceae; genus Neolewinella. The sequence continues at coordinate 120,288 of PDLQ01000015.1, forward strand.
CCACACTGTGACCTCCATCTACCGGACCCCGATGGGGAAATTCCGGGTGGCTACGGAAGATGATATTTTTGAAAGCGACTTATTGGTGTCCACCCTGCCGCCACGGCTTTTCGCAGATAAAATTGGCTGTGAACCGGCCCTCCCTAAATCATTGTGCAAATTGATGGAGCAGACCCACACCTGGATGGGGGAGTCGATTAAGGTCAGTTTTACCTTCGCAGCTCCCTTCTGGCGCCAAGCAGGCTTGAGTGGCACCATGTTCAGTAACGTTGGTCCGCTGACTGAACTCTACGATCATTCCGACGCCAACAACCACTGCTTCGCCCTTAAGGGGTTCCTGAATGGTGCTTATTATCAGTTAAGTCGCAGGGAACGCTGCGAAATGGCCCTGCAGCAACTGGAAAAATACTACGGCGGCCAGGTAAGGAATTACCTGAGCTACGATGAAGTGGTTTGGCGAGCTGAACCCCATACCTTTAGCCCATACACCAAACACGTTTTGCCCCACCAGAATAATGGTCACGCTGATTTTCGGGAGGGCTTGCACGAAGGACGCTTCTTCATCGCCGGCAGCGAAACGGCAGCCGAGCACCCCGGCTATATGGACGGGGCCGTGCAAAGCGCTTATTTTGTGGCAGAGCAACTGAGTAAATTATGGATTCCCTCTTCGGCCGCATCGATCACCTCGTTTACGTCGTCCCCGACCTTGAACTAGCCTGCGCGGAGTTTGCGGAGAAGACTGGGGTAAAACCCGTTTTCGGCGGTCGTCACCTGACCCGGGGAACAATGAATGCTTTGGTTGGTCTGGGCCATAGATGCTATCTGGAATTCCTGGCTATCGACCCTGATAATCACGAGATACCACCCCCGCGCTGGATGGGTGTAGACTTGGTCACTCAGCCGACGATGACGCGCTGGGCACTGGCTACGGATGATTTACCCGGCTCACTCTCTAGCTTAGCTGCCTACGACCCCGCCATGGGGAAAATCGAACCAGGGCAGCGAAAGACACCCGCCGGTCATCTCCTGCAATGGAGCCTGACGCCGCCCCGGCCAGCCCCAGCGGTGGAAATAATGCCGTTCCTGATTGATTGGTCTCAGAGTGATTTTCATCCCGCGGACGGACTAGAGTCGGGTTGTCGTATCGAGAGTTTCAAGCTCTATCATCCCCAACCGGAAAATGTATTGCCGACGCTGCGCGAACTGGGGCTAGAAGCTGATGTCTATCAAACCTGCCCGGCCACGCAAGAAAGCGGACGGGGTAGCAAAGTTGAAATAGAACTGACACTGCTGACTCCTCGGGGGACGTGGACTACACACAATGTGGATTCCTAGATTTGTTCTACCATATGGAACACTTGGCGAGGATTCACACGGAAGATACGGAGGGAAGGGACGTTAGTTCGTGGCTATCGTCAGTCCCGTCGACGGGCGGGTTTCTTAGAGCTTGTTTGGGAATTGCTATGAACTGAAAAACAATGATTTATGGCTCTGACTATACCATAAAATTGTGAGCTTGGCGGGTCAAGCGATCTATTTTTGGTGACGCCAGGTTCATAAATGCTTGTTTTTCAGGAAATAGAAATCCAAACAAGCTCTTAGCTTGACTTTAGCGGTGATTGATTGTTTCATGCCGCCGCTCTCCTCAGCAAATACTGCAAGTGCTGAACTTTGGCTTTTAAATAATCAACTTCGTGTTCTGAAGTCGATGTTGAA
>PDLQ01000016.1 GCA_002591745.1 Lewinellaceae bacterium SD302
ATGAAGACTTCGACTGCTGCTTCCAGGTCGGCTACGATGATGGTGTAGTTGGTGGTGAGCATTACGGTGTTTCCGAAATCGTCACTTCCTTCGTACTCTACGGTAATGGGGTAGGTGCCGGGTACGGTGGGGGCGGGTACGATAGCGCGGAAACGCAGGTCGGCACCCGGACCAGCGTTGGCCGGGCTGTTGGTGATACCGTAACGACTGTCATCCCACTCATGATTGCTAAAAGGAGCGTCGCCAATATTTTGTAACCGATATTCCCGGTAGAGCGGGGTGCCGGGTGCCACGGTGATGGTGTTGGGGGTCGTGTTGGGAGCCACCGGACAGGAAGCCAGATCAGTAGTATCCACACAAAAGCCTTCCGCTTCGAGGATGAAAACTTCCACTTGTGCTTCCGGCCCTGCTACTTTGAAGTCATAATTATCCGTAACGGTCAGAGAATTACCAGCCAGGTTCTCAATCGTCGCGCTCACGGTAGGAGTAACCATACGCGCCGTGGTTTCGGCAGGAAAAACGCGGTTGGTGACATAAGTGCCGCCAGGGGGTATGGTGATGGCCGAAACTGGCAGGATAGTCCCCCGATCACTGTCATCGATGAGCACCGAATTGACCGTTCCGGCCGAATTATTCGCGATGCGATAGGTAATAATTATTTGCCCATCCTGGCCGGGGATATAGACGAGATTGTCATTACCATCAGGTACGTTGATGCAATCCGTATCGGGGTCATTGACGGGAAAAGTACACTGGTCATCCGCCAGCCCGATAGAGGCGCTGACCGTGACGTTCTGAGCGGTCAGCGGGCCGACGGATAAAACCAGTGCGATAAAAGCAACGAATAGGTAGAATTTGGACATAGGCGAGTTTCTTATGGTCCAAAGTTCTTGCCTCGTTAGTGGGCTCGCCTCACCCAATCGGGTGGGTTAGGTGGAATCAGTTCATGATAACCACATTGTGGCCTCACGCAAAGTGCGTAATTGGCAAGGTTTCATGCGGACGACGCAGAAGAGCTGAGGTATATCTTTGGCTATCGTCGTTCCCGCCGAGGGGCGGGTATTTTGAATACTGCGCTGAGAAATTGAAACGCAGCGCCCTTCGGCGCGTCAGGAATAATCATTAAACTGACCTTTGCTCATCGGCACTCTCTGCGTGAAACCTCGTATGGTATGCTCGCCTAAAAAATCACCCGTACATCCGTCCCCTTTTCAACGCTCACTTCCAGTCGCCCTTGTAGCTGCTTGGTTAAGGTCTGGATGAGCAAAGTACCGAAGGAATCCGTGGCATCCGTCAGCAATTGGCCGGAGCCTGGCCCGTCGTCGGCCACCCGTAGCGTGGTCAGTTTGTGCTCCCTTTTCAGGCTTACCCAAAGTTGACCACTCGAGCGGTTTTGGTAAGCATATTTGATGGAGTTCGTGACCAATTCGTTGGCAATAAGGCCCAGGGGAATTAGTCGGTCGATATCGATGGACACTTCGTCAAAATCCGTGATGAGTTCAATTTTTGTTTCCGGCCCGGCGTAGGAAGCCAGTAGTTCCCCGGTGAGTCTTTCCAGGTAATCCTTGGCGGGGATAGTGGGCGTCACGCTGTCCTGCAAATAAAGCCCCTGGTGGATAATGGCCATGGAACGCACCCGACTGCGGCCCATTTGCAGGGCATTCAGGGCAGTAGGGTCTTCCACGTAATTACTCTGCAGAGAAAGGAGAGAGCTGATGATCTGCAGGTTGTTTTTTACACGGTGGTGAATTTCCTTGAGCAGGGTATCTTTTTCGGCTAACGAAGTAGCAATGATCTCGTTCTGAACGGAAATTCGACGGCGTTGGCGGCTAACGAACCAGAGTAAGGTACCCGTAACGGCCAGCCCGGCCAATGTTAGTCCGATGATCCAGCGCTGGCGGCGCAGACTGGCGGAACTGAGCTTTTCTTCCAGTTCCAGGCGGCTTATTTCTTCTTCTTTTTCTTTCAGATTGAAACGGGTCTCCATTTCGCTCATGGCTTCGTTACGTTTGCGGACCGTCAGGCTGTCATTGTAGTCCAGGTAGATCGCCAGGTAGTGGTTGATCGAGTCATTATTGGAAATTTTCACCAGGGAAGTCAGCATTTGGCCATACACCTGAACCTGACTTTCCAGGTGGCCGATCTGATCCACCAGTTTACGGGCTCTCCACAGATGCGGCAAAGCCCGTTCGGGCTGCCCCAGTTCTTCGTAAGCATTGGCTATCGCATGTTCGGAGGCCAGTTGCTGATTGGGGTTACCTACCTCGGAAAAAATCACATTCGCTTCTCTCGCCAGTTCGAGTGCTTTCTCCGGTTGGCTATTCGATGAATAGTACTGTGCGAAGTTGGTCAGGCTAAGCGCCAGCCTAGGTCGGAAAGTAACTCCTTGCGCCCGGGCGATTTCAATGCTCTTCTCGTAATAGTAGATTGTGCTGTCGTGTTGTCCTAAATCTCCAAAACAAGCTGCCAGGTTAACTATCGGGTTAAATTTGCGGCCATGATCTTCGAGCAATTTTTCCGAACGGCGAAAATATTCGATCGCTCCTTCCGGATCTTTCATCCTTCGTTTGGCAATCGCCATGGTATTCAGCCCGTCACCTTGTATGGACTTGTCACTAGTTTTGCGAGCGGCTTCGTAACTGGCTTGGCCGTGTTCAAATACTTTGTCGTAATTCCCGGTAGGAGAATAGTAATGGGCCAGGTTGCTGTGAACTGCACTGATTTGTGAGTAGTTTTCTGACCCCCGCAAATATTCCAACGCGGTATGGCTATCCGCCCGGGCCGCCGCGTAATTCCCCCGGCGCATCTGCATCCGCGCCAGTTCAAAGTGATAGACTCCGAGTGGCTCATCTTTTCCGTATTGTTCGGCAATTTTATGCAGGGTGTCCAGGGTGCGTACAATTAAGGCGGTATCCGGTCCGCGCCGGATGCTGTGTAAACGATCCCTCACTTCGGTCATTTCCGGGTATGGATCAGCTTCGGCTTCAGCTTCGGTCTGAGCCAGCAGCCCGCTGCAGAAAAGCATGGCCAACAGTACCATCAATTTGCGGACCAGGCGCAAGCAGGCCAGTCGACTATTGGCACCCAGTTTAGCGAAAAGACTTTTCTGGTAGGTCTTCACCGTGTTGATGCTAACGTCAAGCTCATCACTCACCTGCTGGTAGGTTAGTCCCTTGTCCAGGTGGCATAGCACCTCGTATTCCCTGGGTGTCAGGTCATTGGCCAGTTTGCCGTTCAGTTTATTCAAGCCGGGTAGGTCGCCCTCTTTTTCACTGGCGTGTTTGTGCAGGGCCAACTCTATGGCGGATAACAGATCACGCTCGTTGAAGGGTTTGACGATGTAACCGTAAGGCAGGGTTTGTCCGGCAGCACTCAGGGTGTTGCGGTCGGAATAAGCCGTCAGGAAAACGAAAGGGATTTTATGACGGTCTCGGATGTGGTGAGCCAGGTCGATGCCATTTTTAGTGCCTTTTACATTGATGTCGAGCAAAGCCAGGTCTGGGCGGCGATTAACGAGTAAATCCAGGGCCTCGTCACCATTGGGTGTACTACCGGCAATGCGGTAGCCGAGGCGACGTAGGGTCAGTTCAATTTCGGTGGCAACGAGGGCTTCGTCTTCTACGATCAGGATGCTGGGGGCGGCTGTTTGCATACCAACAAGATCGTGGTTTTTTGGAAAGCGGTACTCACCCTTTCGGGTGAGGTGGTTTTAGCCGCCATTTTAGCGAGGGGCTCACGCGAAAAACACGGAAGTGGCATACGATTGTTTTAAATGCTGCCTGTTCCGCCGACGAGCGGTTTTTTGGGTTATCTGTTCAGGGGAATCAAAAAATTATATGCCTCTTTAATTGCAGCGCACGTCGGCGCGTGGGAAGAAACATGATGCTTCGTCCGCCCCTTCTGCGCCATCAGCGTGAAATCCTCGTTAGATTTGCCTTAATACAAACACATCCATATCACTATCTTCCGCCCCACTACCAATTGACCAGCCAAATGACCGATCACGAAAATATTATGACCGATACCGGAATGCAATATTTCTTCACGGAAGAAAGCTTCCTGGTTATCGAAATATACCTGGATAACCACGGCCTACTGAAGTCAGGCGAAAAGCTTGTAAAAGTCAATTCCGCTGGAGCAGGCAACATGAATCTCACCCTGCGCCTGGAAACAAATCGCGGCAGTTACATCCTCAAACAATCCCGGCCCTACGTGGAAAAATATCCCCAGGTGGATGCGCCGATAGAGCGGGTATTGACCGAGGCTGCCTTTCTACAACGGATAGCTAAAGAAGAAATGCTTGCTAAACGCTCGCCAGACCTTTTAAATCTGGATGCCCAAAATTACGCCCTGTTCATGCAGGACCTGGGCCATGGCAGTGACCTTTCGATTGCCTACGCCAAAGACCTGCAATTACGGGAAGTTACCCTGGAAGGACTGATCGACTACCTGTCCGTCCTACATGCCCAGCCAGTAGCGGACTTCCCTGGGAACCTGCCGCTGCGAAGATTGAATCACGAACACATCTTCGTCTTCCCTTACCTGGACGCTGCCACTACCGGTCTCGATTTGGATACAATCATACCCGGCCTGGCCGCGATTGCCAAAGACTTTAGAGCCGATGAAAAACTACGCGCCACCACTGCAGACATCGGAGAACGTTACCTCGCCGCCGGTCCCTGTCTGCTGCACGGCGATTTCTACCCCGGCTCCTGGCTGGAGGTTGATCAGCAGACCTACGTGATCGACGCCGAATTCGCTCACCCTGGCCGACCGGAGTATGACTTGGGTGTAATGATCGCTCACCTGCATTTTGCGGGAGTAGAGACCAGTCTGATCGACCGATTACGCGAACGCTACCAACGACCGCAGGATTTTGAACCGGAATTGGTAGAGCGGTTCGCGGGTCTGGAACTTATTCGCCGTCTCATCGGCCTAGCGCAGCTACCGTTGGATGCCGATCTCGAACAAAGAAGAGCATGGCTGGAATTGGGCCGTTCTTACGTATTGAATGCCTAAATTCCCGGTCATGAAAAACCTGCTCTGCTTTCTCGCGTTCATCCTGCTTTTCTCTTGCGAAGACAAGGTGGCCCGCAATCCTGGCCCCAAACCGGTATCCGCTAAATTAGCTGCCAATGACTATTGGCATTACCAGGATACCTCGCTGACCGAAACGGTACTCTACGATAAAGTCTTCGGTATGCTCGTCGGCTCCGCCATCGGGGACGCCCTTGGTGCCCCTACCGAAATGTGGTTGCGTGGGCAGATCGAAGAGGAATATGGCTTTGTGGACAGTTTCGACATCGTCCTGCGCGAACCCAGTGCCGAAGGCCCCTGGGGCCGTAACCTGCCCGCCGGGGCCGGAACCGACGACACCCGCTGGAAAGAGTTGGCCATCGACTACCTCCTCACCCAACCTAATCACGTACTAAGTACCAATGATTTCGCAGAATTTGTCAATGAGCAATACGCTATTCAGCTAGACGACCTGAAAAATACCGAAGGCCTGGAGCCAGAACCTTACACCGCTGCCATTCGCCGCTTCGAATGGTTGCAGGAATGGGCTCGCGTCACCCGCGCCTATGAAAGCGGTGACATAGACCTTTACCGCGACGCTCTCAATCGCTTCTACGGCGGCGAAATGGCCTGTGCCGGCTTGCTCTACGCCTCGGCCATCGGAGCCTACTTTCCGGGCAAACCGGAGGAAGCTTACACGGCCATGCATGACCTGGCTATTTTCGATCTCGGCTATGCCCGGGACATTAGTGCACTGGGTGCCGCTCTTACTGCTCTGGCCTTCCGCGATTCACTGACTAATGATAGCATCAGACACCATATGATTACCATCGATCCTGAAGGTTATTTCGATGCCCGTTTACTCAGCCGGCTAGCCTACCAGCAGTTTCAGCGGGCCGAACGCATCGTGCGCCTTACTGATCAAATCGACACGACGCTGGTGGCCCGACTGGCTGCTCAGGAGTTGCCCCCGGATTTTCGGGGAGACACCATCGAATACGTACGCCTGCAGGAAGCCTATCGCCTGCTGGACGAAAACGCTCAGGATATTCCCTTTCACGCCGGGGAGATTTTTCTCGTTTCCCTTACCGGCATGCTGTATCATCGGCTGGACTTTAGTGGAGCCATTGAATTTATTGTCAACTATGGCCGCGATAACGACACCTCAGCAGCACTTGTGGGAGCAATTTTAGGGGCTTATCATGGCGCGGCGGCCTTGCCTGCGGAGCAGCGGGAACTAGTCGTAGAAGTTAACCGTGAAGTGCTGAACATCGACCTGGAAGAACTGGCCCGAGAGTTGACGGAGCAAATTTTGGCGCGGCGACCCTCCTCCTAGTCAGTACTGTAGAGGAATTTTAACGAATCTATCTGGCCTGACGTAGTTGGGCGTGGCGGTGCTGAAGAGAAAACAATGATAAATGTTGATCAGCATAAATACTTAGACAAAAACAGTCTTCAGCCCGCCTCCTGCGTCGAGCGTACTGACGAGGAGAAGAGGTTCCGTGAACGAAGCCGCTCCTTCCGCGTTAATCCTTCCATGACGAAAAATGTCTCTCCTTCTGACAACTCCGCCGTACGACAACGGGTGAAAAATCTCCTCACCGCCCTGACCGATGGCCTCTACGAGCGCGAAGAGGCCGTTCGCCTGGCTTTTCTCACTGCCGCAGCCGGGGAAAGCATCTTTTTACTTGGTCCTCCCGGGGTGGGCAAGAGCCTTATTGCCCGCCGCCTGAAGCATGCCTTCGCTGACGGAACTTCCTTTGAGTACCTGATGAGCAAATTCACCACACCGGACGAGATATTCGGCCCGATCTCCATCAAAAAACTCAAGGAGAATGACCAGTACGAGCGGCTAACCGAAAAGTACCTGCCCGGTGCCAATATTGTTTTTCTAGACGAAATATGGAAAGCCGGCCCTGCCATTCAGAATGCCCTGTTAACCATTCTCAATGAACGAATCTACCGCAACGGAGATCAGGATTTACAAGTCAACATACGGGGCATTATCACGGCAAGTAACGAACTGCCACCCCGTAACCAGAGCCTGGAACCCATTTGGGACCGCTTTTTGCTGCGTCTTGAAGTAGGGAAGATCAAGCGCTTCGATAATTTTATCGGCATGATCACCAGTACGGAAGATGTCTACGCCGATGAGATCGAGGCTGGGCTGAAATTGCGGGAAGCAGAATTGGACGATTGGTCCGCCGCCATTGACGCCGTTGAAGTGCCCGCCGAAGTATTGAACGTCATCCAGTTGATCAACATCGGCATTTCAAATTACAACGCCCAGCCTAACCACGCTGACCGCCAGATCAAAATTTACGACCGCCGCTGGAAAAAGATCATCCGACTCCTCCGGGCTTCTGCTTTCCTGAACGGCCGTGATAAAGTAGATCTCATGGACTGCTTTTTGGCCCAGCACTGTCTGTGGAATACCCCCGAGCACCGGGAAGTGGTCCGTGAAATCATCATTGACTCGGTCCGCCGCCACGGCTACTCTCTGGCCGTAAACCTCAACGGGCTGAAGAGAGAAATCAGTGATTTCGAAAAAGAAGTAACCGCCGAAACTCAAGTGCCTCACGTTACCCAGATCGATCAACTCAAGCCCGTTCAGGAATCCTACTACGAACTCGAGCGCGCTGGCGCGGAATTCAAAGGCCGCTATTTGAGCATTGAGCAATTCCGCCAACTGGACCTCGAAGAGTTCAAAGGAGCCAACTACTACGACGACGAACTACGCCTCATCAATAAGATCCTCACCCGTAAAGGCAGCAAAGAAAACACTGTCGAGCTTAGCTACAACGGCCGCGAACTGATCCTGCCACTCCTTACTCAAAAAGCCGAACACCGTCAACTTATTCGCAAGGAGCCACACCCCGTCCTTACGGCCCACTGGGACGAGCGGATGGATCGTCTCAATCACTACCTCGCCGAGCAGGAGAAAAAACTGAAAGAAAATAGTCCCGCAGAATTAGAAGGGTTGGCCGAAAACCTCTTTGTTGATCAAAGTCTCAGCGAGATCGTCACGAGTAACCTGGAAGCAGTACGACGCAGTTTACAAGAACTCAAGCTACGATTAGAGAAAGTACATTTTGCTTACGCAGGGGTCTGAAGAGGATGAAAATTAGAGGATAGGCGATTAGACGAAGGGCTTTTTGAAGCTCGGGATTTTCATTGACATTGCTACTTTGAAGTAACGAGTTTTTATATGTTACAGGTTTTGAATTAAGTTTGCTGGCACTTGTCACCTGACAAGCTTAATTCGACGTACCTTCAAACGGTACTTTGAAATTCAAGGAATTCGCTTAATTTAGCCCAAAAGCAAGTAAAAATGTCCGCCTACTACCGTACCATCAATGGCCAACGCTATGATGCTGATCTTTTAGAAATGGCCGAAGGATTGATGGAAGGCCACGGAGACGGGCGCCTTTCAAAAGCCGACGTAGAAGCCCTTTGGGAAGCCGCCTTCGACGGTATGGGGATGACAGCCGTAGAAATGGCTACCCTGAACTACATCCGTGAAAACGAAAACCCGACCCGGCCGGCCAAGGAATGGCTGGATGAGCAGGGCATCGGTAAAGGCGAAAAAAATACTTCCCTGGGTGATGCGGGCAAAACCTCCGCCGAAATGGACATCCAGGGTTTGCGCCTGATGCGGTTCTTTCCCGATGAGATCAAGGCACAGGAAGAACTCGGGGGGGGCGTTGCTTTCGTAGCGGCCTTCCAGTCTGCCTTGGCGATGATCTTTCAACCCGAACACGATAATGAGTCCCCTTATTCCGTTATTAAATCCACGGAATTCGAAGAAGAAGGTAAGTTGGAGGAACACGACGAGATCACTGAAAAGTTATCGGATCTACTCGATTATGGTGTACTGTTCCTCGTCCCTATGGATACGCCACCCAATCCGGACGCCAACATGGATTACTACCCGCCGGAGAACGGTGAAAAAGTGGCCGATAACTGGATCTTCAATCTCACCCTCGATGAGCTTTCCGACCATCTGTACTGGATGGTGATTCCGCGAAACGGAGATAAGCCATACGTTTACGGGTTTAATTAATAATGAGTTTTTAAGTCTTAAAGTTATTGAGTTGCCGCGTTCGCGCAGATGCCGCTTCGGCAACCCAATAGCGCAGAACTTTCAACTCAATAGTTTTCCATGTCTTTTCACACCATCATTTTCGACCTCGGTAACGTCCTCATCGGCTGGAATCCGCGAAATTTGTACAACAAGGTTTTCGCTACTCCTGAGGAAGCGGACTGGTTCGTTAGCAACATCGTCACGCTCGACTGGAACGAAGAGCAGGATAAAGGACGTCTCGCCGCCGAAGCTACCGAATCACTGGTTGCAGAATATCCCAAATGGGAAGCGGAAATCCGAATGTATTACGATCGTTTCCACGAGCATTTCAGCGGGCCGATCCAGGGTAGTGTCGAAATCCTGAAAGCGCTGGAAGCTTCCGGCGACTATCGCTTACTGGCCCTTACGAACTGGAGCGCCGAGTATTTCCCCTGGGCCAGAGAAAATTTCAGTTTCCTCGATATTTTCGAGCATATCACCGTCTCCGGAGAGATCAAAATGAAAAAGCCGGAGCCCCGGATCTATGAGCACATCCGCCAGGCATACGACCTCGATGATTTTTCGGGCTGTCTGTTCATCGACGATAGCGAGCGAAACGTAGTCGCCGCCCGGGCGGCCGGTCTGGAGAGTATTCGATTCGTTGGTGCCGAGGCTTTACGGGAAGAATTGACGGCGCGAGGAATTTTGTAATTATGTGTTTCCGCTGATCAGCCAACAGCGATGCGGCTGTCGCTTCCGATAATCCGGTGGATTAGTTTGCTTGCTGATCTCTTTAAATTGGGCCAGCGCGGATAAGGCTTCCTCGTCAAGACGGAAGCGACGATTATAGGTGCTGAAATAAATTTTACCGCCCGAGGCGAGTCGTTTCAAACAGTCCTGGATGAGTTTCAGGTGATCGCGCTGCACGTCCAGTACTTCGCTCATAGCTTTGGAATTACTGAAGGTAGGCGGATTTAGGATGATGATGTCGTATTGAGTTTCGGCGGCTTCTGCCAGCCAGGCTTTTACGTCGGCACGGATGAAACCGTAGTTTTTCGGGTCGGCCCCATTGGCGGCGAAATTGCGCTTACCCCACTCCAGGTAAGTGTTTGAAAGGCTGATACTGTCTACCCGCGTTGCACCTCCCAGGGTGGCATAGACGCTGAATGAGCAGGTGTAGGCAAAGAGATTCAATACTCGTTTGCCTTCTGTTTCCTGGCCGACCATTAGGCGAGTCTGACGGTGGTCCGGGAACAGCCCGGTATCCAGATAGTCGGTTAGATTGACCAGGAAAGTGACGGTGTTTTCCACTACCTCAAATTGCCGTTCCACCCAGGCGAGTTTGTCGTATTGTTTACCTCCTTTAGCTTGCTTACGAAGCTTGAAAAAAATATTGTCACGCCCGACGCTCAGGGTTTCCATAATGGTCTCCCGGTAAAATTGCCGGGTATCAGCCCATTCATCATCGGTGGGTTCTGTTCCTTTTTTTGCGTAGATGGCAACGTAAAGATTATCGGCGTAGCGGTCGATGGTCAACGGATGCTCATCCAGGTCGGCATCGTAGATCCGGTAAACTTCCAGCTGTTGGCGGCGGGCCCATTTGTCGTAGTGACGGGCCATTTTTTTGAGGCGGTTCTGGAAGTCGGTCATTTAATAGCAGGTATCATAGTCAGTAGTATGGTAGCAGGGAACTCCCAGTTCATATTTTCAAAAGCGTAGCGCCATTATGTCTTTTGGACTTCAAAGTAGCAAGGTGGACAATCACCGCTCATCCAGCCGCCCCGCCTCCATCTCCGTCCGTGGCTCGATGAAGTAAACGATGTAGATGTCGCGCTTTCCGAGGCCTTCCTTGCGGTCGCTGCTCAGGAAACCGGTGAAGGTGTCCGGGGCCAGGCGAAAATGGGTGTCATTGCCAGCCGAGTTAAGCGGTAGGCCGGGATTTTCCGGCCGCAAGAAGCGATCCGTTTCCGGAACGTAGAAACTGCGCAGCACGTCGAAGCCGCCTACGGTGAAAGCCGGATTGTTGCTGCTGTAGTAGATCGTTTGTCCGTCGCGGGCCAGGAATGGAGTGGTTTCGTCGTAGGCCGTATTGACGTCCGCGCCGAGGTTCTGAGGGGGTAACCAGTTGCCGCGATTGTCCTTTACCAGGCGGTAGAGATCCAGACCCCCATAGCCACCGGGGCGGCTGCTACTGAAGTAGATCTCATTATCGGCGTAGAAGAAAGGAGTGACGTCTCCCATGGCCGGGCTGATTGGTACGTCCAATCGTAAAGTCGTAAACTCCCGGTTGCCGCCGGCCTGAAATGTGTCGATGAGGTAAGCGCCATTTACCTCAGTCTCCCCGCGAAAGTAGTAGAGTTCGTCGCCGTCTTTACTGATGTCCAGCAGCAGCTCGTGCTGAGGACTCATCAAAAAGGTGTGTAATGGGCGGGGAATGCTCCATTCGGTGGCTTCGAGTTCGGTGAGGAGGATGTCGCTCTGGTCCCGGTCAGTTGTATTTCCCAGTCCCGGATTAGCGGGCCGTACGGCACTGAAGTACACCCTGGCTACTCCGGTGGGGCTGGGTACCGGCCCAAACTCATCATCGGAAGAATTGACCTGGGCACCGAGATTCTCCACCACCATGCCGTCCGGACTAAACGAGCGGCGCAGACCGTTATCACACATCCGGATCAGGTTAATGGTGAGGCGTCGCTCTTCGGCTCCTTTTGGTAATGAGCGCAGATAGCGTTTATAGTTGGTGCCCGCTTCGGCGAAGCGATGTTGAGCGTGGTAAAGCCGGCCCAGGTAGAACCAGGCGGATGGATAGTCGACGTCTTTTCCTACACTCAGCCCCTTCAACAATTCCTCCGACTGCTCCAGTTGGTTGAGTTGAAAGTAGGATACGGCCAGCAACAATGCTGCCTGTTCGTTATTCTTGACCAGGTTTCGAGTGCCGGTGATGGTGCGTACGGTACTTTCGTAGTCCCCCTGGCTGAAGAAATATTCGGCTCGCTCCAACTTGGCCTGGGCAAAGAGCGAGAAAGTCAGAAAGAATAGGAAGAGCTGGAGGTACAGCTTCACGGTTGTTGTTTTTGGGAAAGGGGTAAAGTACGAAGAAAAGCTTGGGTTAGCTAAGACCACAAGGGCACCGGGGCCTATAATAGGCCACAAGAAATTACTTAGTGCACTTGGTGCAGCTTATGCTTTTGCGGTTCGGCTACCAGACTAGCTGCCACCAAACCATCTTTTCCGATACCGTCCAGTTGTAAGTCAACTACGTGATTCACCCAGCTGTCTTCCAATTCGATGCTGATTTTGACGTAATTATCTGTAAATCCGGTGAGCAAGCCTTCGGTCTTACTTTTTTCCAGTAGCACCTTGCGGGTCTGGCCCAGGAAGCGACGGTAGAAAGCCAATCGTTTTTTCTCGCTCAGGATGTTGAGCATTTCGTTCCGCCGGCGACGTTCCGGCAGCGGCACCTGGTTGGGCATAGTGGCCGCCGGGGTATTGTCGCGCTGGCTGTAGGTGAAGACGTGGAAGTAGGTAACGTCGAGCTCCCGGAGGAACTCATACGTCTCCAGGAAATCATCTTCCGTCTCGCCGGGGAATCCGACGATCACGTCCACGCCGATGCAGCAGTGAGGCATGACGCTACGGATGTGTTCTACCCGCTCGGCGTACAGTTCCCGCTTGTAACGGCGGCGCATTTCCCGCAATTGCTTGTTGTTGCCACTCTGGAGCGGCATGTGGAAGTGTGGAGCAAAGCGTTGTGAGCCGGCGACGAAGTCGATGATCTCGTCCGTACACAAATTCGGCTCGATACTACTGATGCGGAAGCGCTCGATGCCGTCGACTCTGTCCAGTTCACGGATAAGGTCAATGAACAGGGCTTCTTTCTTCGGCCGAATTCCTTCAATGACCTCGGTGCCGTTGCCGAAGTCGCCAATGTTTACGCCGGTCAGTACAACTTCGCGGGTACCCATTTTAGCGATCTCGCGGGCGTCATTTACGACTTTTTCTACCGTAGAACTACGACTGGCACCCCTGGCCAGGGGAATGGTACAAAAACTACATTTGTAATCACAGCCGTCCTGTACTTTCAGGAAAGAGCGGGTGCGGTCACCGAAGCTGAAACTGTGGACGAACTCATTGGCTCTTTGCACCTCGCCGGCCCTTACCATACCTTTACTGCCGCCAATCTGCACGGCTTCTATGAAGTCCAGAATATTGAACTTCTCGGCAGCACCGAGGACCAGATCAACGCCTTCAATGTTGGCGATCTCATCCGGCTTGAGTTGTGCATAACAACCCACCACGATCACCCGCGCCTGGGGATTGAGCTTCATGGCCCTCCGCACGATATTGCGGCACTTGCGGTCGGCAAACTCCGTTACCGAGCAGGTGTTGACCACGTATATGTCCGCCCCTTCGTGGAATTTTATTTCCTCAAAGCCGGCTTCGGAAAACTGCCGCCCGATGGCGGAGGTCTCGCTATAGTTGAGCTTGCAGCCCAGGGTGTAAAATGCGACGGTGCCTAATGTTGACATGGTGCAAAGGTACAGCTAATTAAGATCGAATACAGTCGGGTGGTACGAAAAATCGACTTTAAAATGACGTGTTGCACCGAGCCGAAGTAGGCTGCTTCGTCGCGTCATAAAACTGTTGTGAAAAAGATAAGATTTTTAGCCGGCAACCTTAGTATTATTGGAATGTTGGGCTTCCAGGTAAGACTTTATGAAATACTGATCGGCCATTTAGACTCCCTCAGGATCGGGATTTTACTGGTCTTCGGTGCTGTTTTGATTCGCGCTGGCGCGAGTCGTTACATCATAGAGCGAAAAATGGATCAGAACTGACTGTATGATTATTTTATAATTTCTTTATTTCTATAGGATATGGAAGTACTAAATTATAGTTGTACGGACTCTCATACTACTGGACATTTTTCAAAATCGGTGGATCGTCTGGCTGAATAAGAGTAATAATGTAGGTGATGAACTTAGGGAATGAGGAGCAAAGAGGAGTGATTATACTTAGGCCTTTTCGGAAGATCGATTCAGCCGGATAGATACTACCGTCTGCAAACTGGATTCGACGGATTGTTGACTTTATTTTCCAGGCACAACGGATGGTGAGGGCGTAGGCCAGACACACGAGGCTCATCAGTAAGTTACTCTTTTGAGGCGGTTGTAGATTGATCGCCTCCAGATTAAACCCGTTTGACTTGAGGTGAAAGAACAGACACTCAATACGCCAACGCTTTACGTACTGATCGACCGTTTTACGAACCGGACGAATCGGTGTCAGAAACATAATCACCTCCTCACCTGGTGTCCGTTTAGGGTTGGGACGCATAGACAGATAGTAAGCCTTTCCCTCTAAGATTATCTGCTTGCGTACGAACTTGTTGTTGTGAAAACACCTATCGTACATCTCTTGATACGTCTTGCCGGGAGCGGCGTCGACAGCTTCAAAGTAGTTGCCGAACCTCAGCCTGATGACAAAATTTATCTTGTTCTCTCTCAAGTAGTTGAACCACTTCTTACCGATATACTCACGGTCCGCCAATAAGGTCATTCCACTGAGATCAAAGTATTTGATCGCTTCACCAAAGAGTTCTTCTCGTTCAGCTTGGCTGGAAGATCCGATCTTGCTGAGTTGCTTCCAGTAAATAGGAATGGCAACCGTTCCAGCCAAAACACTAAGGACCATATAGTGGTACTTTTGATCACCGCGTCTCCAACTTGTCCCGTCCAAGAGTAAATGAGTAAAGCGTAAGCGACGCAAGCTTCTAGAAATCTGACGCTGAACATCGAGTTGAAAGTCTGCTTTATCTTGCCAATCGAGGAAGAAACGGGCAAACCTTCGATAGTGACTATGTGGCTGTACGTCTGTATTACCAAGAACCATGGCAACGTAATCTTTAAGCTTCCAAAGGTTAACTGTTCTTGCGATTAGAATCAGTTGGACAATCAAGTGAAGATTACGAACGGCACCAAGGCCGTAGTTATCATAAAGTGCAGTAAATTTACGCAGCTGTGGGGTAGGCATATCTGGGCGTTATGGTAAACACCAAGATAACGCTTACCCTACGCTTTTTGAAATGCCCAGTAGTGTGACGGACTCTACTATTAAGGGCATCATACACTAAAATGAGAATCACCCCGTCACGATATTTGTAGCGGGGTGACTTTATTTTAAGGGATGCAATAGATACTATTCACGCAAATGAAAGGCATCGAAATAGCCATTAGTTAACGAGACCGTAGGAGGGGTAAGATCTTCTTGACCAACGGAAAATGCGTTGCGCACGAAATGCATCTCAAAGGAAAATTTTAACGTTTGGGTATCATTGTCCCAACTGTCGATTACCATCCAACTCAATTGGTCAGGGTCTTCTACGTAAGAGGCGACGAAGACGTCGGAGAACATAGACAATATCTCAGCGGTAGGAAAATCAGTAGGACATCGATCACCGAAACACGTAGTTATTACTTCAAGTGTATCTCCGATTTTGTTCACTGGAACATTATTAAGTGAAACAGAAGGATCTGCAAATGGTGTAGAGCAATATCGCATTGCCGTCCCCACCAAAAAGTCCGGTGGCAATTCAGGAGCCATTAATACACCTCCTCGACTTACTCTGGTCTTACCATTGTAGTCCACAATAACATCACCTGTTCATTTTTTGTTACACCATCACCATGAATTGCACATTCAGAAATCTCTACTGGTTCATCCTTTACACAACCAAAGATGAATACTGTTATCACCAATCACAAGATCGTATTTACTGAATTTTTCATTGTTTAATTGATATTGATTACTCATCAAGCGCGTATGCATTGAGGTAGCCATTAGTCAAACTTACTGTTAAAGGCGCTATGTCCTCATCAAAGCCTGCGGCAACGGATTCTCGAACAAAGTAAAGTTCGAAAGAATAACGCAATGATTTAGTTGCCGAGTTCCAACTATTTACAACCAGCCAGCTTTCTTGATCTGGGTCTATAATGTATGACGATACAAAAATATCACCGTTGTAAGATAAAATCCTTCCAGTTGGGAAATCAGTCGGACAACGGTCAAGAGTGCATCTAGGTTTAACAGATAATGTGTCACCAATAGTTGTGACTGGTATATAACGGATGGAAATAACAGGATCCGTATAGAAAGAACTACAATACCTTCCTATAGACGTTACAGTACCATATTCTTCAAAGTCCGAGGCATAAAGTATTCCTGCGACCCCTTCTCTAGTTGAACCATTATAATCGACAATGAGCTCACCCGTAGAATACTTTTCTAATACATCTCCGAAGACTCCACATTCGGGGATTTCCTTGGGATCTTCTTTAGAACAAGTAGAAATAGTCATTGTAACAATTGCCCAGAACAAAATGATTGTCAAATTTCTCATTGCTTAATAAATTTAACAGTAAGTGATTCTTGACCTGATTCAAAATTGACAAAGTACATTCCTGAAATAAGGTCTGTTACGTCCACCGTTCGCGAATTATTCTCAAACGGACTTATGTTGCCGGTGATGATTGTAGCACCAGCCAAGTTTTTAATTCTATACTTGATCAACTTTTCAGTAGCATGCCATTCTTCCGAGAAAGCGAACTGAAGAAAATTGCTGGCTGGATTGGGAAAAACTTTAATATCGGCTGCAACCTTTACTCCATTACGATCAGAGTCGGACCCTCCGCCACCAAAGCACTGTTGAGTCGGATCTGGACATAACTCATCGAATTCAAAAAACATGAAAGTTTCAGTATCTGTTTCATCATTCGTTGGGTCACCGTCGCCATCGTCGCATCTGGCGAAGAGTTGAACGAAAAAATCCTCGTTACTACCTGGGAAACTAACGGTTGTTGTAAGCGAACTACCACTTCCGGCAAAGGTGAAGTTAAAACCATCCGTGCTGGTAAACCATTCGTACACCACGGTACCATTATCGCAGCCACTACTGCTGGCAGAGAGTTGTACCGATTGTCCGTCGGTTGCCTCTGGTGTTCCAGTAGTAATATTCGCCGAGAAAACACAGGCCGCCGTGAAGTTACAGGCGATGTCTTCGGCGTTTTCTTGGATGATTCTGGCGTTATCTTCTTCTTCGGAGCCTAATATGTCATCTGGATAGAATGGAATGTCTAGGGGGAGGTTTAGGGAATACCTCTAAAGATAATAGAGGTTCCACCCATCGTATTGCTTTTGTTCAATTCCTCCTACTGAAAACATGTTAGTCACGTACATTTCACTACGTCCAATCAAATCGCAATCGTAGGCCATACTTGCGTGCGCATATGCAGGGTCTCTACCATCAATAGCTTGTACAAGAGGGGCATCAAAATCAAAATTTGGCGAATCATCATCAGGCTCGCAGGCTCTGGTCCAAGGTGTAGATTCATGGGCTGCCCCGAATAAATGACCTAATTCGTGCGGAAAAGATTTAATATCAAGTACTTGTTCAACAGAAAGAATTGTCTTGTAAGCAGGAGGACCAAAAGACTCTTGTAAAATGTTTACCTGATTTTCACCACTTGGTAATTCGATAGTTTCAGTATCTAGTATTTGGCCTGCGGCACCTCCAATTCCTTCATACACGTTTCCTGTGAAAATCGCTACGTAGTCAGCAGCATTAGAGATACGATCGCTTTCTATAATTGCATTTAAAACTTGATTGGGTTGTATAGGCAAGTCATCAGTTGGATCGGATAAAACGTCAGCACCTATTGCTGCCATGTCTGAGTTTATTCTATCACCTCCATCAAGGTTTGGATCGACATTCTCATTAAATTCATTGAATCGCGAGACCCCTGCCAAATCGGCTCGAATGCTTAATCCAGTATTTTGTAGGATTAGATTCAATTGGTCTACCGCCGCCTGAGCCGTCTGGTTCATGTCCAAACCAGTAGCCTCAGCAGCATTTGTAAACATTACGAGGATACGCATGTACGAATCAAAACAATTGTTGTTTGTTATACTTTCCGTGCCATTAACAACGTCACGATCTTTGTCATTTTGAACTGGAGCGGAACTACCAGATGATCCTCCTCCGGTGTTATCTACGCCAACCGTAGTACAGGTTGGGCCGGTCGAGGTAGTATCGTGACAAATTTGGTGGAGAACACTCAAGCCAGGCAGAGCAGCCGTTATCGAATAATTCTCTCCCTTGTACCCCATCGATCCAAGCAAGGCACCTTGCACAACACGCAAAGATGCATAGCTGGTAATGTCATCGTTAATGGTACCCCGCACCAGAAAGTTTGAAGTATCTTGACTTTCCAGATGACCGACGTTTAAAATCATCGGACCAGTAGATGTTTTGCCGGGCACAACTAAGTTAACACTGTCATTGTTGACGAGCATTTGGTACAAGGAAGCAACACTTACTGCTTCCGCGTAGCAGAATTCTGCCTTGCCGACAAAGGACTGAATACTGTTCCCGGCAATTTGCGCCTGACTCTGTGAAAGCCCGCCACTCGGCAGGGAACTAAACAATGGGGGGGGATTGAGAGAAAAGGGAAGCCGCAATTAGAAGCAGCATTAAGCTGAGTAGCACTTTTGTCATTGGTTAAAAGGGTTTGGTTTTAATTTTCTAGAGAGCAATGAGCTACCATGATTATAAGGCTTTTTTAGCAATTGTCAAATAATAACGATACTAAATTTTATGAAAGCCAACTTCACCCGCCACCTGGCCGAACTTGACGAAGATCAGCTCCGCCACGAACTTAACGAATTGTACGGTCGCTTCGACAACGTCCGTGATTATTATAAAATGGAGCTGGCCGGCGACACCGAAGTGGTAGTGACCAAATACAAGAAAAAGATCCACCACTGTTTCTTCCCCGGCCGGGGGCGTGGCAAACGGGCGCGGAGCCAAAGCCGGGCTCTAATCAAAGAATTTCGCCAGATCAGCATCTTTCCGGCCGATGTGCTGGAGTTGGAAATTCACCGCACCCAGGCCATGGTCGACTGGATCATCAAATGGTACAACGAAAGCGACGCTTACTTTAACAGCCTCCAAACGGCCTTCGAGGCCTGCTGCAAAGCTACCGTAGCGCAGCAGCTGGAAGATCGCTACCAGGACCAGCTCAGGGGAATCGCCCAGACGTACCAGGGCTACCGGCGTAGAGGTGGGCGGAGTTTAGAAGGGATCTATTTGCGGTTTTTCTAATGAATCATCAGATCATTCTATCATTGAATCATTCTAACATTGAATCATTAGATCATCAATTCCCTAACGGTAACCGCAAAAACTGACACAGTACCCCACCGGCCAAAGCCAGTGTAACTACCCAGTAGCCCGTATGAATGGCCGGTAGTCTCCAACCCGTTTGGGCGAAATTGGCGTGGGTTGCCAGGATAGGCCCGACGAACATCAACCCGAAAAAGCCGCCGTGCATGGCGCCGTGGCCAAAGTGCATATGCCGGGTATACATTCCGTACTTGGCATCCAGGGCATTGAGGTCGGTCCACAGGGCGCTGTTCACGTCGTTCCATTCGGGCAGCATCCCGAACATGCCCGAGAGGCCATACTGGTGGATAACAACCATTTGTAGCATGAGGCAAACCAGGAAAGCGAAAACGTAGGCCAGGCCCATCGTCTTGAACATATTTGCGTTTTTGATGTCCTCGTCGCTT
Organism: Lewinellaceae bacterium SD302; assembly: GCA_002591745.1. Lineage (GTDB taxonomy): Bacteria > Bacteroidota > Bacteroidia > Chitinophagales > Saprospiraceae > Neolewinella. The sequence goes on from PDLQ01000016.1 coordinate 19,706, forward strand.
AGGCCCACGAGGCCTTGCCAGGTCTTGCCAAACAGTGGTCCGTACCAGATTGCCCCCACGAAAAATGGGATAAGAGCGACCACGAAGGCCAGCCAGAAGTTGAGTGGAAACATAGTGTAGGTGGTTTTAATTCTTGCTTCAATTTACGAAGGAATTCTAATGATCGAATGAGGTAATGACTAAATGATCGTATCGTAAGGCCCATTGAATCATTAATTCACTATCTCACTCTATCATTGTTGATTGCCAAAATGACAGCCTTCGGCCGAATCCACTTACATTCCGTCAGTTCACGGGACCTGGAACGGCCTTTGTAATTTGTGGGGTGGCTAGCAAAGTAGCAAGGTTCAAAGTTGGAACGTTGAACTTTTGTACGTAGGCCCAGGGTCGAGGACCTCCGGTCCGAGGTACTTGTTAGAGCGGTAATTCAGCCTTCTGATTTTACGTTTTGCTGAATTGAAAGCGCTCTCTGTACTTTACCGACCTTGCTACTTTACCTTCGGTGATCGTCCCTACGGTCCTCGGAGTTGAAGCCAAAAAAGTACACGTTAAACTGCATCTAAACTTCAATTTCCAAACTCTAACATCTATCAAAATGGCTAAAGGAAAAATATCCGTATCCACTGAGAATATCTTCCCGATCATCAAGCAATTCCTGTACTCCGATCAGGAGATCTTTTTGCGGGAACTCATAGCTAACGCTACCGATGCTACCTCGAAGTTGAAGACCATGCACTCCAAAGGGGAGTTCAAGGGTGAACTTGGTGAACTGAAGCTGGAAGTAAAAATTGATAAAGAAGCTAAAACGCTGACCATCTCCGATCACGGTATCGGGATGACCCAGGAGGAGGTGAAACGATACCTTAATCAAGTGGCCCTTTCCAGCGCTCAGGAGTTCGTGGAAAAGTATCAGGACGACGCCAGCGTGATCGGCCATTTCGGTCTTGGTTTTTACTCTGCATTTATGGTGGCCGACAAGGTGGAAGTAATCACCAAGTCTTATCAGGCAGAAGGTGATGAAGCTACTTACTGGGCCTGTGAGGGTGACCCTTCCTACCAGATCAAAAAGGCAAAGCGCGAGGAGCGGGGTACCGACGTGATCCTGCACATCAGTGCCGACAGCGAGCAGTTCCTGGAAGACAGTGAGATAGAAGGTCTGCTGAACAAGTACTGTAAGTTCCTGCCCTTCCCGATCCAGTTCGGCATGAAAACGGAAACCTTTGAGGTCGAAGCAGAGAACGAAGGCGATGAGCCGGAAAGCAAGGAAATTGAGGTTCCGAACATCATTAATAACCCCGACCCGCTCTGGAAAAAGCAACCGAGCGAACTGACCGACGAAGACTACGTAGCTTTTTATAAAGAACTACACCCCTTCAGCCCGGACCCGATGTTCTGGATTCACCTTAATATCGATTACCCCTTCAACTTGACGGGTGTACTGTATTTCCCTAAACTGGGTAACGCGCTAACCGACAACCAGCGTAACAAAATCAGTCTTTACAGCAATCAGGTCTACGTTACTGACGATGTCAAGGAGATCGTACCCGAATTCCTGACCCTGCTGCACGGCGTTATCGACAGTCCAGACATACCATTGAATGTTTCCCGCTCCTACCTTCAGGCCGACGGCAACGTTAAGAAAATCACCGGTTACATCACCAAAAAGGTAGCCGACAAACTGAACGAACTCTTCAAGGAAGACCGTAAAGTCTACGAGGAAAAATGGAGCGATCTGGGCCTTTTCGTTAAGTACGGTATGATCACCGAGGATAAATTCTACGACCGGGCGAAGAAATCAGCTTTGCTTAAGAACACCGACGGAAAATTCTTCACCCTGGCCGAATACCAGGAGCGTATCGCCGCCAACCAAACCGATAAGCACGATAAGGTCATCGCCATCTACACCAACAATGCCGATGTTCAGCACTCCCCAATTCAGGGTGCTAAGGACCGTGGTTACGATGTACTGGTGCTGGACCAGGGGATGATTGACAGTCCCTTCATCCAGACGCTGGAGCGTAAGGAGGAAGGCTGGACCTTTGTCCGTGTAGACAGCGCTACCCCCGATCAACTTGTACAAAAGGACGAGGAGATCGAGAACTTGCTCGGCGAAGAAGAAACCGAAAAGGTCAAGGAACTCTACACGGAGATCGTTGGCAGTAACGGCACCGTAGAAGTCAAGCCCTTGGGTACCACTGACCAAGTCGTACAGATCGTCAAGCCAGAATTCATGCGCCGCATGATGGAAATGCAGGCTATGCAGGGAATGGACACCAGTATGTTCCCGGATACCTACCAGGTGATCGTAAACGCCAACAACCCCCTGGTCAAAGAACGCCTCCTGGCCGAAGCTGATGAAGAGGCTCGCAAGGAAAAAGCCGATTACCTTTATAAACTCGCCTTGGTCAGTCAGCAAATGCTGAGTGGAGAGGAGTTGACTAAGTTTGTGCAACGGAGTCTGAATAGAGTTTAAATCAATTCAAGATTTTAGATTCAGGATTTTAGATTTTAGATTGCCGTACGAGCGTATACGCCGTGCGAGCAATCTAAAATCTTGAATCAAAAATCCGGAATCTAAAATTTTCAAATGCCCATCTACTTCGCCTCCGACTTCCACCTAGGCATCGACGCCAAGCACTCCACACAGGAGCGGGAGCGGCGCGTGGTAGCCTGGCTGGAACATTGCCGCCAGGATGCAGAAGCTGTTTACTTAGTTGGTGACTTATTTGAGTTCTGGTTCGAGTGGAAAAGAGTCATTCCAAAAGGCTACGTCCGTTTCCTGGGTAAACTGGCCGAGTTGGTGGACCAGGGTATTGATGTACATGTCTTTACGGGTAACCACGACATGTGGCTTTTTGATTACCTGGAAACGGAGATTGGCGTAAAGCTTCATCGTCAGCCAATTGAAATCACCTTACAGGGAAAGAACTTCCTGATCGGCCACGGCGACGGACTCGGTCCGGGTGATCATGGCTACAAGCGCCTTAAAAAGCTCTTTGCTTTTAAACCCGCCCAGTGGCTACTGGCGCGTTTTCACCCCAATTTTACGATGTGGATCGCCTACTTCTGGAGTGGGTTCAGCCGCAGTTCCCAACCCGCCGAAGCAGAATTTTTGGGCGCTGAAAAAGAGTGGCTGGCGGTGTACAGCGAAAAGAAACTTGCCCAGAACCCCAGCCTGGATTATTGCATCTTCGGCCATCGCCACCTACCCATCGATCATACTTTGAGTAACGGCAGGAGCCGCTACCTGAATCTGGGGGAGTGGCTGCATTATTATACCTACGTTCGCCTGGAGGACGGGGAGTGTACTTTGCTTACTTGGAAATAGGAGTCAGGATCACCGTTGGTCGCTATGCTTCCTCGGTTTTGGGAAATAGGAGCCGAGCGGGTTGCGTCCCAGGGACGTGTACACGCTACGCTTTATTCCTACTGAAGGTCAGACTGCATAGCAGTCGGACTGTCGCGCTGGCTCTTATTTCTAAAAGCGCAGCACTCCTATCTCCTATTTCTTAGCTGGCAAAGTAGCAGCGCTTTACCGAAGAATCGAAACATCTCCCCGGTAGAGCAAGGTCCGCCCATCCAGGAAACTCACTTCGATCATGTAGACGTAGACGCCGGTACTGGCTGGTTTTTCCCGGTACATACCGTCCCAGAGTTGAATACCGTCCAGACAGTTCGGTTCCAGGCTGGTAGCTTCGTATATCTGACCGCCCCAGCGATCAAAGATCCGTACGAAGTTGACTGATTGTACGCCTAGACAGGCGAAAATGCGGAAGTCCTCATTACGCCCGTCACGGTTGGGGCTGAATACGTTCGGGATGTAGACATTACGATTAGCATCCACCTCCACGAAGATATCGGCGAAGGCTTGACAGCCATTGGCATTAGTTACCTGGAAGGTGTAATCCGTGCTCTCTAGCGGGAAAATCGTCGGTGCGCGTACGGTGTCGCTGCTCAGGAAATCTCCCGGTGTCCACAAGAAGTCGTAAACATCTCCAGCCGGGCTGATGATCGGATTGAGCACCGTCAGACTATCGCCCAACTCGATCAAAATACTTTCCGGCAGATCCACCAGAATTTGCGGCGGCTGATTCACGCTGAAGGTATCGCTGACCGAACAACCGACCGTATCGAATACCGTCACTACGGTCTGACCGGCAAAGGTCGTCCCTGGCTGGGTAACCGGAATCTGGAAACCATCGTTATTCACGCTAAAGCTGAAGTCAGCAAACTCGCTGCTGCGGCCACCGAAAGCCGTATCGATCAGTACGAGTGTCGTCTCTCCGAAACACAATGGCTCCTCGATAGGCAGCAGGCTGAAGGTAATCGGCGTCGGCTCACCAATGGTGTAGCTCAATTCATCGGTACAGCCCTTTATGTCGGTCACGGTCACGTTGTAGGTGCCGGGAGACAGGTTCGTGGCCGTACTTGAACTAGGCGGGGCGACCCCGCCACTCCAGGTGTAAGGCTCAGTTAATAAGGGGTTATTGTTGCCACTCGATACGAATACACTGATAATACCGTCGGTATCCCCGGCACAGCTCACGGCCGTGGTGGTTTCCAGGTCATTCAGACTCAACACTAACTCATCTGGTTCGGTAACTTCAACAACCTGCTGACGAGCACATCCGTTGGCGTCCGTAACGTTGGCGGTGTAAATGCCGGCAGAAAGGTTATCCTCAATGGGGGTAGTATTACCACTACCTACCCAGAAAAAGTCGAAGGGTTGTGTTCCACCCATCGGGTCCAGGGTGATCATACCATCACTCAGGCCGTTACAACTTACTGGCTCGATCTCCACACCGATTACGATCTCCTCCGGACTCTGAATGGTGTCGGAAAAAGTAACTCCACAAGATCCGTCGGTGATGTCTACGGAAATTTCACCGCGACATAGCATATCCACCATACTGGTAGCTACACCGAGTTCGGTATCTCCGTTACTCCAAACAAAGTTGAAGGTGCCGTTCGTCCCGTCGCTGTAATTGGCCATGACGGTAGCCGCACCGTTACAGGTTACGTCGTCAGGGCAAGTCACGGGTACCAGACTGGTAAACTCTGCCGTAATGCTCGGGGGGTCCGGCAAGACGATGGTGTCGACTAATGGCGTACAGTCATTAGCATCTACAACGGTCACGAAATAAGTACCGGCTGCCAGACTGGTCAGTGGATTAATCGTGCCCGGTTCGTTCGGGTTGGTTGACCAGGTATAAGTGTAAGGCGGCGTGCCACCACTCGGGAACAGTTGAATGCGACCATTACTCTCACCGGGGCAGGTAGGCGTTTGCACCTGTACACTATCGAGGGCAACCAGGCCAGGACTCAATACACAAGCCGTATCTATCGTAAAACAAGCGTCTACTGCGGTGATGGTTACGGTGTAGCAGCCGGGCGCAAGGTTAGTGATTGTTGTGGTGTTGGGGCCAGTGGCAATGATGTCGCCGTCCTCATTAGCCCACTGATAGGTGCTGATGGGCCCGCTACCGTCGGTGGCCACTACGGTCAGTTCTCCATCGGTGGATTCCGGGCAGCTCACGAAAGTATCGTCGAAAGCGGTAATGATCGGTCCCTGAGGGGAGGAAATGTCAAAAGTTTCGATTTGTTCACAGCCGTTAGCGTCGGTTACGGTCACCATAAAATTGGTGCCGGCCACCAAACCGGTTGCGGTACTGTCCAAGTCAGCCGTAGAAGACCAAGCGTACGTATAAGGGTAAACCCCACCGTCGACCACTACGGTAGCCGTACCATCGGAACCTGTCTCACAGGTTTCGTTGGTGGTGATCACTTCGGTAATCTGAAGCAAGGTAGGCTCTTCAATAGTGAAGGTAGTATCGATGGTGCAACCTTCGTCATCCGTCATCGTCAAGGTGTAGCTGTCTGGGCCGAGATTATCGATTTCGGTAGTGGTGATCGTATTCGTTGGTACAGGGGCGTTGGCGCTCCACACAAAAGTATAGGGCAGGTCGGGCATGCCGCCGGGGCCGTTAAAGGTCGTTACACCGGTAGCAAAAATAGAGCCGTTGTCATCGCCGAAGCACTGTACGTCTTCCACTACGGCATTGACCGAAAGTATCTTGTCTGCCAGCACGTTGAAGCTGGAGATCGCCTCACAGCCGTTATCGTCGGTTACGGTGACTTCATAGAAGCCGGGGTCCAGATTGTCCAGGGTGACCATTGTACCCGTGGCCATTTCATTGTTAGACCAGCTAAAGGTATAATCACCAGACATCGTCGTTCCGCCAGAAGCAGAGATGGTGATCGATCCGTCTTCGGAGCCGGAGCAGGTAGCGTCGGTAACTGCATCATCGGGTTCCATCGGAAGAACTAATACGCGAGCCGGGTCACCAAGGGGTAAAGCGGCTTCTACGGTACAGCCGGTAGGGGAAGTAACCGTTACCTCATAAGTGAAAGGAGCGTCCAATCCGGTAATGCAAGCTGTATTGGCGGCCGTATTGTTCCAGTTAAAGGTATAACCGGCGGCAACCGGGTCATCTACTACAAAGCCGTCGAGAGTTACCTGAATACAGATCACTCCATCGCTTAGCCCGAAGCAGGACGGAAGGGTGTCCAGAATTGAAAGTCCCAATGCCGGTGGTGCAAAAACTTCCACGGTATCCTGTACGATGTCACCGTTGCAATCTTCTACCCGGGTGGCATAAATACCCGCACCAAGCCCACAGAATTCTACTTCGCTCGGGCTGCCCGAAATCATCGTTACGGGCTCGAATGGATTGTTCATCGGTGCGATCTGGCGGTAGGTGATCTCATAATCTGTACATCCACCGGCGGCAATCACGTTGATACACCCGTCGAGGGAACCCTGACAAGAAATACTATCAGTCGTTACATCTACGAAGAAAGGATCGGAGGAAAGACATACCGTGCCATTATTTATAATAAAGCCGGCATTGGAATTCGTGAGCGTAGAAACCTCGATCGGAATTGGCATATCCGTAAAGGTCAGCGGACTACACTCGCCCAGGTCGCCGATAGCCGTAAAGCATAATTCATAGATCTCGTCACCGTCCACCAGGGTTTGCCCCGTACCCGTCAGGTCGGTATATGTTACCCGGCCCGTACCGTTTGGCTGGCTACCTCCGGCGGAAAGAGGTCCGTTTATACTTCCACTGGTGAAGCCGGGAAGGTTACCCGGGGTCGTAATACTGGTCATTTCCAATACGGTCGGATCGTAGCTGAGCGAATGCTGAAAGCCCAGTACGTCCACGAAACCGGCTACCGTGGCCGAAACGCAAAACATTTCCCCTGGCAAATGATTCTCAAACGGAAAAGTAAAGGTCACCGCGTCACAACTACCCTGATCCACTACGCGGGAAGCCTCACAGGACTTGCCGTCCTCTACGGTAATGCGGTAGTCGCCAGGTTGGGGAACGGTATAGTTAATTACTTCGTCGTGGCCCACGCCGGCCACAATGGCCGTACCGGTGATCGTGGGGTCGCTGGTCAGTTCGATAGTTACGTTGTACTCATTGCCTGGAAGCAGTTCGGGCAGGCCGCCGCGTACGCGGAAACTACCCTCACAACCCGTCTGTACCGCATCGTTAATCTCGATCTCGTTCAAATAAGCCACGGCAAAAGTGGCGGAGATATTCAGGTCCAGACACTGTCCGGGCGGATTGGCCGGATTATTGTTCTCCCGCTCGTAAACGGCCAGTTGGCTTATTGGGTCAAGAGCATCGAAGGTGATCGGAGCAAAGTGTACGATCCTGGGTACCGGGGCACCGGCAACTGGAAAGGCTCCCTGAATCTGACCCAGGTTCCAGAACCAGCCGTCTCCGTCCAGGTCCGCTCCACTATCTACAAAAAAGCCGAAAGGGGAGGCGATCACCTCGCTGTTCAATACGCAGGGGTCGGCGGCGATGTCTTCCAGTGCCGGTCCTTCGGTAGTAGGGGGGCAATCGAATAGCGCGTAACCTATCCCTGCCGGGGTAGTGTTCACGGGGTCACCGTTCAGACTAATGCTACCGTTGTCATGGTTGATGAAAATACTGTCGCCAAAACAGAGGAAGATCGTATCCGGGGTCGCATCATTACTTTGGCCGATGAAGGGCCCGAAATTTTGAATCACCCCCGCATCCTGTCCGGCGCAGGGCATCCGGGCAATACCATCCTCCACGGCCTCTCGGTCCACGGGAATGAAGGTGGGGTTTTGGGCTAACAAAGTAGCAGTGCCAGTAAATAACAGGGAAAAGCACAGCATGGCGACCGCGCGAGTTAAACTTAGTTTCATACAACACTAGGATTTCGTCGGCTATCGAAGAAAATGAATAATCGAAGCAGACGGTATGGAGAAGGACACCATAAAACATGTCCTTCCCTGGGATTATCTTCGGTAAAACGCGCTTAAGCGGGCCAAAAGTACCAAAGGGGTGTTAAAAAGTAACGAGCCTTTTAAAAGAACTCCTAAACCGTGATGCCTTCGTACAATGGAAAGTTCGCCATGAATGCGTGAACTTCTCCTTTGATCTCGGGGTGCAGCGCTTTGTTGTCGATGTCACTGATCACGGCATCGATCCAGGCTACGGTCTTGCGGCAGTCATCTTCGGTGAAACCACGGGTAGTCACCGCGGCCGTACCGATCCGGATTCCGGAGGTTACCATGGCCGACTTCTGGTCGAAAGGAACCATATTTTTGTTCAGGGTGATGTCGGCTGCGCCCAGGGCTTCTTCGGCTTGCTTGCCCGTCACCTCCTTGTTGCTAAGGTCGATGAGCATACTGTGGTTGTCGGTACCACCGGAAATAATGTGGTAGCCGCGCTCCACCAGGGCGTCGGCCATCGCCTGGGCGTTGGCAATCACTTGCTTGCCGTAATCTTTCCAGCTGTCTTGCAGACATTCTCCGAAAGCGACGGCCTTTGCGGCAATTACGTGCTCCAGCGGCCCGCCCTGCATACCAGGGAATACTGCACCATTCAGAATACGGCTCATCGGGAAAGGCTTGCCACTTTTAAAGGTCTTGCCGAAAGGATTTGGAAAGTCCTTACCCATCATGATAATACCACCGCGTGGTCCACGCAGCGTTTTGTGGGTAGTTGAGGTCACGATGTGGCAGTGCGGCATCGGGTCATTCAGTAGTCCGGCAGCGATCAGTCCGGCGGGGTGGGCAATGTCGGCCAAAAGCAGGGCACCAACCTCATCGGCAATTTCCCGGAAGCGGGCATAGTTCCAGTCACGGCTGTAGGCACTGGCCCCGCAAATGATCATTTTAGGTTGTACCTCGCGGGCTTTTTCAGCCACTTTGTCCATGTCAACGAGCCCGGTAGCTTCCTCGACTCCGTAAAAGTGAGCGTCGAAGTGTTTGCCGCTAAAATTGGCGGGGTGGCCGTGGCTCAGGTGACCGCCGTGGGCCAGGCTGAAACCAAGAGTTTTGTCACTTGGTTTGAGGCAGGCCAAGAAGACTGCCGCATTGGCCTGGGCTCCGGAGTGCGGCTGCACATTGGCATACTCGGCACCGAAGAGTTCGCACAGGCGATCAATGGCCAATTGCTCAATCTTGTCCACTACCTCACAGCCGCCGTAATAGCGTTTGCCGGGGTAACCTTCGGCGTATTTATTGGTCAGGCAACTCCCCATTGCCTCAATGACGGCAGCAGAGGTGAAATTTTCCGAAGCGATCAGTTCAATACCATTACGCTGACGGGCTAACTCCTGATCAATCAATTCAAAAACACGGGTATCGCGGGCCATATTCCAGTTACTTTCGTTATGAAAACGCAAAAGTACGGTAATTGAGCCAAGCACTTACAATTTACTTTGTGACAAATTTGTTTCTTTTGGGACCGCATCACACACTCAATGATTAAAATACCAGCCCAAAAACTCCTTCTCCTCCTCCTGCTCGTCAGTCTCGCCACCGCAGTACAGGCCGAAACCGGCCGTTACCGCCTCAGTTGGCGCGATGACCCGGCCACTACCATGACCATCGGCTTCGAGTTTAGCGCCGGCCGTGAGGTCTATGTGGCTTTAGGAGAAAGATTCGGCGGCACTGACCCTGCTGCCTACCCGATCAAAGTGGGGCCCGCCAAAACGACTATCGCGAAAGGGATGCGAACTTGCTTCGTAAGACTTAGCGGACTTAACCCGGAAACGGTCTACCATTTTATCGTAGTGGATGATCTGGGCGTGAGCAGACCGATGTCTTTTGAAACGGCTCCCAATCGGATTGATCGTCGACTTAGTTTCATTGCCGGAGGAGACAGCCGTAACCATCGCGAATCCCGTCAGCACAGCAACCGAATGGTGGCCAAGTTGCGCCCCCACGGTGTCATTTTTTCCGGAGATATGACCAATACGGACGGGCCAACCGAATGGAAAGAATGGCTGGACGACTGGCAGCTCACTATCTCCCCCGATGGCCGTCTTTATCCCATCATCCCCGCCCGGGGGAATCATGAGTCCGATAATGAAGGTATCGCAGAACTATTTGACGTACCGAACCCCAATATTTACTATTCCCTTAATTTCTGTGACGGCATGTTTACCTTGCTGACACTAAACAGCATGATTCCAGTTCAGGGCGATCAACTCAACTGGTTAAAGCGGGAATTGAACAAATACAGCCGCAGTATCTGGAAAATGACCCAGTACCACAATGCCATGCGCCCCCACACGTCCCAAAAATTGGAACGTGATGATCTGGTGAAATTCTGGGCTCCCGTTTTCTACAAATACGGAGTAGACCTGGTCATGGAAAGTGATGCCCACGTGGTGAAGCAGACTTACCCGATTCGGCCCGGCGGTGGATTGGACAGTGACGAAGGCTTCATTCGTGATAACGCTCGTGGAACCACCTACATCGGAGAAGGGGGATGGGGTGCTCCGTTACGTGCCAATAATGATAACAAGGAATGGACCATCGCCAGCGGTCGCTTCAATCAGATCAAATGGATTTGGGTCAATGCCAATCAGCTGGAGATCCGCACCGTGATGACCGACGAAAGCAGAAATGCTGCTCCTGTCTCTGAATCCAATCGCTTTTCCGTTCCCCGTGGGCTCAAACTCTGGATGCCGGTTGGTAGCGAAGCCCTGGTACTGACTAAGGGTATGAACGGCGCGGTGGCAACGGCGGCACCACCTGTTAATCGTCCTCCCGGAAATCGGCCACCTTCCATTCGACCGGGTGTGACCAACTCGCCCACGGGCATTACGCCTACCTCGCCATCGGTAGCCAAGCCGGTAAAGAGTAACGGTATTGTGAGACCAAACAGTGAATATCAGGTGGACATTGAGTTCATCACCACCAAAACCGGCCCCGTGGAAGTTATTGTAATCACCAGTGAAATGCGACTCTTCGAAAAACGGATACTCCCCGCTCGCGGTCCCGGTCCCTACGAGGAAAGGGTAGAGTTCCCCGAGTTTCCCCATGGGATCGAATGGCAGCTGATTGTGAAAAGCCACGGCCAGGTTATACAGAAGTACACCTTGAAGTACTAGAGTTTCAACTCCGTGGAGTTTGCGACGACGATCACCGAGGTCATCGGCGCCAGCTAATGTATCGAGTATATAAAAACGGAACGAACTAGTTCTCGGGACGTCGGTAAGTCAGGGTATTACCCCGTCCGACGTAGGAAAGGGTGAGTACATCATTCGATAGGTCCATCAGATAAAAGCAACGATCTTCATCTTCATCGCCACTCAGCTTGAGATAGGGACCCGGGGCGGCGTCGGTCTTATCGCAATCGGTGGTCATGCGGTAGCTGCTTTCGCTTACTTTTTTTCCACCATAGAATTCGCGGTAGCTGCCTTCCTCAATTTCGATAACGGAACTGGGGTCGTCGGTAGATTGCCAGCGGCCACTGATGGCCATACCCATTCCATCAATACCTACTTCTTCGATCAATCGGTCGATTCCGCTGGGATTATTCGTGTCATCGAGGGGGTGAACGTCATTCACGGCATCTATTTCCGTGCTAGCGTCAGTATCCGGGGAGACGGCAACCACCGTAGATTCATTCGTAGTGTCCGGGCCCGGATCGCCACAGGCGGCAAGTAGCAGGAAGAGAGAAAGTATGGGCAGTAGCTTCGACATTATTCGTGTATTTATATAGGTTCACTGTAAGTCTAACTTACTTGCGGCAGATCGCGTTCATTCTAATCGCCCTTTACCAACAGAAACTGCATTCCCGGGATATGGAGTCAGATCATTTTAGTAGCCCATGACCTTGGCTGCTTTCTTTGTAGCGACTACCCCCAATAATAGTACAAGCCCGTAAGCCAGCCCGTAAATGCAGACCGTAAACATGGCTACTTTGTTAGTCATAATAGAACCAATATCCTGGAAAACAGCCATCGGGCGAGTTAATAAATCCCAGCTATTCCAGCGGAGCACCCGGCCTAAATAAATGCCGAAACCACAGAGGGGAAAGAGGAGGCCGGATAGCCATTTGTTCCGGCTCGACCAACTGCGCCAGCCGTAAGAGCGGGCTGCTGCCAGTACTGCCCACCCGCCGAGTAATAGACCCGTACCCATACAACTGGCGAAGGTGAGGACGTCGTACCAATAGGGAACATGGGCGCGGGGCCGCAGGTGAATGACATCGCTGATGACGTAAGGTGCGTTGGGTAAAAACAGTAACCAAAAAGCGGTAAGTGTGTACCGAAATATCTTGGAGGAAGCAGTTTCCGCCAAGCGAATAAAAAGATAGGGGAGGGCCGCCAGGATCAGGTTCCAGCCAAAGAAAAACAGGGTGTTCCCGCTGCGGATGAAGGGGAAATCGATGAGTAACCTCCAGTCGGTGGGGTGAAAGTGGAAGAAGCGGAAGAGGATAAGACTTGCGCAAATTGCTAGTGAAGTAAGCGCGAGGGAGTCGGATTTTTTGAGGCTTTTCATTTTAATGTTTTGGTTTTTATGATGGCATGCCGCTCTTGCATGCCGCTCTTGCTCAAACAGTATTGAGTTCGGTCCCCGCTCCGTTCCAATGTGTTTATCAAGCGTTAGAGCTGCTCAAAGCGACATGCTCGGGCTCCGAACCTGAAGACCGTTAAAAGCAACCGCAAACGATTAAGTTTGGAGGACCGGACATTAGCGCTGGTAGCTCAAAACGTACCGAAAAGGCGTTAAGAAAGAAATACTGTTTGAGCGAGCTAAAAGCTTAGGAACGGAGATGAATTATTTGGCAATCAAAAAAAAATAGTCGTAGAGGTGGAGCTTTGGGCGAGTTTATTTCTTTTAGCTTTTTTGGTACGTTTTGAGCGTTAAGCCAGCGGTACAGTCCTAGAATTTTTTTGCTTCGTTTTTTTTTTTCGATGGAAAAAAATGAAGTCGCCGAAGGCATGCAAGAGCGGCATGCAAGCGTAGCGCTACTAGGCAATTCTACAAAGCCACGCCTCAAAGCCACTCACTCCACCCCTAAATCCCGTTCAAACCCCCTCAACCGCCTCCCTCCTCGCCAGTCCGCGTAATTCCAGGAACGCCAATCGTGGTAGATGAAATGGTGAGGGTTCAATTTGTAGGGCCGGTTTTGCCACAGCATGTCACTACTAGTTTCGGGCTGGTTCGGGAAGAGCAATACGGAGAGTATTTCCCGGTCTGCGAGCAGGAAAGCATTCTTTTCCAGTTCATAACTTAGAATATGCTGACGATCCAGCCGCTCGGTGGGTACGTAAGCCAGGTTATAGCGGGTGATCACCCCGTCCCAGTTTACGGCGGCCAGAGCCAGAAAGCAGAGCCAGGCGGCCAATCCATTGTTGTGTAGCAGATAGGTCAGGCTGAGGCGGCCGTCTACCTTTCGGTATAGCGTGTAGAGGCCAATGAGGATCAATAACAGGAAAAAGAAGACCTGAACGCGGCCCCAGGCCAGACCGTACTCGCCGATATATAGCCCATTGCGAATGCCCACGGAGAGCGCTAATAACGCATTTTGACCGATCCAGAGGAAAGACAGTCTTCGCAACTCAGGCACGCGGGGGTAAAAATTAAGCAAGCCCCGGAAGAAAACGATCACCACCAACATGGCCATTAAAATTGAGGCAATCAGCAGGTAGGTGCCAGAGTGAACGAACTGACTCAATTCCGCTGCCGTGCGTTCTGCGCTGCCCAGCCACACGTTGCCCAGATCGGTAAGATTGACGATTAAGAGTAAACCATTCAGCGCCAGGAAGGTGCCACGGGCCAATTCGTATTCGTGCTTCAAGCCCATGATTTTCGGTCGGGCAAATGGTTGTAGGAAGATGTTTTGCTGATCTCCTCGGCGGGGGATATCATCTCGGAAACTTGCGCCGATTTTGGCCAGCAAACTCTCACCGTGGCGTGGAAAAAGCATGAAGGCTCCAAGCAGGCAGCCCCAGATCAGCGTGGCGATGGTCCAAAGGGAAACGTACTGCCCCAACTGGGTCAACTGCCCGAAGAAGCGACCAATAGCCGGATTAGCCAAGGCATAAATGAAGAGAAAGGGTAGCACGATGAGCCCCGGAATCAGCACGTAGCGAAGTCGGAAATCCGGGTTCTCCCGGCGACTGGAAACCTGGTCGCGCCAGTGCATTAATAAATCTACGGGGCCTCGGAAAAAGCTGATTATTCCCAGCAAGAAACCAAACCAGATAAAACGTATTTCCCTGACCCGCGCCACGCCAATCGTCAGTAGTAGGCTGATTATATGGGCTGCGCTGGCCAGCCAGGTATTAACAATCACCACGGAAATAGCCGAGAACAATAGCCCGGCCGCCGCTACGGCAAAGAGCGGCCTTGCCTTAAGTTCCGGCTGGGTTTTTAGAAAGAAGAACAGGAGCAGGGCGTCGAAGAGCAGTACGTTCAGACCTACTTCACCGTGGTGAAAGAGAAAGGCGTAGGAGAGGCCTAATACAATACTTAGGACGGCTTTGTTTTTGGCTAAAAAGCTTGCCCGGCCTGAAGGTGAGTCGGACGAGGTAGCAGTGCTCCTGGATCCGGAAGAGACGGATGCCTGCGAACCGAAAAGAGTGGAGTTAGAAATATTCATATTTTAAAAGTGCTTTGAAATTCAAAGTTTAGAAATAAATTTTTTGTCTCTCTTTCGGCCATCTCTTCCGGAGAGGGCAGGGCAAGAGGTCTATTCGTCCCGCAGTTTTACAAATGCTTCCAATTCGGCCAAGTGCTTATCAAAAGCGACTCGTCCTGCTTCGGTAGCCCGGTAGCTGGTTTTTGGTTTGTCGTCGACGAATTTTTTCTCTGTCTCGATCAATTCGGCTTTAGTGAGAGCCTTGAGGTGACTGGCCAGCCCGCCGTCCGTTAACTGTAATGCTTCGCGTAGGCTGACAAAATCTACCCATTCGTTCACAATCAGTACGGCCATAATGCCCATGCGCGTCCGGTGATTGAAGAGCTGATTAAGATTGATGATGGATTTGGATAAGCTGGCAGTCAGTTTCACGCGCGATCGTATTTTTGGTACATCCACACCCCGTAAGCAATGTGCAGGAAGCCAAAGCCCACCGCCCAGAAGTACAGTCCGTAACCGATGAAAAATGCGGAAATTAGTCCCAGCACTACCTCCATATAACCGAGATAGCTCAGTTCTTCCCGGGCGTAGCGGCTACCATTGATCAACGCCAGGCCGTAAAAGATCAGGGTAATGGGCGCAATGAGTCCACCGTGCTGATGATACAGCAGCGCTAGGCTGAACACCCCGCCAACGACCAACGGTACGCAAAGGTGAAACAGTAATTGGTAAGCCTTCGTATGAAACAGCTCCTGACCGTGGGCTTTTGCCCGGCGACTAGTAAAGTAAAAACCGCATAAGAGAGCTCCCAACAGGGTCAGTATGCCCGTTAAAGCGATGAAGGGCAAAGGCTGGATTCCCCAGGGATGATTTTCTGAGTAACCACGACCGTAGGAAAAAAATACTACGTAATAACCACCCACAAAACGATAGGCCATTACCGTTGCCACGCCTAACAAAGCACAAATCCCTGCCCCGATTCCCGAAAGTCCGCTCAGTCCGATAAAGTAACGGGAGCGTTCCATCAACCCCCGTATTTCCCGCAGGTCATTGATCGGATTGGCAATAGATCTGGCTTGCATAAAAGTACTTTGAAACACAAAGTAAAGCTCAAATTATGGGTTTTGCAAGGGAAGAGTCAATTTTTCCACTAAAGAGCAAGTCCCGTTAGAGCAGGGGGGCTTACTACATTACCATCGGTGGTTGTCGCAGCCGATAAAGCTGCCAGTCGAAGTTTCGCCGATCACTGAGCCACGTAACAACCGATCATGACATAAACCAAAGCAGTAGGTACTGTGCCGAGCAAGCAGTAAAGCATCACCCGGCCGAAACTAAGCGAGGTCGTGGCGGAGAGAAAAAGAATACTCTCGGCCAGTACCGGTATCGGCCTGCTGATGATCAGGGCGATGGCTCCCCATTTTTTCCAGAATGTTTCCGCACCCTTCCTTTTGCTTTGTGGAAATTTTTTCTCTAACCAGATTTTTCCACGCCGGGCTACCAGGAAGCCTGCGGCATTACCCGCCATTAGACCGATGACGGATAGAAGCAGACCAGGCCAAAGGCTGAACAGCAAGCCATTCACGACCATAACGGCACTACTGGGTGTGGGTAGGAACGCATCGGCAGCCAGTAGACTAAAACTGGCGGTTATGGTAAGGTAACTGGCTTCGGTCAGCACACTTTTTGGGTCGGTCAGCAAGTCCAGGTTCTGCCATTCCGCCCAGCAGTAGATGATCGTAGTCAGGCTAAATAGCAGAATCACTAGGATAAATCCAGAACGGATCAACGTCTTAAGGTTACGGCATAAACGTTGTTGTCGGCGTAACTGCCTACCGGGCCGGCTGTTTGTGGTCCGTTGGCGTGAATACCTCCGATCATGTGGCCGATGACAATGGGGCCATCACCGGACAGTGTGTTAAAATCGATAATTTCCGGAAATCCGGATAGGGTAGAAATATTGCTAGCAGGAATAAATACAGCGTTAGCCCCGATCCAACTGGGTAAAGATTGTTTGAAGGGCTGGATATATTCAGTGATTATTCCAGACACATTATCGTGGGTAATCGTGCTAATGGTACGGGTGAATGGTAATGGTTGCTCCGGGTCGGTGATTAGGGAATCGTTTCTGTACTGGTAGCCACCAATACCACCGAGCAAGGAGGTATACATTTTATTGGCCGTTCGATCGTACAGTAATACTTGACCGCATTCGTAAAGACCGACTTTTAATTCCGTCTCTTTAACCTCAGCAGTCAATCCATTTATGGTAATCGGGTGGGTAAAAGCCAGGTCGCTTGCATTAAAGACACCTCCGTAGACATCGAGACCTATACGACCATTGCCACGCGCTGCCGGTACTACGTTTAGGTCACGACGATGAAATTCGGAGTTTGCTCCGCTACTCCCGTCAGGAGCGCTGATCTCGTTTTGATCGGTGATCTCAAAACCGCTATCGGTGGCGACTATTTTAAATGTTCGAATCTTCTCGGTGTATTCTCCGGTAAGTCCGGGTTTGTACATGCCGGGGTAATTCTGACCAAAAACCACGTAGAACGTATCATTGATCATATGCATCTCGCCGCCGGTAACCCGGAAGTTCTCGTTCTCGATCTGATGAAAAATGAGTTCGTCAATCGGATCCTTTTGTACCACAGATCTAACCAATTCACCGAGGGAGATACGCGTGAGATAAGGGAAGGTCTGGTAACAGCTATCCGTACCATCCTGCCCAGTACACGAAGAGCCATAGCCGCCAATGGTATATAGGTAGCCTTCCGTTTGCTCAAAACCCATATTAGTTGAGGATAACGACGCACGGAATCGTTCCGGTAGAATGCTGGAATATATTTTTACTTCAGGGCTGTCGAGTGTTCTGGAATCAATAACGTAGATAGAATCATTGGACTGGGCACTTGGAAAGGTAGCATCCTGCCCTTCCGTACCGTGAAAACCGTTGGTCCGGCCGCCGAGTACAACCCAGAAGTCATCGTAAGTAGCAAAAGTATAAGATTGAAACCCAGTAGTTAATTTGGCAACGGGCTCAACGCTTAAGGTATAAGGGACGGATTGACTGTCACTATTACTAGCGGTTGTACCTACGGAGATCATTTCTTCCGGCGTAACGTTATTATCACCCTTTTCCGTGCGGCAGGAAGACAGCCCCAGTACTAACAACAGTAATAAAGTAGCCTGTTGGGCCGCATTAATAGTCTTGCGGCACCAGGCCTGGATGAGTTGTCGTCTGCTGGCCGAAAGGTCACGGGTTCTGGGCATATAGCTGGAATCGCCAAAGGTTTTGGTCTCCAGGCGACCCAATAGCCGGCGAGCAGAATCAACACCCCCCCATTGTTCCGGGTCGTAGAGGGATCTGACCTGGTCCATGGCGGGGTACAATACGTGGTAAGGCTTGAAAACATGATCGTAGATGACCTCGAAAGTCAGGTTCTCGTTGCCTACCGGCTCGGCCGCCGAGGGGTCCACAAAATAATTGCTGTAGTCCTCGTTGGGCAGTACTCTTACCTGAGCCACAACCATTGGAGAATTATTCAGATCCTGAAAAGTAGAGATTCCCATGGCCTGCTCTTCGGTCACCACCGCGAAGCGGAAGGACCCGGGTTCCCGTACGTCTGCTACCACCCGTAATTCATCCATACAGGTGATCAGGGATTTGGTTACGGTATTCTTGTAAGCGTCGGGCAATGGAATTGTAGCACAACTGAGCATGTAAAATTTCTGAACGGATGGGTCTGGCAATTCGGTAAGAACTTTACCCCGGTGAATGATCTGGAAAACCGACTCGGTCAGATCATCACCGTTATAGCGAAATGTAGAGACAGTAGTGGATTGGCCGGATGTAATTACCTGTTCGGTATAGAGGGTACGTTTATTATTGACGATCCCGTAAGGCGCTTCACTGAAAAGAATACTTGTGGGGCTAAAAGTTGGCGGTCCAGTTTTCTGGGGCACCATGGTGAAGAAATCAGAGGAATCTGTTTTCACAATGAGCGTGCCACCGTTAGGGTATTCGGGATTGGCATTTGAAAGAACGGCATACAAGGGATCTTCCAAAATTACATCCACCATACCCCTGAGGGGAGTATCAAAAACGGTCGTACTGGGGTCGGCACTGATTTTACCGGTACTTACGTCAATGTAATGATCGTTTGCGGGGTTGCCGTAAGGAAGGTCGTCGCAGATTAGTACGGGAGAAGGGTCTGCTGCGTTTTTACCCACGTAAAGCGATAGTTTACCGCCTACTTGGGTAAAGTAGCTTGTCAACGCTTTACTGACGTCGATGGAGAAGACGTGTTGCGCGGTGGGAGAGGCCGAACTCTGGTAATCCTGTAATCGGCAAATTATCGGCGACAAGGACTGAGGTAAATGACCACCTAATGGAGCGTCTGTCCAACCGACGGTCTTTTGCGCTAACATCGGTGCCATACTGATTTCTCGCCCCACCGTGATGGAATCATAATCCGGCATTGCAGGATCCTGTTCTTCTCCGTACCAGGGAGCGATCGTACCGGCCACCGGGCACTGCCGCTCATTGAGCATGTTGAAAAAGCTGGTTTTCGCATCCTGAGCGTAAAGCGCAGCCCATTCCTCGGAATTATTCAGGGGGTGAATGCCGGCGGACATAGTATACCGTACCAGAATACCTTTTGGCTGCCCAAGCCTGCTGTCTATATTATCACTCAGAAAGGACATGTAGGCGGGGTCACCGACAAAATCATCGCTAAAGGGCATTACACACTGGAAAACCGCGGCACCTCCCGGATTGATTACCATGCTTTGCGAGCCGTCCTTCTCGTACACCCCCGCGTAGAAACATTCATAAGCGTTCCCGCCGGCATCCAGCCGGGTGGCCGAAGCTTTGGTTGGCTTACTGCCGGAGCCGGTATAACTTCCATCCGTTAGCTTTCGATAAAAAATCGGTTTGCCATCGGCGTCTCTCAGTAAAAGGTTGTCGGCAAATATCTGCGACCCCGGAGAGGAACCCTCGGATTTGACGTCCGTCATCACGGCAGTGGTCTTAACGTCACCCAATTCTTTATTGTCTCCCGGAATGATACCGTCGTTGGGCGGATGCGGCCAACGGAAATAGGAAAAGGAACCGTACTTCTTGGAATCTCCGAGCAGTCTCCGGGCAAAATCGGAGCTGGTCGTCTGCCCGACGGAAACGTAATTGCCCGGGCTGAAGGTCAGTCCGGTGATGCGTACATTGTCGGACCACATACTCATGCTGCCAAAGTAATTCCAGTAAGCCGGGGTGACTGAGGCATCCACATAATTACCGGAATTAGACGGAGATTGATGTTTAAACTCATCCTGATTCTTCTTCATCCACTCGATGAGGTCCAGCGGGGAAGAAAATTTTTCCTCCAGGCAGCTGTTGAGTTCGACTTTCTTAGAATCGAAGGTGCGTAAGTGCGGGCAAGCCGAACCACTCAGGTGCGGGCAGGGGGATTCGCGAAAAAGATAGTTGTTGCTGCTACCGGGGTCGGAACTGGAATAATCATCGTTGTTGCCGGTACCGACGTTGACGCGCATGACGCCATTAAAGTGTATACGGGGGAAATTAAATACGCTCATAACTGGACAGTAGGTGGGTTGATCTGTCCAGTAAAATAAAAAGGGCAGCTGCTTTAGAGGAGGGAGATTGTGAAAATCAGGTATTTTTACCTACCTAAACAGGTGTTTTTGTTGGGCTTCAAAGTAGCAATGCTAATCGATTAAATACCGCTCGTCATCAGGCCTTAATTGAGCAATGCTACTTTGAAGTCGAAAAGAAAAAAGCACTGCGTTCTTAGAAATAGAAGCTAAGACGCAAGCAGTCCTAGGTCTGTCCTGTTTTATAAAATCGCAGCGCTCCTAGTTCTTGTTTCCAAATTACCGCGTCAGGTAAAGACTCCGGTTCTTATCCAGTTCCCGGAAGAAAGGATCCGTCATATCCACCACGAAGCGAATACCTTCTCCGGTAGATTTCATCTCTGGTCCCAGCTGCTTGTCCACGTTCGGGAATTTATTGAAACTGAAGACAGGCACCTTGATGGCGTAACCACTCGGCTGAGGATGGATGTCGAAGTCGCTCAGCTTGTGGCTGCCCAGCATGACCTTGGTGGCAATGTTGAGGTAGGGAACCTTGTATGCCTTGGCAATAAAGGGGGTAGTGCGACTAGCGCGAGGGTTAGCTTCGATGACGTACACAATTTCCTCTCCGGTTTCCTTGTCCGTTTTGATGGCGAACTGGATGTTGATGAGGCCTTTGATCTCAAGGGCGAAGGCTAATTTCTCGGCGTACTCCCGCATCTTGTTTACGGCTTCTACGCTGAGGCTGTAAGTGGGCAGCACGGCGCTGGAGTCACCGGAGTGAATGCCGGCCGGCTCGATGTGCTCCATGATGCCCATTATGTGAACTTGCTCACCATCGCAGATGGCATCGATCTCAGCTTCCTTGGCGCGGTCCAGGAAGTGGTCGACCAGCACGACATTGTCCGGGCTCTTTTTGAAAATCTTCAGTACGTGACGTTCCAGTTCGGCGTCGTTGATCACGATCCGCATGTCCTGCCCACCGAGTACGTAGCTGGGGCGTACCAGTACGGGGTAACCCACGCGATTGGCCACTTCCAGAGCCTGGTCGGCATCCTTGGCCGTGCCGAAGTTGGGGTATGGGATTTCGAGCTCCTTGAGCATATTGGAGAAGCGGCCGCGGTCTTCGGCCAGGTCCAGACTGTCGTAGCTGGAACCGATGATCCTGATGCCCCGGTTGTGTAACTCTTCGGCCAGCTTCAGTGCGGTCTGTCCGCCGAGCTGTACGATGATGCCCTCCGGTTTTTCGAGGTCGATGATCTCCTTCAGGTGTTCCCAAAAAACGGGTTCGAAGTATAGTTTGTTGGCTGTATCAAAATCGGTGGAGACGGTCTCCGGATTACAATTGACCATGATGGCCTCGTAGCCGGCTTCCTGAACAGCTTTCAGGCCGTGGACGCAGCAGTAGTCGAATTCAATGCCCTGGCCGATACGGTTCGGGCCGGAACCAAGCACGATCACCTTCTTACGGTCGGAGACGATGGATTCATTCTCCTGGTCGAAAGTGGAGTAGAAGTAAGGCGTTTTGGCTTCGAACTCGGCGGCGCAGGTATCTACCATCTTATAGGTTCGGCGAATACCTAGCTCGTAACGGCGGTTGGTCACCTGATCGACGTCATCGATCCGGAGTAACCAGGCGATCTGTTGGTCGGAATATCCGACTTCTTTCAACTCACGGAAAAAACCCTCGGGAATGTCTTCCGGCACGTTGTAGCGCATGACCTCGGTATCGTAGTCGACCAGTCGTTTGATCTGGTTGATGAACCAGGGGTCAATTTTCGTCAGTTTGTGAATGGTCTTGCGCGGTACACCCAGGCGCAGGGCGTCTTTAAGGCGGAAGAGGCGGTCGTCGCTGACCTTTTCCAGTCGCTCCAGAATGTCGTCGGTCTTAATCCATTCTTTCTTGTCGGCTCCGAGTCCGGCACGACCGTTTTCCAGGGATTGGCAGGCCTTCTGCAGCGCTTCCAGGAAATTGCGGCCAATACCCATCACCTCACCCACGGATTTCATCTGCAGTCCCAGCTTATGGTCGGCACCGGGAAATTTATTGAAGTTCCAGCGGGGGATTTTCACGATAACGTAGTCCAGCGTCGGCTCGAAGTAGGCCGAGGTGGTACCGGTAATCTGGTTTTTTAGTTCACCCAGGGTGTAGCCGAGGGCCAGTTTGGCGGCGATTTTGGCAATCGGGTAACCGGTCGCCTTGGATGCCAGGGCGGAGGAACGACTCACCCGCGGGTTGATCTCAATGACGATCAGTTCTTCCGTCTCCGGATTCTGGCTGAATTGGATGTTACAGCCACCGGCAAAGTTGCCCATGCTACGCATAGCGAGGATGGCCTGGTTACGCATATCCTGGTAGGCGGTGTCGCTCAACGTCATGGCCGGGGCCACGGTGATACTGTCGCCGGTATGGATACCCATGGGGTCGAAGTTCTCGACCGCACAGATGATCACTACGTTGTTGTCGGCGTCGCGCAGCAATTCCAATTCAAATTCTTTCCAGCCCAGTACGGCTTTGTCGATCAGTACTTCGTGGGTGGGACTGGCTTCCAGTCCACGGCGTAGCATTTCCGGAAAATCGTCTTCGTGGTGGCAAAAACCGCCGCCGAAACCACCCAGGGTATAGCTGGGGCGAATCACCAGTGGAAAGCCGATTTCCTGGGCTGCTTCCATTCCTTCCAGGAAGGAGTTGGCGATTTGGGCCGGGGCGCATTTCAGGCCAATGCTCTCCATGTGCAGGCGAAAGGCTTCACGATTCTCAGCCAGCTCGATGGCTTCGAGGTCAACGCCAATCAGTTTGGCATCATACTTTTCCCACAGACCGACCTCACCGCACTCGATGGCCAGGTTCAGTGCCGTTTGGCCACCCATGGTCGGCAGCACGTGGGTGATGTCTTTTTCTTTGAGGATCTGCTCTACGCTCTCGGTCGTTAGCGGCAGCAGGTAGATATTCTCGGCCGTCATCGGATCGGTCATGATAGTGGCCGGGTTGGGGTTGATGATGGTTACCTCAATCCCCTCTTCACGGAGGGATTTAGCGGCTTGGGTGCCGGAGTAATCGAATTCACAGGCTTGGCCTATGATAATGGGGCCGCTACCGATGATCAGTACGGAACGAATGGAAGTATCCTTTGGCATAACAAGTGGGAGTGACGGGTCTGGAATTCGGCCGCGAAGATAGGGTGTTTTTATGGGTTTTTTTTGGCTATCAAAGTAGCAATGTTTGTGAGTGGCTGAAGCCTTGCTACTTTGAAGCCATAAAATTTACCACTAAGCTCATTAAGTACATAGAAGTACGATTTTCTGAGCGCAGTGCGTTCCGAAATGTGTAGGCATAACTGAACGATTTGCTTATGCACCGCACTCCTTGTGCTTAATGCTTAACCACCCAATACTAACTTTAAAATCTCCACTGCTCGCAAAACCTCTTCTTCCGTATTGTAGTAATGCACGCTCAGCCGCAAGGCCCATTCCACTCCTTGCTCCCGGAAGTGGAACTGGTCGTTGGCAATACCGCTGGTGGAGGCGTTGAGCCCCCCTTGCTGTAACTGGGCCACGGTTTCCGCCGCCGTTAGCCCTGTATCCACATCAAATAGCAGGATGCCGGTTTGGTGTTCTTCTTGATTAACAAAGTAGCAATGTTCACGAAGAAACGGTAGTTTTCCGCACTCGACCGATAGCCGATTGGCCAGCATGATTACCCGTTTTTGAATGAAATCTATCCCGACTTCATTGAGATACTCCGTCGCCAGGGCTGCGCCTGTCTGCAGAGCTTTACTGCTTTCCCACATTTCAAAGCGGGCGGCGGTCTCGTCCAGCTCATATTTGTCTGGTGCCGTCCATCTGGCTCCCTGGAGGTCCATACCGGTCGGTTCCATTCCCGCCGCCAGCACCCGGTCGGAGACGTAGAGGAAACCAATACCTCGAGGCCCGCGCATATACTTCCGAAAGGTAGCACTCAGAAAATCGCAAGCGATCTCGTTTACGTCCAGCGGTAATTGCCCGGCGCTCTGGCAGGCATCCACGGCATAAAGGACGTCGTATTGCCGGCAAAGCCGACCTGCGGCAATAATATCCTGGGCGCGCCCGCTGTTCGTCGGAACGTGGGTGATGCTCACCAGGCGGGGCAGAGGGCCGGTTGCGAGCCGTTTCGCCAATCGTTCCGGGTCATAGCCAGATACTCCTTCGGGCAGGATTTCAACTTTCACCCCCCGCTTTTTGGCCAACTGTAAAAAATAGAGGTGATTACTGACGTAGTCACTCTTAGTCGTCAGGACGATGTCTCCGGGCTGCCAATCAATGGAACTCAACCCGCGGTCAAAGGCTTCGGTAGCGCTACCGGCACGGGCGATGTTTTCGGGTCGGCAGTTGAGGTATCGAGCCAGTTGAATGTAGAAGTTGTCCAGTTGCTCCTTGTAGTCCCGGGCAATCTCGTAAGCACCAACTCGTCCTTCCTCGGTGAGGTATTCGACCATGCCTGTGGTAACTGCCTGGGTAGGGAGAGAGCCACCGGCATTATTAAAGTGGATCAGGTCCGGAGTGATGGCAGTGTTTTGGCGAATTTGCGGGAGGCTGGGCATGGTGGTTCGGGTTTATACCTTCTCCTTCCCTGCCGCAATTGCCGCATCAAGTCCACCGGCGTCTTTTCCTCCTGCCGTAGCAAAGAAGGGCTGGCCGCCGCCGCCGCCTTTGATGTTCCGGGCGATCTCACGAATGATGTTGCCGGCGTGCAACTCTTTGCTTTCGGTCAATTCCTTACTGATAGAAAGGGTCAGCATTGGCTTTCCATCATTCTCGCTACCGATGAGGATGAAGGCATCACCCAATTCTTTTTCCAGGTTGAAGACCATCGTTTTAATGGTCGCCGCGTCGCTGATATCCACACGGGTAGCGATGACGTTCACGCCATTGATCACTTCCACGGATTTCAGTAGCTCGCCTTTGAGATTTCCGGCCTGAGCTGCTTTGAGTTTTTCCAGTTCTTTTTTGAGCTGGCGGTTTTCGTCTTGCAGGGAAGCTACGCTCTTAACCACGTCCTGGCTATTCTTCAAGAGACCGCGCAGCTCTACAAGGGTATCCATTTCTCCGTTGACCTTCGCCAGGGCAACTTCACCGACCACGGCTTCGATCCGGCGGATACCGGCGGCCAGTGAGCTTTCGCTGTCGATCTTGAACAAGCCCAACTCGCCGGTATGAGGAACGTGAGTACCACCACAGAGCTCGGAGGAAAATTCGGGGTCAAAAGTGATGATGCGCACGCTATCGCCGTACTTCTCACCAAAAAGCATCATGGCGCCGCTTTCTTTGGCCTCGGCGATCGGTACGTCACGGCGCTCGATCAGCGGTATATTCTGGCGGATTTTTTCGTTGACGAGATCCTCGACCCGCTGTAATTCTTCGGTAGAGGGCCGCTCGAAGTGACTGAAGTCGAAGCGCACCCGCTTAGACCGTACGTCCTGCCCTTTCTGCACAGCGTGTTTGCCCAGTACCTCGTGGAGGGCAGCGTGCAGCAGGTGAGCCGCAGTATGGTGCTGGCTGGTGGCCTGGCGGTTGCCGGCGTGGACCTTGGCAATTACAAGTCCGTCCGGCGTCTCGGGTAGTTTTTTGACGAGGTGGATCGTCAGGTCGTTTTCTTTCTGGGTGTCGTAGACCGGAATGTCCTCACCGTCTACGGTCAGGGTACCTTTGTCTCCGGCCTGTCCACCGCTTTCTCCGTAGAAAGGAGTACGGTCCAGCACGACTTGGTACTGCGGTTTACCTTTCAGTTCCACGGTGCGGTACTTGGTGATGCGTGCATCGTCGGCCTCCAGTTGGTCGTAGCCGATGAAGACGCTTTCAACGTCCTCGCCTACGCTGATCCAGTCGCCTACGGATTTGGCGGCATCGGCTTTACTACGGTCTTTCTGTGCCTTGAGGGCAGTTTCGAAACCGGCTTCGTCAACACGCTTACCCTGTTCTTCGGCCAGCAGCCGAGTCAGGTCGATGGGGAATCCAAAAGTGTCGTAGAGTTCGAAAGCGGCGGCTCCGTCGATTACGCCGTCTTTAGCCTCCAGATCAGCAAAGCGACTTAGGCCCTTATCCAGGGTTTGCAGGAAAGATTTTTCTTCCCCTTCGATGATCTTGGCGATCTGATCTTTTTGCTGGGCCAGTTCGGGAAAGGCGGCACCCATCTCATTCACCAGCATCGGAATGAGTTTGAAGAGGAAGGGCGACTTCACGTCCAGAAAAGAGAAGTAGTAACGCACGGCCCGGCGCAGAATACGACGCACCACATACCCGGCACCGGTGTTGCTGGGCAGCTGGCCGTCAGCAATGGTGAAAGCCACGGCCCTCAAGTGATCGGCGACTACGCGCATAGCCATGTCAGCCTTGGCCTCGGTAGCGTAGCTGCCGCCGTACTTGTGGCCGGAGAGTTCTTCGATCTGGCTCAGGATCGGGGTGAAAATATCGGTATCGTAGGTGGCTTGCTTGCCCTGCAGAATCATACAGAGGCGTTCAAAACCCATGCCGGTATCCACGTGGCGTTCGGGTAAGTTCTCCAGGCTACCGTCCGCCAGGCGATTAAACTGGATGAAGACGTTATTCCAGATTTCTACGACGCCGCTATCGTCGATGTTTACTAGGTCGCGACCGTTTACTTTGAGTCTCTCTTCCCGGCTACGGGTGTCCACGTGAATCTCGGTACAGGGGCCGCAGGGGCCGGTTTCCCCCATTTCCCAAAAGTTGTCTTTTTTGTTGCCCAGCAGGATGCGTTCTTCCGGCAGGAATTTTAGCCAGACTTGCTTGGCCTCATCGTCGCGGGGAACGCCTTCTTCCGACGCTCCTTCGAAAACGGTGGCGTAGATAAGTTCCGGGTCGATGCCCAGTCGCTCGGTCAGCAATTTCCAGCTCCAGGTAATGGCCTCTTCCTTAAAATAATCGCCGAATGACCAGTTGCCCAGCATCTCGAACATGGTGTGGTGGGTGCCGTCACGCCCTACGTCTTCCAAATCGTTATGCTTGCCACTGACCCGCATACATTTCTGGGTATCCGCCACTCGGCGACTATCCGGGGTCTTGTTGCCCAGGAAGAAATCCTTGAACTGGTTCATCCCCGCATTGGTAAACAGCAGGGTCGGGTCATTCTTGTTCACGATCGGGCTGGAGGGCACGATCTTATGGCCTTGTTCGGAAAAAAAATCCAGGTAGGCGCGGCGAATTTCGTTGGCGGTCATGCGGGAAACAAATTTTAGAAGCGGCAAAGGTAATGTATCGGCAATGATTGAATGATATAATGAGGCAATGTTTAAATGGTGTAGCGCTTCTTGATTCTATCGTCAGATCATCTACTCGACTTATCGTTTTTTTGGGTCTTCAAAGTAGCAGGGCTGGTTACGAGTTCGTCGGCCGGGGGGGGGGGGGGCTGTCGTCATCAAAGGAATGATCGTAATCCACTTGGCGTAAGAGCTCAGTTTTTTACTCACCTTGCTACTTTGTTAATCCAAAAATACACTCACCCTTAAGGCCGGAAACTGAATGTAAGTTTCACTACCCGGCGTTTTTGGCAGCTTCCATTATTCGCAATAAGCCCTTGCTTGCTCAACTCTTATCTTAGTTTCAGGGGAGAAAGTGTTCTTCGAATAATAGCCATCCGCGAAAAAGCAAGCTGATGATCGCCTTTATGGATGTTGAAGCTACCCTCGAATGCTCGATTATTGTAAACCCATGCAGAATTTTTTATTTTCAGAAAGGTGATAGGTTCGTGTTTTGAACACAAATATTCTCATAAAAGTTACATTGTTGATAAGTTTTCTTTCTTCTTCTTGGGTTATATGGGGAGATAATATTTACATTTGTAGGCATTCGACCCACAAGGCTTTTCCTTCTAACGGGTCGCTTGGGATTAATAGGCGCATTACAATACCAACGAAAACGTCGAACGCAGATTTATCATTTTGCTGATCATCAGCGATTTACGTCTTTGAGTAGTGGGCTATTTTTGAAGTAATTAAACCGTCTATGAGACGCGAGAAATACGTCTTTAATCGTCAGACCCTTCAATACGAGAAGGTTGTTGAACCTTTAAAGCACACGGTACTCCGCATCTTCGGCTTTGTCTGTGCCGCCTCCTTTACGGCCCTGATTATGCTGATGTTAACGCACCGGTACCTTCCCAGCCCCGCCGAGCGGCTGTTGATGCAGGAGAATGATATTCTGCGCAGCGAAATCGCGCAAACCGACCAAGATATCGCCGCACTCGAAAAGGTTGTCAATAACCTGCAAGATCGCGATGCCTACGTCTACCGGGCCATGTTCAAAATGAACCCCATCGATGATAACGTCTGGAACGGCGGTATTGGTGGTCACGACCGCTACGACGAACTGCGTGAACTGCCCCGAACCGGTGAGCACATGGCGCAATTGAAAGAAAAACTGGATGGCCTGAAAATGCGGATGAACCTGCAGAGCCGTTCCCTGGATTCCCTGACCATGATGGCGGATAAAAAGGAAGAATTCCTGGCTGCCATACCCAGTATCCGCCCCGTCCGGGCCGATAAAGTGGGCCGTAAACTGCTGAGTCTTTCCGGCTATGGCTACCGAATCCACCCGATCTACAAGAAAAAGAGAATGCACTGGGGCGTTGATTTCAATGCCGTTAAGAATACGCCAATCCAGGCTACCGGTGCCGGTAAGGTAGAATTTGCCGGTAACCGCCGTGATGGCTACGGAAATGTAGTGATTATCAATCACGGATTCGGCTTTAAGACCCTCTACGCCCACATGGAAAAGGTGATGGTGAAGAAAGGCGACAAGGTGAAGCGCAGCCAGCAGATCGGCCTCATCGGTAGCACTGGCCAGAGTACCGGCGACCACTTGCACTACGAAGTGATCAAGGATGGCCAGAAAGTCGACCCTATCCAGTACTGTACGGATGGGCTGACGCCTCAGGAGTACCAGGAACTGGTGCATATGGCTGAGCAGGAGAACCAATCGTTCGACGGAAACTAGGCTAGAAACTCGTTTCTGAAAATTAACTTACCACTTGCTTGTCAGTTATTTACAATAGCCCTATCTTTGCGGGCCGAAAGCGTCAAGCTGATAAAGAAACTGACAATGCAAACTGTAGCCGTAACGGGTCAAGCCCGCCAATCACTCGGAAAAAAAGGAACTAAAGCCGTTCGTAAAGAAGGCGCCGCACCAGCCGTACTATACGGTAGCGGTGATCCCGTTCACTTCAGCGTTAAGCCGCTGGACGTACGTAGCCTCATTTACACGCCGGAATTTAAACTGGCCGAACTTACCGTTGACGGTAAGACTACCAAGGCCATCGTTAAAGAAGTACAATTCCATCCCGTAACCGACGAGATCATTCACATTGATTTCCTGGCCCTCCAGGACGGACACCCCATCAAGGTGAAAGTGCCCGTAGGCTTTAAAGGTACCAGCCCCGGCGTTCGTGCCGGTGGTAAGCTGCAGCAGGCTGTACGCCACATCAAATTGAAGACTACGCCAGACAAGCTGGTTGATCGTATCACTATGGACATTAGTGGTCTGGAAATGGGTGACTCCATCCGTATTCGTGATATCGAAGCCGAAGAAGGTGTTGAGATCATTAATCCGGGCGGCCAGCCAGTTGCTACGGTTATCGTACCACGTGCCATGCGCTCCGCCGCTACCGCCGCTGCTAAGGCAGCCGATGGTGCTGCTGAAGATGATGGCGAAGAAGCTACCGAAGAGTAGTCAAAGCACAACCACTAAGGTGGCGACCCGCCATCTCTCCGAAAGGGGTGAAGTCAAACGACTTCACCCCTTCTTGTTATTGGATTGTGAAAGAAAAGACTTTTTGGTGGACGGGACGGGTTATATTATTACACTCGTAAGTCTTGGGGGCCTCGGTCCCGAGAAACCGATAAAAATTGAATCTCCCCAATGAATAACTTTCATTTCTCCTCTGCCCTCATGGCGTTGATTTTCCTGACTGGCTGTGGCATCTTCGTTCCTAGCGACGATTGGAATCGGGATGGCACTCGCACGGAACGAACCGATAACGAGCGCCCGCGCAATACCGGTAATAACGACCGCTATTCAGGCGACGGAACGGAGACCCTGCGCAACCAGATCATCAACGATGCCGCCTCTCTGATCGGTACCAAATACCGCTACGGCGGCGTAAATCCCAGCAGCGGGATGGACTGCTCAGGCTTGATGAATTATGTTTTCCAAAACGTTGGCATCACCCTACGGCGCTCATCTCGGGAGCAAGTGAAGGATGGTGAGAATATCCGCAAACGCGATGCACGGCCGGGCGATCTGGTCTTTTTTAGCAAGGGAGGGCAGGTTTTTCACGTCGCATTGATCGTAGACTACGACGGCGAAGACCGTATGGAGGTCATCCATTCAACCAGCTCTAAGGGCATCATTCGCCAGGAGATACTGAATAACTCTTACTGGACCCCTAAGATCAGTTCTTATCGGAATGTTATCGGTGGGTAGATCAATCTTCGCCGTTCGGGCGTTATCATTTGGTACCTAAAGTTTCTGCTATGCGCCTCGCGCAACTACTCTCATTTTCGTTACTGCTGATTTCCTCTGCACTTTTTGCCCAGCCGGGTAGTGTCAGCCAGGCTGAAGTTGATGCGGCCAAGGCTTTCATCGAAGCAAAGCAAGCTGTATTACTGGGTGATCTGGAAAAAGCAGAAAGTCTTTTTCAAAAAATGAGTAAGGAGGATCCGGACAATGATGTTTTGCACTACGAACTCGGCCGGATTCATTACGTCAGCGAGGACAACCAGGAAGCTGTAAATGAACTCGAAAAGGCTTATGAACTCAATCCGACCGTAGCTTATGCGGGCTTACTCGGCGAACTTTATCAGGCTACCGGTCAATACCGGGAGGGTGCGAAATTGTTTAAGGATTTGGCGGACTCACAATCCCGGCCGGCCGATCAGCGGGAAGGACGGGGTAGCACCATTACTCAATCAGACCGAGAGTTGTTTCGCCTGCAACAAGCCGTTTTCCTGGTTCGTGCCCAAGAGATCGACAAAGCCATCGACGTTTACGATGACCTGGAAAAAGAATTGGGCATCAATCCTGAGTTAAGTCGTAAAAAGCACGCTCTCTACTTGGGGCTGGGCGATCAAAAACGCGCCGAGAAGGAACTATTGGCTTTGGTTGAGGCTTTTCCCCGGGATCTCGAGTACCGCCATTTACTGGCCGGCTACTACAGTTCTCAGGGGAAGCGTAATGATGCCAAAGATGTCTACCGCGAAATCCTGCGGATCGAACCGGCCGATGTAAAGGCACAACTCGCCCTGGAAGATAGCGGTAAGCCCGGCCAGTTGCCAAACGGTGAAAACAACGGTAAGCTAATGGATTTAATGAGCCGTACCGACGTAGACTTAGACCTTAAAATTGGTAAATTGCTACCGATGGTACAGGCTGTTGCCAATACCGGCGACGCTAATATGGCCAGCGAAGGCTTAGCCCTGGCCGACGAACTGGCACGAGTTCACCCCTCGGATGCCAAACCCATGGCCATGCGTGGAGACTTGTATTTTCACTCCGGCCAGTACCCTGAAGCTGCCGCTGCCTATCGCCAGACGCTGGAACTGGATGATACCGTCTACCCGGTCTGGGAGCAGTACCTTCACTCGCTATACCTGGATAACCAGATGAAAGAATTGCGTGAGGAAGCCGAAAATGCCCTGGATGTATTTCCTAACCGCCCTTACGTTACCTTTTACTATGCATTGGGTGAAGCGGCTCGGGCCGATTTCGACGAGGCTGCCGGTTTGATGGAACAGGCTGTATTCATTTTCGGTGCTGCCAGTCCTGAAGCCGGTAATATGGCTCGTACTTATCAGGAGACGATCACCGCCTTGGGCGAAGGGAAACTTCCTCAGTCTGGTAGTATCCCGGCGGGTGAAGGGCCTTTATCCGCCTATTTACTGGCGCGGGAAAATTATGACTCCGGTAAGCATGCCGAATCCTTGCAATTGCTGTCTGCTGCCGACCACGCCCGCAATACCAATGCTCTCCATCTGGAACTACTTGGCGACGCCATTCTGAAGACCTCCGGTGATAAAAATGCGGCGGCCGTCGCTTACGAAAGGGCAGAAAAGGCCGGAAGCAAGAGCCGCAGCCTACGCCGTAAGATCAGTGAAACCAAAAGCTAAAACTTATCCATGAGATTACTTCGTTTACTACCGCTGCTATCATTATTGCCACTGC
Organism: Lewinellaceae bacterium SD302; assembly: GCA_002591745.1. GTDB lineage: Bacteria > Bacteroidota > Bacteroidia > Chitinophagales > Saprospiraceae > Neolewinella. Next base: position 52,438 of record PDLQ01000016.1, read on the forward strand.
TTCTCTACTCATCCTGTGGTACAAAGCGGCAAACGGACTCCAACGCGGATGATCCGATTGCCACAATCTCTGCCGCTGAGAAAGTAATGCAGCAACTGGAAGTCAATCGCTTCACCGCCGAATGGATGGATGCCCGGGCCAGTCTGGATCTGGACAGTCCCGAGATGAGCGTTGGTGGAACGGCTTACATTCGCATGCAGAAGGATAAGAAAATCTGGATGAGCGTTAAGAAATTCGGTTTTGAAGCGGCCCGCGCGCTCATCACTCCGGATTCTTTTTTCGTCATTAATCGACTTACCAACGAGTACACGGCCGAGCCACTCGGTTACGTAGAAGAGAAGTATAAGATTCCCGCCCGCTTCGACTTGTTACAGGAAATCATCCTTGGAAATCCCATTTTCCTGGATCGCAATCTGGAGCTGAACAATGATGAAGATACTTATCGCCTTTCCGGTAACTCCGGTCGCTGGGCATCTGATTATTACATTAACGCAGAGACTTTCAAGCTCAATAGCATGCGACTGAAGGAAAGAGCTGAAAACCGCGTCCTAAATGTCTTTATGGACGACTACGAACTGACCGAAAACGGCCAGTCTTTCGCTGATAAGCGGGCTGTAGAGATCGAAAGCACCGAAACCGGCCTGGCTAAGATCACTTTGGATTTCAGCAAATTGACCTTTAATGAAGAGGTAAGTATGCCCTTCGTTGTGCCACGGAAATTTGATCGGGGTAAATAGCAATTGACTAGGTCAGGCCGGATAAACTACTGTCGGCTTACATCTCAGGGCCCCTGCCCCGTGATGACGCATCGGCAGACGAGCTTGCTTTATCATTGCTACTTTGAAGCTATAATGATAAAACGAATGAGTATTCCCCAGTTCAATCACTGGATCATTCAATCATTAGATCATTAGATCATTGAATCATTGAATCATTGAATCATTGCTTCATTGAATCATTCATTCAATCATTACGGATATGTTACCTTAGCAACATGACCGCTAAGTCGTTCAAATCGATACTACTTTTTCTTTGTCTGCTGGGCACCCTGAATCTCTGCGCCCAATCCGCCGAGGAGCTCAAGAACCGCCGGAATAAACTGATCCGTGACCTGAAATCCACCACCCAGCAACTGGACCGGACCAAGGCGCAAAAGAGTAAGGCTATCAAATCTTTGAATCTGTTACAACAACAGATCGAACAGCGAAGGGAGTTGATCGAAACGCTGAACCAGGAAGTAGAGCTGACCAATACCCGGATTGCCGATAACCAGGATATTTTAAATTCCCTGGGCCTTGATTTGGAAAGGATGCGGTCCGAATACGCTTCCACGCTGCGGGCGGCCTATCGCAATAAGATGACCAATGGTTGGCTGGGCTTCCTGCTTTCCGCCGATGGTTTTAACGACGCTTTTCGACGCTATAATTACCTGCGGCAGTACCAACGCTACCGTCGTAATCAGGGGCGACTGATCGTGGCCACTCAGGAAAGTATGCGCAGCCGTACTATCGAGCTGGAAATTCAGCGGGTGGAAAAGGAGGAATTGCTCATAGCCGCCAGCGAGCAAGGGCAAGAGTTGGAATCTGCCCTGCAAACCCAGGTCGGTCTGGTAGATGAATTGAGTGGTGAAGAAAAGAAGCTCTTCGCCCGCGTCAAACAACAGCAACGGGAACAGGCTGCTCTGGACGCCGCTATTGAAAAAGCCATTGCCGAAGAGATCGCAACGCGAGCCAGTAGCAAGCTGAGAAATAGTGGTGACGATTTTGAAGAAAATATACCGGCCATCGGCAAGAATTTCGCCGAACAAAGGGGGCATCTCAACTGGCCCGTCCAAGGGAGCGTTATCAAACCCTTCGGGAAGCAGCCGCATCCGGATGTTCCTTCGGTGACCATCTACAATGGCGGTATCGACCTGGACGCCACCGCCGGCGCCCGCGTGCAAGCTGTCTTTACTGGCAAAGTGATCAGTATTCGCCAGATTCCCGGCTACCGAAATACGGTGATGGTACGACACGGTGATTACTATACCGTTTACTCGAACCTGGAAAAAGTGATCGTCATCGAAGGCGACGAAGTAGAGCTCGGCACGAGTCTGGGCTTCACCAGTCAGAACGGAGATCCTTTACATTTTGAACTGTGGCGGGGGAAGGAACGGCAAGACCCGGGGAGGTGGCTGCATTAGGAAGGGCGGAGCCCTTGAGAACGCTTTGCGTTAGTGGATGCACACAACCTAACGCGCAGCGTACTAACGCCACAGGTGCATTAACGCGAGGAACGAGCACACCCTAACGCAAAGCGTACTAAAGCCGCAGGCCATCATACCCGACTTCCACCCCTTCCGGCAACTCTAATTGTAATTGTGCATGGGGCGGGAAGCGGTGACTCAGGTGCGTCAGAATTGTGCGTTCGGGAGCAATTTTTTTAATGACCTCCAGGGCTTCTTCCAGATTAAGGTGGCTGTGATGTTCTTTGTGTTGCAGACAAGAAAGAACCAGAACTCGGAGGCCTTTCAGTAAGTCTAGGGCGGCTTGTTCGAGAAATTTTACGTCGGTGAGGTAGGCGATGTCTTCGCAGCGGAAGCCAAGGATAGGCAGCCTGCCGTGGAGAACGGGGATTGTCGTAAATGCCATGCCGCCCAGTTGTAAACTTTGGCCGGCTTTGATTTCGTGGAGGCTCAGGGTTGGAACGCCGGGATAGGGGTTATCCGAAAAGGCGTAGGCGAATCTGGATTTGATGTCGCCGATCACTCTGGGAAGGCCGTAAAGGGGGATGTTTTCTTTTTGGCGGAAGCAGTAGGGACGCAGGTCGTCCAGCCCGGCTACGTGGTCATTGTGCTCGTGACTGTAGAGTACAGCAGCCAGGTGGCCAAAACCGTGAGCCAGCATCTGTTGGCGAAAATCCGGCCCGGTGTCGATGACTACCATCTCACCGTTTTTGCTGAATACGGCGCTGTTGCGGAAACGATTATCACGGGGGTCATTACTGCGGCAGGCAGCACAGTCGCAGCCGATCACCGGTACACCTTGTGAGGTTGCCGAGCCAAGGATCGTGAGTCTGAGCGCTTGCTTATTCACCGGCCTTGCGTTGTTCCCAGGCCCAGGCTGAGGCCAGGATATCCTCTACGCTGCGTTGAGGGTGCCAGTTGAGTTCATTATTAGCTTTGTGGTTGTCGGAATAGACGGCTACGACATCTCCGGAGCGGCGAGGTCCAATTTCGTAATTCAATTTTTGCCCGGTGGTTTTCTCAAAGGCGTTAATCGCTTCCAGTACCGTCATGCCCTGGCCGAGGCCTAAATTGAACAGGGCCGGATTTTCTTTGACTTCTCCGGCCAGCAGGTATTCGAGGGCAAGGGTGTGAGCGTGGGCCAGGTCCATAATGTGAATGAAGTCGCGCACGCAGCTTCCGTCGCGGGTAGGGTAATCATTACCGAAAACGGTCATCTTTTCTCGCTTACCAGCGGCCACTTCGGTGATGACGGGGACCAGGCTGGCGGCGGGGTTACGGGGGTCTTCTCCCATCAGTCCGCTGGGGTGAGCACCGGCGGGATTAAAATACCGGAGTAAAACCGTCGCAAAATCCGGCTGCGCTTTGCAGTAATGCTGCAGAATGTCTTCCCCCATTTGCTTGGTCAGTGCATAGGGGCTTTCGGCCTCCAGCCGGGGCGTGGATTCGGTAACGGGCAATTCTTCAGCGTTGCCGTAAACTGAGCAGGAACTGGAGAAAACGAAGTTGCCGTTGCCGTTATTTTGCTGACCTTCGATGACGTTAAGTAGGCCATCCAGGTTATTACGGAAATATTCCAATGGTTTTTCCACGGATTCGCCGACCATTTTCAGGGCGGCGAAATGTATGAGGCCATCGAACTGATGACGGGAGAAAAAATCCAGGGTCGCCGTCCGGTCGGATAGATCGATGCGATGATTAATTACGCGTTGGCCGGTAATTTTTTCGATAGCGGCCAGCGGTTTTTCGGAAGCATTGATCAGATTATCTAGACTGACCACGGAAAAGCCGTTTTCCAATAAGTCGACGATGGTGTGACTGCCGATGTAGCCGCAACCGCCGGTGACCAAAATATTTCCCTTGCTCATACTGAAATGTTCAATGCTAAAAGTAGACTATTCTTTCCGGATTTTTACTTCCTCTGCGGGAATTGCAATCCCCATTTTGGCCATCAGCAGAGTGGCGTTGAAGCTTTTACAGACCCCGGCCCGCAGCTTGTAGTCGAAAACCATATCCTGGCCTTCAGTCTGGATTTCCATCGCATAATTTTCTACCCGACTACCGACTTCATTCTCCATTTCTGCCAGTTCGAGGTCGTGGGTGGCGATGATGCCGGCTCCTTTCGATTGAATTAGTTGGCGGATCAGCGCCCTTGCGCCTACGTGGCGGTCGCGCGAATTAGTTCCTTTCAAAATTTCGTCCAGTAAGAAGAAGACCTGTTTCTCCTTTGCTTCCACGGCGGCAATGATGGCTTTAAGTCGTTTTAGCTCGGCGAAAAAGCTACTGGTGCTTTCGTGGAGGGCATCCTGGGTACGCATACTCGTCCAAACCTGCATCTGGGGCAGCCTCATTTCGGAGGCACATACGGGTGCGCCACAGAGGGCCAGCACTACGTTGATGCCTACGGTCCTCAACCAGGTCGATTTGCCGGCCATATTACTGCCGGTGACGAGGTGGATGTGGCCATCCGTTTCAATATTCAGGTCATTAGTCACCATGCTTTTCGGTTCCAGCAGAGGATGACCCAGGTGGCTGGCAAAGTAGCAATGTTCTTGGTGAACGTCAGCGAAAGCGAAATCCGGGCGGTTGAAATGAAGATTCGCCAGACTGACCAGAGCATCGATCTCCGCCAGGCTCTCGAACCAGGCGGGAAGGGATTTCCGATGCTCGCGTCTCCACCGTTCCAGGCGGGCGATCCACTGAACGCTCCAAAGACCGGATACTTCCAGGAGAGCAGAAAAGGCGTTGTAGCGCACATCCAGCTGACTGATGGCGTAACGTAGTTGCCGGGTAGCTGAACTGGCAGACCGACCCTGGCCAAGGATAGGTTTCTGCAGTTTTTGCAGTAAAGGGCTTTCCCAGTCCGTCGCTTCAATCTGTTCCAGCAAATCGGCGTAGTAACTCAGCACGCTGCCGGCCTGGGCGGTGAAAGTGTGTACCCGGCTGATCTCTTCACCAAATTTTCGCATCACCAAGGCTACGGGAATGAGGCCAAACAACGCCATCTGCCAATTGGGTAGCATAAACAGGCCGACTACGGTAAGCACGAAAAATAGCGGTACAAACCAGCGGGCGGCCCGGAGTAGCGGTGTTCCATAGACCAGCTCCGGTTCTTCCAGCCAGAGCTGAAGGCGCTTCAGGTACTGAGGGTCGTCTTCCAGGTCGGCTCCCCTGGCCCGGAAGATATGGCACCATTCGGGCTCCTGACCCAGTTCCCGGATAGCTGCCTGGCGTTCCAGAACCACGGAGGTGGGAGCGGCTTCCAGTAAAGCATCAGCTAACCAGCGTTTGCCTACGGCGGTGACACAACGGTTGAGGTATTGGAAAAGTGAGTGTGGTCCGAAGAGGTCCAGATCTGCGGCGTAGGAATGCGTAAGGTCCAGAAATTCCTGACCGCCGTCAAATATGTCGAACTCGTGTTCCAGGGCCATCAATTCACTGGCGGAAATAGCGGCCAGGTGCTCGGCCATTGCCGAAGCCCGATAAATAGCTTGGTGTTTTTTTACGCCATAGGCGAAAAGAGGAAGAAAGATCAGGGCACCGGCCAGGCCGAAATACCACTGGTAACTCCATAATAAAATGACCAGGGCAACGAGTAAAAAAAATATCAGGAGACGGGCGTAGGAAAGTCGGTTATAATGAGTGCGCAAGCGGGCAGCTTCGGCTTCGAATTTTTCCTGTTCGTCGATGTAGTGAGCGCGGGGTGAGTGCATGGGGGCGAAGATAGACGTTAGTCGGGTAGTATGGTAGTAGTGATAGTCTGGTAGTGGCAGTGACAGTAAGAGCGGCTATCACCAGACTATCATTACTATCAAGTTGCTTAATTGTAATCAAAAAAGTGAAATTATCATTATTTGATTAAACTTTTTGCTTACTTAGCTTGTTATATAGTTGTAATTTGATTTAATAATAGCATAGTGAGCAGTTTTACAACTGTAGATATGTGTCTAAAAATTTATAAAGATGAATACCCGATTATTGAGCTCAAGCAGCATTACCGGAACCACCGTATACAACACCCGCAACGAGAAACTGGGTGAGATTAAAGATCTGATGATCAATGTCCATAACGGACATATCAATTATGCCGTGTTATCATTCGGCGGTTTCCTGGGATTAGGTGATAAATACTTCGCCGTGCCAATGGAGGCCTTTACGATCAACCGGGATAATGAAAACTTTGTCCTGAATGTATCCAAAGATCGCTTGGAAAATGCCCCGGGATTCGATAAAGACAACTGGCCGAGCAGTACCGATGAAACGTACACCAATGACGTGTACCGCTACTACGATTTAGAGCGTAGCCGTGTAGTAAAACCTGAAATGGTCAGTTAATAAAGAAGTCGCCTATCACGATGCCGTACCGACGTGGTCCCACGTTGATTACGGTGGCTTTGACAAGCCAGAAAAACCCTGTCTACCCTTTACGGTAGATGGGGTTTTACTTTTTCCATTTTTTATTGGATTTACGTTTGCCGCGTTTACGGCCACGCTTTTCTTCCAGTTCCCTGCGGGTCAGATTTACCTTACTATTGCGCTTGCTCTTATTGTGGTAAGCCCCGGCCTTGGTGGTATCTAACTTGACGCGGATGTTCGCCACCTTGTTGTCCGGCATTTCCTCGAGAATAAGCTGGTCGGAAATCTCGAGGTCTTCGGGGTTGGGGCGTACCACTAACTTGGTTTGCATCAATTCTTCGGCGTTGCTGAGCTTTTCTTCTTCGTAAGGGGCGTAGAGCGTGATGGCTACTCCGCTTTTATCGGCCCGGCCGGTTCTTCCGATACGGTGCACATAATTCTCGGCTACTTCCGGCACATCCAGATTAATAACGTGAGAGACGTCGCTGAGGTCCAGGCCCCGACTCACCAGATCAGTGGCGATGAGCATACGCTTTTCTCCACTTTGAAAAGCACGTAAACTCTCGAAGCGATAATTCTGGCTCTTGTTTCCATGAATCACTGCTACTTTGCCAGGAAAAATACCCTCCAGTGTTTCGGCTACTACGTCAGCAAGGCGTTTGCCAGGGGCAAAAACCAGTACCCGGTGGAAGGTCTCCTTATCAGCCAACAGTCGTTTCAGTAAATTGACCTTAGTATTGAAGTTAGGTAAGGAATAGGCTACCTGCTCGATCTTCTCCAAAGGCGTTCCGGAGGGAGCAGCTTCAATGGTGTCGGGAAAATCAAAGCTTTCTTCAATAAACTGGCCGATCTCTGGAATAAGGGTAGCCGAGAATAACAGGTTCTGTCTTTTATCCGGCAACTGATCGAAGATACGTTGTAGCTGGGGGCGAAAGCCGAGCTCCAGCAGTTCGTCCATCTCATCGATGATCACCCGTTTGATGGCCTTGAAGTTGAGGGTACCATGAAGGGCTAAGTCCAGCGTGCGACCGGGGGTGCCGACCAGAATGTCCAGCCCCGCGTCTACCGCATCTTTTTGCTTGTTGATGTTGGCCCCGCCGTAAACACCGACGGTCACCACGTTCTGGTAAGTGGTGAGTCGCTCAATTTCTTCTACCACCTGTACCACTAGTTCGCGGGTGGGTACGATGATCAAAACCTGCGGGAAACGCTCCTTGCTGAATTTCCACAAACGCAGCACCGGCAGGAGGTAGGCGATGGTTTTCCCCGTACCGGTCTGGGCGATGCCCACTACGTCGCGGCCGGACATGATGACCGGAAAAGCTTTTTCCTGAATGGGCGTCGGCGTAGTCAGTCCGGCGTCATCGAGGGCGCGGAGCTGTAGGTTGGAGAGATTAAGGTCTTGGAAAGTCATAGGATAAGTTAGCCTTTATCAGGGATAGATCCTGAACTAAATTCGACGGCACGTTAATACGCCCGGGCATCATTGCCCTCGTAATAGTTTACGTACGATTGGTTTACCACCCGGGTCCCACCCGCCGTAGGGTAGTCGCCGTCAAAGTACCAACTCCCATTATTATTTGGGCAGGCTTCTTTGAGGTCCTCAACGGATTGGTAGATCACCTTTACCGGAAATTTGATCTCTTTGGGGGTAACGATCTCGGCAATCTTGTCGGAAACTTGCTCGTAGTCAAATTGGGCGTAAAGCTCTTTAACGGCATTGACCTGCTGGTCGATCGGTTTTGTCAACTCTTCCTGGCAGCGCTGGTAGACCTTCTTGAGCAATTTCTTCTTGCCGTTTTCCCTAAGTAGTTCCTCCACGGCGCGGAAGGCTACGAATTCACGCATTTTAGACATGTCGATGCCATAACAATCCGGATAGCGGATCTGGGGCGCGCTGGAAACGATCACCACTTTTTTTGGTCGCAGACGGCTGACGATGCTGATCACGCTGTCTCGCAACGTAGTACCACGGACGATACTGTCGTCCAGCAATACCAGCGTGTCTACCTCATTGCGCACGATGCCGTAAGTAACGTCATAAACGTGACTGACCATCTCATCACGACTGCTGGTGTCGGCAATAAACGTACGGGTCTTTCCGTCCTTGACCACCAGTTTTTCATTGCGGACCTTGGTTTTCAGGATTTTGCTCAGTTTTCCTTTCTTGCCCTTTTTCTGGGCATTCTGGATTTTCTTTTTCTTCCATTTATCCAACTCAATTTCCAGTCCGTCGACCATGCCGTAAAAGGCAGTCTCGGCCGTATTGGGGATGTAGCTGAAAACAGTGTTGTCAAAATCGTAATCTACGGCTTTCAGCACCTTCTTGGCCAGGCGGACACCCAGTTCCTTACGCTCCAGATAAATGTCGCGGTCGGTACCCCGGCTGAAGTAAATCCGCTCAAAAGAACAGGCCGAACGGGGCAGGGGATCGATGAAGGGCTCCATCGTTACTGTCCCGTTTTTCTTAATGATGAGGGCATGACCGGGTTCCACCTCCTGGATTTCGGTAATGTGCTTGTTGAACACGGTCTGCAGGGCAGGGCGCTCACTGGCTACGGCTACGAACTCTTCGTCATGGAAATAAAAAGCGGGGCGGATGCCGGCGGGGTCGCGCATCACAAAAGCATCCCCGTGGCCCATCAGGCCACCCATTACGTAGCCGCCGTCGAATTTTTTACTGGCGCGGCGTAGCAATCTGGCCACATCCAGCTCTTCGGCAATCAGTTTGTTGATCTCCATATTGGAATAGCCTTCCGGCTTGTACCAGTTGTGGATGCGGTCTACCTCGTCGTCCAGAAAATGCCCGATCTTCTCGAGCACGGTGACGGTATCCGATCTTTCTTTAGGGTACTGGCCCAATTCTACCAGCTCTTTAAAGAGCTCGGTAACGTTGGTGAGGTTGAAGTTGCCGGCTACGATCAGGCAGCGGGTCATCCAGTTGCTCTGGCGCAGGAAAGGATGGCAGGTTTCGATATCGTTGCTACCGTGGGTGCCGTAGCGCAAGTGCCCCATCATTAGTTCACCGGTATAGGGCATATTGGCCTTCAGCCACTTTCCATCGTGTACCTTTTCAGGAGGAATCTTGTCGAAGCGCCGGTAGACGCCTTTCCACAGGTGATCCAGGTAGTTCTTGTCGCTGCTACGCTTGCGGCTGATGAATTTTTTGCCTGGCTCCACATCAAATTTGATGGTAGCCATTCCGGCTCCGTCCTGTCCGCGGTTACGCATTTTGCGCATCAGCAGTTGTAGGCTTTTCAGCCCGTGGATGGGCGTACCGTACTTCTCTTCGTAATAATCCAGGGGCTTGAGCAGCCGGATCATGGCTAGCCCGCATTCGTGGTGGATAATATCGCTCATTGGGAAAAAAGTGGCTCCGTTAAGAATGCAAAGGTAGGAAAGAAAAGAGCATGGAGAATAGAGGATGAAAAATAGACGCCAGCTTTACCGTGTCCCGACAAAGGCACGGCTACTTTAGCTAACGCTGATCGTCCTTTGTCCTCGGAGTAGAAGCCATAATTATTGTTTTGACTAACAAAGTAGCAATGTCCTGGAACGCAGTCAGCTAAGGCTTACAGTATCCATCTGTATCGTAGTAGCCACTGGTCATACAAGACGTAACGAGGACTTCACACGGAAGCCACGGAGGGAGCGGACGGAAACCGGCAATTCTTCCGACGCGCCGATGGGCGCTGCCTTTGTTAAGGATAAAGCAATACATTTCCTCAGCGGCCATGCCCACTTCACGACACCCGCCCGTCGGCGGGAATAGCGATAGCCAAAAACATTCGTCTCTTCCCTCCATGGCTTCCGTGTGAGATCTCGCTAGCATAGCCACTACCTGATGCCAGAGACAATTTATTAGCAATTCCATCAACCTACTGAATGCTGCAGGAGCAAGAGGATTTACTAATCTAACCGGATTCGATAATCCTTGGGGTACTTCACCTCGTAGCTGAAGCGCAGTTTTTCGCTACCGCCCGGAGGTAAATCGAGGCTCCATTTCAACAGTCCCGTTCGCTCGTTGTAGTCCGCCGTCTTGGGTACTTCCGCCTCTACGTCCACTTCCTTGTTGGCGGCTACGGGAATTTGATCGGTAACCAACAGGTTGACGGGCTGGGCTTTGCTGTTGCGGACTTCGATTAGGTAGGCCCGACTCTGGTTGGCCTTGCCGGCAAAAAAGCCGCCGCGTTTGTTCACGCTCTCGTCCGTCTTGCGGCTGATGATGACGCCGGGGTCACGACCGAGGGAAAGAGTGAGGGTGTCGCTGGTATTACTTACGTCCAGTTGTGAAGAACCGAGATAGGTGCCTTCGAAGAAAAGTTGGAGTTCTCCGCTGATCAGGTCGTAGTGCTCCCAGTTCGCAACGGCGGCGGTCAGGTAAACCTCTGGCTGTAGCTTCGGAACGGCGAAATGTTGGAAAGTGGCCGGTACGGAATAGTTGCGAACTTCCACAGTACGGGACTCCCCGTCGGAAGGCACGTCGTAGGGCAGTTCGATCACAAAGGCAACGGTAGTGGCTCGCCGCTCTACCTGAACGGGTACGGGGGGTGGGGGAGGAGGCGTCCGGCTTTCCCGGCGGCGCTGGACCATATTGCTGCGGACAGCACCCGCACTTCTTCCCGTTACGACAACTTCGTCCAGCGTAGTTCCCTCATTCATACGGATGTCCTGAACCTGACCCGGTTTTATTAAGATCACCTGAGTATCGTAGCCAACGTAGCTAATCTCTAGCTTTTGCCGGTCGGTGGGAACCTGCAAAGTGAAGTTGCCATTGATGTCTGTGATCGTGCCAATTTCCATTCCTTCTACCAGTACACTGGCACCAATCAGAGCCTCATTGTTATCGCCATCGGTTACAACTCCGGTTACTTCCTTAAATCCATACTGAGTCTTTTTAGCGGTGGTTGGCACGTAAGTCGGTGGCCGCGTCCCGTTGCCCAGGCGCCAGACCGGTAGTTCCGGAGCGCTGGCAGACAGGCGTGGATCGCCGGTAGAGAGGGTAATCTTTACCTGTTCCCAATCTTCACCGCTTTGCTGATTGACGCGGGCGCGGTAGCGGAGGTCGATGGGCCGGGAAATATCATCCACCCGTACATCATAAGTCGGTTCCCAACTGGCATCGGGAACCAGATAGGCCAGGCCGACTTCGGTGGTGACGGCGGTTTTGCTTTCTACCTCCACCACAATTTCACCGGTGGCGGGACGCTGACGCTCAAGCCCCCGCTCCGAAAGTTGACGGAGCAGGTCTTTACGGCGATCGTTAATGGCCGCCAGGCTATCCTGGATGACCAGGTAGTTCATGCGGATATCGGTCAGCCGCTGACGGTGGTAGGCGACGGCCTGTTCCAGCTGGGTAGGGTCGAGGCCGTTCTGTTCGCCTCCGAAATTCCGGTTGGCTTTCAAAATCGCCTCTTCTTCTTTACCGATGGCCGCTTCGGTTTGTAGACGTCTCTCCCGGGTTTCCAATATTTTCAGACTCTTGCGAATCTGACGGTCGCGGTCGTCTTCCTGCGCTTTTTCGTCGTAGTTGATGCGGTGGCTGACGGATAGTACGTTCACTCCCGGCTCATTAAGGGAAAACTGTACACTAAGCGGGTCGGCTTTGGCCGTCAGTCCGGTAAAAACGAAGGTGTTTCGCCCGGCAGGAATATTAACTTTCGCCGTCCGGTTAACCTGGGCTCCCTGGAGATAGACGGTCACCGCGGTAATTTTGGATTTGGCGGGAAGTTCCGGAGGCTCGGCGTTATTGGCGAAAGAAGTCGTTGGTAAAATACTTAACAGCAAGAGGAAGGAAAACAGACGGAAAATGGATTGTTGGGAATTCGGCATGGATCTGGATTTTGGGCATTTGATGTGAGGTTTTGATAAAATACACAAATGCAGGTGGTTATTTTTTCTTGGGCATGTATTTAATGCACGGTAATTGGGTGTAAGACGTCCACGGAGGTACGGGAGGGCACACGGAGGTGCATACGTGATATTAGGAGGTTCGGAATCGCTTCGCGTTTCGTGGTAATTACCTAAAGGTCACCCTGGAGCTTTATGAAAGCTTGCTACTTTAGCTGGCGCTGATCGTCCTTCGTCCTCGGAGTTACCTTCGGTGATCGTCGCTGGCAGGGAATGTTCTTGCATTCATAATACTTTGCTACTTTAGCTTCGCAACCAGCTTTGCTACTTTGATAGTCACTATTGAAAAGGCTCGCTGATTATCGTACCTCCTCGGAGTTGTTAGCTAGAAAACGACTCATCATTTATTTGTTCCTCGGAGTTGTTAGTCAAAGTATTTAAAGATGAACTGGTTTAAACAACTTACCGGCTTCGAGGAAACCGATGCCGGTACCGTTAGAAGTAAACTTGAGTTGAGTGGAGAGTACTTAGTCTCTAAGGTTAACGGGCGCAAGATGCGTTGCGGTAATCTGGAGATCCCATCCCTGGCCGAATTACGCACGCAAACACAGGGCATCGCTCCAGGCGGGCGGATAACGGTGAATGAAGTAATCGGCGACGTGGCAGAATATCACCGTGATCCCGCTAATGCAAATGCTTTGTTCCAGGCCGCATCCCAGTTTAATTTGCTGGAAATGGTCAGTCCGGCCGTAACCCCCGAGGCAGGTATCACGGGTTACGAGGATGATCATACCCAGGGGCCCGCCTGTGCCATCGCCTGCGGGGCGGGGACGATCTACCGCCAGTATTTTGTAGCAGTAAACAAACGGCCTGGGCAAACGGCGGATAACCAAATTGACTGTCTCAGCGAATTGGCGCATTATCTAGACAATGATCGTCATAATTACTGGGCCGTGCGCAATGGTTACGCATTTCCAACCGAGGACGGAATCGACCGGCTGACCAAAACAATCAATGCCTCCTCTCCCGAAGAGCGTGAACAGCTACTGAGCAGGCTGCAGATCGGCCTTCAGTGGAATACGGAGGTGACGACCAGTGGCGATCACCATTCCGTAAGTCAGGCTTACTGTTCCGCCTTGCCGGTTCTCTATTCTTCCATTGCTCCCGCTCGTTGGGAGGCTTTTGCCCGTCTCGTACTGGAAGCTGCTTACGAAGCTACTTTCCACGCCGCGCTGCTGAACCGGAAAAGAACCGGTAGCAACAAGCTGTTCCTGACCCTGGTCGGTGGTGGGGTTTTTGGCAATAAAGACGAGTGGATCGGGGAAGCAGTTTTACGGAGCATCCGGATGTTTGCCCATCACGACCTGGACGTGAAGTTTATCTCTTACGGTGGGTCGAGTGAATTGGTCGGGCGAATTATCCTGACATACCGATTGGCCAGTCTTTAAAGCTTCTGGTGATCCACCATTAGTACTTTCGCCGTACTTCCCGCCGGACAAAACTATTCACCTCCGGCACGTTGGTGACCGTCATGCTTTCTCCATCCCAGAGTAGCTTGGTACGACCGGGGACGATATAATCATCCGCTCCTCCACCCGGCTTGGGATAGCGTTGGTTGTAGGCGCGGATGGCCAGATTGCCCATGAGTACGGTTTCGGTCAACGGCCCTGCCTTGAGCAAGTGACTGCTTGGCTGGTAGCCGTCTTTGATGCCATTGATCCAGTCCATTTCGTGACTAGTCTCCACACGGGCCAGAGTTTTGGGTACGTTCAAATCTTCCATCAATACGGTGGGAATGAGGCGTGGATTTTCCCCGTAAGTATCGGCCATCAAGGTTCCTTCGGTACCCTCCATGATAATGCCGCCACCCCATTCGCCCATCATCTCATCGGATTTCAGGCTGGCGGGACGCTTGGGCAGGATACCCCCATCACTCCAGATCAGTTCTACGGGAGGTTTATTTCCTCTGGCCGGGAACTGGATGTGAATTTTACTGCTGGGCGGGCAGGAGCCGGGGTTGTAATCGGGGCTCCAGTTCTGGCTATATACCTGCCCTACGCTGGCTTCGGCGGCAGTGGGGTAGCCGAGATCGAGAATGTAGAAGGGCGTGTCCAGGATGTGGCAACCCATATCGCCCAGTGCGCCCGTGCCAAATTCCCAGTAACCCCGCCAGGCAAACGGGTGGAAAGCTTCGTTGTAGGGGTGTTTGGGTGCCGGGCCGAGCCAGAGGTCCCAATCAATGTGGTCCGGCACGGCCTGGGCCTCGGTTGGTACTTTGCCACCCTGTGGCCAGATGGGGCGATTTGTCCAGGCGTATACGGTATGCACATCGCCGATGGTGCCGCTTTCCACGATCTCCTGGGTACGACGAATGCCCTCACCGCTGGCGCCCTGATTGCCCATCTGGGTGACCAGGTGGGGTTTACTTTTGGCCATTTCCGTCAGTGCCCTTACTTCAGCAATGTTGTGGGCCAGTGGTTTTTCGATGTAGACGTGCTTGTCCAGCTCCATCGCCGCCATTCCGATATCGTGGTGGAGGTGATCGGGAGTGGAGACGACCACGGCATCGATGTCCTTTTGCTCCAGCATCTTGCGGTAATCGCGGTAACGCTTGGCCTTGGGGTAATTGGTGTAAGCCTCGGCGGCTTGCTTATCATCTACGTCACAGAGCGCCACGATATTTTGGGAACTCAGGTTACGGATAGCACTTCTTGCCTTGCCGCCAGCAGCGGCGAAAGCCAGGTTTACCGTGTCCGAAGGAGCCAAAAAACCCTTGCCGCCCAATACGTGGCGGGGAACAATGGTAAAGGCGGCACCGGCTAAACTGGCTTGTTTGAGAAACTTTCTACGAGAATTGGGGAGGTGGGGCATGATCTTGAGGTTTGCTCCCAAAATAATGATTTAATGATAAAATGAGCTAATGATTGAATAGGGGCACTCAATCATTAGCTCATTGTATCATTAAGTCACTGCCTCATCAAATCACTGCTTCAATTGATCATTGTTGCATCACACCCTACCCGCAATCAAATCTCCCATCTCCGTACAGCCTACTTTCTTTTCGGGGCGCAGATCGCCGGTACCCACACCAGAGGCCAGCGTCGTGTTAACTGCCCGGCGGATAGCGGCGGCTTCATCACGCAGGTCGAGGTGATCGAGCAGCATGGCGGCGCTGAGGATGGTGGCTACGGGATTGGCTTTGTTCTGGCCGACCAGATCCGGTGCGGAGCCGTGGATAGGCTCGAACATGCCCACGGAAGAGCCAATACTGGAAGAGGGTAGCAAGCCCAGGGAGCCGGCCAGTACGCTGGAGGTATCGGAAAGGATATCGCCGAACATATTGCTGGTCACGATCACGTCGAACTGGGCGGGGTTCAGTACCAGTTGCATGGCCGCATTGTCTACGAACATATATTGTACTTCGATCTCGGGATGCTCGGAAGCCATTTTACGGACAACCTCCCGCCACAGGCGGCTGCTTTCCAGTACGTTGGCTTTGTCGACCAGGTGAAGTTTCTTGCGGCGGGCGGCGGCTTCGCGGAAGGCGATCTTGCAGATGCGTTCGATCTCCATCCGGCTGTAGGAGCAAGTGTCGAAGGCGGAATTGCCGTCTTCGCTGCGGCCCCGTTCGCCGAAGTAGATACCGCCGGTGAGTTCACGGACGATCAGCATATCAACACCTTTGATGCGATCGGTTTGTAACGGACTGAGGTGCAGTAATTCTTCGTAGGCGGCTACGGGACGCAGGTTGGCGTAGAGGCCGAGTTCGCGGCGCAACTTCAGCAGTCCTTGTTCGGGCCGAACCTTGGCCGAAGGGTCATTGTCGTAACGCGGGTGACCGATGGCACCGAAAAGTACGGCGTCGGATTTTTTACAAAGCTCCAGGGTGGTGTCGGGCAGTGGCTCGCCGGTTTGGTCGATGGCCGTAGCGCCGACGGGGGCATAATCGTAGCTGAAGTCATGGCCGAATTTCTGGCCAACGGCGTTCAGTACTTTAATAGCTTGTTTGACTACTTCGGGGCCGATGCCGTCGCCGTCTAAAACGGCTAATTTGATGATACTCATTGTTGGTTAAGGCTAATTCGGGGCAAAGGTCGGGAGAATTTAGGACTCCTAAAACTTAAAACCGGGAATAGCGGCTCCCTGTATTTTGAAGTCCTCGTCTTCCTCAATGATCTGGACGATCCCGTCGCCCTCGTGTAACATAGGGGCGGAGCCGTCTTTGGGGTGTACCCGGTAGGCCACTTCGACGAACTGGTATTTAAACGGGCTTTCTTCCTTTACCGGGCCCGGGCGAAAACCTAAAGGTTCGATCTTTGCAAACTGATCGCGCCACTGGTTAACGTGGTGCAGACCTTTCAGGCGGCTAACGGTTTTATCACCCAGGCGGACCTCGGAGGCCAGAATATCTGCGTCAAAAGGTTCTTCCAGAACGAGCAATTCCAGCAAAAAATCTTCCGCGACTTCTACGAGGAAAGTAAATTCGTAATCACCTTCTCCGCTCAATTCATCGGGTGGCGGAATAGGCAAACCCATCACCTGTTCATATAGAAGCGTCATCATCATGCCTGCTACCGGCTTTGCTACTTTGAAGTCCAACAGATCATCACCCGTCAGGTACTCGTAGGCAAGGCGGGTGTCGAAACCATGCTGGCCTTCGGGCGGTATGGGCATAATCCCTTTGGCAGCATAGGCGGGGACGAGTCGCTCGATCTCTTCAATAATTGCTTTTTCTGACTTCAAAGTAGCCATGTCTGGCATTTCAACGCCTTCCATGAGGCTACGAATGGTGACCAATTCCTCGTCATCCAATTTTCCTTCGGCGGCGCGAATCTGATTATAAAAGGCGTCCTGAACTTCCGGCGGAATATCGTTGCTTACCCAGCCCTCACCACCCATCTCCGCATCAAAGAGGGCTTGTTTGATCTGGATATCCATGTCCTCCGGCCGATCCGGTCTTTTGGCTTCGGGGTCGATGTGAAAGACGTGGCGAAAGAGGTCGGTGGCCATGACCTCGCGGATGCCGGTACGCGGACCGTCGGGCGTTTTGAAACGGACCAGGCCAAACCATTCCAGGAAGCGTTGAAAGATGCGTAACTGGTATACGTTGCGGAACTCGTAGCGATGGTCATAGCCTTTCGGATGTTCCGAAAAAGTGTTGAGCAAAGTAGGCCACGCGGTAGTAAAGGCGTCGGCGTAGAAGGAGGAAGGTTGCCAGTCTTTACCGTTTTGAAGCAGGAGATAAATGGTATAGCCGGTGAAAGCCTGAATCTCGCGGCTGGCCGGAAAACGATCGAAATAGCCCAGGTTAAACTGCTGGAAACTGACTAGAAATAGCTGCTCGAAAAGACTTTGTAAACTGCCTTCGAGCGCGGCCAGACCGGCGGGCGCAATGATCAGTTCTCCGTTTGGCTTTTCACCGATCATTTCCAGCGCGCGCAGCAGTTCATCGGCAAAGATGAGAGCATCCCAATCTTCTTGGCTACGTAGTTTGGTGATATCATCTTGAAGCCGCTTACTTTTTATGAGATTGAGCCCATACAGAGATCGAACCACCTTCATCGGCAGATTTCCCTTGGGCGTAAGTTTAATGTCTCCCTTGGCGAGTTCCTCTAGTAATGCCCGTACCAACAGCAGCTGGGGAATATCTTCGTAGACCCGGTAGTCGGCGTCCTGAAAACGGACGATGCAGCCTTCCTCGAAGGGCGAACGGATGAGGTAGTGCATCTGCCCGGGAGTCAGCCCCCGAAATTCCGGTAAGCCCTGGCTGTTTCGGGCATTCATTTCGGCCTGGATCTGTTCGTTGAGGCGGCGGCGTTCTTCGGGGGTGAGGTCATTGGGCATGGGGTGAAAGTACGTGATTTGTTAAATGGCAGTGATAAGTCTGTGTAATTTTTACTATTTTAGGATCCATCTAAATCCCCAAAATGCGCTTTCTTGTTATACCATTAGCACTTTGCCTGAGCCTCGCATCATTTAACTTCCTTTACGCTCAATGCCCTCCCAACGGAATTTATGACGTGGGTACGCAAACGGATGTCGATGCGTTCGCACAACTTTATCCAAATTGTACTGAGTTGAGTGGTTACCTGAGACTGGAGAAGGAATTCAATCAAACCGAGGACTTTATAATTGACCTTAGTCCTTTTGGTAATTTGACTACAGTGAAATCACTGTATTTAAAACGACAGGATGAAATCACGAGCCTGGGAGGACTTGAAAACCTAACCGAGGCGGAAAAAATAGAGATCGTTGACTGCAATGGATTAAGTACGCTCAACGGATTAAATAACATGGTAAGAATAAGGGATTTTTCCGTCAGAGATTGTCCTTTAATCGGTGATTTTAGTCCATTAAGTAATTTACAAGATACTATTTCGCTCTCCATTTCTGAAGTAGCCCCGGGAGTCGATCTTTCTACCTTGCCATCCGGTGTGATTTGTGATGCCATGTTATTGTATTTTATGGATATTCAATCACTAGATGGGCTTCCCGATGGTTTTATTTTTGCGGAGAATACCCACTTGGGACTAACCGGCCTGACGGAGCTAACTTCGATCGGAGGGCCAGGCTTTCCCGACATCATGAAGGTTGTGGTCATTGATGGTTGTAGCTTACTAACCTCTTTAAATGAGTTTAATAACGTCCAACGAATTACTTCAACTCTATTCTTGAGGAATAACCAGCAGTTGGAGTCCTTTGGTGGTTTTAATAGTCTCACGGAGTTGGGACATTTTAACTTAACCCAAAACCCGCTCGTTACGTCCTTACCGGCATCATTTAACCAACTCACCGGCCTTAAAACGATTTATTTTAGTGAGAATATTTCTCTCGAACACCCCGGCGAAGCTTTTTCTTCCCTTACGCAGGTAAATACGCTGAGTATTGATTCGGAAACAAGCGAGTTTTGTGAAGGGTTTCAACAATTGAATAGAGTTGGTCACCTGAACTTATCAAATTGCAACCTTACTGATTTAAGCGCATTCAGCCATTTGGAAGATCTCGACTCCCTTTCGTTGAGGAATATGCACGACCTGACGGAGTTAGGCGGAATCGATCTGGGGTCAGGAGATTCCTTAAACTACTTGATCATGTATTTTAACGATCAATTGGAAAATCTTTATGGCTTGCCTCCATTGGCCAGGGGCACCGAATTTTTCGCACGCTATAATCCACAGCTTTCGTTTTGTGGCTCTACGAACATTTGTGGAGGATATCCTTACGACCCCTCATCCATAATTGCCAATAATGCGCAAGGTTGTAGTGATATTGACGAGCTTTTAATGAGTTGCAATTTCAACGTATTAATCACTTCCGTTTTTTATGATGCTAATGGCAATCTTTTCAAGGATTCGGATGAACCTTATATTCCCAATTCGCCGATCGACATCGAAGGGAACTACTTCAATCATCGCTATTTTACCGACGCAGAAAGTGGTAAATATGTCTATACTTTTCTTACAGATACTTTCACTGTCTCCACGGAGCACCCCTTTTTAAATTTTAACCCAGCAGTGCAGTCTTATGAAGTAGCTGATGAGGGTAATAATTTTACCCTCGACTTCGCCGCTACCGCTAATGAAGAATTTACTGACCTGAGGATTTTCATGATTCCCACCAACGAAGCTCGGCCGGGCTTTATCGCGGATTACGAGTTACACATTGGAAACCAAGGTAACTCATCAGATAGCGGAGAATTCACGCTGTTCTATGATGCCGATAAATTGATTTTTGATGATTCAGGTTGGCCGCCAATAGCTTCCGTGCCTGGCGAATTAACGTGGACGTATACTGATCTGCCAGCTTTTGGGCAGCAATTTTTTGCCCTGGCCTTTTCCGTCTATCCTCCTCCGGGCGTTATGGACGGAGATGTACTGAATTTTAGTGCACAGATCCCAGCGGCAGCGGATATCAGGCCCGAGAATAATTTTTTCAGACTGGATCAAACGGTCGTCAACGGCTACGACCCCAACGACAAACAAGTCAACAAGGGCGAAGAAATTTTCATCGAGGAAGTCGGAGATTACTTTCACTACCTCATTCGCTTCCAGAATACCGGCACGGCCAGCGCCATCAACGTCCGCATTGAAGACACCCTGTCAACTCAACTGGACTGGTCGACCTTCGAGCCCCTCAGCTATAGCCACCCTGCAGGCCGCACCACCATCAATGAAAACGGTGAAGTCGCCTTTATTTTTGACAACATTATGCTACCGGACAGCACTTCTGATTTCGAAGGCAGCAACGGCTACGTCAGTTTCCGCATTCGCAGTAACGATGACCTGGAATTGGGGGATGTGGTGGAGAATACGGCCCATATCTACTTCGATTTTAACGAAGCTATTATCACCAATACGGCAATTACCCGGGTGGTAGAACCCAGCGGATTAAACGAAGTTGATAAATTCAGACAGCTGAGTGTCTTCCCCAATCCAGCCGAAGATTTGTTAACCCTAAATGGTTTAACAACCAATGACAATGTTCAAGAAATCATCATCTACGATCATCTGGGTCGGAAAGTAACGCATAGCAAACTAAAGGGCCGCCAACTGAACGTCAGCGAACTATCGCCAGGCTTTTACCACTTACGAATCGAGCTGATTGGCGGAGAAACGGGTGTGGCGAAGTTCATCAAGCAGTAGCGCGAGCCACCAACGCTCCATTTTATCATCGGATCATTCTATCATCCAATCATTCATTCACTTTCTAACCTTCCGCAACAAACCCTCCTGCGCTACGCTGGCCACCAATTCCCCTTGCTGGTTGAAGAAGTGCCCCCGCGTAAATCCGCGCGCGTTACTGGCCGAAGGGCTGTCGATGGCGTAGAGTAACCACTCATCAGCGCTGAACGGCCGGTGGAACCACATGGCGTGGTCCAGACTGGCGATTTGGAGGTTGCGGAAATCCGTGGCGCGGCCGTGGGGCAGGAGGGCGGTGGTCAGCAGGTTGTAGTCGCTGGCGTAGGCCAGGACCAGGCTTTGCAAACGTGGATTGTCCGGCATTTTACCCTTGGTTTTGATCCAGACGTTGCGCACTGGCTCGTACTTCTCGCGGGCAAATGGGTTGTGGAACTCCACGGGCCGGAATTCCAGCGGTCGCTTCACGTTCAGCAGTTTAATAATGTTGGCTGGCAACTGATCACCGAATTGTTTGGCCATCCCTTCGTAGCTCACCAACTCGTCCGGGGGCAATACTTCGGGCATTGCGATCTGGTGGTCGTAGCCTTCCTGCCGCCGCTGAAAACTGGCCGTCAGATGAAAGATAGCAGCACCGTGCTGGATGGCTTTCACGGCCCGGGTAGTAAAACTCCCGCCGTCACGAATGCGGTCCACTTCGAAAATTATGGGTCTTTCGAGGTCACCCGGCAGCACGAAGTAGCCGTGGAGGCTATGCACGAATCGATCGTTGGGCACCGTTTCCATTGCCGCACTCAGCGCCTGAGCCATTACCTGTCCGCCGAAAACCCGGCCGGAACCTACGTATTTACTGGCACCCCGGTATAGGTTTTCTTCAATCTGTTCGAGCTGCAGAATTTGCAGCAGGTCATTAATATTTTCCATCGGTGCGGGTAATGTTTGTTGTACTAACAACTATGAGAAGTTTACGACGATCAGCGAGCTTTTTTATCATTACTAACAAAGTAGCAGTGCCGGTCGCGAGCTTAAAGGAGTAAGGTTCAGGGATGATTGGAGGATTGAATTAGAAGATGACTGGATGGGCTTACTCATGGTGTTGGCACGCTGAAACAGCATTATCCAATCATCTTTGCATTCAATCATTTTAAACAAAAAAAGCTTCCTCCCGAAGAAGAAAGCTTAATTCTGGAGCCACCCATCGGACTCGAACCGACGACCTATTCATTACGAATGAATTGCTCTACCAGCTGAGCTAGGGCGGCAAGGGAACGCAAAAATAGCCCTTTCCTCTGTATTCAGAAAGCAATTGGTTAAAATCTTATTGGTCCCTGCCCGAGTGGGGATACCCAGGAATTTGACCGGTTCGAATAACTCCGACCTAATGATTTCGTGATCGAAAAAGTAAACTCCGGTTTATCAATCAGCTCTTTGCCGTGGCTTGCCAGACTTTGCCTTCCCGGTCAGCCACGGTAAGGGTGGCGGATACTACCCGCCAACTCTTGCTGGTGAAATCTTGTGGTCCTTAGTTCCCTGGTGGTCTTTTATTAAGCTAAATTTGCCGCATGGACCTTTCCGTCATCATCGTCAATTACAACGTGCGCCACTTTCTGGAGCAGGCTTTACGCAGCGTGGAGCGGGCGATTGAAGGAATAGAAGCCGAGGTCTGGGTGGTGGATAACGCCAGCGTGGACGACTCCGTACAAATGGTCCGCAAGCAATTTCCCTGGGTGAAGTTGATCGCAAACGAGGGTAACCCCGGTTTCAGCATTGCCAATAATCAGGCTATTCGGGAGAGCAGCGGTAAATACGTTCTCTTACTCAACCCCGATACCGTAGTGGAGGAAGACACCTTTCAAAAGTGCCTGGCCTATTGCGAAAGCCGCCCCGAAGTTGGTGCATTGGGTGTACGAATGGTGGACGGAGCCGGCCGTTTTCTGCCCGAAAGTAAACGGGGGTTGCCTATTCCCTGGGTGGCATTTACCAAGGCATTTGGCCTTTCCCGCATCTTCCCGAAGAGCAAGACCTTCAACCAGTACCACCTCGGCTTTCTGGATGAATTCGAAACCAACGATGTAGAAGTACTGGCCGGAGCATTCATGTGGCTGCGGCGTGATGTCCTGAACGAGATCGGGCTGCTGGACGAAGACTTCTTCATGTACGGTGAAGACATCGACTTATCTTACCGGGTCATCAAAGGCGGGTACAAAAACGTCTACTTCCCCGAAACCTCCATTATCCATTACAAAGGGGAGAGTACCAAACGCGGCAGCCTCAATTACGTCAAGACCTTTTACCAGGCGATGATCATTTTCGCCAAAAAACACTTCACCGGTGGTTCGGCCCGCTCCCTTATCGGGCTGATGCGGGTAGCGATTTACCTACGGGCGGCCCTCACGCTGGTCAGTAATTTCTGGAGCAAATGGCGTTTACCTGTCCTGGATGGAGTGGGCATCTACGGTGGACTGGTCTTACTCAAGACCATTTGGGCGCAGTACCATTTTGGTATTCCGGACTATTACGACAACCGCATTCTCTGGCAGCATTTTCCGGCTTATACCATAATGTGGCTGGGAGGGATATTCTTATCGGGTGGCTATGATCGTCCCTACGAATTGGGGCGCTTGCTGCGTGGCCTGGGTATCAGTACGTTGATCCTTACGACTATTTATGGTTTATTGCCCGGTGAGTTACGGCCCAGCCGGGCCCTGCTTTTGTTGGGGGCAGCCTGGGCGATGGGGTGGACACTGGTACTACGGGCAATAACTCATCTGATAAAATTCGGCCACTTACGAATGGGTGGGGAGGAAAGTCAACGATTATTGGTGGTTGGTTCCGCCGCAGAATCCGAGCGGGTAATGAAATTACTGCAGCGGGCGGGCGTTAGTCGTACACTACTGGGCCGCGTCAGCATAGGTGGGCGTGAAACGGATGCCATCGGTACGGACGGGCAATTGCCCGAATTGGTTCGCCTCTACCGGGCGGAAGAAATAATCTTTTGCTCCGCTGATCTACCCGTGACCCGTATTCAGCGCTGGATGGCCAGATTAGGGCCACAGATTTACTATAAAATACTACCCGAGGCCAGCTCCAGCATCATCGGTTCCCATCGCTCTGATCGCCGTGGTACGTTGTATACCATCGACGTTAATTTACGCATCGACGAGCCCACCCAAAGGCGCTCCAAGTGGTTGTTCGATAAAAGCGTGGCCCTACTGCTTTTCATTACTTGGCCCCTCACGCTGTGGTTTATGCATGATCGGGTGGGCTTACTCATCAATGCCTTCCGGGTATTAAAGGGCGAACGTAGCTGGGTCGGCTATGATCCCCGTGACCGCAACGAACACCTTCTTCCCCGGATCAAACGCGGTATCGTCTCCCCGGCCGTAGGTGACGTCTCTGGTTTGCCACCGGAGGGGCTGCATCACCTTAATCTGCTGTATGCCCGCGATTACAGCGTGAGCGATGACCTGCGACTGGTTTGGGAGCAGCGGCGATTGTTGGGGAGCTAATTGAGTTTTTCTACTCTTCGTTTCTTCATTGTTTAAATTACTCATAGGTTCAAAAAATAATGCTGTCTCTATCTGTGCCCTTACACAGATGCAAAGGAGTTATTAGCCATCTTCATTCCTTCAGGCTTCTACCTTCCAATCCTTACCTTTGCCTCATGATTCAACCCGGCGAATACCACCACTTGCTTATTATCCGTGAAACACCCCAGGGGTTTTACCTTTCCGACGAAGACGGAGGTGAGGTGCTGCTACCTGGTAACTACCGGACTCCTGATATGGCGGTGGATGAATATGCCGAAGTTTTCGTCTACGCAGATGCCGAAGGCAGACCCGTAGCAACAACCGAGAAGCCACTACTGACACTAAATACCGCCGCTCCGCTACCGGTGGCCGACGTCAATAAGTTCGGTGCTTTTTGTGATTGGGGGGTGAGTAAGCAACTCTTCGTGCCATTCCGCAATCAGCGTAATCCGTTGGAAGCTGGCAAAACGGCCGTCGTCTATATGTATTTCGACGAGCAATCACAACGTCTGGTGGGCACGACCATTTTTAAAAACTATTTCAAGGAACTGGCCGATGACGGACTGGAAATGGGGCAGTCGGTACGCTGCATTATCGCCGAGCGTACTGATCTCGGTTATAAAGCCATCGTCAACCAGAATTACCTGGGCTTGATCTATAGCAACGAAACGGACCGCCCGCTGAAAGTCGGTGAGCAACTCACTGCCTACGTTAAGCCGCCCCGTCATGATGGGAAGATCGACCTGAGCATCTACGCTGTCGGGACGGCGAATATCGAACCCAGTGCACAGGAGCTACTTGAAAAACTACGGACGAACGAAGGTTTCCTGCCTCTGCACGATAAGAGCGATCCGGCCCTGATTCGCAGTGAATTAGGAATGAGTAAGAAAATGTTTAAAAAGGCATTGGGCGGTTTGTACCGGCAGCGGAAGGTAGAGATTCGGGAAGATGGGATTCATTTGGTCTAGGTTTCGAGCAGGACTAAAAAACATGTTTATATACTTATATATAAATACGTGGAACCCGCATAAAATCTACCCAAACTTCTAATCCACCGTTTCCCAAAGTACTTTCTCCAAAGCGAAATACTCCGTTCCGTTCCCCCTCACTACGTAAGGTAGTGGCCACCGCTCATTCGCGTAAAGTGATATAGCCAGGGAATCGGAGGAGCCGGCTCCGAATAGTAAATAACGTCCCTCCAGGTAAGTCTGGTCGCGGATTTCGCCGAAATGATCAGCATATTTATTTTCCAGCCGTGGCGACCACACTCCTTGCAAGCTGTCTAAAACGAGGCTGTCACCCGCCGGTCTGTCCAGTAGCCGAAAACGGATGGAATCATTGGCTCGCCACCAGACAAGACTATCTAATTGACCGAGTACGCTGAGGTCTGCCAGGAGCGGGTTGCGATAATCGTCGAATTCAGTGGGCAGTTTACGCAAAGAAAATTCATCAATGCGATATACATCAGTAAGTCCGTTCAGCCGAAGCAGCAAGGTGTTGCCGGGAAGACTATCCGGGGCTGGATAGAAAATAAGCTCTTCACTGATATTTCCAATACTGCTACTTTGCAGTTTTAGCCTGAGTAAAGGTCGCCCCCCCACCATCTCCGGAGGGACCAAGCCCTGACTTTTAATCGCCAGTAGAGCGGATAACAATTGCTCTGCTTTTCGGCCTTGCCCGTTTAAGCTGCGCTGGTTGTTTTCCACTACCCAGTTATCTTCGTCTACACGAGCGAGCTCAAAACCTGTTTCTTCATCACTACCCGCCGGCCAGAGAAAAATACGGTCGATATCGGTCGCTGCGTAGGGAAGCAACTGGGCGCGTAATGGCGGCCGGGGGCGTTGCTGCCAATACCACCAGGCACCATACAGCAAACCGAATAAGAGGAGGTAAGGGATGGCTTTTTTCAAGCTGCTAATCTGTTACTGCTGAAGAAAATCGATCAGTTTTTGCACTGCCTTAGCCCGGTGACTGTAGACTTTTTTTGCCGTAAAACCCATCTGCCCGAATGTTTCCGAACTACCGTTTGGAATGAAGATAGGGTCGTAGCCAAAACCTTGGTCTCCCCGGATACGACCGGCGATATTCCCCTCGCAGATACCTTCGAAAAGATGTTCCTGACCGTTACGGATCAGGCAGATCACGGTGCGGAAACGGGCTTTGCGATTGGGCACACGGCCCAGCGACTTCAGTACTTTTTTCATGTTGGCCTCGGCGTTGCGCTCCGGCCCGGCGTAATGGGCGGTATCGACACCGGGCGCGCCGTCTAATGCATCTATTTCCAGCCCGGTATCTTCACTGAAGCAGTTGACACCGTACCGTTCGTGCACGAATTGTGCCTTTTGGCGGGCGTTACCGGGAATGGTATCGGTTGTTTCGGGAATTTCTTCGGTACAGCCAATGTCGGCCAGGCTCTGGAAATCGTAAGCTTCCCCTAGTTGTCGGGCGACTTCAGCAATTTTGTTGGGGTTGTTAGTCACGAAGACCAGGTGTTCTTTGGTGGGCATTCAAAAGATAGTTGGAAAAACTAGTGGGTTCAGGTGTTCTTGAAAGCGGCTTTGACCGCTTGCCATAGGGCTCCGGCTTTACGGGCATTGCCGGCGGCCTTTTCGGACTGGATGACGGACAGGTCATCGGCAAATAAGTAGGTCTTTTCGTTAACGACGATCGGAGCGTAGTTGGAAACCAGAAAATGTAGTCCCAGTCTTTTTCCGGAGATGCCGAAGATCATGATTCGGCGTATTTTTGGCTGGCAAAGTAGCAATGCGGATAAATCGATATCGGCTTGCTCGTCTGCCGGGCAAAGCGTACTGACTTGCTCAGCCACTGCGTCGAAACCGGCAGCTTTGAGGATAGCATTCAAAAAAACTGCTCGCTCATCACCCGCCGGATAGACCACCAGGAGATCCGAACTGCCGATTTTCATCAACCCATCGTCTCCTTCGGGAGAGATCGGTTGTCTGATCAGTTCATAATCCAGATAGTGCATGTTGGTAAAGGTAAGCTATTGATCGTCTAAACCACTGCTACTTTGCAGCCAAAAGAAAATTATTAAGAACCCGGCCGGAATTAGTGCGCCAATTCAATCCAATGGTTTTTGCTTTCGGGGAAAGTAGGAACGCAGTTAGCCCGGGACTAAAATACCTTGAGTGAAATTTTATAACTGTTTTTGGCCGGGTACTTGACTAGGGGGAGTTGCGCAAAATTCCCATCTTGCTGGTAATGACTCCCACTCATCTCACTATCCTGGCCGTACTTGGCTGGTCGCTTACACTTTATTTCGGTTTTTACCGCTACCGTCAGTACGTCTGGTCGCGACGTAAGGTGCAGTACGACCTGTTCACCCGCATTAATCAACGGAGTGACCGGCTATTTTTGAGCCTCAATATCATGCTGGCCCTGCCACGTAAAGGAGCCAAAGGACAGGCTAAATTCGCCGGCCTGCGCCATAAATACCTGGAAGGCATCCGCGAGAAAACGATTTTGCTCGCCAGCACGCAACTTCCGGAGGAACTGGCCGTCTTTTGGCTACGCGGTATATTGGCCGAACTAGATCAGTTGGATCAGCGTGATGACCAGTTCCTCCGAAAACTAAATGATTACGCTACCCGGCACCGTATCGCCCAGCGGGAACTGGGCTTGCTCCTGGATTATCGCCAACAAGATAATGCCCCCGGCATCGAGCAATTATTGGGTAGTATGACTGCCTAAGCCCCCAGGGCGAACATTATATATCCTTACCTCTAAAGCGAAGCGTCCTAACTTATGGCCACTATTTTTCTCAATTCTCACCGCGCCAAAAGCGGTGTCCTCGACGGACAGAAATTGCCCGACGATTACGTATTGCTCTGCAAGTTTTTCGATTGCGGCATCATCGACCGGACCCGTAGTTTAGATATTGGCTTTGATGCCCAGGTATTGGATGAAATACCGGCCTTCGACCCCGGCTTTACGGCTACCTACGCTGAGATCAGCCGCCGCAAAGGCGACGCTATCATGGGAGAGGCCATAGAGCGAAATCTGCGTGTGCAGGTGCTTTGGTCCGGCGGCATCGACTCTACGGTAGCCCTGATTGCGCTCACTGAATCCAGGTATTTTGCCGAAGCTAAAGGTCGGGTCGAAGTCTTGCTTTCCATGGATTCCATCAATGAATATCCGCTCTTTTTTCATCAGTTCATTCACGGGAAGCTGAACTACACCTTCATTCATCCCCCGATCACGAATCACTTCGCTGATGATGCGCTGATCGTGACCGGCGAGCACGGAGATCAGCTATTCGGGAGTGATAAACTGTTGCCGATGATCGTCAACGGGCTGGCCCAATTAAATTATGAAGATTGCCTGCCGATCTACGCCACCAACAAGTTCGGTGACCCATCCACGGGGCCACGCCTGCTACGCTATCTGGAGCCTTTGATCGAGTCCTGTCCCAAACCCATCGTTAGTGCCTTTGATTTGTTTTGGTGGCTCAATTTAAGCATCAAGTGGCAGCAAGTGACGTTGCGGCTGCCCATCTTCACTTTCCAGGAGGACGTGAGTGACCTGGCAGAACGCTTCCGGCACTTTTTTCGGGAAGATGATTTCCAGCAGTGGGCCTTTCATCAGCACGAAACCCGCCCGGTTACTCGCCTGAGCGATTACAAAGCCATCGCCAAAAAATACATTTTCTCCCATACGGGCGACCCGGATTACCGCAACGAAAAATCGAAAGAGCCCAGCCTCAAACACGTAATCATCGATCGGAAAAACCAGGGCAGTAGTCGCTACCGGGTCTCTATGAAAACCGATTACAAACCCCTCGTGGAAACCTTCCACCGCAAGTTTAAAAACCAAAAAATCAGTTGATGAAAGCTTTTACCGAATTTCAATTTAAAAACGGTCTCCTTTACGATTATTCCGACAATGCTTACCCGACCAAACTACACGCCTGGGACGGAGAAAATCAATTCTCTGCACCTGGCTCGACCTTCTTCGGTTACGTTTTCGCGGGAGAAACCAGCCTGATCGGCAAGTCGAACAATTATCGACTGAATAGCCGGCAATATTTTTCTATGAACGAAGATTTTAGCCTCAGCGGCGGCAAAGGTATCGTGATCGAACGCATGGGTTACCGGGGAATGAACAGCGTCGGAGGGCCGGTAGAAGACTGGGGGCGACTCAAATACATCGACGGTTGCACGGATTCTCTGCTCATCCCGCCGGTAAAATTGGGAGATCCCTGCCTGAACGCCCTGTTCTTTCCCGCCAATATAGATCAGACGGCCCACACCCATCCTTCCATGCGCGTGGGTATGGTCATCGAAGGCTACGGTGAATGTGTTACGCCCGAAGCAGTTTACGCCCTGGAACCGGGAAAAATATTCATCATTCACGAAGAGGGAAATCACCGTTTCCGCACACGGACATCTATTCAAAACGGTAGTAACTCAGGTGATTTCAACTCCGAGGAGCCCACGACGATCACCGAAGGTAAAGTAGCAAAGCTTACGGTGGTGGCCTATCACCCCGACTCCGATTTCGGCCCCGTTGACGAAGACCACCCCATGATCAATCGAACGATCGTTGAAGGGGTGCCGGCCAGCCAGATCGAGGCGATTCAGACAAAGTAACTGCTAGTAAGTATTTAGGGGCCAGAAAACTATCTACTTACTCGTCAGGCCCGCTCGTTCCTCAACGGTGCAAACGAGACGAGAGGAGGCACTATTCTAGTCGGTCGATTTCTCCGAGGAACTGGCGTGGTCCATGATCACGTACCACTTATTATCGTCCTGCTTTTCCAGACCGTAAGTGACGATCATCCGGTTGAAATAGGGTACTCCGTCCCGCTCCGGCTCCCGATAAATGAGTTGAGTAACGGCGATACCTTTTTCATGGCCGATCTCAGTATTCAGTATTTCGGTTTCCATGGTCCAGTTTTCGTCCTGAAACCAGCTTTGGTGGAAAGCCAAAAAACTGTCGGCGGTCATCATGATCTCTTCACCGGGCAGAATGAGCTGCATTTTATTGTCGGGTGACAAAGTCGCCTTCAAACCGGTGAGGTCTTTATTACTGACGGCATCGAGGTGAGCTCGCATCGTCCGGAGGAAGTCGGCTTCGTTTTTGGCCGTAGACATGGCTACTTTAGCTTCGCTGATCGTCCTACGTCCTCGGAGTTGTTAGTCAAAACATCTTGTTCAAGCTGTTCGGCTTGGCAAGCCAACAGAAAGAATAGCGGAAAGCACAGCAGCAAGCGGAAAGTGGGCATGGTTATGAATTTGCTCTTTCAAGTTATGAAATTGTAAGTTCTGCGCCAAGCACAGCGAAGACGTTACCAGGCAAATCCACAGTTATTCGCGTCCTAAAATCCAGAGCGACCGGGAGGTCGCTGGCCGATCTTAAAACTCCATCCTCAGTCTCAGGTTCAGCCGCCGGCCCGTCAGGCGATTTGGAATGGCGTACTGCTGCTGGAAGATGGTTTTGATCCAGGTGTTGCCCGCCTGGTTACTTACCTGCATCAGGTTGAAGACTTCCAGGCTCAGGAAGGTAGAGCGGGTGAAGCGCAGTGGATGAGTGGCTGCGTTTCTACTGGCAAGACGATCGAATAGGCGCCAGGAAAAGCCGATGTCGATCCGGTGGTAAGTATCGAAGCGGTAGGTGTTGCGAAAGACCTCATTGTTGTCCAGGACACCAAAAGGTAAGCCGCCACCGACGGTAAGGTTAACGTGGGTGCGAAAGTTCTCGTTACTACGCAGGTAATCCTGAAAGAAGACACTCAACTGAAAGACCTGCTCCGTAGGGCGAGGCACAAATTCTACCACCTCTCCTTCGGTAGAGCCCAGTTCAGCCTGGCGGTGCTCCACACCCAGCAGCTTTTCCTTGGCCTGGATGAGGCTGAGGTTCACCCAGCTATCGGCACCGGGCACGAACTCTCCGTTGAGCCGGAGGTCGATTCCGGCCACGTAACCCTCAGCGTCGTTTTCTCCGCTGTAGTCGATCCTTACGTTCTCAATCTCGTAGCTGACCAGGTTGCGGAGTTGTTTGTAGTAGGCCTCCATGATGAAGCGGAACTTCTTGGGGTTACGCTTGCCGTAATAAAAGTCAGAGGTGAGACCGCCCACGAAATGAAGTGAGCGCTGGGCTTTCAGATCGGTATTTACCGTGCCGTCCGGTCGGCGCATCTCCCGGTAAAAGGGCGGTTGCACGTAGCGGCCCACGGCCAGCCGGTAACTGATGTCTTTGGTGCCGCCCAACGGCTTGTAGAGAAGTTGTGCACGGGGGCTGAGTAAGAATTCTCCGTTCAAATCCCAGTAAGTAGCTCGTACACCGGCGCTGAGTTTAACCTCGCCCTGGTCCGGCTTGCGCCAGGTCCAGGTATCCTGGAGGAAGCCACTGAACCGGTTACTTTCCAGGTTGTTGGTGGTTTTCAGCACCTGGAAAAGATTTACCCCTTCTGGAGATATCGGCAAACTAAAACCGGCGCTGTCCAGGCGCTCCCATTCGTTGATCAGGTCGTTGATGCGTTCGTGCTGGGCCTTCACGCTCCACTGAAAGAAATGGCTGGTGGTGGCGTCCTCCCGGTCGCCCAGTATTTCCAGACCGCCGCGGATTTCTGCGTTGTAAAGCTGGATGTCCAGGAAATTGCGGACGTATTGTTGTTGGGTTCCACTACCCAGTTCCGCCACGGTCTCCCCGAAATCAGAACTGCCGAAATCGGACTCGATCTGCCGCAGGCTGTAGTCGCCAATGATGTCGATCTTTTCATTTTCATCGCTGCGGAAAGCGGAGGTCAGAAATTTCAGGAAAAATGGATTCTCCGTTTTTTCGGGTATGTAAGTGAGGGAAAGACCCCCCATCTGGGTCAGGAAGTCATCCTGTTCCGAGCCACTGAAATCGGTGCTCAGTTCCAGGGCGAAGTTGATCAGCCCCAGGGCTGTACTGCGGGTAACCGGCGTGAAATTGTAAATACTGCGGTTGTAGTTGGCCAGCACACCCAACTGCAGACTTCGGCTGATGTCGTAAGTGACGTAGCCCTGAATGTCGGTAAAGTTGGGTAGGTACTCTCCTTCGGTGTCCAGGGTGCCCAGCAGGTAGCGGGTCGTTTTGTAGCGGGTGCCGACCAGGTAGCGTAGACGGCGGAAGTCGCTTTTGCCCACTTTGATGCTTCCCTCCAGGTGAGCGGAGCCGCCCAGGAAACTAAGTCCTACAGATGCGCGGGTGGAATCCGGCCGCTTGTAGCGAATGTCCAGTACGCTCGAAAGCTTGTCGCCGTAACGAGACTGGAATCCACCGGAACTAAAGCTGAGGTCACGGATCAGATCGATATTTGCGAAAGTAAGCCCTTCTTGTTGTCCGGCGCGAATCAGTTGGGGGCGATAAATTTCGAAGTCGTTGACGTAAACCAGGTTTTCGTCGTAGTTGCCACCGCGCACATTGTACTGGCTGGTCAGTTCGCCGCCGCCGCCACTGCTTACGCCCAGGGCGATATGGGGCAGAATACTCTCCAGGTTACCGGTAGTGCTGGGCAGTAGTCGCAAGGCTTCGGGCGTCTCGCGAATCATGCCGCCGGACTCGATCTTACTGGCACGTACCACCACTTCCAGGTCGCTGGTAGACGGGGCCATGGCTACGTCGATCTGCTGAGTGCCGCCGGCGGGTAAGGGACCAAGTTTTACACTTTCTTCCCGGTAACCGACGAAACTGAAGACCAGTTCAAACTCCTCTCCGGCCGGCACGTTGGTGAGGTAACGACCGTTTGCAGCTGACTCCACCGCAGTAGTTCCACCCCGTACGTAGATGGTCACCAGTTCGATGGGCTTGTCACTAACCACGTCGGTCACTTTACCGGAAACGCGGGCTCTTTCTACCTGGGCGGAGAGGCCAAAAGAAAGCAATAGAAAAAGTAAGGAAACGAGTAGACTACGCAGCATGGAAAAACGCTTGTTCAGAAAGGAACGCCAAAGGTACGTTTTCTGGTGCGCGTTAAGTTAGTGGTCGTCCGGAAGAAGACATGCTGGTCACAAAACCGAGACATTGCTACATTGAAGTCCTGAAAATTTGTACTGTTTAGCTGGCTAAAAACCAGATTAGTACACATTCAGGCTGCCGAAAAATTTCTGGGTACTGTCATTGATTCCGCTCCTGATCCGGCTGATCGTTTGGATGGCGTAGTAGCGATTCTCGGATACAAAGGCCTGGGTGCGCATGCTGGCCTCCCCGTCCAGGTAATCGATGCGCCAGTAGCGGCCGGGGTGAAAGTCGATCTCTTTTTTGGTGCTGAAGCGCAACTCACCTTTCATGCGAGTCACGGCTTCTTCCTCGCTGGCGTCCAGTAACTCTTCCACCAGTTCCAGGCTGTCTTCGTGCAGACTTCCCTCCGGATATTCCACGTAGCTGAGCATGTAAAAGACGTTGTCTACCGTATCTACCGCCGGCGTATTCAGATAATAGGTATGGTACAAAAGGTCTCCGACTTCGGTTGTCACGGTATCTACGGAATGCGCCCATTCAGCGGGTATGAGTACTTCAAACCCACCGTCGATGTCCTGATACAGTTGCCAGTCCTGGCTTTTTTCCCAGCTGCTCAGGGCGTTCCCTTCATCGTCGTTGAGGGGATTAAGTGGGATGACTTGGGCTAGCAAAGTAGCAGAGCTGATAGCAAGGCACAAAATCGTGAGTGAAATACGCATGTAGTATAGACGCAGAAAGGCTTGG
Organism: Lewinellaceae bacterium SD302; assembly: GCA_002591745.1. Classification (GTDB taxonomy): domain Bacteria; phylum Bacteroidota; class Bacteroidia; order Chitinophagales; family Saprospiraceae; genus Neolewinella. Next base: position 86,724 of record PDLQ01000016.1, read on the forward strand.
TGAGGTTGGTCGTTTAACTTTTGGCTAACAACTCCGAGGACGTAGGACGATCAGCGAAGCTAAAGTAGCAAGGTTTTTAGCTAGCTCGTCAGGATGGAATGGTTTATCTGCCAATAGGGAATAAAGCAGCCATGCGGCTAGCGACCTCCCGGTCGCTCTAATAACCATGTGTAAATCAAACGGTGGAAGTTTAAAACCATTATTATCTGTTAGTATTTCTTTACTGTAGGGCGAAGGCGATGTTGTATTCGTCCACATAATCCTTTTTTCGAACTTGAGCGCCGGGAGGTCGCTAGCCAAATCTCCACCAGCGTTCCCGGTTCTCCTCCACTTCGTAGGGTGAAAAACGCTTGCCGATGTAGGGTGTCAAAATCCGCTCTTCCCGTCTGCCGGCGGCGGCCAGCAAACGCTCTGGCGGTTCCGTCCAGGAATGCATAGCCAGTTTGAAGGCACCCCAGTGGATGGGCATGATGGTGCGGACATTTAGCTCGTCCCAGGCTTGAAGTAGTTCTTCGGGCATGGCGTGGATTTGGTGCCACATATCGTTGTACTGCCCGCACTCGAGTAGCGCGAAGTCGAAGGGGCCGAGTTTTTCGCCTACTTGCCGGAAATGAATACCGTAGCCGGAATCTGCCCCGTGAAAGATATTATGATAGTCTCCAAAACGTATTGCCCAAGCACACCAAAGCGTTGAATAGCGATTAAATAAACCGCGGCCGGAGAAATGGCGGGCGGGGGTACAAGTCAGTTGAATGCCGGCGTAGTCGGTCTGCTCCCACCAGTCGAGTTCAGTGATGCGGTTTGCCGCGATGCCCCAACGTTCCAGGTGGGCGCCTACACCGAGGGGGACGACGAAATCTTGCACCCGGTCTTTTAATTTACGGATGCTGGGATAATCCAGGTGATCGTAGTGATCGTGGGAGAGGATGATCAGGTCGATCTCCGGTAAGTCTTCTACGGAATAATTATGGGTATTCTCAAACCTCGGCTGGCCCAAAAACGAAAAAGGGGAGGGCACCGCACTAAAGATCGGATCGGAGAGGATGCGTTTGCCACCGATTTCAAACAGAAGCGTGGAATGGCCAAACCAGGTAATACGGAGTTCTTCGGCGGGTAAGCGATCGTAATGATCCGGCTTTACCTCTCGAGTGGGTAGCGGCCGGTCGGGAATGGTATCCCCTTTGCGGAAGAAAGCCGAGAATTTAGTGGGGTCGAAACCAGTACTGACTTTGGTGGGTTCCAAATAATGAAACCGGCCTTTGGCCTGGTTGGGAGATTGGCTGATGCGCGTCCGCGAGTCTCCACTCGAGGTAGCTCCAAAAACCGGGTGGAGGTTCAAAACCAGTGCGGTAGCCAGGGCAAAAAGCACGACCGTGACAATGAGAAAGTAAAGCATGCAGACAATACAACGGATCAATCGAACTAGTTCTCCCTCTGGTCTTCACCTTTACCATTAGTATTTTATCATGAGCAACCAACAACCCCCGATAGTCACTAACCGGCTTAGCCTAAGTCCGATAGCCGATACAGATATTCACCACGTTTATTCCGGACTATCGAATCCGAAGGTGATTAAACACTACGGTGTCAGCTACGATAGTCTCGAGGCTACCCGCGCACAAATGGAATGGTTCGCCAAGGCAGAGCAGTGTTGGTGGGCTATCCGTTCGGCGGATAACCAAACTTTTTACGGAGCCGGTGGCATTAATGACATCGACTACGACACGGGAACGGCCGAAATTGGCCTCTGGTTGCTTCCTCCGTTCTGGGGAAAGGGGATTATGACGGAAGCCATGCCTTTGATCACAAATTATGGAATGGAAGAGCTCGGTCTAACCCGTATAGAAGGTTTCGTGGAAAGTGAGAACACCGGCTGTAAAAGGGCCCTGGCCAAACTTGATTTTCGTTACGAAAGAACCATTGAGGAGACCGACCCTGAGACTAAAAAGGTTGTGATGGTGGACGTTTATGCCACGACCAAACCGTAGAGAAATTCACCTCTGGTATCCAAGGGCAATATAAAATGTCTCCCAACTTTTCGCATCCAAAAGCATTGCTACCTTGTTAGCCCAACTTACCTATAACTTTTTATGCAAGCCGCCACCGCCGAAAAGATTCAACACCTTCGGGACCTTGTTCAACTCGAAAGGGAGGAGGAGCGCCGGATGCACCTGGAAGTCATTCAGCGTTTGCCCCTGGTCCAGCGGATTGCCAAGGGGTATAGCTGGTATCCGATCTCGGTGGTTAAATTCGGTCACGGAATCGGCGAACGGCCCTTTATCCTGATTGAGAGGAGTGGAGAAGAAGAACATCAGTTTCGTGCCGGTACTTCGGTTAATTTGTTTACGCAGCAGGCCCACGCCCACCGGCCGCAGGTGAGCGGGGTGATCCAGTTCGTAAAGCGAAACCGGATGAAGATCATTCTCTCCGGTCAGGACATTCCCGACTGGGTGGGCAGTGGACAAACCGGTGTAGACCTGATGTTTGACGAGCGGACCTACCGCGAAATGGATCGGGCGCTGGTTGCCCTGCAGGAAACCGAAGACGACCGAGTACAGGAACTAAGGGATAAGCTATTTGGTGCCCGCAAAATCACCGGCGGCTATCAGGTAGATGGATTGAATCTGCCGGACCACCTGAACGATAGTCAGCGCGCCGCCGTGCGGGAAATTGTTAGCAATGAAGACCTGGTACTGGTTCACGGTCCACCGGGAACGGGGAAGACGACGACGCTGATTGCGGCGGTTCAGCAACTGGTGCAAACCGAAAGCACGGTACTGTTCGCCGCCCCCAGCAACACCGCCGCTGACCTGGTAGCCATCAGGCTGGCGAAATTGGGCATCGTGGTCACCCGTACCGGTAACATCAGCCGGGTAAATGACGAGGTGCTGGAGCACACCCTGGAAATGCAGCTGGCCCAGCACCCCGATACTCGGGAGATCAAAAAAATGCGGCGGGAAGCCGCCCAGCTCCGTAGCAGTGCCAAACAATGGAAACGCGGCCCCGGCGGCGGGCAGAAACGCGGACTGATGTTCAGGGACGCCGGCCTGCTGTCTAAAATGGCGACCCAACTCGAAGACCGGCTGCTGCACCACGTATTGGATCGCTCGCAGGTAATTGTCTGTACGTTGGTAGGCGCGGCGAGTAGTGTCCTGGCCGGTCGGGAGTTTCGGACCTGTATCATCGACGAGGCGGCTCAGGCTCTGGAGCCGGCCTGCTGGATTCCTATCCTGAAGTCGAGCAGGGTAGTGCTGGCCGGTGATCCTTTCCAGTTGCCGCCGACGGTAAAAAGCCGGGAAGCGGAGAAGAAAGGTTTCGGCGTCACGCTGATGGAGCATTGCTTGTCACGCCTCGGTGATCAGGCCCGTTTGTTGGAGGTTCAGTACCGCATGAACGAAAAAATCATGGGCTACAGTAACCTGCACTTTTACGACGGTCGTTTACAAGCAGCTGAATCGGTAGCTGGCCAGACCCTGATCAATCACAGTCTGCCAGAGTCTCTGGTCTTTATCGATACGGCCGGAGCGGGATTCGACGAGCAATTGCAACAGCGTTTTCAGAGCCGCTACAATGAGCAGGAGATCAGTATCGCCCAGGAACACCTGTACGAGTTGATCGGTAGTATTCCACCGGAAGAGCCCCTGCCCAGTATCGCCGTGATCAGTCCTTACCGCGAGCAAGTACTCCGCGCCCAGGACATCATTGAGGAAGATGAAAAGATCAAGGCGCTGGATATTACTGTCAACACCATCGACGGTTTCCAGGGGCAGGAACGCGAACTGGTGTACATCAGCCTGGTGCGTAGCAACGAAAAAGGAGAGATCGGTTTCCTGAAAGACTACCGCCGGATGAACGTAGCACTTACCCGCGCCCGCAAACAGTTGGTGGTGATTGGCGACAGCGCGACCATTGCCACGGACAAATTTTATGCCGGCTTCATTGATTACGTAGAGAAAGAAGGAAGTTACCGGACAGTCTGGGAGTTCATGCGTTAAGCCAAAGGCTGAAGAGTTGAGGCAAGAAGGTTTGAAGTGAGCTTTTTTGCTCACTTCAAACCTTTAGTGTTTACAACCGCATTTCAGGAATATCTCCCTCAACGATCAATCGTCCTTCCGTCGCGTTTTTGATGTCTTCCACACTTACGCCGGGTGCCCGTTCCAAGAGCTTGAAGCCCTGGTCAGTTACGTCCAGTACGGCCATATTGGTGACGATTTTCTTCACGCAGCCTACGCCCGTAAGGGGTAGGGTACACTGGCGCAGCAACTTGGATTCTCCCTTGCGGTTGGTGTGGCTCATAGCTACGATGATGTTATCCGCAGAGGCAACCAGGTCCATGGCGCCACCCATACCCTTGACCATTTTTCCGGGGATCTTCCAATTGGCGATGTCGCCGTTGTCGGCTACTTCCATCGCGCCCAGCACGGTGAGCTGAACGTGCTGACCACGAATCATGGCAAAGCTCAAAGAGGAATCGAAAATGCTGCCGCCGGGGAGCATAGTGACGGTTTGTTTGCCAGCGTTGATCAGATCCGCATCTTCTTCACCCTCATAAGGAAAAGGCCCCATGCCGAGTAAGCCGTTCTCCGACTGAAACTCTACTGATATACCTTCGGGGATATAATTGGCGACCAGCGTTGGGATGCCGATGCCAAGATTGACGTACCAGCCATTTTGAAGTTCCTGGGCGATGCGTTGGGCGATTCCGTTTCTATCTAACATTTTTTTGTCTTGTAGTATGAATGTTTAGTCGGGAGTTGTTTAGTTGGGAGTACTAAGTCAGGAATAAAATAGTCGAGAGTCTTGAGTTAGGAAGGAAATACCGTTTGACCTTTGACTCTAGGCTAAAGAAGATTCCCGGCTAATCCCGACTTCTCACCGTCCTCTGCTCGATCCGCTTTTCGTAATTGCTTCCCTGGAATATACGTTGGACGAATACGCCGGGCAGGTGAATGTGATTCGGGTCCAGGGCTTCCGGTTCCACCAGTTCTTCCACCTCTACGACGGTGATCTTGCCGGCCATGGCCATCACCGGGTTGAAGTTGCGGGCCGTGCCTTTGAAGACGAGGTTGCCGAAACGGTCACCTTTCCAGGCTTTGACCAGGGCGAAGTCAGCGTGGAGAGCGTTTTCGAGGATATGGGGTTTGCCGTTAAAGTAACGGACTTCCTTCCCTTCGGCCACTTCGGTTCCGTAGCCGGCGGGGGTAAAGAAAGCGGGCACTCCGGCACCACCAGCGCGGCAGCGTTCAGCCAGGGATCCTTGCGGGATCAGGTCCACTTCCAGTTCGCCACTGAGCATTTGCCGTTCAAATTCGGCATTCTCACCCACGTAGGAAGAGATCATCTTTTTGATCTGTTTTTTCTGCAACAGCAGGCCGAGCCCAAAGTCATCGACCCCGGCGTTGTTGGAGATACAGGTCAGACCGGAAGCCCCCAGTTCTACCAGGGCGGAAATAGCGTTTTCAGGAATCCCGCAGAGGCCGAATCCACCGACCATCAGCGTCATATTATCCTCAATACCGGCAATGGCTTCCCGGGCGTTCGCAACGACCTTATTCATAGTTTGGTTTTTATTTGGTGGCGGTTTCAACTCCAAAGATAAGTAAAGACTTGCCACGGCAACAATTTAGTGTTTGTTTAGGGCGTAATAATCGCAGCGATCACGTATAATGCATTGCTCGCAACACGGCGCCCTCCAGATGCAGACCCGTTGACCGTGGCGCATGAAGCCCTGGTGACTGTCGTAGACCTTTTGCCCGTCCCAGTCTTCGGGCAGATAGCTCTGCAGTAGTCGGGCCGTCTTGTCCAGGGTCGCCTTGGGCGGCACAATTCCTAAGCGCCGGGCCACCCGGTGGTGATGAGTATCGACAACGAGTGCGGGCATTCGTAAAGCACTAAAACTAAGCACGGCCGCGCTGGTCTTCGCGCCCACACCGGGTATGTCTTCCAGCCAGGCACGGGCTTCCTCCACTGTCATGTCTCCCAGGAAATCCAGTGAAAGCTCACCTCGCCGCCGTTTTACTTCGCTGAGCGCGCGCTGAATTCTCGGGGCTTTTACTTCCGGAAAGGTAACGGCAGAGATCAGTGCCTCGATCGCCGTCGTATCCGCTTCCATCACGGCTTCCCAGCTTGGATAAGCAGCAGTAAGGCTCTGATATGCCACCCTGGTCACTACATTTTTCGTCCGGTGTGATAGCAAAGCATTGACCATCTCACTCAAGGGGTCACGGTAGCTGAAGGGGATGAAGGGAGCTCCGTAGGCCTCCTGTAATATCAAGTCTGTTTCCACGGCTCTTGTACGCTGCTCCGGATCATTCATAGGTTAATAAGCTTTATGATTAGGACTGGCAAAGTAGCAGTGTTGTTCGGGTGAAAGGTAAATTTGGTCTTGTGGTCTTGTAAGACTTCCGGGCACACCAGCTTTGCTACTTTGAAGTCCGCCACCGCCCCTAGGGATAAGCCCAAGAAGATATATCTATAAACAGCTATTTTAGCGAACTTAACTAAAGGACTTATACCAATTTTCACATGCCTTACCTGTCTCACCTCTCGGAGGACTCTGATTTTACCGACATTCTTTTTCGCGACCCGGATCGCTACGGGCCGATGAACGCCTTCACCCAAAAGTTACTACGCGGCCCCAGCGAACTGACCGTTGAAGAACGGGAGTTGATTGCGGCTTTTGTCTCGGCCACCAATTCCTGCCAGTATTGTCACGGCATTCACGCGGCGGTAGCACAAAGGTTTGGCACCGATCCGGATTTGGTGCAATCCCTCGTGGATGACCTGGATGGCGCGCCCATCGACAATAAACTCAGGGCAGTACTTCACTTCGCTAGGAAGCTTACGCTCACCCCGGCGAAAATCGTGGCCGCGGATGCCGAAGCAGTGTTAGCCGTTGGCTGGTCCGAACGAAGCCTTGAGGACGTCATTGGTATAACCGCTCTGTTCAATTACTACAACCGTATTCTGGACGGGCATGGGATTAAGGGCAACGCTAATATATTTTCCGAAGGATCCGGTATCCTGGCAAAACGGGGGTACAAGTTTCCGAAGATCGTGGCAAAATTCCTGTACTGGAGACGGAGGCGGAAAGATAGTCAGTGAAAGGTATAGGTTGCTTTGTGCTTTATACCATGTACTACATACCGTTTTCTTTAGACAGTAGACAGAACCCTGGCATTTGACAGTCAAAAATGATATATATCATGCCCTCCACCCGGCCACGTCATTTTTCCGGTGGGGCAAACAATTGATCTTTGGGGAAATATTTTGCCCTTGGATCTCTTCGACAAATACAACCATCCAGTGCCTCGGTACACTAGTTACCCGACCGTGCCACACTGGCAGACCGAGCCGCCTACCGAGCAGGAATGGATCGCATCCATTGGTAAACGGCTGAGGAAATCACCGGAACTTAGTCTGTACGTTCATCTTCCCTTTTGTGAAGAACTGTGTACCTATTGCGGTTGTAATAAACGGATTACCAAGAACCACGGTGTAGAAGTACCGTACGTGGATACTGTCTTGGCGGAATGGAAGATTTACGAGCGATCCATGCTCATCAAGCCTTTGTTAAAGGAACTTCACCTGGGTGGAGGTACGCCTACCTTCTTCTCGCCAACGGAACTGAAACGACTGGTACAGGGAATTCTGAAGAGAGTTGACTTGGCCGATGGGGCCGAAATGAGTTTTGAAGCTCACCCGAACAGCACGACCAAAGCCCATCTCGAAGTACTTGCCGAGTTGGGGTTTAATCGTTTGAGCATTGGTGTTCAGGATTTTAATCCGCACATCATGCGGCTGATCAATCGGCGGCAAACTGAAGAGGATATCCAGCGAACCGTTATTGAAGCTCAGGCGATTGGTTACCGTTCCATCAATTTCGATATTATCTACGGCTTACCGGATCAATCGGTGGCTGATATTGAATACAGTGTTGCAAAGATCGCCGAATTACGGCCGGAGCGAATTGCTTTTTACGGTTACGCTCACGTACCCTGGGTGAGTCCGGGGCAACGGGCTTACAGTAAAGCGAACCTGCCGCAAGGACGGGATAAATGGAAACTCTACGAAACCGGGAAAAAAGGCCTGGAAGCCATGGGCTACCGAGACATCGGCCTGGATCACTTTGCCCTGCCGGAGGATGACCTTTACCTGGCCAGCCGGGAGCAACGCCTGCACCGCAATTTTATGGGCTACACAACGAATACGTCCAAGCTGAGTATCGGGCTGGGCTGTTCTGCAATCAGCGACAGCTGGAATATGTACGTGCAAAATGAAAAGAAGGTAGAGGACTATCAGCGAATCGTGATGGAAGAATCCCGCCTTCCTCTTTTGAAGGGCCACCGGCTGAAACGGGATGAAGAGATCGTACGCCGCCACATCTCCAACCTGATGTGTTTGCAGACCACGGTCTGGGCCGGAGAAGAAATGCATTGCCAAAGCCTGCCCTTTGCTTTGGAAAATTGGGCAGATATGGAAAAGGACGGTCTGGTGAAACGGGGAGCGAACAGCCTTAGTGTTACGCCATTAGGAAAGACTTTTTTACGCAACGTTTGCGTACCTCTGGACAGCCATATGCAGCGGATGAATGCTGGTCGACCTACTTTTAGCAGAGCAGTATAATATGTCCGTAATGTACCAGGAAGCCAAGCTGCCTTTGGCAAAAGAAGACAGGTCAAACTGCGCGCACTGCGGTGAGAGCTGTAGGGACAATGCTTTATCCAATAAGGCGGGTGAAATTTTCTGCTGTCAGGGTTGCCGTACCGTACACGACATTCTGAGTGAAAACGGAATGCTGGACTTTTACGGTATGGACGAGCGGGCTGGGCAGCGGCAGTCGGAGCAGCATCGGGATGATTACGAATGGCTGGAGATTACCAGTTTGGCCGATCGCTATGTTCAGTACCGTGACGAAAGGCATTGTCGGGTAAGTCTAAAGTTGCCGGCTATTCATTGCCTGAGTTGCGTTTGGTTGCTGGAGAACCTGAACCGTTTACTACCTGGTATTACTTCGGTACGGGTCAACTTTGCCCGCAAGGAAGCAACGATATTATTTGACGAGCAACAAAGTAAACTTTCGGAGATCGCCCGAATGTTGGCCAATATCGGCTATCCCCCACGGTTCAAAGAAAACGATAGTAAGGTATCGAGTACCGATCGACCGTTGATCTACCGGATCGGGCTGGCGGGCTTTGCTTTTGGAAATATCATGTTGCTCAGTTTGCCGGAATACTTCGGACTGGGCGTTGATGGCTCGGCTGCTTTTTTCGAACCGTTTGTCGGTTACCTGATGTTGGTGCTTAGTTTGCCCGTTTTTTTCTACGCCGGTGATTATTACTGGCGTGGTGCCTGGCAAGGGCTACAGCAAAAAGAACTCAGTCTGGATGTACCGATCACCATCGGTATGGCTGCTCTGTTTCTACGTTCGGCTTACGAGATTTTTAGCCAAACGGGGGCGGGCTACCTGGATAGCCTAGCTGGGCTGGTCTTCTTTTTACTGTTGGGCCGGTGGTTTCAATCCATTACTTACGACCGGCTGAGTTTCGACCGTGATCATAAAGACTATTTTCCCGTTGCGGCCCAGAAGCTGTTGGCTAACGGAGATGTTCGCCCGTTGGCGGTAGAAGAGATACAAGCAGGGACGAAGCTGTTGGTCCGCCCCGGCCAGCTGATACCCGCAGATGGTATTCTTTTCTCCGGTGAAGCATTGCCAATCGATTACAGTTTCGTTACCGGTGAGGCACGTGCTCAGTTTCGTAGTGCGGGTGATCAGCTTTACGCTGGTGGGCGCGCCACCAAAACGGCTTTAAAAATAGAAGTGACCCGGCCGGCCGCCGAAAGTTATCTGCTTCAGTTGTGGCGAGAAAAACCAGACGAATCAAAAAAAGACCAACTACTTCCATCACGCCGGCTTAGCAGAAATTTTACAGTTATTGTTTTAGTTATCGCGCTTTTTACTTTTGTTTTTTGGTTCAATACTGACACGGGGCGGGCATTTCAGGCGGCTACGGCCGTACTTATTATTGCCTGTCCCTGTGCATTGGCTCTGGCCTTGCCCTTTGCTTACGGAAGTATGATGCGTCGGATGGGCAAAGCAGGATTTTTCCTCCGCTCAGCCGGAGTGCTGACAAGGTTAGAGAAGATCGATACCTATGTTTTTGACAAAACGGGTACGCTAGCGAGTGTGAAAACTCCGGAAAGGATAAGACTGCTGGTAGAAGATAACGACAAAGAAAGTTTGTCGGTGCTGCTGGCCATGAGTCTACAGTCGGATCACCCGCGAAGTATCGGTATCGCTACTGCTCTGAAGAAGAGAGGAATCGAAGCTACTGAGATTCCTGGCGTTCAGGAAATTCCGGGAGCCGGACTTATTTGCCAGGCCAGTGGAAAATCTTATCGGATCGGTAACGCTGCGTTCTGTCAGGTAACTGACCACCCAGGTTCAGCCACTTACGGTAGTTGTAACGGTCAGTTGTTGGTGGTGCTGGAACGAGACGACACCGGCCCGGATGCATCGACGACAAAAATGCTGGAGTCGATTCAAAAAGAGAAACTACACCTGCTTTCCGGAGATGACCCGGAAGGGAATGAAAGTTGGCGAACGCACTTTAAGCAGGATCAACTATTTTTTCAACAAAGCCCATTCGACAAGGAAGATTACCTGGAGAAATTGAATGCCGCCGGCCATCAGGTGTTGATGACCGGAGACGGCCTGAACGATACCGGCGCACTCAGAACTGCCAGTGTAGGCCTGGCGGTCACCGAAGACCTTTCTCGTTTCAGCCCTGCTTCCGATGGGATCGCGCTCAGCAGCAAACTGCATCTCCTGCCGGATATTGTAGCCGCCGCGGGCAGATTACCGCTGATTATGAAGTTGGCTTACGGTATGGCACTGCTCTACAACCTGATCGGATTAAGTTTTGCAGTAACGGGAAATCTTTCTCCCGTGGTCGCGGCCATTCTGATGCCGATCAGCTCGATTTCGGTCGTCATTTTTGCCGTGGTTGCTACCTGGTTTGCGGCGCGCGGATTTACGAAATGATATATATCACCGGGGCCGCAAACAAGCGTCATCGGCTGTCAGGAGCACCTCAGGCTACCTTGCAGACATAAATTCGGACCCCGATGAAGATCATCATTCTTCTGATCATTTTGAGTCTTAGCGTTGCGCTGCTTTTCCTCTTTGCCTTCTTCTGGGCAGTGGGTAGCGGACAGTATGACGACGAGGTGACCCCGGCGATCCGAATACTTTTTGACAACCCACCCACGAATAAAATTTCTCAAGATGAGCAGCACCCCGACCTTGACGACCCCGCTGAGTAACGAGATTCAGTTGGATCACTTCAGCTACGACAACAAGATCGTCAAGCAATTTGCTTACGCCACCGCTTTTTGGGGCCTGATTGGGATGACTGTCGGGCTGCTGGCGGCTTTTCAGATGGTTTTCCCCGCGTTGAATTTCACGGCGGAAACGTCCTTTGGCCGTATCCGTCCGTTGCACACCAACGCCGCCATTTTTGCCTTTGTAGGTAACGGTATTTTTATGGGAGTCTATTACTCCCTCCAGCGCCTGCTAAAAACCCGGATGTTCAGTGATCGACTCAGTCAAATGCATTTCTATGGCTGGCAAATGATTATTCTGGCGGCAGCCATCACGCTGCCACTCGGCATCACCACCTCGAAGGAATACGCAGAACTGGAGTGGCCCATCGACATCGGCATCGCCGTGGTCTGGATCATCTTCGGAATCAATATGTTCGGCACCATTTTCAAACGCCGGGAACGTCACCTTTACGTAGCCATCTGGTTTTACATCGCTACCTGGATCACGGTTACAGTTTTGCACGTAGGTAATAGCCTGGAACTGCCCGTAGGACTCTGGAAATCCTATCCGGTGTTCGCCGGTGTACAGGATGCTTTGGTGCAGTGGTGGTATGGCCATAACGCCGTGGCTTTCTTCCTCACCACTCCCTATTTGGGGCTGATGTATTACTTCCTGCCCAAAGCAGCTAACCGACCGGTCTTCAGCTATCGCTTATCGATCATTCACTTCTGGGCCCTGATCTTCATTTACATCTGGGCTGGCCCACACCACTTGCTCTACACGAGCTTGCCGGACTGGGCCCAGAGTCTGGGGGTTGTTTTTAGCCTGATGCTGATCGCTCCGAGTTGGGGGGGAATGCTCAACGGACTGCTCACCTTGAGGGGAGCCTGGGATAAGGTACGCGAAGACCCGGTACTGAAAATGATGGTCGTAGCCGTAACTGCTTACGGTATGGCTACTCTGGAAGGGCCGCTGCTGTCCATCAAAAGTGTCAACGCCATTAGTCACTATACGGACTGGACCGTCGGTCACGTGCACGTAGGTACCTTGGGCTGGAACGGGATGCTCACTTTCGGCGTACTCTACTGGCTTATGCCCCGTATCTTCAACACGGAGCTTTATAGTAAAAAATTGGCCAACGTTCATTTTTGGATGGCTACTCTGGGTCTGCTCTTTTACGCCATTCCACTTTATTGGGCCGGTTGGACACAAAGTGCCATGTGGAAGCAGTTCATGCCCGAAGGCATGCTGCAGTACGGCAACTTCCTGGAAACAGTAACCGCCATTCTGCCCATGTATATGCTCCGTGCCCTGGGTGGTACGATCTACGTCGCCGGTGTGGTCGTGATGATCTACAACATCATCAAAACTACCCGCCAGGGTAAATTAATTGAAAACGAAGCCGTGTCCGCTCCGCCGCTGGCCGCCTCTCCCGGCGGGCATAAGGGCGAGTACTGGCACCGCTGGATCGAGCGCCGCCCCGTACAGCTGCTCGTTGGCTCTACGGTTGTCATCCTGATCGGTGGACTGGCGGAGCTTTTCCCCATGATCCTGATCGACGATAACGTGCCCAAAATTGAGTCCGTACAACCATACACGCCTCTGGAACTGGCCGGGCGCGACATCTACATTCGCGAGGGCTGTAACGTCTGCCACAGTCAGATGATCCGTCCCTTCCGCTCCGAAACCGAGCGCTATGGCCAATACTCTATGTCCGGGGAATTCATCTACGACCGGCCACACCTCTGGGGAAGTAAACGGACCGGACCGGACCTGCACCGCGTCGGAGAAAAGTATCCGGATTCCTGGCATTACAACCACATGAAAGATCCACAGAGTACCTCTCCGGGTAGTATCATGCCAAGCTACGAGTGGTTATTTGAAAATGACCTGGACGTAAGCTCCATGCCGGCTAAGATCCGAACCCTGCAGAAACTGAATACTCCCTATCCGGAAGGATACGACGAGCAAGCCGTCGCGGATTTACAGTTGCAGGCTCGTGATATCGTGGAAAGTCTTCAGCAACAAGGTATAGAAGCCGAGCGGCTGGAAGACAAAGAAATCACCGCCATCATCGCCTATTTACAGCGACTTGGTACGGATATCAAACCAGACGTAAACGCGGCTAATAAATAATTACCTCATGGCAAAGTACCTCCTGGCCGGCGAAGACATCAACTGGCTCGCTATCATGGCCCTACTGACTTTTTTCATCGTCTTTTCTCTATCCATTTTCATGGTTATCAAGCGGGGGCGTAACAGCTACAACGACATAGCCCGACTTCCCCTGGAGGATGGCAACGGAGAAAACCTAAAAAGTAAAGAATAATGATCCCCAGCTACCCGAATTTACTTTTACAAGTCGAATCCATTCCGGCTCTGAACGGCGGTGGTGCGCTTGCGCTCGGCAATTTTTCGCCGCTGGAGTTGTTCGTCATCGCCATGATCTGTGTGGTGCTGATCGCCGGCTTCGGTAGTCTGCTCAATCTCAGTTTCTCACTGATGAAACTTCAGAAGTTGCGGCTACTGGAAAAGTTGCAGCCGGAACTGCTCGAAAAAGTTGGTTTAGAAGTACCGGAACTCACCGAATCCTGGTGGCAGCGTACTTTCAAAAAGCTGACTGACCGGGTGCCGGTGGAAGAAGAAAATGACATTCTACTCGATCACAACTACGACGGGGTAATGGAACTGGACAACAATCTGCCGCCCTGGTGGAAAGGTGTTTTCTACATCACCGTTGCCATCGCGCCGATCTATCTGTACGTTAACCACTTTTCGGGGGTAGCCGTCAGTTCCACCGAACAATACGAACGGGAGGTGGTAGCCGCCGAAGCAGAAGTAAAAGCCTATCTGGCTACTCAGTCAGACCTGGTGGACGAAACCAACGTCACCCTATTGGTCGACGCCCAGGAGCTGGCCTCCGGTGGGGTGATCTTCGAAAGCAAGTGCGTGGCCTGCCACGGTAAGCTCGGCGAAGGCGGTATCGGACCGAATCTCACGGATGATTTCTGGATTCACGGCGGCGATATCAAGGACGTGTTCAAGGTTGTCAAATACGGAGTGCCGGAAATGGGAATGATCCCCTGGAAGAATGAACTTCGGGCCGGGGCCATTCAGCAGGTTGCCAGCTACATCAAGTCTTTGCGCGGTACAAACCCACCAAATCCAAAAGAGCCACAAGGAGAGCCCTACGTTGAGGCAGAAACTCCAGAGGCTGATGCCGAGCAAGACAAATAAATACCTGAGACAAGTGCTTTCGGGGCCAATGCTAAGACCGTTGGTTTCCGGAGGCGCTTGCTTTTAGACTGATAACAAGCACTGCTACCTTGTTAGACAAAAGATGAAAACGATAATCCATGTGTACCGAAAACCATAATCAGGATAGTCCTTTAAAATCCAGTTCCAGTGAATTGGACGGGCGGGTTATGGCTAACAACTCCGAGGAGGTAAGACGATCAGCGAGCCTTCTCAATAGTGACTATCAAAGTAGCAAAGCTGGTGGCGAAGCTAACGTAGCAAAGTCGGTAAATCAACAAAAAATGGCGGCTAACGCAGATTTTCGGGATACCATCGCGACGGTAGACGAGCAGGGTAAGCGCCGCTGGATTTTCCCTAAAAAACCAAAAGGAGATTACTACCGCTATCGGACCTGGGTGAGTTACGGGTTACTGTTGATACTGTTTGGTCTGCCCTTCATCAAAGTGAACGGGGAACCCCTGATTTTACTCAATGTACTGGAGCGTCACTTCATCTTGTTTGGTCTGGCCTTTACGCCCCAGGATTTTCATCTCTTTGCCATTCTGATGATCACGGGGGTGGTTTTCATCGCCTTGTTTACGGTGGTTTTTGGGCGGCTGTTTTGTGGTTGGGTCTGCCCCCAGACGATCTTCATGGAAATGGTTTTCCGGAAGGTGGAATACTGGATTGAAGGTGATGCGAATGCACAACGCAAACTCGCTAAAGCGCCCTGGACAAGCGATAAAATCAGGAAAAAAGCCCTTAAGCACGCTATTTTCCTGGTAATCTCAGCCTTGATTGCCCATGTTTTTCTGGCCTACATTATCGGGATGGATGCCGTGCTGGAAACCGTGAGCCAATCGCCACTGGCCGCACCGGGGGGCTTCGCCGCCATTATCATCTTCATCGGTGTATTCTATTTTGTTTTCAGCTACATGCGCGAGCAGGTGTGTATTGCCATTTGCCCCTACGGCCGATTACAGGGCGTATTGCTGGACGATAACAGCATCAACGTCATCTATGACTACGAAAGAGGAGAGCCAAGGGGTAAGATCCGGAAAGGTAAACCCAAGCGAACGAGTTGCTCGGATTGTGAGAACTGCCGCGATGGCAAAGATGGATGTGCCGACCAGATACTGAATCGGATTAACCACGCCATTACGACGGGTGCCGAATCAATGCCACTTGCTTCTGCTCCATTGGCCGTAGTGAAAGAGAAAAAGGTGGGTGACTGTATCGATTGTACGCTTTGTGTACAGGTCTGCCCCACGGGGATCGACATTCGTAACGGCATTCAAATGGAGTGTGTGAACTGCACGGCCTGTATTGACGCCTGTGACGAGGTAATGATTAAAGTAGGTCGCGATCCTGGCTTGATTCGTTACGACAGTGAGCGGGGAGTCGCCGCTGGGAAAAGAAAGATCTGGACGCCAAGAGTGCTCGCTTACTCAGCAGTCTTACTGCTCTTGATCGGTCTTAATGTATTCCTGCTGAGTGGCCGTACACAATTGGACGCACTGTTACTACGCGCACCGGGGCAGCTGTCCCAGACCAACGCAGATGGCAGCGTGGGTAATTTGTACACCTATCAGTTGATCAATAAATCGAGGAAAGAATTGCCCGTTCGTTTTGAGGTGGAAAGACCCGCCGGTGGAAAAATTCGCTACGTCGGTGAAAATCCTACAGCCCGTCCGGGCGAAGTTTCCGAAGGAGCTCTATTCATTGACTTACCCCCGGACGTCTCCAGGAGAAGCGACAACGAGGTGTACATCAAAGTGTATTCCGAGGACCGCTTACTCGATGAGTTGACGACCTCATTTCTTTATCCCGAAAGCAATTAAAATGAAAAATTTCCACTGGGGTCATGGTATCGCCCTGTTCTATACCACCTTTGCGCTGACAATGATCTTTGCGGTCATCAAAAGTACGAGCTTCGATAACAGTCTGGTAACCAAAGATTATTATGCCCAGGACATTGCCTATCAGCAAACCATGGATCGGCTATCCCACAGTCGTGAACTAGTACGTGGTGTGCGTGTGGATAAACGGGAAGACCAATATGTGCTGGTCTTCCCCATCCAGGATGTTGGTGATGACATCACTGGGAAGGTTCAACTTTACAGCCCCGTTTCCAGTGATCGCGACCTGAATTGGGATTTAATGGCGGGTGAAGATGGCGAACAGAGAATTCCGTTGGAGAAAATTCCTAACGGGCGTTATCAATTAATCGTGAAGTGGACTGACGGTAAACTCCAATATCAGGACGAATTCCCCCTCTACTTGCAAAACTAAATTAATGCTGTACTCTGCCTTCTTGATCGGTTTATTGGGAAGTCTGCACTGCGTAGGTATGTGCGGACCGCTGATGCTGGCAGCCCACGCCGGTAGTAGTCGGCCGGGAGATTTGGTGCTGTATCAGTTCGGCCGCATTATGACTTATGCCCTGCTAGGCTTGTTATTCGGCACTTTTGGCTGGGGTGTCCATTTGTTTGGCTTGCAACGGGAGCTGGCCCTCATTACGGGAATACTTTTGATTTTGATCGCCTTGTTTCAGTTCGATCCGGAAGCGATCATTGCTCGTCTGAACTGGTTCGGCCGCTTGCAATTCTGGCTGAGAAAAACGTTTGGCCGTCTATTACGTAAAGATTCGGTTACCATGCGTTTTGCTCTGGGCGTGATGAATGGATTACTGCCCTGCGGTATGGTTTATCTGGCGGTCTTGGGTGCGGTCAATAGCCCCGGAGCGGGCCGTGGAATGCTGTATATGGTATTTTTTGGTTTAGGGACACTGCCGCTGCTGATCGCTACTCTCTATTTTGGTCAGCGATTGGGAGTACGTTATAAACGCAATGTAGCCCGGGCGGGAAGTTTTGTTTTACTGGTAGCGGGGGCTTTATTGATATGGCGTGGTGGAACCTACCAGGTCCCCGCCGAATTTTGGACATTTCAGGATATCATGTTTCCACCCATGTGTCACTAATCAAGCTGAGGCAGTTCGATCCTGAAAGTCGTTCCCTTTCCTTCCTCGCTGGTGAAAGAAATACTGCCGCTCATAATTTCTACGTAACGTTTTACAATATTCAGCCCCAGGCCGGTTCCTTTGATACTCTCTGCGTTGGAAGCCCGGAAGAAACGGTTGAATAAATTGGCTTGGTCGGCAAGCGGAATACCGATGCCGTGGTCAGTAATTTCGATAGATAAAGTCTGCTCGCTGCGCTTACTCCGAATCAGGATTGGAGTATTGCCAGGGGCGTATTTAATAGCGTTAGAAACCAGATTATTGATAATGTTACGGGTCAGTTGGGTATCTAAACGAACTGTTTCGCTGCCTTCGTGCTGGTGAGTGATTCTCTGCCTTTCATCGGAAGCCAGGGATATATCGTCGAGAGTCTGGGCAAAGAAATCCGATACGCTGATTTGCCGGGGGGTATATACGATAGCCCCACTCTCTAGTTTTTCCAGGGAGAGGAAATCATTGAGGATAGTAACGAGGTTGTTAACAGATGATTTGATGCGTTTCAGGTGACGCTCAAAACGATTGGTTTGCATCCGCTCTGCGTGAATCTCGATGAGGTCAGTCGAACTGAGGATGGAAGTTAGCGGCGTCCTGAACTCGTGGGAGGCCATGGCGACGAAACGCGACTTTAGTTCTCCCAGTTCTCTTTCTTTATTGAGTGAAAGGGCCAGTTGTGACTCTGCTAATTTATAAGTGGTAACGTCCTGGGTGATGCCAAAAAGCTTGATGGCGCCCTCTCTGCGATCGATCTCCCGCTCGACGTAGCCCTGAATGTATTTCGTGCCACTGTTTTTAGTGAGAATTCGATAGGAATACTCGTGGCGGTTTATGCTCATAATCGCTTTTCGGACTACGGTATTAGCCTTGGGCAGGTCTTCGGGGTGAAGTAACTCGAGAAACGACTGGGGAGTCAGACCCGTGTGACTGCTCAGGTCGAAGATGTCGAGCAGAACCTCCGATGTGCTCAATTCCTCATTGGTCAGATCGTATTCCCAGTAACCCAGGCTAGCCATTCGTTGGGCTTCCCGCAAACGAGCTTCACTGGAAGTCAGTTCCCGGGTGCGTTCCATGACTTTTTGCTCCAGCCGGTCGGAATACTCCTGAAGTTCACGTTCGTTTTTTCGCAGAGAAGCCAGCATGCTTTTTCTGACGGAGGTGTCACTGACGAATGCAATGGCCAGGCGTTCATTATCCTGCACTGCATAACTCAGACTGATCTCAACCGGAAAATGCTCTCCGTTCTTTTTTACGCCGAAAAGTTCGCGTCCTACACCCATTGGCCGGGGTACGGGCTTTTGAAAATAATCGTCGCGGTACTCGACGTGGCGTTTGTGGGCATTTCGGGGAACGAGGATCTCGATGCTTTGACCGATCAAATTATCATCCTCGTAGCCGAAAATACGCTTGGCGAAAATGTTGGCTTTAACGATGATGCCCGCAGCATCGGTCATGATAATACCTACGGTAGCGTGGTCGAACATGGATTGCAAGAGCTGACTCTGTTCTTGCGGTTTATTCCCGGCGGAGTTCATAAAGCTATTATCTTATTTTTCAAAGCTAGCGAGAAATCAATAACTCCCGCATCATTTTGGCTCAATAATGATTAGAATCACCGATAGGGATGATCCAGGCCAGTCGATATGGATAATCCGCGGCCTAATTTTACTACTGAGAGAGAGATGATCATATTGATCATTTGTCGGGTGAATGACCCGGCCGCAGTTTGGCCGGAGTGGGACCGTTGGGCAGAGTTGTGTTCGCGGTCCCTTTTTTCTAACCAACTACTATCTAAGATGTCAAGAATAATCGTACCCACGGATTTTTCAAATACAACGGTAACCGCCCTGAACGTGGCTGCTGAGTTTTCCAAAGTAACCGGTTTTGAAGTTGAGGTCGCTCACTTTCATGACGGCTACGGTCAGGAAGACGTGATCGTAAGTCGAAAGGGCAATTTGAGCGCACAGATCGAGGCCCAGAGAAAACTGGAAGAATTTATCAGATTCAATACTGCGCCCGAAGACCTTCAGCGAAACGCCCATACCGACGTTATCAACAAATTGGCCAACCGCTGCGTGATCGGAGACGCCGCACCGGGATTGGTCAAACTCAGTAAAGAAGCCGGTACGGAGATGATCGTAATGGGCGCATCCGGCGCAGGAGTGGTACACGGTAGTAACCCGTTTTACGGAAGTGTAGCCAAGACAGTCAGTATGAAAAGTGAATGTCCCGTAGTACTGGTACCGAAGGATTACGAATTTTCCGGGTTTCAAAAAATCGCTTACAGTTTTAGAAACGAGGCACCATTACGGGCGATTATCAACGAGACCAAACAATACCTGACGGGCAATCGACCTAAATCTTATTTCGTCCACCTGGAGCACGACAATCCCGATGAAGAAAGGAAGGACATCGCATTTCTCAAAGATCCCGAACAGCGGGATTTTATGAACAGCGATGACGAATTGAAAATTCTGGAACCTGGGGAGTTGGTCAAAAGACTCATTGAGTTCATCCAAGAAGAGAACGTCGATTTGCTGATCATGGGACGACGGAAAAGAGGATTTATTGAAAGCCTGTTCGTTGATTCTGAAGTCCGGCCATTACTTACGAGGTGTAAAATACCACTGATGATCGTTCCCATCGATAAATAGAACCCAAGCAGGCTCTAAGCACTAAGTAGTTCGGAATTAATCCGAACTACTTTTTTTTTCGGACCCTGTTCAGAGCTTCAAAGTACCGGAAGAAAATTATTCTAATTCCTACTGGTGATTCGTAATAATCAGAAGCGGAAGGTCCGCTTTCAATATCGCATCACGGGTGCTACTGGCCTTGAATGTACGCGCGAGCCAGGTCTTTTCCGGCCGGTACATCGCCACGAGTTGGCAGTCTTGCTTCCTGGCGTAATGAAAAAGCCCGTTAACGACATCACTGTTACTCACCGCGGCAAAGCAGAGCGTACTTTCGAGGTGCTTTTTAGCAATCGCTTCACGCAGGTGGTTTAGATCGTAGTTCGTGGTTTTGTCCTGATGAATGCGAATGTGTAAAAAGTGTATCTCGGGCTTGTAAGGGGTGAACATCCCATCGACCCGTTCGATTTCAAAAGCGGACTCATCGTTCAAATCAGTAGCAATACAGATACGCTGAATGGGGTTGTACTGGGCGTCAGCAGGAACAACCAGCACCGGGCAGGGAGCCTGATTGATCAAGTAACTCGTTTTTGATCCGAGCACTTTTTCCCATTCGTTTTTACGCCCCTTGGTTCCCATCACCAGTAAATTGATCTCTTGGCTGGAAACGAGCTTTTCCACGGCTACTTTCAGGGTGTCGCCCTTGACTTTTGTATTAATGGATGGTAAAGTGATACCATTTTCCATTGCCCACTGACGTTCTCCGTACAGAAATTTATCCATATCCTGTTTGGCCGCCTTTAACCGATCGGCGTAAGGAACGATGAGAAACGGAGAGTCATCGTTGGATGAATCCGGAATACAGTAGAGCAGGTTAAGATCGGCACCAGTTTTTGCGGCGATTCCCGCCGCGTAGCGGAAAGCATTTTTGGCAACGTCGGAAAAATCGACGGGGAGCAGGATCGATGTTATTGCGTACATATTAACCTAGTAATGTTGGTCAATACAAGATTAGCGCCGGGTCGTTAAGATACAATGACTAGAATCATCCGCTGCACTGATGTTTTAGTCTCCAACTTGTTACCAGCCCCGCTACTTTGCAGTCTAAAAGAACCATGGGAAAGATATTAGTTCCAGTCGATTTCAGTATTAACTGTTACAACGCCTTCCGCTACGGCATGCGCCTGGCCGAAGCCACCGGGCGGGAAGTTTTGGTAGCACATTACTTTCGGTCGTCTTTGGGAAACGAGAACACAGGTTCTCAGAGCGACTACCAAAGCGTGGCCGTTGAAAAGATACGACAATTCGTACTTCCGGTTAATCACCTGAGGGATTTTGATTACGAAGATTTCTCCGTGGCAACTAAGATTTTTTTTGAGAGCAGGCCCGCTAGCAACGTAGCCGCTGCGATTCGGTCCAGAGCAGAGCAAGAGGATATTGACATTGTCGTTATGGGCACCAAAAGTTCAGCCGCCGTTCACGAAAAATGGTTGGGAAGCGTATCCATTCGAGTAAGTGCTGTCTGCGATCGTCCGGTGTTTTTAATCCCGCCAAAAGTTGACTTTACCCCCATGAAGAGAATCGTGGTAGCCAATACAAGTTTGGTCGCTGAACCCTATGCCCTTTGGCAGATAAAGGGATTGGCTGAACTCTATTCCTCAAAAGTCTACTTCGTCCACGTTAGCCGACCGGAAACAGACGGAGATCTGCGCTTCATTCCCTGGCAATTGATGCGGGAGCTGCACGACGGAGAGCCGGCCGTGGGATATAACTATACTGTTGCCGAGGTGAACGATGAAGATATTAGTCAGGGTTTGCTGACTTATGTAGCCGAGATCCACGCCGATGTTCTAGTCATGGTAAATGACACCAAAAGTGCCGACCAGAAGATCATTCACGAAACACTGACGCAAGATCTGGCACTCAGGGCCAATTTGCCGATCGTGGTTTTACATACCGAGAGCGGCCGGGAGGAGCGAATAAACAATATCAGCACCTACGGCCGTTTTCGGGAGGTTTGATCAATCAAGTAAAACGGTTTCGGCCGGAGGAGCGATTTTTAAACTCATCATTAGTGACCACAAAGCTTCAGTGACCGCAGTGGCATGTTCTTGAGAACTACATTGATCTCCACGGCTGATATTTTGACTGAACGCATTAAGGGCGGTGCCTAAATCGTGCTTAGCCGTTTCGAACACGTGAAGTTCTGACGGGGTGAAGGGATACAGTGTGGGGTCGGGCGTTTCACACTCTACCGTATACCATTCGCTACGGGCCAGATTGGCCCACCAGGTATATTCCTTCCACTCCATCAGACAGAGCATTTGATCATTGATGATCATATCTACTTCGAGCCAGGTAGTATAAAACGCATATAGTTTTCCCGAGTAAAGACGGGTGAAAGCGTCGTCATCGGCGGCATATAGTTCATTCATGGCCCGGTCTACCAGAATTTTTGCCGCTTCCAGATTACTGTTTTTAATGGCGGCCCTTGCCTCGGCAAAGCTCTTTTCGGCCTCGTCCAGATGAAAACGACACTTCGTACTATTGGCACGACTCATTGGCCTGCGCCACTTTCCCCGCAGCTCCACCAGGTTTTCATTCAATTCAGCCGCAGCTACAGTAGCACCGGGCTGCTGGTTGGATTCGAGATAGTAGATCAAATCGAGGTAACTGTTCTCGGCAAGGCGGCTTTTTAATAATTGCTCATCCGTACAGGAGCCAACCCTAATCAATAAAAGCAGGGCGATGATGGAAAATAATTTCATAGAGATAATGGGGTATTGGTGACTCAAATAAAGGTATCGGTAGGGGTACGGGTAATAATTGACGTAAATCACTGCTGGCAAAGATCATTGTCACCACCAGCTAAATCGGCACCGACTAGTTTTGTCAGGAATCAATTGTCGTGCAATGCAAACTTTTAAAAAGATATTAGTCCCGGTTGACTTCAGCGAAATCGCTGCCAATGCCTTCATCTACGCTTTACGAATGGCAGATAAAATCGGAGCCGAAGTTCAATTGCTGCACTGTGTTCATCCGGGGATGGCGATTGCCGAAGTACCGGCCTATGCCTCCGACATCACCGGGAAACTGCTGGACGTTGGAAGAGAGAGCATGACCAGTTTCGTTAAGCGTGGCGTTGCTTCCGTCAGCGAAGACCTGGCACACGAACCGAAGATAAAAGAGTTGGTCGAGATTGGGGAAGCCGTGTCGACTACAAAATTTGTTGCCGAAGACGATGATTTTGACTTGGTGGTCATGGGCACCAGGGGAGCCTTTGGTACCTGGGCTGAGTTGTTTGGCAGCCATGCTTCCGGCACCCTGGTCAATGCACCCTGCCCGGTTCTGGTGGTTCCCGAAGGGGCTCGTTTCGACGGCATTGAAAAATTGTGCTTCGCCACGGACCTGGAAGGTGTGGACGCTTTGGTAGGCCCCAGTCTGGTAGCGTCTCTGGCACCGATGTCACCGGATATCCACTTCGTACACGTCAGGGAGAAGAATAATCTCACTACCCTCGACTTTGCTACTTTGAAGTCATTCTACGCCGAACGAGAGGTGCCCTTCAAAATAACGGTTTCCGAACCCTCCGCTTCCGGAGTAGCGGATGCCATTCTGGAGGAAGCCATCAAGAACAATGCTGATATCATTGTGATGAGCCGCCCCGGCTATAGTTTTTTCGATACGATTTTTCACAAAAGCCGCACGCGGGAAGTTGCCCTGCACAGCCCCCTGCCGCTGTTGGTCCTCAATGAAGCACCTCTGGGCTAATCCATTACTAAAAAAATAACAACTCATGTCCAAGATACTCGTCCCAGTAGATTTTACGCTTAATTGCCACAATGCCTACGCTTACGCTCTAAAGTTTGCGGAAGCAGCCAAAATGGATGTATTGCTGGTTCATTACTATACGAGCTCTTTGGATCCGAATAAGAAGTTGGTATTTGCCGGCGACAGTAGTATCCACGGCAGCTACCTTCACCGCCTGGAACAGTTCGCGTTACCTTCCGGTGAGGGATTTGACTACCCGCTTGCGGAGCCTCCGGCCGGTGTAAAGGTTTCTTATGAAACTGAGTCGACCTTTTCGATCGCCGGGGCAATCCTGAAACGTGCACACCAGAACGATATCGAGATGGTCGTCATGGCTACCCGCAGTACGAGCGGTCTTTTTGATCGTTGGCTGGGCTCTACTTCCATTACCGTCAGCGAGTCCAGTAATCGTCCGGTTTTCCTGATTCCGCCTAGTGCCGCTTACCGGCCGATCAATAAAATGGTGGTGGCCAATCACCACGAAACAGCGGAGCCTTATCCTTTATGGCAGATCGAAGTACTACGGCAGTTCACCGGTGCTGATGTCCACTTCGTCCACGTTCAGCACCCGGAACGGATCACCCACAAAAAATTCGTTCCCTGGACGACCATGGAACAACTGCACCTGGGGTCGGATATCAGGAACAACCCGTTCAAGATCGTAACCGTCGATGATCAGGTCGTGGCGGATGGTCTGGTCAATTACGCCGAGCAAGTGGACGCGGACCTCACGGTAGTCGTCAACCGAGTACGTAGTCACTGGCGGGCAGTGCTGTACCCGGGGGTCACCCAGGGCGTTGCGCTGAGGACTCGGCGGCCGATGTTGGTGCTCCATACCGATATTGCCTGGGAGGTCAGTAATGCCAAAAGTAGTCAGCAGCGTATCGTGACTTCATAGAAGCAATGTCGGTTGAGCGGAAAGAAATTTTCGCTACCGACCCCGTGATTCAGTCCATCAATCTAAACGAGCAACATGCGTTTTACCACTCTAATATCTTTTTTACTTTTATGTGTGATCAGCGTAAGTTGTACGGAAGATGATTACGCGAATATTGAAGCAGCCGAACGTCAATACGCTTCACTTTATCTAGATATCAAATACGGAGATCGCCCGGCAGCCCGGCAGCACGCCAAACAGTTTGAAAATGATGTTCAACAACTTGGTCTGAATTGGGTAAGCCCGAATAGCGTAGGTAGTGAGGACGTATTTCGTTTCCGATTAAGACGCGCCCGCAAAGCCTGGGAAGCTACCAGGTTCGCAATTGACGAAGATAATCTGCCCTTGGCCGCCCTGCAGCTTGATCGTGCGACTTATGAGATGAGCGTTGCACATCCCGCTAGTTTCAATCGCTTGCAACTGGGCAAATTGTATCCGGGCCTGTCCAGTTGGGCCACCTTACAAAGCATCCTGGAAGATGAGAAGTACTGCGGCTATGGCTGGGAGCAAATTGGTTACTACCACGATAAGCTCGCCCGGAATTTCGCTGAACTCAATACGCTTCACCCACTGGAGGCATTTTACGCCCGCAACGCAGCTGAGGCGGATGAATACCAAAGGAAAATAGGAGCCATAAACCTACAACTGGAAAGCCTGGAAAAAAGCATCAACTTCCAGGACCGTAAACTGATTTTACTCGAAATGGACCGCACCGATCAGGCAATCGACGAACTGATAAAGTATTTCTCCCTTCCTGAACAGGAAGGTCAGGAAGTTGAACTATGATAATTTATTGAGCGATCCCTCGGTTGATCCTTTCCTACACTAGCAAACCGTATAAGGCGGTTGGGTCGATTAGTCTGATGGCCCGCCCTTCAGTAGTCAACAACCCTTCTTTTTTAAAGTCAGAAATAGAACGGGTTACGCTTTCTTTGGTGGTGCCCACCATCTGAGCCAGTTCTTCCCGGCTGAGTTCGATGGGGGCGTTCTGGTATTTTTCGTGAAGGTCGCAAAGGATCAGCGCGGTTCGGCGTCGAACGCTGTCGTAAGCCTGGTGCGCCAGCTTGTCTCCGTGGGCCACCAGTCGACTGGCCATCAATTGGATAATGGCCTCGGAAACATTACGATCTTCGTTGAGTAGCTGGAAGAGTTTCTCCTTGCTGAGTAATTGACAACTACCGCCGTTATCGCCGGCCAGTTTCGCCCGGTAATGATAGCCTCCTCTTTCCAGGACGGTAGAAAGGCCGAAAATTTCGCCCGGACCCAACTCGGCGATGATGTAGTCTTTACCGTATTCGTGGGAACGGATCATGTGAACCCGCCCGCTTTTCACCCGGTAGATAAAGTGGGGAAATTCACCTTCGTCTACGATGAGTTGTCCCTGACCGTAATTCTTCAACCTGCCGAATTCACCGAAGGCGGAGTTTAGCTTTTTTAGTCCCCTTTCCGGATCGTTAAGGTGTTGTACAATGGCTTCATTATCACCCTGAGGAGCCCGGCTCGCCGCTTTTTTAAGCCTGGTTTTGATTACCTGAAGCAGTTCGTCCTTATAGAAAGGCTTGGTAATGTAATCGTCTGCCCCCAGATTCATGCCCCGGCGGACGTCCTCTTTTTCGGTGCGGGCGGTAATGAAAATGAAGGGGATGCCTGCAGTATTATCCTGCTGGCTCAAAATATTCAGGACTCCGTAACCATCAAGTTCGGGCATGCTGACGTCGCAAAGAATCAGGTCAGGGAGTATTCGAATGGCTTCTTTTACGCCTTCCAGGCCGTTTTGAGCTTCCGTTACTATATAGCCATAGAGTTCCAGAATCTCCGCTAAGTTTGCTCGAACATCCTCATTGTCTTCAATAACCAGAATATGGGTTGGCTTACTCATTGTTCATTTCCGTTGATGGTGCTGTAAAATAAACCGGCCCCGTCGATAACGAGGCCGGCCGGGCTGATTTTTTTAAATCTAAGAGCTTGTTTGGATTTCTATTTCCTGAAAAACAAGCCTTTATGGTTCATAGCAATTCCCAAACAAGCTCTAAACTTGACTTTAGCGGTGATTGATTGTTTCATGCCGCCGCTCTCCTCAGCAAATACTGCAAGTGCTGAACTTTGGCTTTTAAATAATCAAC
>PDLQ01000017.1 GCA_002591745.1 Lewinellaceae bacterium SD302
CCGACTGAAACTCTGGTGGTATACGAAGCATGATCAAGATGTCAGATACCTTAATCTACTTCACATCAGAGTTTCTTTAAAATACTGGCCGGTTAGCAAACCGCTAAAGTCCAGCTAAAAAAGCCTCCGCGATTGTGGAGGCTTTTTTAGTTTATGAAAGTGCGGCAGGTAAGTATTAAGTGATACGAGGTGATAATGCAGAGGCCTAAAAAATGTGTCGTTATTCAATTTTCTTTGTCCGGCGGAATTACTTGATCGACTATTAGTCGATCAGCTCGGTCGACTGCCTGCGCTCCGGATATTGGCTACTTTACGCAACAGGTCAAACCAAAACGGAGCGCCCATGCTGATGGCCAGGGCTGTAAGGATGAAGCCCAGCAGTTTAGTGATCAAATCGTAAAAACCGAGTTCGGTTACGGAAACGCCTTCCCAACCTAGACCGAGGGGGGAGCGCACGCTTTCAAACTCGTAGTTCAGGATATCTCTGAACTCATCGAGCTTGCTCTGGAATCGGGCGTATTCGGCGCTGTCCATCTCATCTATATTCTGATTGAGTTCAGGGACAATCGTAGGGTCCTCAGCTATCGGGCCGGGAACTGGATTACCCAGGCTGTCGAAAACAACGGCCGGCCCCGTATAACCGGGCGAGGGCTGGGCGGGTGTGGTATTCGCAGGAGAAGGAGCGGGCAGGTTGCGGCCGGATTTGAAAACCTCTTCGGTAGGAATACCTTCGCGGGCAGCTACGTAGTTATCGGCCAGTGCGACAATCTGCTCTAACTGTTCTGGATTCGAACTGAGTCGTTCGTATATGCCTACGGTGTCGGCGTTGAAGACAATAGCGATGCCCAGACCGAGAAAGACCAGTATTTTTTGAGTGTAGCGTTTGTACCAGCCGCCGGCGCGGTCCATAACGTTGGAATACCAATTCTGTACTTCGTGTCGGAACAGATCCAGTTGACCACCACTTTCCCGCAGTAGTTGATTGAGAACGTTACGAAGGTCCTGATCAGGCAGTGCGTCAATTCTTTCCTTCAGTTTTTCAATCGGCTCCCCCTTCAGGATGATGTCGAAAAGAATACTTTGGAAAGTTTCGGCGCTCATGTAGCTCGGTGCATCTGCCCGGCTGCGGCGACCGTACTGCTCGGTGAGGTGGCGATAGAGGCTGTTCGCCTTAAAGTCCTGAAGTAGTATCTCATTCTCATCCGAGCTGGACAACATATTGCGCAGGGCCTTGGTGAGGTTGCGGCCGCGCAGGCTAAAAAAGCTGGCGATGAGTTCCATCAAAGTGGTAGCCAGCAGGCTGAGCAACAACAGAACGAAGATGATGCCGAAAACGACCGAAAGAATTTGCATGGATAGTGCGGGTGTTTACCGCAAGTTACAACTTTAGGATTATCCACGCTACCGCTCTAACGGCGTTGATAAAGATGGCTGACCACTCCTAACCGCCTCCAGGTCTGTATGGGCGTGTACTCCGCTTCGATGTAATCCAGTTCATCGTCACTAAAGTCGTTGTGAATACCGGCTACGAAAACATATTTCTGGTTCCGGTCAAATTTGGGAAAGCCGGCTTCCTCACCGTTTAACAGTCGATTATCCACCGGTCCGATGGAAGGGAAAACGCTGCCGACGCTTTCCAACTCTATATTATGCCCGACGGAATAATCCAGGGCGGCGGTATAATGCTCGTGGTAGACCGAATGTAGCGGGGTGGCGTCCCAGGCCTGGGCAACACGAAATGGATAGACCCAAAAGCTGCCACTTAGTAAGCCGATGAAGGCCAGGGTAGCCAGTGATTTTTTTACCCCTGCACTCAAATGAGTTTCCCGGAATAGCAGGTAGATGACCGTCAAATCAAAAATAATGATTCCCGGCAGGAAATAACGGGGAGAAACCATCCCACTACGAGGTACGGTCATTATCGCGATGATCCCCAGAAGGGATAGAATCAGCGAAAAAAGCAGCCGATATTTAGACAGATAAATGCGTATTTTTTTGAGATTTCTCAGTAGCAGTAGCCCAAGAATCAGCCAGAGAAAGAACCGGCCGTAATCCAGCATCCGCCAGCCGAGAATGCCGACGTTAAAAATCATTTCTCCCGGCCCGACAGTCTGTAAAGAAGCGGCCCAGGGAGAAGCTTCGTGGTAGCCGATCCAGCCCTTAGCCAGGTAATGAGTGACCAGGTAAACAACGGCCGGAATTCCGCCCAGGGCGTAAGGCAGCAAGGTCCTGAAGGAAAATTTGCGTCGGATGACAATAGTCTCGATCAAAAAGATGACCAGGGCTGCCATCCAGGCTCGGGTAGAAATAACGGAGAGAGCGAGGGTGGCCAGTAGGATAGTAATGGCAGTCTGATAGTCGGGTAGTGGTTTAGTAGTAGTATGGTCGTCTGGCGGTGCGGTGGTCGTTTTGGGGGCAGAATCGCCTTGTCTTTCATTCAGCATTAGCTTTGCTGATCGTCGCAAGCTCCTCGGAGTTGCTACTTTACCTTCGGTGATCGTCGCAAGCTCCTCGGAGTTGCCAGCCATAAAAAAACCATTTCGCTGCAAAACTGAATTCAGGAGCAGTAAAAAGAAAGCCAGCAGGGCCAGATCGGGACTCACCAGGCAGAGTTGCCCCAGCAAGACCGGCTCCAGTAATACAATACCGCAGAGCCAGTACCAGTGCTGACCGCCGATGTACCGGCAAAAGCGGATAAGTTGATGAAAAAGCAAAAGGTTGATCGGCCACATAGCCAGGTGACTTACCCAGAGTTTGCGACCAAAGATTTTCCACCAGCCGACCAAATAAGTGCCAAAACCGGGTGGATGGCCGCTGTCGATGGCGTCCGGCAGCAGAAGCCCCCCCGTATAAAAGATATGACTCGCCTGCTTTGAGGCCAGTTGAATCGTATCCCAGAAAAAGGGAAAGTCTTTGGTGAGAAAAAAAACCAAAGTTGCCAGAACGAAGGAAGGAAGAAATCGCATCGGAGGTAATGTACAATGATCTAATGTAACAATGATTTAATGATGCAATGTTGGTTTACATCAGTTCGACTGATTACATCAATTAATCACTACCCCATTCAATCATTACTCTTGGGGAAAATACCCGATACTACCCCCCACCCAGGTCTTGCCCTTATTGTAACGTACCCCGATCATTTTACCTTTACTGAGGCGGACGAGATTATTAACCAGGATAGGCTCAGGCTCATCGGGGGGCCAGAGATACATCAGGCGAACTTCGGCGCGGGCCGGCTCGTCGAGGGTTTTGATGAGGGGGGCGTATTCTACTTTTTCCTGCAGGATATAATGGTCCTTGTTCCCCACGGCATTTATTTCTGCGCGGGTGGGATTAAGCACGACTCCCGCTCCGGCAAAACTATAGAGCGGTTTGAGTACGTAATTTTCCAGGTCAGTGGGCAGATCCGGATCGCTGAGAAAGAAAGATTTTGGAACGTAGCGACTGTCAAACTCCGGCAGAGTATGTTTGGACAACATGAAGAACCACTCCGGGTGACCTGCCCAGTCGACGTCGACGTCCTCGGTCATATTGAATTGGCGCTCCAGGTCCGGCCGTTGCAGCAACTCGTCGAAAATAACCCGGTTGAAGATGCGCTTGACCTTGGTTTTGACCCCATCGCGAAGGTAAAAAAGCTCCCGGCCTTCCAGAATGAGGTCGGAGATGCAGAGTTCGGCGATTCCGAGTTGATCGCAGGCCACGACGAAATCGATGCGGGTGGTTTGTTTTTCGGGTTCGACTTCCAGCAGGACGACGTGTCTGGGGTCCTCACCATTAAGGATACAGGCTCTGAGCAACTCGTGGTAGCGCTCGCGGTCCAGCCCGTTGAAGAAACTACCGTAGCCTTCCGGAATATCGAAATACTTTCGGTAGGCCCGCCCCAGCAATTCCTGGAAAAAGTAGAGCGACGGGAACCCCTGGGCCTCGATAAGACGGGGCTCGATGCTGCCATCCGCCATTTTACAGAGGCCGTAATCCATTTGGATGAACAACGGGTGAGGGGTGCGGCCGGGTACCCGCTGGTCTGGCAACAAGGCCCATTCGGCCCGCTCGCTGAAGCCGGGAGCGGTAATGACTTTAGTGACGTCGGCCGAGGCCGCCATCAGGTGATCCCGCAGTTCCGCGGAGATGAAAATGGGGGTTTCGGAGACGTGAAAATTGGGAGTGCAATCGTGTTGCTCACTCAACCAGGCGAGCATGACATCGTAGCGGGATTGGGAAAAATTTTCGTTGTAAACAGTCCTTAGAGTGGGAATCATAGATAGTGGGTGGTAAGCAGCTGAAACCCCAAGATAGCCGTCCAGGTTCGTATTCAAAAATCGACATTCACCAGGAACTCCATCTCTTTACGGCTGACGGGATGACGAAAAGCAATCCACTCGGCGTGCAAGCAGAGGCGCTCCGCCCGGTGCCCGTAGAGATCGTCGCCTACTATCGGCGTATTCAGTCCCGCGGGGTGAGCGGCGTGTACCCTCAACTGGTGAGTACGGCCGGTAATTGGCCAGAAGTGGACGAGCGTACGTCCGTCGGGGCGTTCCTCCAACCGTTTCCAGTTGGTCCGGGCCGATTTACCGTAGCGAGCGTCGACGATCTGCCGGGGGCGGTTTTCAAGATCGCCGCGCAGTGGCAAGTCGATGGCACCTTCACCACGCTCCAGCCTGCCATCCAGCAGGGCTACGTAGCGTTTTTTAACGGTCCTCTTCAAGAATTGGCGCTGTATTTTCTCGTGGGCCACCTTGTTTTTCGCGACGAGTAACAGTCCGCTGGTCGACATATCCAGCCGGTGAACGATCAGCGGGCCGGTAGCTTCGGGATAACGATCCAGGATGCGCTGGTAGACCGAATCTTCGATGTGGCGCCCGGGAACGGAAAGAAATTCCGCGGGTTTGTTGACCACGATCAGGTCCTCGTCTTCAAAAACAATATCAATTCGTTTGCCGATAGCGGGGTTGACCAGTAAGGGGTTGGGGTCCACTTCCAGGCCGTTGAGCATGTGGCCGAGAATCGGCTGGCACTTGCCCCGGCAGGCCGGGTAATAATTCAAGTGACGGCGAATCTCGGAGTCAGGCGCCCTACCCCACCAGAATTCTGCCAGGGCAAGGGGTCGGTAATCGTTGGCGTAGGCAAATTGTAAAAGTTTGGGCGCGGCGCACTCCCCGGCTCCGGCAATGGGCTTTTTAAAAACGGTATCGGCAAAGATATCCGGCAAATCCTTGACTGCGCCGGTGGAATCCAGAAAGCGGTACTGGCTGAAGATCCAGTGCTGCAGGGCGTTGCTGGCTTCTTTTCGCTTCTGCTTGAGTTGGTCGATCTTCCCGGTCATTTTCTCCAGGGCTTTGGTCTCCCTTTCCAGGCGGGCTTGCCAGGCGCGGGCCAGATCTTTGTAGGCCAGTTGCCCACCAATTGACTCTTTGGCCAGCGATTGCTCCAGCTCGGTAAAGGCGCTGGGATCCAGTTCGGAGCGACCAGCCTCACGGCGTCTTTTGCGGTCTTTTTTGGTAGCTTTCAGTTTAGCTCTTTCGGCTTGCAACTCAGTAGCAGACGCTGATTGCAAGCGAGCGACCAGTTCTTGTTGCCGGAAAAATTCTGGCCGGGCTTCTAATCTCTTGATCTCATCGTTGATGGCACTGATTTCGCGTTCACCGTTCTTGTAGTGACCGTCTTCCGGCAACAGGTCGAAGACGGGTGGCACGAAGCCTGGCAGATGATTACTTTCGGCGAGTTTACCGGAGAAGGCCGCCAGATAGCCTAAGTCTCCAGCTTCGTTACTTACTACCAGCACCCCAAACATTTTGCCCTGACCAGAATTGGCACCCGGATTCAGACCAAAGTCAAAATCCCAGCTTTTCTCACCTGCCAGATGATCTTGCAGATCGCTTGCGGCCAGTTTTGCCAGTGGGTGAGGTTCGTAGTAAAAAGGATAGGTAAAGCGTTCCGGCGGGGCAGGTAAGTTGCCTTCGGTAGATAGCGGATGGAAAAACACTGATGAGGTCTGGGTAGGCATCGGGCACAAAGGTCGTTAAAGCATTGCTACTTTGAAGCCCTGGCAATTAATTTAATAGGCAATTACCACCTTTCCGCGCTCTAACCTGACCTCCCTACTTCTCAGGCTGAACCCATCGATGGTCACTTTGTGGTAGCCACCGGAAACTTGATTAACATTTTTTCGCCCGTTCGAAAGCCGGGCATCGTTGCAACCAGCGTAAGTGACTTCACCAGTAACCAGCGATTTACGGGGTAATACCTGCAGCCGTTCCGAGCGTGGGCAGCCTTTATAAATCAATTCCCGCTGAATTTCCACCCGTTCCAACAGCATACTTCCACCTTTGCGGTTGTACTCAAAATAATGCTGATACTCCGTAAGTACCTCGCCCGGGAAACTGTGGACCAATACCAGCGCATTATTTTCCACCCGCATATCCACGAAGGGATCCTCCCGATCCGTGCCGGGTAAGTAATTCGCCACGGCTGCCGGGCTTTCGTCCCACTCGATCCAATCACCATTTAATTCTTTTTTGATATTCAGCGTACGCAATAGTTTGCGCTCACCGGCCAGGTTCTCTTCCCTTTCCAATACGGAGTAACGAAAAGTCTCCCCGAACTCATCACTCAAGGTCACAGCCCGTAAAACGGTGGGTTCTGGGGGTGGTTGATAAGCCACGGAAGACTGTCCGGAGGGCCGGCTCAAGGTGTAATCGTAGGAAATGACCTCCCTACTATTGATGCTGTGTTCTCCACCTCCACTCAGCAATACGCTGGTACTCATATTCGTATCCGTTACTCTCCAACCCTTGGATTTTAGCTGAGCGAGATAACGCAGGCCATGACGCAGATCGGGATATTCGTTCATATTCACCCTTGTCCACTTTTCGTAAACCTTACTTCGCGAGCGGTTGAACGGGTTGCTGTCATCACCTTCTACCCAATCCTTATCTACGTAATTGAAGATTTCCTGCTCCGTAGCGGTCATGAATTTGAGTTGCACCCTGGCGTGACTATAGCGCACGTATAAGTGCCCTGTTTCCTCCAGTTGCTGCATTTGGGCAAGCAGTAAAAAAGGTAGCAACAGAAGGATAAAGAGAAGCGGCTTTTTCATGTTTTAGGTTTTAACCTAAAATACGGCAGCCACCTTTACTCACTCGTTGAATACTGGAGTTTAGCGATTTTTTAACGCTATTGTCGGGCTAGCAAAGTAGCAGTGTCCAGGAACAATTATTTCCGTCGGCTTACTAAGATACAGGACCGGTAAATTTCCACGAATTGCGAATTTTTGCCCCCTCTAAACAATCCTGGCCTCAAGACATTTTTCGGGCCGAAAATCCCCTGCGTCGATTTATCGTTCAGCCGAAGTCTTATCCTTGCGCCGCCTCGATCGGTTCATTAATATCTCCCCGTTTGGCCAGAAACTTCCCGAAACGTTGCATTACCCATTCATGAATTCGGGCTTGGGTAACGACGTAAATAAACCAGGGCAGATTGGGCACGAATTCGTGGATGGCGGAGATGACGTACTCGTCGTCCAGTACGTTGCGGAATTCCAGCCAGCCGTAATCGCGGCGTTTAACGAGGCGGCCGTCGACAACGTAAAAGAGTTGGCGGCGGTCGTCGCTGCGGTCATTAATGAATTGCAATTTCAGTAAGGGCACCCCGAACATTTTAAAAGTGGCACTATCACCCTCATTCTCTACCGTTAACAAGGCACGGAAAAAGCGGGGAAGCCAGTGTTGGTACATCCGCGCTACCCAGGTCGCCTTACGGTGATAGGGATTGGGTAGTCGCTGAACGCTACGAACAGTATTTTTCTCCTTAGTTGATTTGATCCGTTCGGGTAAAAAGGGTTTTTGATCTTCGTGTTCCAGGGCGTAGCGGGCAGCAGCTTCATAATCCATCCGGTCGGGAAAGCGGTCCAGTACGTCGTTGTCCTTGGCCACCATTTCGTGTTCCAGACTTTCTACCAGCGGCCCCACTAACTCCAGGCTGCTGCCGGTGATCAGGCTGACCCAAAGTTTGGATAAACCCACCGGCAGGTAGGGCATGGGGATGATGAGTCGTTTTTTATCCATTACCCTGGCAGTAATGGCCAGCATTTCCTGATAATTGGTTTGTCGGCTACCGGCAATGCCGATGGCCCGGTTGTAAGTACTTTCATTGCCCAGGCAGTAGTCGATAATCCGTAGGGCATCCGGTAGCGCTATCGGGTCGGTGGAGGTTCTGGTCCAACTGGGACAAACCAGCACCGGCAACCGGGCGATCAGGTTACGGACCATTTTAAAAGAAGAACCGCCCGGCCCTACAATGATGCCCGCTCGTAAAGCCGTGGTCGCCACTCCGGTACTGCCCAAAGTCTGCTCCACCTCCAACCGGCTACGGAGATGACGGGAGTATTCATCCGTATCCGTGGGTAGTAAGCCGCCCATATAAACGATATGCTGAATACCGTTGACCTCCGCCGCCCTGGCGAAATTATCCGCCAGCAATAAATCCGTATCCTCGAAGTTTCCCTGGTGAAGGCGGGTGGAGGGCCCCATCGAATGGACGAGATACAGCGCATAATCTGCCCCGATCGTCGCATCGGTCATACTGGAAAGAGAATACATCTCCACCTGTCGCCATTCCACATTAGGCCGTGGGTCTTCCTCCATCACCGCACGGCTGAGGCCAATAATCCGGTACTTCTCGTGAAAATTTTCGATGAACCAGCTACCGACAAAACCGGTAGCTCCGGCGATTACCAGCGTGGGTAGTTGATCCTGAGGTGTAGACATATCGTTGCAACGGGGAGAAGCGAAGATGGTTTATTTTCTGGCTAGCGACCTCCCGGTCACTCTAGAAGTATGCCCTTTTTCAAGTAGTTTGAAATTACAAGCGATCGTGATGTCGCAGTTATTGAAACTTTCATAAATACAATCTGCTTACAAAATTGTTAGACTAATCTAACTTTTATATTTTTGTGACCTAAAGTAGATTAAATGAAACTTCTTACTCGTTCCCTCCAGGCAATTTTGTTACTCTTGTTTCCTATCTTATTGGTGGCGCAAACTTCCGTCATTTCTGGCAGGGTCATTATCGACGATGGTAGTCCGGCGGAATTCGCATCAGTCTATGTGGAGGAGTTGGCAACGGGCGTTAGTACCGAAGCCGATGGAAGTTTTTCCCTGCCCGAACTGAAAAGTGGCGAATACACCCTGTTGGTCCGATCACTCGGTTTTGAATCGATTAGCCGAAGTATCAGTGTAGGTACTGAAACTGTTTCGGGCCTTGAATTTCAATTGAAGCCTTCCGCAGCGTCTCTGGAAGAAGTGGTGGTTTCCGCTACGATGAAGGAAGTTTCCAAATCCGCCAGCCCGGTACCAGTGGAAGTTTACAATGCTCAATTTTTCAAGGCCAACCCCACGCCGAGCATTTTCGAATCCTTGCAGAATGTCAACGGCGTTCGCCCCCAACTGAACTGCAACGTTTGCAATACCGGTGATATCCACATCAACGGATTGGAAGGCCCCTATACCATGATCCTGATCGACGGAATGCCCATCGTCAGCGGGCTCTCCACCGTATATGGTCTCACGGGTATTCCCCAGGCACTGATCGAGCGGGTGGAGATCGTCAAAGGACCGGCTAGTACACTCTACGGCTCAGAAGCCGTTGGAGGTCTGGTAAATATCATCACCAAAAAGCCCGGTAATGCTCCGGTTTTCTCAGCCGACATTTTCAGTTCCGATTGGGGTGACGTGAACACCGACCTCGGTTTGAAATACAAAGCGGGAAAACGCTGGAACGCACTACTGGGTATCAATTACTTTAATTTCCAGAACCGTATCGACGATAATGATGATGGCTTCACCGATGTCACCCTACAAAACCGGGTATCCTTCTTTAACAAGATTACCCTGGATGGAAGAAAGGATAATCGCCTCTTCTCCCTGGCCGCCCGCTACGTTTACGAAGATCGATTCGGTGGTGACACCCGCTGGACAACTACTAACCGGGGCGGGGAAGATCTATACGGAGAAAGCATCTACACCAACCGCTGGGAGGTTTTCGGTGCTTATCAATTGCCGACCAAAGAAAACCTGCTATTTCAGTACAGCCTGAACGGCCATGATCAGGATAGCTATTATGGGAATACGCCCTATTTCGCCCAACAGTACGTTGGTTTTGGGCAACTGACCTGGAACCAGCAGTTGGGTGAACGTCATGACCTGCTATTAGGTGCCGCTTATCGCTATACCTGGTACGACGACAATACGCCAGCCACTGCTGAGTTCGAAGACCCTAACATCACGGCCCCCTCCCGCATCAGCCTTCCGGGAATCTTCGTACAGGATGAAATAGCGATAAACGCCAACCAGAAATTACTCTTGGGGTTGCGCTACGATTATAACAGCCGCCACGGCAACGTACTTAGTCCAAGGGTTAACTACAAACTCAGCAGCCGCAATAAACGCCATACTCTGCGACTGAGCGCAGGCAACGGTTACCGGGTGGCTAACGTCTTCACCGAAGACCACGCGGCCCTCACGGGAGCCAGGACGATCGAGTTCGTCGGCGACCTTCAGCCCGAAACTTCCTGGAACGGCAACGTGAATTTTGTCCATCGTATCTATACGCCCGGCGGCACTTCCGTCAGCCTGGACGCTTCTGCCTTTTACACCTACTTTACCAACCGCATCGTTCCGGATTACGAGACGGACCCCAACAAGATCATTTACGCTAATCTGGAGGGCTCTTCCGTCAGCCAGGGCGTCAGCCTGAACGCCGACGTAGAGTTTGAAAACGGCCTGAAGATACTGGCCGGCGGCACCCTCCAGGACGTTAGCATCCGGGAAGCCGACGGTACCACCAGCCGCCAACTGCTCACCGAAGGTTGGAGCGGCGTATGGAGTATCGCCTACCCTTTCCACCGTATCGGGCTTACCGTTGATTACACCGGTAATGTCTATGGCCCCATGCGTTTACCACTGCTCGGAGAATTGGACGACCGCCCGGGAAACTCCCCCGTTTGGAGTCTGCAAAATATTCAGCTCACCAAGAAATTCGGAAACCGACTGGAGATATATGGAGGGGTAAAGAACTTACTCAACTACACCCCACCCGCCAATAGCATTGCCCGTGCCTTCGATCCCTTTGACGAGGGTGTGACCTTTGGCGACGACGGCCAGGTCGTCCCTACCGCAAATAATCCGAATGCACTGACCTTTGACCCTACTTATGTCTTTGCGCCAAACCAGGGGCGGCGGGGATTCCTGGGGTTGCGGTTTACGGTTTGGTAGTTTTTAAGATAAGTAATAGCCTACTCGAGAACCTGGCGTCGAGGACCTCCGGTCCGAGGTACCCGTTTAAGCGGCCAGGTAACCTTAACCAAAGTGACATGCTCGGACCAGAGGTCCTCGACCCATTGGAAAACTTAATATTATGCTTCGCTCATTCCTGTTGTTACTAAACGCCGTTTTCTTCTTTGGGTCAGTTTCTGCCCAAACCGAGCTAAACGTCTACCGCTTCGAGCAACTCGACAGCTTGCGGAGCATCGAGGATCGGCCGGTGGTGGTTTTCCTGAATACCGATTGGTGCCGCTACTGCCGCAAAATGGAGAACGTCACTTTTCAGGACGAGTGGATCGCCACCACCCTCAACGAGCATTGCTACTTTGTTAACCAAAATGCGGAACAACCCGAACCCATCACGTACCGGGGCAAAACCTTTAATTTTCGGCCTACGGGTAATAATACCGGCGTGCATGAACTGGCGGAAATATTGGTTTTGACTGGCAACTCCGAGGAGCCTGCGACGATCACCGAAGGTAATGTAGCAAAGTTGAGTTTTCCGACAACGGTCATTCTCGGGCCAGGCGACGAACGGATTTTCCTGCACAAGGGCTATTTGGGGAGACGGGAAATGCGGGCAGTCTTGGAGAGCTTATTAGACCTACACTGATCTAATTGCTTGCTTCAGCTGCTTTGGCTCCCCGTTCCGGCTTGTACTTCACCATCATGTTCAGGTACATACTACGGGAAACGCGGAAAATGTAAACGAAGAGAATAGCCGTCATTATCAAGGTAACACCGAAAGAACCAAACAGGCTCCAGCCGAGTCCCCAGCGGAAGAGCGCCATGAAGCCCAACATCGGCCAAACCGTGATTGCGTAGGAGATGAACATGGCTCCGAAATAAAAGCCTGGCTCCGGTTCCAGATTAGCGTCGCACTTGGGGCAGCGAGGGTTCATCTCAAACGGCTTGCTAAAGCTTAAAGTCGCCGTTTTGAACATCTTGCCCCGGCGGCAGCTGGCGCATTTGAGCCCGAAAATAGCGGAAATAACGGATGGTTTGGAAACGTTGGACATGTGGATGGTTTGGTCGAACCCGTTTAAACTTTTACTTCCGGCCGAGAACTAAAAATCTGAACGGATTCATCGTGTATCTTTGCACAATAACAGCCCGACAATGTATATAGATTTTAAGCGCGCATTGATTTTTATCATCGTTATTTTTTCGTCCGCTACGCTCTTTGCCCAGCGGGCTGACCTGAGCGGCAAGGTGACTGCGATCAACGACGGCCAACCCCTGGTAGGTGCAACGGTCTCCCTGGCCGACGGGGAAAATGTAATCCGCTACGGAGAAACGACGGATGAGTACGGCCGCTATGTTTTCGACCAGATCAAAGCCGGGCGTTACGAATTGACGATCAGTTACGTGGGCTATCTGACTTACGTGGAGAGCGGCTATCTGGTAGGTAGCGGGCCGGCGACCAACCGCAATTTTGAACTGCAACTCAATCCCGATCCGACGATAGAAGCGATAGAGATCACCGCAGTCCGCAATACTTCGGTGGTGAACCCGCTAAAGCGGCAGGTTAAGCTGGAAGAAGTTCGTCGATTGCCGGCCACCTTCTACGACCCGGCGCGCCTGCTGGCGCTATCTCCCGGTGTGGCCCAGACCAACGACCAAGCCAATCACCTGAGCGTGCGCGGAAATAGTCCCAACCGCAACCTCTGGCGCTTGCAGGGCCTTGCGATCGTGAACCCCAACCACACGGCCAACGCCGGTACTATTAATGACCAGCCGACCTTAAGTGGGGGTGGCGTAAATGCGCTGAGCGCCCAGCTGCTGGACAATTCTACTTTTTATGCCGGTGGCCTGCCCGCAGCATACGGAAACGCAACCGCCGGCACCTTCGATATGCGCCTGCGGCCGGGCAATACGGAACGGCGTCAGCACCAGGTACAGGCGGGCTTCATCGGTTTCGACCTGGCTACCGAAGGACCATTCGCCAAAGGCAACCCCAACAGTGGCAGCTACCTGGTCAATTACCGTTACAGCTTTACCGGATTACTGGCCGACTTCGGGGCTGACTTTGGCGGTGAGGAGATTCGTTTTCAGGATTTCAGTGCGCATCTGTTTCAGCCGTTGGGTAAATCTGGAGAGTTGTCCGTTTTCGGATTGTACGGTGCCAGCAGCAATGAATTCACGGGCAATGTGGAAGAGCCGGAAGAGGAAAAGGATTTATCCAATATTGATTTCCAGTCCAATGTCCTGATAACCGGAGCGACTTTCAAACAACGAATTGGCGTGGGGCTTCTCTCCGTGGGATTCGCCTATTCGGAAACCAATAATGACCGAGAAGAAGAGTGGTTGAATTTCGATCCGCCAGTTACCGTTAACCGACCGCTCGATCAACGCAGGATCAGCAGTCAGTTTGCCTATACATTCGCAAATGAGAGTGGGGCTAGTTTTTCCATTGGCAACGAATTTTTGAGCGAAGCCACCGATATAAACCTACTATTTGGCACTGGCCCTGCTTTTACCGGGTCACAAAATATTACCAGCCCCTTCCTGCGGGCAGAAAAACGATTTGGCGATCTCGCGCTGTCTGGCGGTCTTCGATACTCCGTATATCTGGATTTGGCAGAAAGTAATGTGTTGGAACCCAGAATGTTGATCAGCTATTACATAAATCGTTCTACCCTTTCACTTTCGGCTGAGCGCAGCAGCCGGCTGCCTACTGAAGTGATCGCGCTACTGACCGAGGAAGAGTACTCGTCTGATTTTGTCCCCGTATCTAATCTGGTTAACCTAGGTTGGCAAACTGATTTCGAAAATGGTAATACGCTTCGGTCAAACGCTTTTTTTCAGGACACCCCCGATGACTTCAGCAGCCAAAGTACCCGTATATTCCGGAACGACTTCCTTGATATTTTATCCGGAGGGACGACTCGTTCGTTTAACTCCCGCTCTTATGGTTTTGAACTGAGCTACGCCCGCCCCATAAAGCCCGATGCCTTATATTATTCCGCTAACCTTTCCATCTTCCGTTCGGAAAATCAAAACCAGGATGGCGAGTGGCTCGCTAATCGCTTCAGTCGTGATTTCATTTTTCAGGGCCTCAGCGGTAAGGAATGGTCAGGAAACAATAAGCGTGGAAAACGCAGAACTTTTGGCGCCAACTTGTCGATCATTTTGGCCGGCGGCGAAAGATTTTATCCAATCATGATTGATGATAATTCGATCTCCGGTTTCACCACTGACTTTTCCGACGGCCGCAGCGACCAACTCTCCACTTATGTCCGCCCCGATCTCCGTCTCTACCGCCGTAAATACCATAAAAAAACCACCACCACCCTTTCCCTCGATATTCAGAACCTCAGCGGCATTGAAAACACCGCTTACCGTTACTACGACAGTGTGACAGAGCAGGTGGAGGACCGTAAGCAACTGGGTCTGATTCCCGTATTGAGTTATCGGGTGGAGTGGAGATAAGTTTCATTTTTCGGTTGAACCCTCAAGTATGACCTACCGCCAAGCAATTCCAGATGACGCGATCGCCATCGCCCGGCTCCACACCCGAAGCTGGCAAGAGAACTACCGCGGTGCCATGTCCGACGACTACCTGGACAATCAGGCCGGAGCCGAAAGACTCACTTTCTGGCAAAAGCGCCTAGCAACACCCGACCCCAAGCGGGGTACTATCCTGGCTGAAGCAGACGATCAACTTCAGGGCTTTATCTGCCTGGCCTTGGACACTGACCCTCAATTCGGGGCCCTGTTGGATAACCTGCACGTTGCAGCCAGTCAGCGCGGACAGGGCGTCGGCCGCGAATTAATGCGTCGGGGGGCTGAGTGGGTGAAAGAAAAAAGGCCCGACAGTGGAATCTACCTTTACGTACTGGCCCAAAACGAACGTGCCGCCCGCTTCTACGAAAGAGTGGGCGGCACGCGGCAGGCAGAATTGGACCTGGAGTTGGTCGGTCAGCGGGTAGCCAGCCTCAGAATTACCTGGAATAGAGCTGAGGAACTGGCCTAGAACGGCAGATCATCATCCGCCTGGACGGCACTGGCGCTGCTACCTTCGTCGCTGGCTTTCGGAAAGTCGTTACCAAAACCTCCCGTGGCGGGGGCTGCTCCACCGGCGGGTGCCTCATTGCTGATAGCCTCTACGCGCCAGGCATTCAGATTGGTAAAGTACTTGCCTTGCCACTCACGACCACGAAGATCGAAGTGGACCTTGATCTGGTCACCTTCGTTGACGTTGTCCACAATGCTGGTCCGGTCTTGTACGCACTGGAATTTCACCATTTGTGGGTACTGACCGTCTTCGACCTCAATGACAAATTCGCGGGCGCGGAAAGTGTCGGTTTTATTTTCCGTTTCGAATTTCTTGTGCAGTTTTCCTACGATCTCGAAAGACATATCCTGTTGTTTTAAATGGCCCAGACGGGCTTTGTGAACATTTTGTTTATTAAAGCCCGTAAAGATAAGGTTTTGCAAACAAAAAGTAAGGTTTTACCCCTAATATTGTAGGTAAACCAGGGCTTTTTCCTTGAAAAAATCGTAAGGGAACCAATCGTGGAGAGGATATTCTTCTACGTAGTCCTGTCCACCCAGTTCGGCCATCTCTTCTTCAAGGTTGCGGCCCTTCAATGCCAAAATGCCGTTGGGTAGGGCGTGTTGTTGGTTTTTGGCGATCAGCTTCAGGCTCCACTGGGTAAGCTTGGCCATTTTTGCGACAGCGCGGGTGACGATGAAATCGAATTTTTTGCCCTTCGTTTCCTCTACCCGACCGTGGCGGGCTTTACAATTTTCCAACCCCAGGGCGGCAATCACTTCATTACAGACGATGATCTTCTTGTTGCGGCTATCCA
Source organism: Lewinellaceae bacterium SD302 (assembly GCA_002591745.1). Lineage (GTDB taxonomy): Bacteria > Bacteroidota > Bacteroidia > Chitinophagales > Saprospiraceae > Neolewinella. Next base: position 16,136 of record PDLQ01000017.1, read on the forward strand.
CCAGCTCGAAGTAAGTTTCCGGGAACATGATCGCCAGGGGAATTCCCGGAAAACCTCCTCCCGTGCCCAGATCCAGTATCCGCGCACCGGGCACGAATTTGATCAGTTTCACGATCGCCAGACTGTGCAGCACGTGGTTAACGTAAAGGTTATCGATATCCTTCCGGCTGATCACGTTAATCTGAGCGTTCCAATGGCGGTAGAGCTCGTCCATTTTCGCGAATTGCTCCCGCTGTTTCTCACTTAATTCCGGAAAGTGCTCGTAGATCAGTTCAACGCCCATGTAGTTAAAATTTTGGCAAAAGTACGGAGGAAAATGGTAGCCTGGTAATAGTCATAGTGGGGTGTCTATTTGGGTTTCAATTCCTAGGAGCGATTTTATAACCAGACGTTTTTGACTATCAAAGTAGCAACTCTAAGGAGCTTGCGACGATCAGCGAAGCTAATGCTCGTTCGGCACGATGGAACTCGTCGTCCCGAGGTCCCATCGAAAGAAACTGAACAGTCTACGGAAGGCGAGCTTTCAATTTGATGCCATCAAACTAACCCAAACTCAGAATGTTACACCATCATGTCTAAATCAGCAACCCTACTTCTACTCGTCATAATCTTCACCGCCGGTCCAGCTTGCTACGACTCCGCAGCTACCGACACTGCTACTCCGCCCGATCAAAGATCAGGCCGGGTAGGCTTACAATCAAAAAAAGAGTTCTTTGACCTCGCCGGCTTCGTAGACCAGGAGATCGAAACCCTCAACTTAGCCAAGCGTACGATCACGAAAAAAGTGACTATCGACGGAAAGAGTGAAGAGAAAAAACTGGATGCTACCGACTTTACTAATGACCTTGACCTCTTCCGTAAGGCCGACATTAACAAACCCGCCTGGATAGAAAAGTATCGGATAGAGACCGTCGGCAATGACACCTCATATATTGCTACGGACAGTAGCCTCAGAACCCGCCACCTCCAGGTACTCCGAAACGAAAACAACGAGGTTCAACGCATCGAAATCAAACGGCGTAGCGGCAATGTCCTTTCCAGCGGCAGTCAGGAACTGAGTTATCATAAAGACAGCGGATACCGGATCTACTCCAGGCAGATCGGGGACTTGGTGGGGGATGCGGAAGTGAGCGTGGAAGTGAAATTTTAGACGGGCAGACGCCCGGCCAATGGTCATCTACACGCCGAGATCAATCTCCGTATTATCCCCGATGTTCAGGCTTTTATGGACGCCCCGGATGCTGGCGTCGTTGCCCACTACGGATTGGCTCAGGATGATTTCCCGTATCTGGGCGTAGTCACCAATGATGCTGTTGTTTACGATGGCATCTTCGATAACGGTGTTGGCACCGATGGTGACGTTGGGGCCGATAATGGAATTATGAATTTTACAATTCTCGCCAATGCGAACCGGGTGTACGATGATGCTATTGTCGTAGGGAGGCGGATCGTCATCGCCAAAGCCGGGCCGTGCCAGGAAAGTGGCGTTGGTCTCCAACAGGATTTCTTTGCGGCCACAATCGAACCAGTGTTCTACGGTAATGGGTTTAAGTTCGATGCCCCAGCGCCGCATCTGCTCCAGGGCATCGGTGAGGGGGTATTCGCCGATTGACTGAACGCCGTTGTCCAGGTTATAGGCGCAGGCTTCGATAAAGCGGTTGACCTCCTTGACCTTATAGCAGCCAACCATAGCGAGGTTAGACAGAGGAATACTGGGTTTTTCGACTAATCTAGTGATGCGGCCGTCATCATCGATCTCTACCACCCCAAACTTCCGGGGATCCTCCACCCGCTGAACGCCGATACAGCTTTCCGGGCTTTCGATAAATTTTTGGAGATCGGCATCAATAATGGCATCACCGAAGAAGATGAACAACTCATTGGCATCGGCGTAATATTCCCGGCCCAGCCAGATCGCATGGGCAGACCCCATCCTTTCGTCCTGGTTAACGAAAGCACTATTGAGGTCGGGATAAGCCGTGGTGATGTAATCGCGAATCTTTTCACCCAGGTAACCGATGATGAATACAAAATCGGTCACCCCCACCTCCAGTAACTGATCGATGATGAAGGAAATGATGGGTTTGCCCGCTACCGCAATGAGCGGTTTGGGTTGGGTATAGGTAAGCGGACGTAAACGCTTGCCGGTGCCGGCCACGGGTATGATGGCTTTCATGGAGGCTAAGATACAAGCCTTGCTACTTTGTTAGTCAAAATAATGATTCAATGATAAAATGAGCTAATGATTTAATGGAGCTCTCCCAAATTAGATCATTAAAACATTCTATCATTAAGTCATTATCAATTCGATCGCCAGAAATAAGGTGCGAACAACACCAGGATCGTAAACAGCTCCAGTCGCCCCAACAGCATCACGAAACTGAGGAAGAGTTTGATGGGTGAGCTGAGCCAGGCGAAATTGTCTACGGGACCGACATCGCCGATACCGGGACCGACATTACCCAAACTGGTGGCCATAGCGCCGAGGGCCGTCTCGAAATCTAACCCCAACAAACTGAGAACGATGGTGCCGATGACGAAGATGAAAAGATAAAGCAGCAAAAAAGTGTAAACGTGGGTGATCACGCGACCGCGAACAACTTCTCCGTTCATCCGCAGCGGAACAATGGCCGAGGGATGGAGTAAGCGGCGGAATTCCAGTCCGCTATTTTTGAAAAAAACCAGGTGACGCACCAGTTTAATGCCTCCCGAGGTGGACCCGGCACAAGCCCCCATAAACAAGAGGACGAAGAAAACGAAGGTCAGGGCGTTGGAGTACTGGGTATAATCCGCCGAAACAAAACCGGTAGTGGTGATGAGGCTAATGATCTGGAAAAGCGAATCGCGAAAAGACTGTTCCCAGGGAAATTTACCCGTGGCGTGTACCCCGGCTGTAATGCCCACAACTAGTAAGCCGATGATCGTCAGATAGGCTTTGAGTTCCTCACTTTGCCAGACTTCCGACCAGCGCCTTTTGAGGCTAAGATACAGGACTGTATAATTGGTGCCGGCCAACAACATGAAGAAGATGACCGTGTACTGAATGGTAGGCCCGAAGGCGGCCATACTGCTATTGCGGGTGCTAAAGCCGCCGGTAGCCATGGTGGTGAGGGCGTGGTTGACTGCCTCGTAGAAGTTCATTCCCTCAATCCACAAAATGATACAGAGTAAGGCTGTGAGGCCCACGTAGATGAGCCATAGTCGCTTAGCCGTCTCACTGATCCGTGGGTGGAGTTTATCTGACGTCGGCCCTGGCGCTTCGGCTACGAATAATTCGATGCCGCCAATTCCTAACAGCGGAAAAATAGCTACGGTGAGTACGATGATGCCCATACCGCCGATCCACTGGGTAAGGCTGCGCCAATAGAGAATACCTTTGGGCTGGATCTCGATATCGGTAAGTACGCTGGCCCCCGTGGTGGTCATGCCTGACATCGTCTCGAAAAATGCATCGGCCAATCCGGGGATCACGCCACTGAGTAAGTAAGGCAGCATTCCCGCCAAAACCATCACCACCCACCCGGCGGCTACAATCAGATAGCCTTCGCGCTTGCGTACCTGGGCCCGGCCGAGTTTGCGTACACTTAAAAACCCTGCGGCACCCAGTCCGGCGCTGATCAGCCCGCTAAGCAACAAGGCATTGTGATCACCATCCCCGAAATATAAACTGAAGGGTAATCCCGACCAAATGGCCCCACCGATGATCATCAGCAGAACGGACAGGACCCGGACAATGGCAATCTTATTGAGCATACTAGCTTTTATCTGGCGTGAAGGTAGCCAAAACAGCCCGCTCGTAAATAGGTTCTAACGTAGAACGGGGCAACGATCCCCAGATCGCCACCCCGTTGTTGAATTTACTTGTGGTGGATTAGCCGAGCAGGCTGCCCAGTCCGCCGCCGCCGAGCAAATCCTTGGCTTTGCCCATCAAGCCACCAGCATCGAGACCGAGAGCGCTCATGACGCTTCCCTGATCGATCTCGTCAGTATCGCCGGCTTCCTGGGCCGCTCCGCCAATCTTGTTGAGGATCATTGGTAGCGCCAAGCTGGAGACGGTAGTGGCCATACTTTCGGGAATACCCAGGGCACTGGTCGCTTTGTTGATGAAATTACCGGCAATGCTCTTGTAAACCATATTCTGCATCAGGCCAGAGACGCCTTCTCCGCCACCGGTAGCGCCTTTGAGCATATCGAGTACGCCGCCGACGTTTCCGCCACTTACGGCTCCCATTACGCCATCGACGATGGAATCTTTGGCTACGGGCAGTGCTTTTTCGGCCTGGCCGAGATCAAGGCCGGTCTTTTCAGCGATAGTGGAAGTGACTTGGCCTTTGAGGCCGTCTAGTAATGCATCTAACATGGAAGAGGTTGTTTTTAGTTAAGTTCTCTGCAGGAAGGCCTTCTTGGCCACCCTGCTTTATAACGCTCAAAAGGGTTGTGCGTCACATCTTAATTAAATGGATTCATGAAATCCCCCCCTTCAAGATGACTTAAGCAGGATGTTTTAATTTGTTACACCCTATTCCAGAACCAAATTTCATCACCCATATATCCTATATCTTCCTCGCTAATCCTGTAATGACTTATGCTCAATTTTTTCAACCATCCCAGCAAGCGCAGTGCTACTATCATCTCTATCCTGGTCGTGCTTGGCTGGTTATCAATTCTCCTCGTTGATACTCGTTACTTCAGAGAAGGCTTCGACCCAGACCCCTTGACGGGTATCGGACTGGTGATCGGTTTCTGGCTGCTGGTGCGGGTATGGTTGAATTACGGACGGGTAAACAGAGAAGAAGGCCAGGGCTAGCGATCAATCCCAGGGAGTAACTTAATCTTTGGTCATATTTTATTTTCCAAACCCGAAGAGTTTGCGACAATAGCTGAGGCTATAGTAGCAATATCCACAAATAAAACGGCCGACTTCCAAGGAAGCCGGCCGTACGCCTAAAGGGCGTTGTTCGAAAAATCACGTCTTTAAATCTTGTCAATTATTTGGCTACTGAAAAACCACCCGCTCAGTAGTCACCTCACCAGCGGCATTGCTGACCGTCAACAAGTAGGTGCCGGCGGGCGTAGCGGCCGGACGGTTGAAGTTGATTATGCCACCGGCGGATTCCAGAGTGCGGCTCATGACTTGCCGTCCGGTGACGCTTCGCAGCTCAAGTTGCAGTGCTTCCGTTTTAGATCTTACGGGCAGGTTTACGTTGAATTGATCCACTACCGGGTTGGGAAAGACCGAGATTTCGTCGGAACCGATCGCTAGTTGAGTCGTAGTTTGTTGCACCGTCGTATTCCCGGGGTTCGTCAACGGAGCGGGCGGGGTGCCGTAGCTATACATTCCGTAACGGCGGCTTTCGCAGCCTTTTATATTAAAATCGAGGTAATAGTATTTCTCGTAACTGAAATTTCCTTGGTCCGGCCGCATGGCATTCTGCGGTTGGTCGTACTCGCCCATCGGGTTGTTACTGTTGGCATCTCCGTAGAAGTGCTCGGAGATGGTTATGCTGGTGTATGGCCCCACCATCAGTGGATCGTAGTAAACTACGCCAGGGTAAAGGTAGTCCTGCATGGCGTGCATGACCACCCCGTAATCATTATCGAAAGTCACGTTCTCCAGGGCAAACAGGCGATCGTCTACAAAGCCGGCGTTGAAAAAGGTGCCGTTGCTAAAAATGACTGGCGTAGCGGAAAAATTGAATTCCATCCAGGCGTTATCGTTGATCAGCTGACCACCATTGTGAATTTCAAAATTATCTTCCAAAAGCAGGGTTCCGCAAGCCTTATTGAGGAACTCCGCATTGCTCCCTACTTCCAATGCCTTTTTTGTCGAGCCGTAGGTATTCAACTCTACCTCTCCACCAGCATTGGTAAAATCGGAGCCAACCAGTCGGAAAGCGTGGGGGGCATAAGTATCCACCTCAATTTCCCCTGATTCGAAGTTATTGAATACGGATCCACTGTGCATATACACCGCGTCGTCCGCAGCGGAGCCCACGTAAATGTCGATCTGTCCGTAATTACTAATTGAAGTACTGCTGTTCCCGAATAGTTCGATACCGGCCGTGTAGCCGTTGCCCCAGATGTAGATCAATCCACTTGCCTCGTTGGTGAGGTTACCAAAATGATTTTGCAGGGCAACCCCTGTACCGGAATTATAGAAAAGCAAATCTCCTTCGTTGTCTAGTTCACCGGAATTATCCAAACCAAAGCTCCCCGCTCCGCGGAACTGCATATTCCCCTGATTGTAAAGCTGGCCGTTATTAGCAATCCCCTTACCGGTATTAGAGCTCTCAATTCGTACTGTACCGCCAAAATTAAATAAATAGGCATCCGAGTTGACGAAAACGCCAATGTTATCCGTGGCGACTACGCTCAACGTAGCGCCGGCAAAATTGCGTAGGCCTCCGTTATCCGTTAGCAGCATTCCAATTTCCTGATTGCCAGCGTAACTGCTACCGCCCAGTGTCATTTGATCGTGGTTTCTTACGGTTCCGCTGCTACGGATGCCATTAACGGCGTTGTAAACGTTCATTACGTTCTGATTGCTAAGGTCAGCACCGGTAGCGACCAAAATTCCATTGACGGGAACGTAATTCGAATTTCCAACGGTGATTGTTCCGATATTTCCCAGGGCACCTTCCACCAGAATGCCCGTACTTGAGGTAGGCACCACCTCAAGGGTACGGCCGGAATGGACGTCTAATCTCGACCCGGCGTAAATATGGATTGAGGCAGCACGTGCAGTACCTCCGAAGTAATGAATGACGGCACAGTTGCAATCAATAACCACATCATCGTTGACCGTCGGGACGGTATTATTGCCCCAGTTAGAAGCCGTATTCCAGTTGCCGTAGTCGTTACCAGTGTAGTAAACCGTAACGGCACCGATCTGGGCCAGCGTGATAAAAAGTGTGAACAGGAGTAAGGATGCTCTCAGCATTATGGGTTGTTATTGGTTTATCACAAAAGTCGCGGCAGCCGGTATGGCAAACCTCCCGCAAATCCGGTAGATTAATTTTTTACGGGAATTCCGGTAGTTGGTATAAGGTGAAACCGCAAGTTCGCCAAGGAGCATAAGGCCTCACAAGCATAACTCGGTTTTCACCACTAAGATACAAGGCATAAATGCTAGTTATGCTTGTGCCCCTTAGTACATTAGTGTTAGTTGGCTAACAACTCTGAGTTGAAGTTCCACTATTGAAAAACCACCCGCTTATTCATCAACTCTCCCGTAGTGTCGGTAATCGTAAGGAGGTAGGTTCCACCGGGCAAATTCGCTGGCCGATCCAGACTCAATTGAGGAGCGGCTGCCTGGCGACTGGTGAATACTGATCGGCCATGGAGATCACGCAGTTCAAATTGAAGTACCCCCTGAAATTCGTTGGACAATCGTAAATTCAATACCTCCCCGGCCGGATTGGGGAAAGCGGTAATTGTAGCCGATTGCAGGCCGGCAGTTGTATTTGCACCGCTCGCTGGTCGTCCGGCATATTCCCAATTGTTGCCACCTCCGTGTACGGGCCTGCTGTTAATTTTAGGCGTATTGTTGTAAACCCGGTATTCCCGATTTTCACAGCCGGGGATGTTGACCTGGGCGTAAAAGTATTTGGGGTCGTCGTAGTTATTATCGTCGAAGTAGACGGCTGTGCTCCCTTCGTCATAGATGCCGATTTCATTATTGCCGTTTGTTATCACGGGGTCTAATTCCACGTCGGTATAGGGTCCGGCCAGGATGTAGTCCGTGTATGGATCACCGAATACGATTGCGTCCGTAGGCGCGGTTACGATCACCCCCTCGTCATTATGAATGAATGAGAAGTTCACGTTCTCTAGGGCACCACTGCGATCATAAATGACCCCTCCGTTCGACAGTAGCGAACCGCTATAGAAATGTGGCTCCGTGTCATTCATTATCTCCAACCAGGCTGAATTGATCAGTTCTGCGTCTTGATTCATGGAAAGCCGATCGTCTAAAGTGATGGTTCCGCAGTAGTGGTTACTCACCACACAACCAGCACCTATCTCCAAAGAGTTTTTATTTGGCCCGTAGCATTGCAATTCTACTGTGCCACCACGGTTGTCGAATTCTTCTCCATTAAAAAGCAGTGCCGTGGTCGCGTAAGTTCTTACTTTAATTTCACCGCTGGAGGTATTCGTCAGTTTGGCCCCCCAGTTAAAGTAGAGGGAACTCGATACACTTTGGCCAGTATAAACATCAATTAACCCCTGGTTGTAAAACTCGTGGCCACCACCTGCGAACCGGATGCCGTTTTCGTACTGACTCCCGTACACAATGATTTTCCCTGTCGACCCATTCCTGATCTCACCTCCGTTGGAATACAGGGCATCTCCGGAAGCCGTATAAAAAAATCGGAGATCACCGGTATTATATAAGTTCCCATAATTGTAAAAACCATCGGTGGTAGCACCCCGGACCAATAGGTTTCCATAATTATCAAAATCTCCACCGTTGGCAAATCCCCGACCAGTACAGCCAGTTTCAATTGTAATTTCACCGTAATTCAAGAAATCCGTATTACTAATGGCCGTTATTGCAATATTACTTGTATAGTTAACGGAAACATCACTGTTGCTGAACAGTGTCACGTCCCCACCGGTGTTCAAATATATTCCGTTCAACTGCCCGGCACCGGCGGCTTCGTTTATAGTAATATCTCCCCAGGAGACCAGACGCCCCATGACCAAAATTCCGGTTCCTGTGTAACTGACGTTCAGGCTGCCCCAGTTGTTGATCCTCCCGCCGTCTTCCACGATGACACCCTGGTTAGCACTGGTGTTAGGGTTGCGTACGCTAACCGTTCCCCAATTGTTGAGTAGACCCGCAATTTGTATTCCATGATACAAGGCAGGCCGAACTTCCAGCGAAGAGTTACTGTAAACATTTACGCTCGCATCGTCATAAATCAACACTGAAGCAGCTACTGCATTGTAGCCCCCCGAAATAGAGACGCTACAATCACAGATTATGAATACTTCGTCCGCAGCGGTCGGTATCCCGGCGGGTGACCAATTACTGGCTTCGTCCCAATCGCCGTAGGAGCTTCCGCCCCAGTATTTGTCGGTTGCGCCGAGTTGTTGAAAAAGGGTAAGACAGAAAGTGCTGAGTAAGAGTAAACGTAACATAATGGGTGGGTTTTTGCTTCGCTGCAAATTTCTCACCCACGGCGGCGTCCAGCCTCCCAGAAATCCTTGATCCGTATTTTTTACCGGAATTCCGGTAGTTGGCCTTTAGGTTACTTTGGCTAACAAAGTAGCAAGGCTTATGAACGCCGGATGTCGAATTTAACCCAGCTCTGTATTCACCACTACCTCACCGTGCAAGGTCCGGTGTACCGGGCAGCGGTCCGCAATTTCCAGCAAGCGCCGGACCTGTTCTTCACTCAGGTCACCTTCGAATTCAATGACCCGATCAAAGTGATCGACCTTTTGTTTAGGCTCGCCCTTTGAGGAGACGGCCATCATGTCTTTTTCGTAATCTTTCCGGTGATCCAAATGAACGCGGACTACTTCCACCGGCCATTTTTTGCGACGGGCGTACATCTGGATGGTCATGGCCGTACATGCTCCCAGACCGGCACTAACGAGTTCATAGGGATTAGGGCCGAAATCGTTACCGCCGATGCTTTCCGGTTCATCGGCCGTCAGGCTGTGACGGCGCACCATTACCTCGGTGGTGAAGCCTTCTGTACCGAGACGAACGGCTACGCTGTGGCTACTGCGCAGCGCCTGTTCTTCTTTTGAGTCTACCGGCTTAACGTAGCGACCGGACCACCCGGCAATTACTTCGCCGGCGTAGTGACTGTCCGTTTTATCACTGAGCAAATGATCCGCCCCGTCCAAAGAAACGAAGCTTTTGGGGTGCCTGGCGGCATGGTAGATTTTTGCTGCCTCGTCGATGTTCACGGTCGTATCCTGGGGAGAGTGTAATATGAGGAGGGCTTTGCCCAGCTGGCCAATTTTCTCTGCTACTTTGTTAGCCACCAAATCATCCAGGAACTGTTGCTTGATCTTAAAGTCGCGGCCACCAATATTGACCGTCGCCTCTCCCTTGGCCATAATTTCTTCCAGTCCGTTTTTGAGTAAGCCTTTGATGTGATCCACTTCGAAAGGAGCGCCGATGGTAGCGACCGCAACCACACTCGGTAATTGGTGGGCCGCACAAAGTACCGCCGCACCACCCAAACTGTGCCCAACCAATAAACTCGGTGCCAGATGATTTTCCGTTAGCCAATCTGCTGCGGCAACCAAGTCCGAGATGTTAGTGGTGAAATTACTGTCGGCAAAATCGCCCTCGCTGCCGCCCAGGCCGGTGAAGTCGAAGCGCAGCACGGCGATTCCTTTTAAATTTAAAGCCCTGCTGATCTGGCGTACGGCTATCAAAGAACTCGAACAGGTGAAACAGTGAGCAAAAATGGCGTAGGCATGAGGGTGGCGATCCACGGGCATTTCCAGGCGGGCAGACAACTGGATTCCTGCGGCGTTAGGGAACTTAATCTTCTCTGATCGCATTATTTTGTTGAATTTATATAAAACAAATTGTTTTAATAAGTAAAAACCTTTAGTTTTGAATGGCAGCCGGATTTACTTACAAATTGCATCAAATCAGTACCAATGAAACCAACTTTAGAACAGCCGGCCAAACGGGTCGATAAAAACAGATCCGATCCGTCAGTCAACAAGCGACCGGCATGGAAGGTACTTATTTTCTTCGTGCCGCTGAGCAGTGGCGGCGGCTTACCCAAGCCCCCCGGCAACAAGGGATGGATGGAGATTGTATTGTTGCTTCTTAAAGTGATCGCAGCCCTGGTAGCTTTAGGTAAAGCGATCGGGTGGGCGACATAGGAATTAGGGGCATCAAGACGTTACATAGGATATTTAAGCAATTGATTATACTTTCGCCATCATGATCAAGAAGATTTTCCTCTTAGTGTTTCTAGTCGGTATTACCCTGACCGGTTATGCATATTATGAACTGATGGCCAGACCGGTGGTACCCGCCGACTGGGCCGATAGCGACTATCTAGAAGTTCCCCGCGGGGCCAGCTACGAGCAGGTAATGGACTCTCTGGAGAACAAAGGCGTGATGGTAAATCGCAGTTTTTTCGATCCACTGGCTACCCGGATGGCCTTTAAGCGTGATCAAATGCGCTCCGGTCGTTTCCCACTACGCTCCGGCATGAGTACCGTTGAGTTGATCCGTCACCTGCGTATTGCTAAACAGATGACAACCAACGTAATTCTGACTACAGAACGGGAACCGATGAATGTAGCGGCCAAGGCCGCCCGTTTCCTGCAACCGGATAGTCTGTCTTTCGTCCGCCTATTCCAGAACGAGGCCTACCTGGATAGTATCGGTTACCGGACCGAAACGCTGCAGACCCTTTTCATCCCCAACACCTACGAGCTATACTGGAACAGTACGCCCCGGGAATTCATGGCCCGGATGATCAAGGAACACGCACGTTTTTGGGATGCTAACGATCGCCGCGCGAAAGCCGAAAAGCTAGGCATGACGCCCACCGAGGTCTATACCCTGGCCAGTATTGTAGAAAAGGAAAGCTTGCAGCCGACGGAACGACCGCGGATTGCCGGCGTTTACCTCAATCGATTAGAGCAGGGCATCCTGCTGCAGGCTGACCCAACCGTAGTCTTCGGGATTCGCCAGTTCGATCTGGGCCGCGTACTTTACGTTCACCTGGAATCGGACAGCCCCTATAATACTTATCGTTTCGCCGGCTTGCCTCCCGGACCGATCGCCATGAGCAGTCCCGGTAGCATCGATGCGGTGCTGAATAGTGAGGACCACGACTACATTTACTTCTGCGCCCGGGGAGATGGAACCGGATACCACAACTTCGCCGAAACTACGGCCGGCCACGGTCGCAACCGGGCGATTTACGCAGCTAATCTGAAGGCCAGAGGGATTCGATAATTGATTTTATTCCCGAAGATGGCGGCGCAGGATTTTACCAACGTTCGTTTTAGGTAATTCGTCCCGAAACTCCACCAGCTTTGGTACTTTGTAGCCCGTCAGATTTTCCCGGGCGAAGGCGATAAGTTCGTCCTTGGTCAGAGAATCGTCTTTGCGGACTACGAATACTTTTACCTTCTCTCCGCTGCGTTCGTCCGGAACACCAACGGCGGCCAACTCCAGTACCTTGGGATGGCCGGCCAGTACGTCCTCGATTTCGTTGGGAAAAACGTTGAAACCGGAGACGAGGATCATATCTTTTTTGCGGTCTACGATCTTGAAGAACCCGTCTTCCGTCATCATGCCGATATCTCCGGTACAGAGCCAGCCGTCCAGGAAGACTTTGGCCGTCTCTTCGGGGCGATTATAGTAGCCCTTCATCACCTGGGGCCCTTTGATCTGGATTTCACCGACCTCTTCGGGGGCACCGGCTCGTTTTTCTTCCTCCATCCAGATGCGAACATCCGTGTTCGGTAGTGGCAGGCCGACGTGCCCCAGGCGGAAACGACCGTCCAGTGGATTCATGATGGCACTGGGGCTGGTTTCAGTGAGCCCGTATCCCTCACTCAGGGGTACGCCGGTCAGCTTTTGCCAGGCTTCGGCGACCGGCCGTTGTACCGCAGTACCACCACCCACGGTGATCTTCAGTTCGCTGAAATCCAATTTCTGAAAATCAGGGTCATTGTTCAATGCATTGAACAGGGTATTTACACCGGTAAGTCCGCTAATCTTATTGTCCTTGAAAGCCTTGACGACCGTGGAGAGGTCTCTTGGGTTAGTAATCAAAACGCTCTCGGCTCCGTGGTGGAGCATGCTCAGGCAATTGACGGTAAAGGCGAAAATATGATAGAGCGGCAGGGGGCAAAGCATGGCGGCAACCTGATCCCCCAGGAAAGGGCCGAACCAGCCGTTACTCTGCAGCGTATTGGCGGCCATATTGCGATTGGTGAGCATGGCCCCCTTACTGACGCCCGTAGTGCCGCCCGTGTATTGCAGGGCGACGATGTCTTCGGGCTTCGCTTCGTAGTCCGGCAACTTGTACTTCTTTCCCTCACTCAGTGCTTGCGCGAATGAAACTGCGCCGGGTAATTCGTACTTGGGTACCATCCGCTTGACGGTGCGTACTACGAAATTGACAATTTGCTTCTTTGGGAAAGACAGCATTTCACCCAGGCTGGTGGTAATAACCGTTTTAATATCGGTTTCTCCGATGATCTTTTCCAGGTTCGCCGCAAAGGGTTCAGCGATGACAATGGCCGTCGCACCGCTGTCAGTGAACTGATGCTTCATTTCCCGAGGGGTATAGAGCGGGTTGGTGTTCACCACAATGACCCCGGCTTTGATAGCACCGAACAACGCGATGGGATACTGTAGCAAGTTGGGCATCATCAGGGCGACCCGATCGCCCGGTTGCAGGCCACGGTAGTGGAGATAGGCCCCAAAAGCGGTTGACAGGCGATCCGTTTCCGCGAAAGTAAGCCGTTTACCCATACAGCTGAAGGCCGGTTTGTTCTGGTGGGTAGCAAAAGCATTTTCGATCAGCGCTTTCAGCGTCGGAAAGCGATCCACCTCAATGTTGGCTGGAATTTCTTTTGGGTAGTTGGCCAACCAGGGGCGCTGGTCGGCGGCGGCGGAAGAAGTCATGTTTGCAGTTATGATCGATTAAAGCTAGGCCGTCTTAAAAAAGGCGGCTCCGCCAAGATAATGAACGCCGGGGGGAATTACTAAGGAACCTTGAATCCAGTATCTTAACGTGCATATTACCCACACCATTCGCCCATGCTATTTCGATTTGTCCCGTTAATCTGTGTTACGATTTATCTTTTTGCTTCCTGCAGTACCCCCTTCTCCGGTAGTAGTAATCAGATGAAGTTGAAGCCTCCTAACATCATCGTGATTCTCGCCGACGACCAGGGCTACGGTGATTTGTCCTGTTACGGCTCGCCAACCATCAAAAGCCCTCATCTCGACGAGTTGGCGAGTAATGGAATGAGGTTAACCAATTTCTACGCATTTCCTTCCTGTTCCCCGAGTCGGGCTGCCTTGCTTACCGGATGTTACCCGCCCAGGGTAGGCATACCGGACGTCATTGGCCCGGCCGGCCCTGACTGGACTAAAAATCGACAATATGGACTTCATCCACAAGAAGATATCTTGCCGGAGATACTCTCCCGCGTCGGCTACAGAAGTGCTCTAATTGGCAAGTGGCATTTAGGTCATTTTCCGGAAACCATGCCATTAGCCCAGGGTTTCGATTATTTCTACGGACTACCCTACTCCAATGACATGCGGCCCGAGTTGGGTGAACCATATCCGGACCTGACCCTAATGCGGGGTAAAAACACGATAAAGGTCAACCCGGATCAAAGTCAACTGGTAACAGCCTATACCAACGAATCTATAGCCTTTATCGAGCGGACTAAAGATCAACCATTCTTCCTTTACCTAGCCCATAGTATGCCCCACGTACCGCTTTACGCCTCAAAGGAATTTGCGGGGCGTAGCGGCCAGGGCCTATACGTTGATGTAATTGAGGAGATCGACGCATCGGTGGGTCGAATCGTCGACTATTTGCGTAAAAAAGGTAAACTGGATAATACCCTGATCATCTATACTTCTGACAATGGCCCCTGGCTCACTTACGGTAATCACGCCGGATCCGCCGGTCCATTTCGAGAAGGAAAAGGCACTACTTACGAAGGAGGAATGCGGGTTCCCTTCATCGCCCACTGGCCCAATGGGATTGAAGCTGGCGTGATTTCCCACGCATCTGCCTCACTGATCGATTTGCTGCCGACTTTAGGTGAGCTAGCCGGTACTGAACAACCAGACAAAACGGTTGATGGCAGATCACTCCACAAATTGCTGACGGAAGGACAACAACCCGACGAGACGCCCTTTTATTACTACCGCTCCGGTCAGGTAGAAGCCGTACGACTAGGCAAATGGAAATTACACAGGCCTCACTATTTCCGTTACGTAGACCAGCCCGCTTTCGACGGTGAGGGAGGTAGCTATGCTCATCGGGAAACGGAAATGGTACTCTATGATCTATCCGGCGACCCTGGCGAACGTTACAATCGTGCGGAGTTTGATCCTGGCAAAGTAGCAGAGTTATTAACCTTGATCGAGGCCGAGCAAGAGAGAATAGACCGAGATAAAAGACCAGCCTGGTTTCCACCTAACGAATAGGTCAGCGTACGACGCTCAGTTTTCGTTTCACCAAATGCCCGGTACTCCCGGTATTCATCAGCACGCCCGTGTCTCCGGGTTGGATTTCGGCAGCATTGCCTTCATCGGTGTCGATGTGCATTTCCAGGGCGTACTTTTCAGAGACACGTATCAGGACATTTCCAAATGTAAGTGATCTTTCGGCACCGCCAACGGAAACCTCCACTACGTCCCGGTCCTGCACACCAAAGCGGAGCGCATCTTCGGGAGTCATGTGGATATGGCGCCAAGCACAGATCACCCCGTCTTCGATGTCGACGGAGCCCGCAGGACCAATCAGTTTACACCCCGGGGTATTTTCTACCTTACCCGATTCACGAACCGGTGCGTCGATACCGAGAAAGAACTCATCCGTCCGGCTGATCTCAACCTGGTCTTTACTGCGTAATGGACCTAAAATCCTGACCCTCTCGATTTGATTGCGTGGCCCCACTACGGTCACCGTTTCCTCAGCGGCGAATTGCCCGGGCTGGGAAAGCCATTTTCTGACCTTTAATTCGTGGCCCTCACCGTAAAGAGTATCCAGCGTTTCACGGGTCAGGTGAATATGACGGGCGGAAATGGCCACCGGAATCTGTGGCAACTGGTTTACTTCATCGGCCTTGGCGATCATTTTTGAGCAGTCGCGGGCAATGGCCAGTTGCTCATCGGTCTTTACGGCTAACAAACGCACCCGACTGTGTCGCATACTGAATTCGGCAACCGGCTGGTCTTCGCTTAACTGTAAAATACTGTTTGCGTCTTCGTTGATAATGGCCCCCAGGAAGTTCAGCCGTTGAGCTGCACGGTGGCGGATGACCTTGCTGTTTTCACCGATACCACCGGTAAAGACAATGGCATCCACCCCGCCCATGATGGCTGCATAAGCGCCAATGTATTTCCGCAGGCGATGAGTGAATACTTGTACGGCCAGCTGGCAATCTGCGTTACCGTTTGAGGCGGCTTCCAGGATGGTCCGTAAATCATTCCCGACACCGGAAAGGCCGGCCAGGCCGCTTTGCCGATTTAGGAGGTGATCGATCTCCTCCAGCGACAGACCGGCCTGGTCGTGAAGGTAGGTTGGAATGCCGGGGTCCAGATCGCCACTTCGGGTGCCCATGACGAGGCCTTCCAGCGGTGTCATACCCATACTCGTTTCCACGGACCGCCCGAATTCGATAGCCGCGACGCTACAACCATTGCCCAGGTGACAGGAAATAACACGCAGGTTGCGTAAATCATCTTTCAGGTACTCAGCGGCTTTGCGGCTGACGTATTGGTGGCTCATCCCGTGGAAGCCATAGCGACGAATACCATACTTATCCATCAACTCTTTTGGCAGTGCGTAGGTCTTGGCCCTGCGTGGCATACTCTGGTGAAAAGCAGTATCGAAGACAGCGTAGTGATTGTGGTCCGGGAACAGTTCTCTGGCAATCTCTATCCCGCGCAAGTTAACCGGATTGTGAAGCGGGGCCAGTCGGCTTTGCTCGCCAATTAACATTGCTACTTTGTCAGTCAGTAAAACCGGTCGGTCGAAAGCCTCCCCGCCGTGGACGACCCGATGACCTACACCGGATATTTCCGTGTCACCCAGTTTATCCTTTAGCGCCAGCAAGCAACTCTTCAAGGCATTTTCGTGGCCTGTTCTTTTTAATTCTACCTGACTACCATCAGAAAATTCGGCGACCGGGTCATCCAGTAATCTTTCGGCCGTAAGTGATATCATCCGCTGACCGTTGAGTGGATCAATGATTGCGGCCTTCAGGGAAGAACTCCCTACGTTGAGTACCAGGATATGCATGAATGTATTTTTAAGGCAAACCAGGGTGATCCGTTTTAGGTTCACTATCGAACTAAGTCGTATCTTCACGGAGACGACCTCCAAACAAAAAAACATGACGCGACTATTCACTTTAATGGCCCTGCTTACGGCCTCTTTTACGCTCTATTCCCAAGCCTTTAATACTGTACTACGCGACAACCTGGATTACTCACAGGATCTGAACGACGTGTGGGGATACGTAGCGCCGGACGGCACTGAATATGCCCTGGTGGGTACCCGTACCGGCTTATCCATCGTCAGTCTGGCGGATCCGGACAACATCAGCGAGGTTGCTTTCATCTCCGGCGATGCCTCTACCTGGAGGGATATGAAAACTTACAACGAGTACGCTTACGTAGTGGCTGACTCAGGAAACGACGGTTTGCTCATCGTGGACCTCAGCGGCTTACCCGCCGGCGTAACCCACCAATACTATAACGTTCCAGTGGGCAACGGCACCCTCACTCAAAGCCACAACATTTACATCGACACGGACAACGGTCTGGCTTATCTGGCCGGTTCCAACCTGAACAGCGGGGGAATGGTGATTCTCGACGTAG
Source organism: Lewinellaceae bacterium SD302 (assembly GCA_002591745.1). Classification (GTDB taxonomy): domain Bacteria; phylum Bacteroidota; class Bacteroidia; order Chitinophagales; family Saprospiraceae; genus Neolewinella. Next base: position 33,720 of record PDLQ01000017.1, read on the forward strand.
CTACCACGCCGGGGCAAGCTATTCACGCAGCCAATGCACCGAATACCTATTCCCACGACGTGTATGTGCAGGACGATGTGATGTACGCCTCGGAAATTTACGAAGGCGAGATCAGGCTCTATGACGTTGCCGACATCAATAACATCTCCGAGATAGGGGCCGAGGTAACGCCCCTTGATTTCACCCACAACGCCTGGTCTAACGCCGCGGCTACCCACGTCTGGACCACCGACGAGCGAGCCAATGCTCCCACCGCTGCCTATGATATCACCGATCCGACAAACCCGACACTGATCAGTGAGTTCTTTCCTCCCCGTAGCGTGAATACTGGTACCATTCCACACAATGTGCACGTTTTGGACAATTACCTGATCATCAGCCACTACACCGACGGGTTGGAGATCGTTGATGCCTCAGTGCCCGAAAATCCGGTAGAAGTCGCTTACTACGATACCTGGAGCGGTGGCAACGGTGGCTTCAACGGTTGTTGGGGAGCTTATCCTTTCCTCCCTTCCGGTTTGGTACTGGCTACGGACATCGACAATGGCCTATACGTCGTGGAAGTCACTTATCAACGGGCTGCCCGCATCAAGGGAACAATTACCGAAGACGACTTTAGTGGCCCTAATCTGAATAATGTACTGGTCAGTATTACCAACCCGGACGGCACAACGACCAATACCAATGCCTCCGGATTTTACCAGACTGGATTCGTTGATGCCGGAAATTACACGGTCACTTTTTCTTTGCCGGGCTACGTCGACGTAGTAAAAAGCCTGGATTTCGTCAACGGGCAGGAAATCGTGCTGGACACCTTCATGACCTTCGACGTAGGTAGTAGCTCTCAGGTAAACGGAGCGGTTTATGATGAAGTCAACAACGTAAATTTAGAAAACGGGCAGGTTATTCTCATTGGCTCCGACGCAACATACACCGATAACAGCGACGCTTCCGGCCTGCTCGATTTCGGGCTGGTGCTGGAAGATCAATACAGCGCATCATCGGGTTTATGGAGTTTTGAGAACCGTCAGGTCAATGTAGATATTAACGGCCCGGCCAATATTGACTTTCCCCTCACTTCCGGCTATCTGGATGGCTTCGTGGTCGACCAGGGCTGGGTAGCCACTGCCGATGCCAGTACCACCAGTGGATTTTGGGAAAGAGCGGTCCCGGTAGGCACTTTGTTGAATGGTAATCCTTCCAACCCCGGTAATGATGCCGGTGGAGGGACGGACATCGGCGAGCTGGCTTACGTGACCGGTAACGGCGGCGGAACTGCGGGAACGGATGACGTAGATGGCGGCAACGTTACCCTCACTTCTCCCACGATTGATTTCAGCAGTTTCCCGGACCCGAATATCGTGGTCATCAGTTACGATTACTGGTTCGTCACCGGCGGCGGCAATACACCCGTGAACGATAATTTGACAATCTCCATTACCAACGGCATCAGTACCGAGGTGATCGCTACCTATACCGACAATACCAACGCCTGGGTTAACGTAGACTACGAACTCAACGATCTGGGTATCGCCCTGACGCCCAATATGCAGATCATCGTTCAGACCGGCGACCTCGGCGGTGGCCACGTGGTCGAAGCCGGCTTTGACGACTTCCGTATCTACGAAAACGCGGCTCTACCGGTAGAACTAAGCGCTTTCACGGTCCAAAAGATCGACGATAAGCGAAGTCTGCTCAACTGGACCACCGCCAACGAAGACGGGAACGCCGGTTTCCGGATAGAACGGGCCACTGACGGTCGCAACTTCCAGGAAATAGGTTTCGTGAGCGGAGCAGGGAACAGCCGCAATGAAAACAGCTATACCTTCATCGACGAAAATCCACTGCCAGGCATCAATTACTACCGCCTCCGTCAACTCGACCTGGATGGAAAGACGGCGTTCAGCGACGTAAAGAGCCTGACTTTTGGGGCTATGGGCAAGGAACTTTCCGTATTTCCGAACCCAGCCAATGATTTTCTCCAGATCAGTGGACTTGAAGGGGCCGGCAGCTTGCAGCTATTCAACAGCAGTGGTAAAGAGATCGGCGGCTATACGATCGATGCGAACGGCAGACTCAATATCAGTCAACTACGCGCCGGCAGTTACGTGATTCAGATGGCTGGCAAAGTAGCAAGGTTTACGAAGCAGTAAATAACTGAATTTGGATGATGAGTCAAAGCCCTGACATACGCCTAATGTTTGTCAGGGCTTTCAACGTATACACAATCGCTACGGTGACGAACCGGGAAATTGACCGAGTTGGCGATAAAACATTTTCGCCCTGCCTCGGCGTGTAAAGCTTGAGCTTGCCCGACCATGTTTTCTTCGCTGACCACGACTTTAGGCTGGAGGGTCGCCAGGGTAAAACGGCCACTTCCGGTTTCGTCTTCCACCATGGTGGCCGTCGCTGAATCCTGATAATCTACCACGTTTACGCCATTGACCGAACAAAGGTGCAAGTACCACAGCATATGGCAGGCGGATAGTGAGGCCAGCAGCAATTCTTCCGGATTGTATTTAGCCGGATCGCCACGAAAAGCAGGATCGGACGACCCGAATATCGGGTGAATTCCTCCCTGGATGCTGATCTCGTGGTCACGGGCGTAGACCTGATAATTAAGTGTTCCCTCGCCTTGGTTGCCGGTCCAGCGGAGATCGGTAATATAAGAATGCTCTTTCATCGGCTAAAAATAGCGAAGGCTTCCGGTGATTACCGAAAGCCCTCGCCAATTCTTAGTGTGTGCTAAGCACTACTTGCCCATTATAAGTTGGGGATCAAAACGTTTTCTACTACGTGGACCACACCGTTGGTTCCTTGAATATCTGTGAAGGTTACGTCCACAACATTCCCTTGAGTGTCGGTTACCTGTACGGGATCCAGTGAAGTGGCTTGCAGGATTTGTCCACTTAAAGTGGTAATGTCACCAGCTTCAATATCACTTTCGGTCACGTTAGCACCGGCCACTACGTGGTAAGTCAGTACGGTAGATAACTGCTCGTCGGTCAGACCCGCTACAACATCCGCAGCGGCCGCAAACGCAGCGTTATCCGGGGCGAAAACGGTAAATGGTCCGTCAGCCTGCAAGGCACTAACCAGACCAGCATCCGTTAGCGCACCGGTCAGAGAGGTGAAATTACTATTGGCCAAAGCATGTCCCACTACGTCCAGGGGCATCAGCACCTCGTTGATGACGTGAATCACGCCATTGCGGGCGATAATGTCGGCTTGGCTTACATTGATGCTGCCGTTTAGTGTAACGGTACTTCCGCTACGCTCAACAAGTAGAGAGAGTAGCTCATTGTTAGGGCCATTATTGGAAGACGTCTGCAGATAAGTCGCTCCTTCCGGAATCATGCCGTCACCAGCGGTCAGTGCCTGGCCGCTGAAAACGTGGTAAAGCAGCACCTCGGTGAGTGCTTCGTCGGAAATGGTAGTCAGGTCGATACCAGCATCTGCAAAGGCCTGATTAGTCGGAGCGAATACGGTGAACGGTCCGGTCTGGCCCAGGGTGGCGTCCAGGTTTACTTGTTGCAGGGCAGCGAGTAGAGTAGAGAAACTGTCGTCATCAGCTACAATTTCTGCGATGGTCATTTCTTCGGTGCCCGGATCGTTGCTGTCGTCGTCATCGTCACAGGAAGAAAAGCTGACCATGGTTACGCACAGCATGAGCATTAGGAAATATGATGATAGTTTACGCATGTCATTTGGTTTTAAAAGGGGCTGGGGGTTATAGAGCCCGGTGAATAATGTTAGCCGCCTAACGGTCAATCATCAATCCTGTTTACCAGCCGACACTTTTTCAACTTCCGTCGTAATCCAGCCGACAATGAACTCTATTTGACATAATTCTAACCTTCTTAACTAAACATCTTAATCGCCGGTCTGCATAATTTCAATTTTCAACATATCCGGGAATTGGTATGGTATCGCTACTTTTGCCTCATGCCGCTGCTCAGAAACATTCTGGTAACTGATTCACGAAGTGCTCACAATGGGCAATTGGTCGATCTCCGCATTACCGACGACGAAAACAAAATTGCCGCCATCGGCAAAAAGCTGCCCCGCTCAAAAGACGAAATTGAATTCGACCTGAAAGGCGTACGGGCCTCGCCTGGTTTTATCGACCTCGGCCCATACCTCGGAGACCCCGGTCACGAAGAGCGTGAAGATCTGGAGAGCCTCGCCCTGGCAGCCGCCCGGGGTGGTTACGTAGCGGTTGCTCCATTACCTGATGCCAAGCCGGTACGCCACGATAAAAGTGGAATCAGTTATCTGCTGGATCGATCCAAGGACCTGGCCGTAGATTTCCTGCCCCTCGGAGCGATCAGTCAGGACTTGTCCGGGACCGATATCACCGAGATGCTGGACATGCACGCCGCCGGAGCCATCGGCTTTACGGATGCACCGAAACCAGTAGCCTCCGCCGGACTGATGTCCCGCGCCTTGCATTATGTCAAGGCTTTTGGCGGTCTGGTGATCAATCAGCCGCTGGACCGCAGCCTGGCTCCCCACGGTCAATTACACGAAGGAACGGTCAGTACCGGCATGGGTATCCCCGGCCTCCCGCCTATTTCAGAGCACCTGATGTTGTACCGTGATCTGGAATTACTGGAATACGCCGAATCCGCGTTACTGGTCCACCTAGTCAGTACCGTGCGTAGCCTGGAAATGATCCGGGCGGCCCGGCAAAAAGGATTGGATGTAAGCGCCTCCGTAGCCGCATTGAACCTTCAGTTCACGGATGAAGCCGTGAGTGATTTTGACCCCAACTTCAAAGTGCTGCCTCCGCTTCGTTCAGCCAGCGACCGCGATGCGCTTATCAAGGGGCTTCGTGAGGGTACGCTGGACCTGATCGTCAGCAACCACCAAGCCCACGAAACAGAAAGTAAAGATCTGGAATTCGCTTACGCGGAGTTCGGGGCAACTGCATTGCAAAGTTGCTTTGCCCAGGCCGTAACCGTACTCGGATCGACCTTCGAACCCGCTGAGATCGCCGCATTTTTCAGTCACGGCCCCCGCCGCGCCCTGCGGCTGCCCGCGTTAGCAATTGAAGAAGGAGCTACGGCCAGCCTCAGTTTTTTCGATCTGGAAGCAACGGGGTCTTTCGCTCAGCATCCGGCTACGGAAAAAGGACTGAATAATGGGCTGATCGGCCGGGAATTGACGGGGAGACCGGTGGCTACTTTCCGGGCGGGCAAATTGCGTTACTGCTCTGAGTAGCGCTGCTACCTTAGCTTCGCTGCTCTTCGCGGACCATTTTCGTTCTCGCAATAATAGCTTTGCTACTTTACCTTTGGTGATCGTCGCAAACTCCTCATACTTGTTAGCCAGTAAGACGGATAATACCCTGAGAAGCTTCTCAGAGTTGAAGTCATAACAAGCCCTTATCTTTGCCGCCCTATGGATATTAGTGTTGTAGTACCCCTGTTTAACGAAGAAGAATCCCTGCCGGAACTGACCGCCTGGATCGACCGCGTCATGCAAGCCAACAACTTCAGTTACGAAGTGTGGATGATAGACGATGGAAGTACGGACCGGAGTTGGGAAGTAGTCAAGGAACTACGGGCCAACAACCCTAAACTGAAAGGCATCAGTTTCCAGCGTAACTACGGTAAAAGCGCCGCCCTCCACACCGGCTTTTTGCAAGTTGAAGGAGACGTTGTCATCACTATGGACGCCGATCTTCAGGATAGCCCCGACGAAATTCCGGAGCTCTACCGCATGATCACCGAAGATGGCTACGACCTGGTTTCCGGTTGGAAGCAAAAGCGCCACGACCCCATCGGTAAAACGCTCCCCTCCAAGTTTTTTAACGGGGTGACGCGCATGGTGAGTGGTATCCATCTTCATGATTTTAACTGTGGCCTCAAAGCCTACAAGAAAAAAGTGGTCAAGACCATTGAGGTCTACGGTGATATGCACCGCCACATGCCGCTGCTGGCCAAGTGGGCCGGCTTTAGTAAAATCGGCGAAAAGGTGGTGGAGCACCGCGCCCGCAAATACGGCTACTCTAAATTCGGAATTTCCCGACTGGTCACTGGTTTTCTTGACCTCCTTTCCCTGCTTTTCGTCGGCCGCTTCGGTAAGCGCCCAATGCACTTTTTCGGCACTTTCGGTACCCTGATGTTTTTACTTGGCCTGGGTAGCGTGCTTTACATCGGGCTCAACAAATGGTACCGCCTGGCCAGCGAGTTGCCCACGGTACTCGTTACCAGCAACCCCTGGTTTTACATTGCCCTCACCTGCATGCTGTTGGGTACTATGCTTTTTCTGACCGGCTTCCTGGCCGAGCTGGTTGCCCGGGCTTCTTCGGATCGCAACCACTACCTGATCGACGAAAAACTAGCCTAGCTAGATGCTGCGCTTCCTTCGCACGGGTGCTTCCAGGCGATCTTCCGAAGTGGACGACGCTACTTTGCTGGCCCGTTTCCAGCGAAGCCACAAGGCCGAAGACCTCAGCCCGCTTTTCAACCGCCACCTGGAACTGATCTACGGTCAGTGTCTACGCTACCTGCGTGCGCCGGAAAGGGCCGAAGATGCCGCCATGGAAATTTTTGAGCATCTGCTGCGTAAACTGCCCGGCCAATCCATCGACAATTTTCGCAATTGGCTGCAGAGTGTCGTCCGTAATTTCTGCCTTATGCAACTTCGCAAGGACAAACGCGACCCCCTGAAAAATAGCGGAGAACTGCTTGTGCATTCCGAGCCCTTTGAGCATCCAGTAGGTGAACTTGAAGAAGAAAAAGATGAACAAAGTCAACACTTGGCCGACTGCCTGGGCGAGTTGGCCGAACAACAGCGTCAGTGTATCCAGCGTTTTTACCTCGAAGAGGGGCAAACGTACAAAAGCATTGCCGCAACCTTAGAACTGGACGTCGGCCGGGTTCGTTCTTACATTCAGAATGGCCGCCGTAACCTCCGCAATTGTATTGAATCAAAAAAGTCATTTCACTGATCCTTGGCCAACGCTAATCGACATATCCCCCAAGACGAGTTGCTCCGCCGCTACCTGAGCGGGGAGATCGACGCCCGTGGCGAAGCCGAACTATTTCGCGCCGCCGGGGAAGACGATGCCCTTGCGGAGGCTTTGGCCGGTTACCAGCTTGCTCCGGAAGCCGATCATCAGGCCAGTCTAAGCAAGCTAAGGAGTAAATTACCCGGGGCGAAGCGCAAAAGCCTGATTCCCGTCCGGGTCATTTCCATTGCTGCCAGCTTGCTGCTGTTGTTGTTCGTTGGTTATTATGGCTACCAAAGTAGCAATGATTACGCTACGGCGGCCGAGGCCGCTCCCATGGCCGACAGCAAAGCCCCGGCAGGTGAAAAAGCGCTGAAACCCGCTAACGATCTTGAAGCCGAGCCTTCGGTTTTAGCGTCACCCTCGACTAACATGCCCTCCAAAGACGAAGTTTCCAGCCGGGCACCAACCACAAAAGAAAGAGTTGAATATAGAGTCGAAGACGAAGCGACTCCCCCATCTCAACGTATCCCGGAAAACGTCGATCAGGATCTGACCAATACGACAGCTGCCGTTCCGCCTCCACCTCCTTCGGCTCCCGTACTCGCTGAACCGGAACCTGAGATAGCCGATGATGAGGCTATGACCTTCGAGGAAGTAGCACCCGCAGCCAGTGTGCTGGCTGATTCTCCGCACAGACGAGCAGATGCAAAAATGGCCCCCGATGCAAAAAAACGTCCGGCGGGTGTAAGGGTTATCTCCGGTTTCGTCACCGATGAAAACGACCGGCCCATCGCCAGCGCCAGCATCACTTTACCCGGTCAGCCCATCGGGGAGTCTACTGACTCCAGTGGCTATTTCGAGTTCGTAGCCGATCAAACGGTTAGCCAACTTCAGGTAGGCCACCCTGAATTTGAGGACGGAGAAATTTTGCTGCCCCGTAACGAAAACGAGTTGATCATCAATCTGAGCAAGCCCGCTGATTTGGCGGATGATGAAGATGACTGGCTCATGTCCGGAGCACGTACCACCGTTTATCCGAATGCCGAAAAAACCAGTGCTACGATTAAAGGAGGAATGCGCCAGCTTCGTCGTGACATTCAAGCGGCCAAACCGGATGACCTGCCCGCCGGACTGGTTAAAGTTTCCTTCTCCGTACAGGCCGATGGTTCCCTGACTGACTTCAGCTTCGGTCGCAAATCCGAAGAACAGCTGATTGACTTCGTGCGCAATTACCTCCAGCAACAAAGCCAATGGAAACTGAGGGGGGGGAGTACGCCTACCCGTATGGCAATTACCTTTCGATTCCGCTAAGAGACCTGGCAAGGACGACATTTCCTGACTTTCGACCAGTAGCCTGCTTTTACCGATCAACACCGGCATTGAGGGCAAACTTCGTGGCCCGTTTATTGGTTTCATTAGGGTAATCATCAGCTATACTACATGCTCACCGTATTTCCACTTTCTCAAGACAACATGCTCGGTTTCACCCTCGATGGCGACATTGACGATTCCGGAGTCAGTCTCTTCGTAACGGCCGTAGAAGCCAAAGTACTCACCCACGGCAAGGTCCGCTTGCTTGGGAACATCAAGAATATCGGGGGCTTCGACAGTTTCCGTACTTTTTGGGACACCCTGCGAACCAAGAAGGAACTATGGGATAAGATCGAGAAGTACGCTCTTCTTTCAGACAGTAGTATCCTGGACTCCGCCGTAAGCAACCTGAGCTGGCTGGCCGCCCACATCGAGATCAAGACCTTCAAACTCAGTGAAGGCGAAGCGGCCCACGAGTGGCTCAAGGCACCTATCGCGCTGAAGGAATCCAAGGCACTGAAGTTCGTCGATCTGGGCCAGGACAACCTTCTCGGCCTCGCCATCGTGGATAAGATGGAAGTCGCGGACTACGAGAAATTCAATTACTACGTAAGCGACAAGGTAGAGCAGTATGGTAAAGTCCGTCTTTTCCTGGAGATCGTAGACATGAAGGGCGTTAGCCTCCGGGCACTCTACGAAGACCTGAAAACGGCCATCAAGCACTACGGTTCGATAGAGCGAATGGCCATCATCGGCGATCAGAGTTGGTTAAAAGGCAGTGTAAAGGTAAGCGACCTTCTCACCCCCGGTTTGGACATGGCTGCCTTCGGCACAGATGAACGGGCGCGGGCGATCGATTGGCTCAAGTAGTAATGATCCAATGGGGTAATGATTTAATGATTTAATACAGCAGCGTGATACTGGCCGCTAAAGCGGCTATTAGCTCATTAGATCATTACCTTATTCTATCATTACTAATTCGGCAGCAGGAAGTGCCAGAAGAATCTGCCAATTCCGCTACGCGCCTTACCGGTCTGGTCACTATTGATCACCGTTGGGTCACCGTCCATGGGCCGGAGGTAGACGCCGCTGAAAAACACATCCAGTACGTTCAGTTCGGATTCTACCAGAAAACGGGTATGTTGTTGCCAGGCCAGGATGCGGTGTTGAGGAACGCTGGTAGAGGGGCCGACCTTATCTCCACTCGTCCCCTCTAATAGTACGTTTCCTTTGGAACGCAGTATCAGTTTTCCGGGTCCGGTGGCCGCCGTGAAGAACATCTTGCCCAGTAACATGGATTCCATCCGCAGGCTAACGATTCTTTTCAGCTTTACTTCCCCGCTCATCGCCACAAAGTCGCTCAGGCTAAATATCACGGATTCTCCTTCTGCCAGTTCCCACTCCACGAATTCAATTCCGATAGCCGCATTGAAATCTACCGCCGGCCGGCCTGCTTCCATGATCAGACGATTCATGGCCCAGGTACCGCTGAGTATACGACCGACCATGCCTACGTGCCACTGGGGTAAAGCAATTTTGGGCGCGCGGCCCGCCGGCTCGAACCTTCTGCTCACGAAATAGTGGCCGCGTTCGCTATCCGCTATCCGGTAATTGGCACCTTGCAGGCTTATCTTACCGTGAGCCATTGGCAATTCAGTCTCTGCCAAGGTAGCGAAGGTATTGCCCTTATCGCTTGAAAAGAGCACTCTAGCCAGTACATAGGTGTAGCTTTTAAGTACTACGAAAAAGAAGCCGATCTCCGATAAGAAAAGAAACAGCAATAACAGACGGTAGGAATTAAGGGTGGTGGATTCAGTTTCCGAGCGGGTCTGTTCAATTTGGCGATCTATCTCGGCGTCCAGATCGGCCAGTTTTTCTTCCGCACTTTTATCTCCCTGGCGCATAAAGCCATCCAATCGACGCTCCGTATCATCGGCGAGCTTACGCCCCGTTTCCCGGAATGCATCGCTGGCTGCGGCGGAAGCAGCCCGGGCAGCCCCCTGGGCCGCATGACAATCTAACCGCCACCAGGCACAGTCCAGATCAATTTTCTTCACTTTGGGTGGTACGATACTGTTTCGGATCAGGTCACCTACCACATCGGGCGCAGCAGCGGCTACGTCGGCAGATGCTTGTCGGAGAGAATCGACCTTGCGATGAGCCTGGATTTTCATGCGACTCTGCAAAGAATCCAATGACTTATCCAGATCGACCTCAAAGTGACTCAGGTGAGTATAGTCGTTGAGGAAAGTAAAATTGTAGACGCCTTCAGCAGCTTTCTGCTCCAGCATTTCCGTGAAGTAATAACTCGGCACTACCACAAGCAGCATCGGAGACCAGAGCAGTAGGGCCAGCCCGGCCCCCAGGATGAATTTACTCCACCCCAGACGAGCGACGGTGCGCCAATTTTGACTTACCAGAATGATTACAAACCGGATCATTAACGTAACCCCCAGAAACAAAGCCAAGTGAAGCATTCCCAGACTAAGCCAGACAATAGCCAGAAAAACCCAAAACATACGCTTCCTGACTCCTCCCTCGTAGAGAAACCATCCATAAGCCAATGGTCCACTCAATTGAAAGAGTTCCCGAAACAGAGGGTTTGGTAATATCCAAGTGAGCCACAGTAATAATAAAGGCAACATCCTTAACAGAGGATGCCAGTATTTTCGATCCCGACAAATAATATAGGCCAATGGCAGCCCCAGCAAAGCGAGCGATACTACGATGGTGTATAGCACCGAACCACCCGGTGGGTAACCAAAATCAATGAGAAAAAGCGAATAATCGTTGATCCCCGGCAGCAAGGCCAATAGAATCATTAATTGCAGAAAATCTTCTTTTGGGCGGCGAGACAGGCGGCTCAGTAGTTCCTCGTAAGCGACTGACAAAAGCAATGGGTTTAGATAAAACGGTCCAGTCATTTAACCGACTGACTCATTGCAAGTTACGATCTTATCGTGAAATTCACCCAGCCAGCCTTGCTGTTATACCTTCAGCGATGGTCGCAGGCTCCTCGGAGTCAGCTCGCTAAAACACTGCTACTTTGTTAGTCCAAAAAATAATTCAATGAACCAATGATAAGATGATTTAATGATCTAATAAACAGCGTGTCATACTGGCTATTAAATCATTAGATCATTACTTTACCTAATTCTTCACCATCTTCCGGCTGAACTCTTGGCCACCTGCGCGCATACGCCATACGTAAGTCCCCGGGGGAAGGCCCGGCAGATTGCCAATGGAGAGGATGTTATCCCGACCGCCGATCAGGTTGTAACGTCCGGTTTTGATTCTTCGGCCGGCCTGGTCAAAGATTTCAAAGTCGGCCATACTGTCAATCGGGGCGTAAATTTGAATATTGGTCGCTGCAGAAATCGGGTTTGGGCCAGGCATACCTACCTGCCAGTTGGCGATTGCAGAACCACGCAGACGAGCCGTACGAATGGCACTGTAGTCACTCCGGTCGTCGGCATCGAGTTGCTTGAGGCGGTAGTAATACAATGGCCCCGTCGTTACACCACGATCCGCGAAGGAGTAACTACTCACGGTATTAGCATTCCCATTACCACGTACGAAACCGACCTTAGTAAAGTTGCGGCCATCCAGGCTGCGTTCCACGTCGAAACCGAGGTTGTTTTCTTCCGCTGCGGTTTGCCACTCTACCAAAATATGGTCACGCTGGCCGGTGGCCGATACGCTCAACCAATCTACAGGTAAAGCAGCGCAGCCACCAATAATGGGCAGGTACTGGAAATCCGGATGGATGAGGTTTTGGACCGTTGCGGTAGGAACTCCGAACCAATCAACCAGCACCGAGCCGTAAATGTCACGGAAATCGTACTGAAAATCGACACCTTCCGTGCCACTAAGCTGGGTATCGATCACCGGCTCCTCACCCAAAATACCGCCTTGGGCGCAGTTACCGAAGACAAAGAGTGGGGCGGCGTTGCCATGGTCGGTACCACTACTGTCGTTAGACCGAACCTGGCGACCAAACTCGCTGAAGGTCATACCGAAAACCCGGTCGGCCAGCCCTAATTGATCCAAATCGTCCTGAAATGCAGCGAGGGATTCGCTGAGGTTAGCCAACAGATTAGCGTGTTGGCCGACGGTATGGTCGTTGCCGTCGACTTGGTTGGCGTGGGTATCGAAACCACCGAGGGTAGCCACGAAAATTTTGGTCTGTAAGCCGCCGCTCAGCAGGTAGACGATGTTACGCAATTGATCACCCAGATTCGTATCCGGATAAGTAGCTACGGAGTTGCCGGCATTGGCTGCATCCATAACGATACTGCCGTACTCATTTGATTGTGCAATGACCTGGCGGACGAAAGCCAATTCGTCGCCATAGTTACCGGCGGGAATAGGTGCATCTCCACCGGGGGCGATGTAGGTAAAATTAAAGGGATTACGCACCGCCAGGCTGTAGTTAGCCACGTTCCCCTGGCAAGTGGCAGTCACAACGTTACCCATGATCATGGCCAGCGGATCCGGATTATCGGTGTTCGGGTAGTCGGCCGGGTAATTCGGATGTTCCATATCCAGGTGGCGGCCCAGCCAGCCGGTGGTCAATTCTTCGTCGGCCGCCGAGGCGGAAGTCCAGATATCCGTCGAACGAAAGTGGCTACGGTTCTGGTTCGGGTAGCCCACTGACTGAACGACGCCGAGGCGGCTCTCGTTGTAGAGGTTGCCCATACCGGTCATACTGCCGTGAAAGGCGTTGTTACTGTTATTGTTCAGACCAACCAGGCTGTTCTGCGGCAGCAATATGTTTGGCCGCACCTCCGTCAGTTCAGCGTACTGGGAAAGCGGCACGACGGTGTTCAGGCCATCATTGCCACCCACCAGCTGCACCAGCACGAGTACACGATCATCATTATTGGCACTGCTTAGGGCCTGGAGCAAAGCCGAGGGCGCGGCACCGAGGCCGGTCGCCCCCAAAAATGCGGGAAGACTAAATGCCCCCGAGGTTCTGAGAAATTTTCTGCGATCCATTTTTCTACGGTTTGGGGGTTGTTTAATTAAGTTCGAATTCGGCCATATTGAACAAGCCGCGGACTAGTGCTTTGAGTTTGTTGAGCACGCTGTTCCTTAGCATTTCATCCATGGGATTTTCCAGGTGGAGGGCATATTCGTCCGTCCACTCAAAGTCTGGCAAGCCGGGGATCAGAATTTCCTTGAGGTCATCTAGTTGCTCCTGCAGTAACGGTTGAGGCATGAATATATCGGCGAATTCTGCTACCAATGTGTTTGGGTCGAAGGGATTATTGAAACTATCAATGAAGCCCAGCCAATCGAAAGGCCTTCCTTCGCCATCTACCCAAATGCCTCCCCAGCCGGTAGCGTTGGCTACATTGATCCGTTGTTGCAGGGTCGAACTGTTAAGCCACAGGCGGTTGTACGCCGGTGCCTGATACCAGGCCGTCCAGCCGGCTACCGAGGGCGGGTAGAAAAAGTCCATGTCGAACTGAATCGCCTGCCAATGCAGGGAGTTGCCGGCATCGTAGCTTAGTTCTAACTCAAAATCATCGCTCCAGCCGGTGGGCCGAACGATACTCATCAGGAACTCGATCGGGTTTTTGATCACGTCACCAGCCACCTGCACATCGTAGAAGTGCTGCGACTTGAATAGCGTTTCCAATACCGGGGCAAGCTCGTAATCGTTGGCAATCAGCAGCTGGGCCATTGGTTCGATCATATTGGCTTCTACCGTATCGTTGATATCGTAGTAGACAAAATAGCGGTAAAGCTTACGACAAATAAAGCGGGCTACCTCGTCTTGCTGGAAGATCACGTCAATGAGATTGGCGTACTCGTTTTCCTCGGCGTTTACGATCTGGGCATCACCAAAATGGTAACTCAGCGTCTTGGTCGTCGTATCGTGGCGGTTGGCCTGATAGTAGCTGTGCGGTTGGTTGTTTGGGTCCGAAGACCAAAGGCCGGAGTTACGCCAGCCAGTCAACGCCTTGGCACATTCTGCTACGTCCTGCTCCGTGTAATTGCTGTAATCCCCGGGGGCGATCTGATCGCCTTTGCCGATGGTAAACAACTCCAGTAATTCTCGGGCGTAGTTCTCGTTGGGGCTGTATTTTGTACTGTACTCCCCGTTCAAAAATCGCAACATGGAGGGGTGAATAGTTACATCCTTCACCAGTTGCCTGAAGTTACCGATGGCCTGCTCCCGGAATAGGGTGACGTATTGGTATTGCACACGGTGGTCGCCCACATCGGCCATGCCAAAGTGATTGTTCCAGAAGAGTAGCATTTTATCCCGGATCGTCAGCGGCGCATCGATTAATGACTGGTAAAGCCAGCCGCGCAAACTTGGCCAGCGGTACTGTCCTACATCAACATCATCACGAAAAGGAGCTTCCACCCAGGTAGTGCCCACGGGCACGTTATCGTCTTCGGTAAAAAAATGATTGAGCGGCGGACCGGGCAGGCTTGGGGTGGCTAACAAAGTAGCAACGGTAGCATCAAGGCCGTTAGTAATAGCGTCGTTGATCTCCTCTCGCTTAGGGCCGAAGGTTGCCCGACGCAATAGATGGCCGGCTTGCAAACGCGTCCACGGCCCTACGTAAGGATCGAGGCCGGAAGTCACCACGAAAGAAGGGGCGGTAATAGTCTTGGTCATGATAGGAATATCCAGTTGAGACTCCGCAGGGAACGAAGTCGGTGAAAGACGAAGAATGCTTTTTATTGGTCAGAACCAGGGATAAAAAGGCGCACTGGGAGACGCCCGGATCGGCAAGAAAAAATGATGGCATGTCCGATCAACTTGCCAAATATAACAAATTGGCGGCAAAACCGCAATGGAGGCTTAGGGTATCCCTGACGCGCAATGAGGGTACGGTGGTAATTTCACCTTCAACGGCCAAGTACTTGATCTTTACTTTTCTATCAGATACTTCCAATAGCGACGTGGAACGTGTTGTAAGTGTAGCTTAAGATTGCGTCGTTCGGGAATATCCACGGCCTCGAAATAAGATTTCCAGAGTTGCTGGTAATCTGTCTCCACATCGGCCAGCATAGATTCGCTGAGTTGCCGCAAGCGGCCGTGTTGCTGCTCGGCGAAGGTGATGTAACTGGTGCGCTCCGTGGCCTCATCGTAGTGGAGTCCGTAGTGTCGTTTCGTGTCGTAAATCAACCAGTTCTGGGCCGGGTAGCGGGCTTCGAAATGCTCGGCCAGAAAGGGCAACACATTGAAATCGGGATTAACCAATGCGGCGTAAAGGTTATCGGGCGTTTGCTGAAAGCGCACGAAGGCGTGCATCCGGTGAATCTCACGCCCCATCTTGTTGTTGAGCTGCTTACAAAGGAGAATATGATCGTCGGTCAGATCATCCGTTACTGTCGCTCCTTCGGAAAAGATCCGGCGGATCAGGTGGTACAGAATACCTTCCCGCCTTTCGTGCTCACTGTGAAAAACCCGGCGGATGAAATCAGGTAGTCCCTTGCCAGCCTTGCGCAATCCGGCTTCGATACGGTCATGCCGCTCTTGCTCGGTATCGATTTGCAGGGGCGTACTGAATAACTGTTCAGCGTAGCGATCTTCCGGCACGATGGTCACTTCAGCTGCTGACAGTTTGAGTCGATAGGCCTCGAAGACGACTGAAAGGAAACCAGGATAAGTAGCGTCGTAGAGAAGGGTTTGCAGATTTAGAGATTTTGATCTTAAGATACGGGGATATTTATTTTTCAGGCTGCGAGTTTCTCTCGGCTAGCGACCTCCAGGTCGCTCTATTCTCAGAAATTAAAACTACTGGCTACAAAGTGGAAAGCACCACTCTATATCGTAAGCAAGGACCGAAAATCATGGAATACGCCGCTCTCCGAGTAGCTAGCGTGCCGTTTTCAGCCGCCCGGAGAGCGGCGTATTTTAAAGCGACCAGGAGGTCGCTAGCCATAACATAGGCCTAGAACAAGGCCAGCTGGTTCGCCCCTTTGGGCTGCTGATCCCAAATGATTTGCTGCCGCAAAATTTCTGGCTTCCAGTCCAATTCTATGAAATTGCGGTCGGCGGTGGTGATGAAGTATTTGGCGCGCTTCCAAACGATACCGATCTTGCGCAGGTGCTCACGGCGCAGCTGATTGAAGCGGCGTGCCTTTACGATCCGGTCTACGCCCTTAACGCCGATACCCGGTATTCTGAGTAGCATTTCACGCGAGGCCGTATTTACGTCCACCGGAAACATCTCGGGGTGGCGCAAAGCATAGCTCAGTTTGGGATCGACCTCCATATCCAGATTCGGGTTGGTCTTGTCCACGATCTCATCCTTGGCAAAGCCATAGAAGCGCATTAACCAATCGGCCTGGTAGAGACGATTTTCTCTTTTGGTCGGTGGCGCAGCCAGTGCGGGCAGTCGATTATCATCGCTGATCGGTACGTAGCCGGAGTAGTAGACCCGTTTGAGTTTTTGTTCCTGGTACAGGCTGTCCGCCAGTCCTAAAATATCCAGGTCACTCTCCGGGCTGGCACCGATTACTACTTGAGTGCTCTGGCCGGCCGGGGCGAAGTCCGGGGCCTTGCGAATCACTTTCTTTTCCTCCTTCATCCCCTGGATGGTCTCGGTGAGATAATTCATCGGCTTATATGCGTCGGCGTAGCTTTTTTCGGGAGCCACCTTTTTCAAGCTCATCTCGCTGGGCATTTCCAGGTTTACGCTGAGGCGATCTGCGTAAAGGCCGGCCTCGTGAATCAATTCATCGCTCGCTCCGGGAATAGCTTTGAGGTGAATGTAACCGTTGAACTTATGTTCCGTCCGCAGCTTTTTGGCAATACGCACCAACCGTTCCATCGTGTAATCGGCGCTCTTAAATATTCCGGAACTGAGGAAAAGTCCTTCAATATAGTTGCGGCGGTAGAAGGAGATCGTCAGGTCCACCACCTCGTCTACGGTAAAAGCGGCACGTTTTACGTCGTTACTCTTGCGGCTAACGCAGTATGCACAGTCGAAGATGCAATAGTTCGTCAGCAAGATTTTCAGCAAGGACACACAGCGCCCGTCCTGGGTATAGGTATGGCAGATCCCCATCCCGTTGCTGTTACCCAGCCCTTTGTTCGTGTTCTTTCGCTTACTGCCGGAGCTGGAGCAGGAGACATCATACTTGGCGGCGTCAGCCAGAATGGTCAGCTTTTCCTCTACGCGTTGTGAAGGCATTCTTGATCGTTTGAGTGTTTACTAATGCAACATAAAGATACTAAATGTTTGTCAATTTTTCTATTTTAAACTATTGTTTGTTTTTATTTCAAAGTAGCAGGGTTCGAGCTCGTCCGCCGAAACGGACCGCAGGGCCTGGTTCGTCGGCCGAGCGGGGGCAGTGCATCACATGTAAGGATAGACTGTTTTCGGTATACTCCATCTGAAAGTACTGAAACATCAGTAACTACAGGTCATTCGTCATATACGATCAATTTGATGCCAATCTACTTTATCCTTACATGTGATGCACCGCCCGAGCGGGTTTAAGACAGTCTCTGTATTCAGTATTAAATCCGGCTAAATCACTTGACTACATCCGCTCGGCGGACGAATCAGGCCGCACCGAACTAACATCATACCACTGAAAATATTTAACGATATCCGCTCGGCGGACGAATCAGGCCGTAAATGTCCGCTTCGGCCGACGAGCTAAAACCAAAAACATTGCTACTTTGTCAGCCAAAATATTCCCTAGCATGAGCATGATCAAAAACCTCAAATCTCTCTTTATCGTGGAGGAAGCAGGAGCCTCCAAGCCTAAAGCTGCCAAGACTCTGCCGCCAAAGCCGGCACCGAAGGCGGCACCGAAATCAGGTACACCAACCGAAGCCCCGGGCACTACCCCACCCGCCGCTGGCGAACGCCCCGGCCAGGCCACCAAAAAGTTTACCGACATACTGCTGGCCGCCCTCGAAAAAGCTAACCAGCCCGGCTTCGATTACCTGGAGTTCAAAAAATCGCTCCAGAACCTTAAAAAGCTCAATATGGACGATAGCACCCGTTTTCAAAGTGCCTACGCTACCGCCCAAAGTATGAACATCACCCCCACCCAGCTCATCAATTCCGCGGGGCATTACCTGAAAGTACTGGCCCAGGAAGACAAAAACTTCAATACCGCCCTGAACGGCCAGCAACAGCGGCAGATCAAGGACCAGCAGGCACAGTTGCCCAAACTCGACCAAGAAATCAAAAGCCTGGAAGAACAGATCGAACAACTGCAGGCCCGCATCAAAAAGGCCAAAGCCGACCAGAGCAAAATCCGCAAAAGTATTGAGAGTGCCGACGTCAAGCTCCGCAACACCCACAACGATTTCCAGGCCAGCTACCGTGCCATTGCCGCTCAGATTGAGGGAGACGTGGAGAGTATGAAGCAGTACTTAAAGTAGTGCTCTTTGGAAAACTTGGTACACTCTTTAGTTAGCCAGGATGCCTTTTTTCGACAGCAGCAACATTCCCAGATCCCACATTTTCGAATAGTGAATGATCTCGACCTCGAAGGGTGAAGCTGTTTGTAGGGGGGAAATCGCATTCATCTTATCCAACCAGACTTTGGCCCGGCTCTCAACTTCCCGGTAGTCAAAACCTCCCCGCGGAATCTGCACCAGGGCAGAAATAAAAAGGAAAGACCGCTCGGTTTCGGGATCGTCCCGTAAGTGCCGCTGCGCGTATTTGTACAACGACATGATCTTGTCTTCCGCCCGGTCCAGTTTCTGGGTTTGCAGCATAAAAAGCACCTGAAGTATCTGATAGGTGACGTTAAAGCCCTGTTTATCTTTTTGGTTATGTATGACCTCATTGGCAAACTTGGCGGGGCTAAAGCGGGGCAACTTCAGATGATCGGTAGTTTCGATGTAGCCCACCAGGTTCAATAACTGTAAGAACGCTTCGATGATGATCCAATTTTCTCGCTTGTAGGGAGACAGCTTCTTGAAGGAGGGGTTTTTACGTAATTTATAATATTCTTCCAGAGCTACTTGGTAGTCTCCTTTATAAAGAAGAACCAGGCAGAGGAATTCTTTCCCCACAAAGTAATTCAGGCTACTGGATCCGATCATGTAAACTTCGGACCGCTCCGAAAGCTCAATCACTTCGTCGTAGCGCCCCAGGGCCGCCTGGCTGACCATCTGAATGTGATAGAAAGTACCGATCGATCCCGTAGTTACCGCTTTGGAATCCTTGAGCCGTGCAATCGCCTCCCGCATGAGCGTGACGATCTCCTGCTTCATGTTCCTGCTTGAATAGTAATTATAAACAATGAAGTAATACATCATCCAGATCAGATCGAAGTCATGATCTGCCACCATCGACTCCATTTGCTTTTTAGCCCTGGCGGTTACTTCGGCGAGTTCTTTCGGAAGTGACTTGCGGTTAAAAAGTTGAGACTGAATACCAGCGTAAAGAAATTTAGCCCGGGAAAACTGAACGTAGAGTTCGTTGTATTTTAGGAATTCATTGAAATAACCCTCCACTTCCTCCGGAGCAGCCCGATGAGCGGCAATATCTGATTGAACCCGGTATAACTCGGCTAGAACGGAAAAATTCTCCGTGGGCAGCGCAATTTTCAACGTTTGTTTCAGTAAGTCTTCGGCCGCGGTTTTCGCACCGAGACGTAGCAAGATCTTGATAGCCGCTAAATTCTTCCATCCGAGGTAGTAACCCTCGTTCCGAACCCCATAGTTCGTTTTCTTGATGTCGATCAAAAAAAGCGCGTTGATCAGCCTCCCCTTGAATTTCCCCAAAAAATTGGTGAATTGCTTCCGCTTACCCACCGGGAATAGCAAGGACAGACAATCTTCAAAAGTGGCCTCCGGGTTGGCGATCATGAAATCGTAAAGTCGATCGTATTGGTTGGCCTTCGTCCCATTTTCAAGGCCCAAAATTTGGAACTGATTACGCTTGTATTGTGTAAGGATATTTAGAAGCTCCCTATATAATTCCATGAATACGTTTTTGATTTGAGATTACCGAAAAAAATGTAAAGTGTAGTATTCAAGGGACACGGCGCAACAGGCTACATTCTAATGCAACGCACCAAAGTTGAACCGGTCTGAGTGTTTTACCACCGATGAAAGACAATAGCTATATATAGAGTAGAAGGCAGTAGGAGTAAAAGGTAAATGGTCAGAGTATCATAACACCAACTCTGTCCTTATAATATAAGGTTATATCTAGGGTCTTAGAGCTTGTTTGGATTTCTATTTCCTGAAAAACAAGCATTTATGAACCTGGCGTCACCAAAAATAGATCGCTTGACCCGCCAAGCTCACAATTTTATGGTATAGTCAGAACCATAAATCATTGTTTTTCAGTTCATAGCAATTCCCAAACAAGCTCTTAAAAAAGCAATATACAAAATCTGGGTAATAGCCTCCTGTTCCGGCCATGCTCCCGTTTTTTTGCCTTCCAAGACTGCCCACTATTGCATTAAGAAATTTTACAAAGTGTGCTTTTTGCCAAATTTTGTCCTTTAGCTACTTCATCCGGTGCTTGATATTTGACAGTAATAAAACATAACTGTCATGATACAATACTTCTTCTGCTTCCTACTTTCCATTGCTTCTTTCGGATACACTAGTTCGATCGAGGAATGCTCCTGTGATGAACCCATTGAGACCGTTGAATCAGAAGATGACATCGTCGGAACCGATCTGGTAGTCATCTAAATTTAATGAGTGTGCCTCCCCGCGGATTTTGTCTTTTCATGGACCGAGCGGGGAGGATAATTTTGAACCATCAACCAATTCTATTATGATTCTTCAATTGGTCATTGCCGATTCTCTGTTGCGCTACAAACGCAAGCGCCGTACCGCTTTTAATGGTGTATCCAACCGCAAGCGCACCCCCGTCCGGGTCGTCTTTGGCGATCCAAAACGAAATTGTGAGGGGTATGGCTTGTGTAAGGTGGATTTAGGTGAGGACGACCTGCCCACAACGGCTTTCTGTTCCGGTGCTAAAGTTGAATACGGAATAATCCTCTCCGAAGCTGACGGGGAAACCTTTTACCTCGTCATCTCCAAAGGCAACTACAACCGTTACGTGCAACAAAAACCAGGGAGCGCGTTTGCCCCTCAGCAACTGAAAGTATCCATTGAGCTGGCCCGTGAAATTGGCTTGCGTGGAGTGCGAATGCTCTTGGCTCCTCCCCAGGAATTGGCCCATTCATAATATAAAAACCTCTCATTATGAAATATATAGTTACCCTCATCATCTGTCTGGCAAGCCTGCTGGTAATGGGCATTGCCCTGAATGACGACAACACAATTAAAATCACCGCTACCGACCCCATCGGGGTGAACCTGGAAATGGGTAGTGGGCCCAATTGTACTACTAGTCGCAGAATCTGTACCGCCCAGGCTACCGCCCAACGTAAACGGCAGGCGGGCGTAGAGCTTTTCGGGGAAATGCACGTCAATAATAACAATCAACTGGTACTGAAATTCCCCCGGTCTGAAATGCAGCCTCAGGTGGCCATGGAACAGTTTAAAAATAATCAGTTCCTCCTTACCGATCATTTCGACCTGCCTTCGGAAATATTGCAGGAAATGCAAATAAAAAACCAGTGCCGAATAGAAGCGGGTAGCTACCCCGTTGTTGACGACGAAGATTTCTACATCGTCAATCTCACTCTATCCGCCCAAGAATAATTTCTTCCTCCATGCCTAGTTTTTTTCATCATATCTGTAGTAGTTTTTCAATTCTGCTATTTGTTCTGATCTTTCCTTCGGTTGCCACCGCTACGGGAGATACTGCCTTCCAGGTTGTAGCCCTCGAGCTGGAGCAGGAAATGGTTTCCGTTGAGGCGCGGTATCAGCTAAAATGGGATCAACTTCAGCGTGCTATTCAGACTAACAAAGTAGCCATGCTGGAATTGAGCAAGGGACAACTGGCTGCCGAGGAGGCGGTGGTCGTCTTGGCGGAAAAAATACGGCTTGGTGAAGAAAAACAGGCTTTATCGGAAGCATTTGCAATCGATATCGCCCACATTAGATACCGTAAAGGAATTGAAGTGATCAAGATCCTGTACGAAAAAGTACTTGGCCTCGATCACCACTTCACTTCCCTGAAGACCCATCAATCCATCCAGCGGCTTTCCAATCCGAATGCTTATCCGGATTTTCAAAATTCGGGTGAGCTACTCAAAGAAAGGCTGTATAAGAAAAGCTCCGTTACCATGCCGAGCTTCTTGCAATCCAACAATTACGTTTCGGCAGTATACTCGCTGGTTTCCGGCTTTTTTGGCGATGGCAAATCCAGCGAGAGGCAGTCGGAACTGGACGATGTTTCCTGCATCCTGGACTTCACCCTCAAAATGGGCAACGATCTTAATACGATCTATTACGAAACAAAATTCCTGATCAATAACAATAACGACCTGAGAAGTGACTGTATACAGTTATTCGATGATTTCGTTGATGTGATCGACTACACCACCTCACTGGAAAAATGCCGCGAGGAAGATGATTGGGAAGCCGTGGACGAAGCCCTCGAAAAATTCATTGAGGGGCTGAAATCCGCTCAGGATTCCGGAGACGAGCGCCTTATTCGCACTGTCGTTAATAAAGGTCATATTGACATGGAATTCGCCATCGACCGACTTCTAGGCTACCTCGATAAATACGCCGCCTTTATTAACCAGGGCGAAAATTACTACAAGAAATTCGCCGTAGTGGTGGATAGCTACGATAACGAAGCTGCCTGCGCCAGTAAACTCCCCATCCAGTTTTCCTCCCTGAAGGATGAAATTCGATTCTCCATCGAAAAATTCATCCAGGCTTACGATATAGCCGAATTGAAGGGATCTAAACTGAAGGATTTGCTGTACGGCTACGAATAAAAATAAACAGTGTGCCCCGGAGGGTAATTTGTCCTTTAGCCGGCTGGTACCCGGGCATATCTTTGAATCAGACAGTGGGGTTAAACCGCCGAAATACCCACTATAAATCGAATTAAAGTAGGCAGGCAATCAAGCTCGGCTTAAAATAGGAGCAACTCTAAATTTTTCAATTATGTTTATTAAAACTTTAATGATCAGCCTTCTGTCTTGCTCTTTGCTTGGTTTCTCGGTTGCTGAATCCGGTAGTAAAGGTCAACTGTATCGCAGTGCCGACGGAGTTATTATCATTCCATCTTCCGCCAACCTCAGCGAAGGGGATTTTGCCACGCTCCAGGAAATTATGAAAGCAGAAGGCAACGCGATCGGTGCCCTCGTAGCTGATGGAAAAGTAATTTCTAACGACCGGAAAGTCAGCATGAGCGACATCTCTGAAATGGAGCTGGCCTTCGATGTGGATATTACCGGTGGAGAGCAAGCTCTCGGCCGTATCTGGTTCTTATTTAACAAGAAGAAAACCAAGTGTTCTACTTCCTACTCCGAGCACAAGTGTACCGATCACTACACCGTTCAGGAAGACACGGCTATTCAGGCCCTGACCAACGCGCGCAACTACGACCGAGCCCTCGAAGTACTGAATGACTACGGTTACGTAGACATCAAGTAGACCCTTTACCCGAGCGAGCAAACCGCTGTCCGTCGTCAGCGATATACGGCGGTTTGCTCTTCGGTTTAAATCATTTTCCTCCTGGACACGAATTGCTCTTCTGCGTGAATAATTACGCAACAATTCATTTAACTAAAGTGATCATGAAAGTCAGAAACTACCTCGTTTTAATTGCAGCATCATCGTTTTTGCTAATCGTCTTGCTGCAAAATATTTTGCAGTGTACGAAGTCGCATTTCGACCTCTACTATTCGGAAAAGGACTTCTACGAAGAAGCAGATGAAATGATCATGAACGGTATCGGGTTTTTAGAAAATTTCGAACTACTCAAAGAATTATCCGGCACGAATACCGCCTACGGTTTCTACGCCCCCCAGGTATGTGGCCACCTGGAGCCCTTCTTCAAGGTTTACGAAGGCGATAAAACGGTTGTTGACCATTACAATCTTACGCTGAAGACCTCGGAAGCCAGCATGCGCTTCTCCGCCATCTTCGGCGATAATCTGGAACGGATCGATAAATTACTGGATGGCAAAGAGGAAGAAGAGGTAAAATCTGATCTGGACTATCGACTACTGGATCTTAAAATGCACTCCCTTAGTACCACCGTACGAAATTTAGTAGGGGTCGGCAACAGGATTGAGGCCGGTCTTTACTTCTACTCAACTTCAAGCGTAACCGACTATTGCGTCGAAGGCATTGGCCTTCAGCCATCATTTTTGAAAACGATCAACTACGATTACAAAATCAACTAAAATGAAAAATAAGGTCAATACTGAATTTGATTACTTTCTCCTGTTTCGGGTATCACTGGGAATCCTTCTGATTTATAAGGTTGGTTCTCTGTATCCCCATTGGCTTGATTTTTTCGGCGTAGACGGTTTCTTCACTCGCGAAATAAACGAGGTAACCAATGATCCACTTATCCCTTACTGGGCATTGGCCGACTGGATTTCAAACGCCTTTTCTATCAGCGTAAACCAGTCTTCGATGGTCCTGATGTTTACCATTCTTCTCTTTGCCGTCTTTTTGCTGGCGGGCTTCATGACACGATTTAGTTCGGTCTGCCTCTTGTTGCTGAACATCTCTCTGACCGGTTCTTTCAGCGATTATATATACGGTGTAGACTTTTTCTTGTCAACGCTTTTATTCTACAGTATTTTCGTTCCCATTGGTTACAAGCAGAGCATCGATGGGCTATTGAACATAAGCTGGCTAAACAAAGCAAACCAATGGAGACTGCGAGCTTCGGAAGCCAGACTGATGATGGGAGCACACCTGTGCATAGTCTACCTCACCGGAGGAGTTACCAAAGCCTTTGGCCCGACCTGGTGGAATGGCGGCGCTATTTGGACGGCATTAAACCGACCGGGACTGGACATGTCATTATCCCTCGTAGAAATTTTCGACTACAAGATTATCTACGTATTGCTGGGCGTATCCACCATCTTTGTAGAGCTGCTGTATCCAATCGCCATCTGGTTTAAGAAAACACGTAAGATTTGGCTATTACTCACTCTCGGCATGCACTTGTTCATTGGCATGGTGCTGGAGCTTTACTTTTTCGCAACGGTAATGATGTTATTCAACGTGGTAGCGTTCGGCGGCGAAATGAAAAATGATTTCAGTGAAGTAATGGGATCGTTGAAATCAGAAAAACCATCGCTTGCCAAACAGACACTAAAGTAGGAATATGAAAACCAGCTTTATCCTTCTTTGCTTTACGATTGCTCTCCAGGGAGTAGTACTTTCACAGCAGCAAACCCAACTTAATATTGAAGCCTTGGCCAGTGGTCTTGATGAATTGCTCGCGAACCATTCCCGTCAAGACAAGTGGCTAGGGCAGATAGTGGTGAACCAAGGGGGTAATATCGTGTATTCCAAAGGCAACGGCTTCGCAAACTTTAGCACCGAAAGACCCTACACGGATTCAACGCGCTTTGCCGTGGCCTCCGTCACCAAGGCATTCACGGCTTCTGCTATACTACTATTGGAGCAGGAAGAGAAGCTGAACATGTTGGATAAAGTTAAGGACTACCTACCCGCCTACGGCAAGCACCCCGATGTGACTATTGAGCACCTCGTCAGGCATTGTTCTGGCTTAGCCTATGGCAGTTGGCAACTTCGTAAAAAACTGAAGCTTAGCGACGAAGATACCCTTACCTACGACCTCGTCAATGATTGGGTAGCCCAAAATTACAAAGAACCCTACTTCGCCGCAGGCAGTAAGCACAATTACAGCAACATTGCTTATCGTGCGCTCGCTTCCATCATCGAGAAAGTATCTGGTCAGTCATATCCGGATTTTCTCCAGGAAAGGTTTTTCCACCCCTTGAAAATGTACTCTGCTGAATTTCGACCATCCATTCTTCTGGAGGATCAACCTGGATATGCCATACCTTCAATCTGCTTGAGTAGCTCGGGTAAGACAAAACCGTTTACCTACGGCAAGTCATCCTCGACTTACCTCAACCCGGGCACGGACTATGGATCATATGGCTTATACATCTCATTAGCCGACTTGACTAGACTGAGGACCCTCTGGGGGAAAAAAGGAATATTCTCCCCTCAGACCATTGATAAATTAGCGGCCTATGATACCTTCCCTAGTGGTGAGAAAAATTACTTCCGATTCGGTTACGTGGCTACGAAAACACCGCTTATCGAAAGTTGGAACCTTAGAGCATCCGGCAACATCCTCGGTTTTATCTCTTTCCTTATCTACTATCCTGAATACGATTTGTGTATCGCTATGTCTACCAATCGCTACCCAATGATCAACAGGACCTACGTAGACGGAGAACTCATCGACTTTTACGGGGAACTTAAGCCCATATTGTATGCTGCCTTAGGCGTCGATGCACTACCGAAGAAGTAATTATTAGCTTGTTGCATCATTTCATCGAAACTGTTCTAGCATTCATCGAATCCCCCGAACAATACCTTTTCCCGGCTCATTTGTATAGGTAACACGTTTCCTTATCTTTACCAGATACTAAGTTTACCATTATGAATGCACCGCAATTGAAACAGAAATCCTTTTGGCAACGCCCCGAAGGCATTACTGGTCTCATCTTTTTAGCCGCACTGGTAGCCGGTCTCGGCTTCGTCGCCGTTACTTTTGGGCCTGCATTGATTGCACTGGCGCAAAATACACTCTACCTGGCGGGTATGTTGGCCGTACTGGGCGCCATTGTTTACATGGTACTGGACCCTAAGATGCGCAACCTCATTTTCTACATGTACAAAAGTGTGATGCGTTCCGTTACGGGCATGTTCGTGCAAATTGACCCCATTGGTATTCTGAAAAGCTACGTGGAAGAGCTACAGAACAACTTGCGTAAGATGAATAAGCAAATCAGCAAGTTGCGCGCTCAAATGCACAAGCTTAAGGAGGTGATCGTAAATAACGAGCGAGAGATCAATAACAACCTCCAACTGGCGGGTAAAGCCAAGGAAACCAATAAGCGCAACGTAATGATTCTGAAAAGCCGCCGCGCCGGCCGCCTGAAAGAATCCAACGTGCGGCTCGACGAGCTCTACACCAAAATGGAAGTGCTCTACCGTGTACTCACCAAAATGTACGAGAACAGCAGCATCCTGGCTGAGGACATCAAGGACCAGGTAGCCGTTAAAGAGCAAGAACGTAAAGCTATCCACGCCAGCCACGGCGCTATGAAATCCGCCATGAGCGTGATCAACGGAGACCCCGACCAGCGCGCCATGTTCGATATGGCCATGGAGAACATTACCGAAGATGTCGCCAATAAAGTTGGCGAGATGGAACGCTTCATGGAAATGAGCGCCAACTTCATGGACTCGGTCGACCTCCAAAACGGCGTCTTCGAAGAAGAAGGCATGCAAATGCTGGAGCAGTGGGAAAAAGAATCCACCAGTTTCCTTCTTGGCGACGAGAAAGACACCCTCCTCCTCAAAGCCGAAAACAACAACGAAGTACTGGATCTTGACGCTCCCGTAGCGGAAAAAGTTAGCCGCCAGGGTGGACACAAAAACCAGTACGATAGCTTTTTCGACTAGCAATGTAAAATGATTGAATGGTCTAATAGTTTAATGAGGACTCACTGGTTCGATTAAATCATTGTTGCAATAGATCATCATCACATTAAATCATTGTTTCATTAGATCATTACAACCAATGGCACGCTTAACAACCTTCTCCAAGCTCCTGATCACCATCCTGATCCTGCTTGGTATCTTTTTTGCCTTCAATTACTTCACTACCGGAAGCTTGCTGCCTGGAAGTGGTGAGGGCGGCTCCAGCATGGGGCAATCCGGAGACCGGACCGAACAGAACGGAAACAGTGGCTCCGGCAACAGCAACGGTGACCCCATCCGCGTAGGTGTAGTGACCTGGGGTGGCTACGCTGGCGGGCAGTACTTTAACGAAGGCTTTGCGCCCTCGGCCCAGAGCCGCTTTCGTAAAGAATACGGCATCGACGTTGAGTTCGTGCTCAATGACGACGTAGTAGCTAGCCTCAACGCCTGGAAAAATGGCGATATCGATGTTCACTGGTACACTATCGATGCTTTCCCCACCATCTTACCTGAGCTGAAGGCTTTCGACCCCGTAGTTCTCTTTCAGGCCGACTGGTCGCGGGGTGGCGACGCCATCGTAGTCAAGCGTGGCATCAACAACGTTGCCGACCTGAAGGGCAAGAGTATCGCCGTAGCAGAATTGACGCCCTCCCACTCCTTCCTCCTGTACCTGTTGGATGCCGGTGGTCTGAAGCCGACCGACATTAACATTGTCGCCCAGCCCAGCGCTGTGGAAGCCGCCCAGGCATTTAAGAGCGGGCAGGTCGACGCTGCCGTAGTCTGGAGCCCGGATGACGAACTGAGCGTTCGGGCCGTTCCCGGTGCCAAGATCCTGGAAAGCACCCGCTCGGCCAGTAACATCATCGCCGACGTCTTTTTCGCCAAGCAAGATTACGTAAACGCTAATCGCGACAAGCTCCAGAAACTCTACGAGGGCTGGATGCGTGGTGCCGCCGAGATCAACTCCAGCCAATCTGCCAAAGCCAAAGCAGCCAAGATCCTTGGTCGTGAGATGGCCCTCAGCGAAGCTGATGCAATGGGGATGATCGACAATGTTCGCCTGGTGACCCACGGAGACAACCAGAACTTCTTTGAACAGAACAGCAGTTTTAAAGGTGTTACCGGCGCTCAACTCTACCGCCGTATGGCCGGAGAATACGAGAACCTCGGTTTTATTGACGGTGGTGTCCCCCCCTTCCGTAGTGTTTCTTTCGGCAACTTCGTGAGTGGAGCCGGTTCCGATCTTTCGGGCAGTGAGCACAGCGCCGAAGCGAGTCGTGACTTCACCCCCGTTTCCGAATCAGAAGGCCGTAGCAAGGAAGCCATCGCAACCAAACGCATCAGCATCAACTTTCCTTCCGGTGTTTCAACGCTGGATGACGAAGCCAAGAGCATTATCGACGAAGAGTTCGTGCCCAACGCTCGCGCTTTCGGTAACGCCCGCATCCGTATTGAAGGTAACACCGATAACGTAGGTGGCCGTGCCAGCAATGTCGAACTGAGTAAGCGCCGTGCTCAGGCCGTAGCCGCTTACCTGACCAAAGAGTACTCTATGGATCCGGATCGCTTCATCATTATCGGTAACGGACCAGATAAGCCAGTGGCCAACAACAGTAGTGCTAGTGGCAAAGCACTGAACCGCCGGACCGACTTCGAGATCGTGCGTGAATAAGCACCAGAAAATTGTCGTTTACGCCACCCTGACCTATCTGGTACTGGCCTTCATCTGGTGGACTTTCCTCCTCCGGGATAAGACCATCGTAGCTCACGAGGCCAGGGTGGCGTCTTTAACCACGGAACTGGCACTCTCCGGCGAATTGGTGCGGGAAGGAGAACTGGAAACTCATCCGCGCTACCTCAAACTCCGGGAAGAATACGCCAGGGAGAGTCGAATGATCATAGCCGAAGCGGTAGTGATCGCCATCTCCATGTTTATCGTCGTCTTCCTGGCCTTCCGTAATTTCCGGGAGCAGGTTAAATCGGCCGAACAGCAACGCAATTTCCTGCTCAGCATCACCCATGAACTAAAAAGTCCGATTGCCGGTATCCGCCTCATTTTGGAAACCTTTCAAAAGCGCCGGGAGCTCCCCGCCGCCATCCAGACCAAATTGAGCACCAATGCCCTGACGGAAACCGACCGACTCACCGCACTGGTCAATGACCTGTTGTTGAGTGCCAAGCTGGATACCCGTTACCAACTCAATCTGGAGCCGCTGGATCTTAGCAGCATTTTTGAAGAGTGCGTGGAGAAAGTCGCTCTAAAATACCCTGGAGCAAAGCTTCACTTCGATGTAGAACCCGATTTGCCCACCATCATGGGCGATCGCATGGGGTTGACCTCCGTTGCCATTAATCTCATCGAGAACGCGGCAAAGTACAGCCAGCCAGAACCGGTCATCGGGGTGAATCTGCGGCGAGGCAGTCCGGTGGAAGTCATTTGCACCATTGCCGATAATGGCCCCGGCATTCCGGACGCGTTAAAAGAAGAAGTATGGAAACGCTTCTACCGCATTGGCAGTGAAAATACCCGCCAGACTAAAGGGACCGGCCTGGGGCTTTATATCGTCAAAAAGCTGGTCGATCTCCACGGGGGTGCCATTAGTATCCGGGATAATGAGCCCAGTGGAGCCACTTTTTTATTAAGCCTGCCCATCGCTAACAAGCTCTAGTGGTTGAGTTCATAAGTCTTAAAACGTTTAAGGCCGGAAGCGTGGTGGTGAACAACTGGCGGAAAGCCGATAATAGCCGTAACTACTTGAGTTTTTTTGCCAGGAAATTCAGCGCCGCGATGGCAAGTTGAATGGACGAATATTTATGAACCTGACTACTAGTCCATGCCGAAAACCGCCATCACCGGCAGATGATCCGACGGACTGAGGTTGTTGGGCCTCCGGTCATCGATGTGGCGAAACGACAAAGTGTACAAATTCTTACTGAAGATATAATCAATTCGCCTGCTTGCTGGTTTGGTGACGTCAAATCCGTTGAAAGTTCCCTCAGGCCCGTAAACTTTGGTATTATAGCTACCTCGCCAGGTTTGGCTTCCGTCCGGAGGGCTTTCGTAATTATCATTCAAGACTTCCGCCAATAATTTGATCGGTGACTGGTGGGGTTCACTGTTCAGATCACCCAGTAGAATAACCTGGCTCATCGCACCGGTCCGTTCTTCAATGAAATCACGGATCAATCGCGCGGATTCCAGCCTGGCCTTCTCCCCGATATGATCGAAGTGTGTATTGAACACCTCCACCACTTCCATAGTCCGTAGGTTACGGAAACTGGCGTAGGTACAAATTCGGGGCAGGGCCGCATCCCAACCCGTTGAGACCCTATCCGGCGTGGGCGACAGCCAAAATGTTTCAGTAGTCATTAGCTCGTAGCGCAAACTGTCGTAGAAAATCGCCGTATATTCTCCACCTTCCGCACCATCTTCGCGTCCTACACCTACGTAGGTGTAATCAGGCAGGCCCGCATCCAGGTAATCCAATTGATGTTTAAGCCCTTCTTGCGTGCCCAAAAAAGTAGGTGCGTAAAACTGCAGCAGTTTCCGTACATCAGCTTTGCGTTTGCTCCATGCGTTTTCCCCGTCCCGTTCGGTAGCGTAGCGCAGGTTGTAACTCATAGCCGAAAAGCTTTGGGCCGATAACACGATGGGCAAGCAGAGAGTAAGTAATAATAGGTGGCGCGGTGCGATCATGTTATACATAGTTATGGCTAACAAAGTAGCAACTCTGAGGAGCTTGCGACGATCAGCGAAGCTAATGTGGTAGGATTAAGATAAAGTTTTTAAAAATAAGCCTGATTAGTAACCAGGGCCAGAAACTTTCTCGGAGTTTACTAAGGGTAAGTTTTCACCACTTCGCTTCTCAACCAAACGGGTCGTAACTTTGTCTTCAGTAAGGAGCTAAAATTCCGAAAACTATGATCGATCTACCGGTAGTACCCAGCAAGGAACAGCGACAACGCAAGCCGGACTGGCTGCGTGTGAAACTGCCCATCGGGCCGGAGTACAAGAAGGTGCGTAAACTCGTAGACGAGTATAAGTTGCACACCATCTGCCAAAGTGGAAATTGTCCCAATATGGGCGAGTGCTGGGGAGCTGGCACGGCCACTTTCATGATCCTGGGTAATGTTTGCACCCGCTCCTGTAGTTTCTGCGCCGTTAAAACCGGCCGCCCCAATGAGTATGATGAAGACGAACCCCGCCGCGTGGCCGAGGCTATCGACCTGATGCAGGTTAAACACGCTGTGATCACCTCCGTGAACCGCGATGAGCTCAAAGACCGTGGCGCGGAAATCTGGTACCAAACCGTGCGCCAGGTAAAAGAACGTACTCCCCAAACTACTATCGAAACTCTGATTCCAGATGTTCGCGCTAACTGGGAAGCCCTCTATCGTATGATCGAAGGAGGCCAGGAAGTGGTTTCCCACAATATGGAGTGCGTGCGCGACCTCTACCGCAAAGTGCGCCCTCAGGGTAAATACGACCGCAGCGTTGAGGAATTGCGGCGCATCAAGGAAGCCGGCCACCGGACCAAAACTGGCATAATGGTCGGTTTGGGCGAAACCGAAGATCAGGTATTTCAAACTATGGACGATCTTCTGGAGGTAGGCGTAGACGTGCTTACTATTGGTCAGTACCTACAACCCACCAAAATGCACTTAGCCGTAGACGAATTTGTTACCCCCGAGCAATTTGCTACCTACAAAGCCGTAGGGCTGGAAAAAGGCTTCGATTACGTGGAGAGCGGGCCGCTGGTGAGGAGTTCTTATCATGCGGAGCGCCATGTATAAAGCTCATCAGCTTTTCTACTTAACCATCCGCGTCAGATAACCCTGGGTCCTATCCACTGATGACAGGGATATGAGTACTTCGTAATCAATGGTGATTTTCCAGCATAGATTACATGCTATTCCAGACTCTATTTCCAGACTCTATAAAAGAAAGCGCCGCTGAGAACTGATCTCAGCGGCGCTTTTATGTGATACAATCCTATATCATTTTTGGCACTATTCGTTGATTCTTACCGGGGGCTCGTTAGCTACGTTAATAACCGTACGGTTCTCTTGTAAGCTTGGGCCGACGGGCCGAAGTTCACCGAAGCCAATCATGCTTAGTTCACTGACATCAGTACCCTGACCTATGACGTACTGCATGGCGGCATTGGCGCGGTTTTCACTGAGGCGTTGGTTGTATTCCTCGGTATAGCGCTCATCAGCGTGACCTTCGTGACGGATAGTAAAGTTCTCTGCGCCAGGGCGGGCCAGGAATTCATTCACTTCTTTCAGGATAGCACGTCCGCGGCTACGCAGGCGGTAGCTGTCGGTATCGAAGAGTACATCTTCGATCTTGATAGTACCAGTTGTTTCATCAATAGTGATGTACTGGAAGCCATCAACCAATGGACGGTAGCGAGCAATTCGATCTTCGAGAGATTCGAATTCTTCGACCGGTTCAGGACAACCATTACGGCTGGCAACGCCGGCTACAGTCGGACATTCGTCTTCGCTGTCGATGATACCATCTCCGTCAGTATCAGGGCAACCGTTGTAACGCGCTAAACCGGCTACGGTCGGGCAATCGTCGTCCTTGTCAGCAATGCCGTCACCATCAGTATCGGGGCAACCCATTAAGGAAGCCAAGCCAGCTACTTCTGGGCATTCATCGTCCTTATCGGCTACGCCGTCACCGTCGCTGTCGGGGCAACCCATCAGAGCTACTTCGCCGGCTACTTCGGGACATTCGTCATCTTTGTCAGCTACGCCGTCACCGTCGCTGTCGGGGCAGCCAGCCAAATTGGCCAGACCGGCCACTTCGGGACAATCATCGTCTTTATCGGCGATTCCATCACCATCACTGTCAGGACAACCACCAGTAGATTCCGGTCCGGGCTCAGTCGGACACAGGTCGTCTTCATCAGGAATACCGTCTTTGTCTTGGTCCTTCTTACCAAAGCCAACGTTCAATCCCAATTGGATGAATCCATAGCTGTCATCATTGTTAGGTTGTGCAGCTGCACTGACTCCGTCAATGCGGTCATCACTGGTCAGGCGAGCACTGGCACTTAAGTCCAGGGACGCTTTTGGAGAGAGATACCACTTAAAGCCACCACCAAATGGAAAGACGAGACCGCTAGTACCCTCATCAGATGCCATATCTTCGGCTACGCCGGGTCGCATGGAACCCATGAAGTTGACATCAGCTTCTTGCCAGATGCCGTAGCCTACTCCGCCAAAGAGGTAAGGAGAAAGAATCTTTTTGAAGGTACCATCTGCTGCGAAACGCTTGTTGGCAAAGGGCTCTAACTCAATGGCCAGACCTGGCTCAATGACACTGGTTTCAGAAGTCCAACCTCGATTCATTTGCGTTTCGTCATCGCTATTTGCGTCGTCGCTTTCCAGAATGCCGTACATCAGGTGAGCGCGCAGGGCGATAATTCCACCAAGTCGCCGACGCAAGTAGATGCCTCCAGCGGGACTAGGCTCGTTGATGAACAGCACTTCGTTAGCGGAAAGATCTCCACCGATGGAAGAAGTACCTAAAGAGAACCCAAACTCCCATGGGTACTCTTGTTGCCCGAAAAGGCTGAACGAGCACAGGAGAAAGGCGCTTAATAGTAAGTGTTTGAACATGAGCTGGGTATTGAAATCTTGATATGGTTATATAAATAGCTATATCTCCGATTTCGGAGATATGTTTATTTTTAAATCGCTTTTTTTGGGAAAGTTGCTATTTCTATAGGTAAATCACTTGATAATGCCTGATTTACCGGACTGGGATAAAGTCCTAACACTAAATACGGTAGCAAGTTAGTGGATTTTTTACACATTTAGCAAACTGTTATTTATAAGTCTATCTTTCCGTATGCAACAACACCGTTTACTCCTGACCTCACCCATTCACGAAGCTGTGGACTTTCAGGTACCCGGCTACGGTATCGGACCTGATAAAAAGTTGTCGATACCAACAATGATTGAGCAAATGCAGGAGGTTGCTCTTTTATCTACGCGACACTTAGGCGTTTCGGTTTTCGATCTTGAGCCCAAACGACTGGGGTGGGTGCTACTTGGCCAGCGCATCGAATTGTACCACCACCCCACACTGAACGACGTTTGCCGGATTATAACCTGCCCGACCGGCTTCGAAAAGGTCTTCACTTATCGCGACTTTCATTGGCTAAACCCTCAGACTGATGA
Source organism: Lewinellaceae bacterium SD302 (assembly GCA_002591745.1). Taxonomy (GTDB): domain Bacteria; phylum Bacteroidota; class Bacteroidia; order Chitinophagales; family Saprospiraceae; genus Neolewinella. The sequence goes on from PDLQ01000017.1 coordinate 68,729, forward strand.
AGTACTGGCTACGGCATCTACTACCTGGATGTTAATGGATCTGGATAAGCGCCGTATGGCGACCTTACCCGATTGGATCAAGTCCATCGATGAAAAAACACCGCCCAAGGCAGCCAACCTGGAAAGGGCCACTTACAAAATGGTGCCACCACATGAGCCCGAGATCACCCGACACTTCCGTGTAGGCTACCACGAGCTGGACTTTAACGGTCACCTTACCAACCCCGTTTACGTACGCTGGATGTTGGAAGGGCTCGATCGTAAGATTTTTGAGGGTAGAACAATCAAAGAACTGCGTGTGCAATTTAGCAAGGAAGCGCGTTATGGAGACAAGCTGGAAGTAGGTATAAGCAAAACAGGCCACGATGGTGAATTCCATCATGGCCTGTTCCGTGCGGGAGAATTAATTGCTTCTTTACAGACAGCTTTCTCCGCAGAAGAATCCCTGTAAAGCACTGGCTTCCATAGAAGGCTTTATATAACCCAGAGCAACTCTTGATGACAGCAGGAGTTTCTCAATCCACCGATTTAGAGCGTCTTAGGTTAGAGCTTATCTTACAGGTCCCTAGCGCTAAAAAATTGATCTAGCGTCCCTTTTGAGGCATCTCCGGATTTATAACCGGCGGAGAAATACTTCATCCGCTGCTCCGAAGTACCGTGAGTGAAGCTTTCCGGTACTACGTAACCCTGGCTACGCTTTTGAATGGAATCATCTCCGATGGCACTGGCCGCAGTTATGGCCTCACGAATATCCCCTTCTTCTAGGATACCAGCCGAACGATCGGCGTCATGGGCCCAAACTCCGGCCAGATAATCGGCCATCAGTTCCAGACGCACCGAGAGTTGATTGGATTCAGCTTTGCTTACCCGCCCCCTTGCCTGCTGCACTTGCTGACTATATCCCAGCAAATTTTGTACATGGTGGCCTACCTCGTGAGCAATTACATAAGCCATAGCAAAATCCCCGGATGCTCCGAAACGATCCCTTAATGTATTGGCAAAACTGAGGTCTATATAAACTTTTTTATCGGCCGGGCAGTAAAACGGACCAGTGGCAGCGCTGGCGAATCCACAGCCCGATTGGGTCTGGCCGGAAAACAAAACCATGACGGGCTCTTGATAGTTAGCTCCGTAGGACTCTCTAAACACGCGATTGAAAGTGTTTTCCGTCTCCTGTAAAACAACGGAGGCAAAAGCTCCGCTTTGTTGTTCACTTTGCGTCAGTTCTCTTTCCTGAGTGGTCGCAGGTGTTGAACCGCCACCACCACCAACGATGCCCAACAGGCTCGATGGATCAAACCCGAAGATCAACCCGAGGATAATGATAATGATCGTACCAATGCCAAAGCCTCCTGCAGCCTTGCGACCACTGCTGGTTTTACCACGACGATCGTCTACGTTAGAACTTTGTTTTCTGCCTTGCCAGCGCATAGCGTATGTTTTTTGTGATGTGTTAGAATAGGGGTAAAGTATAGTTTATTTCTTATTCGGCATCTTGGGCTCCGAATACCTTTTTAAGTAGATCCGTAGTTCGGGCATTAATGTTGTTCCGGATATTTAATTCCTCCAGGGCTACTTTCTTGAAAAGACCGTCGAGCGCCTGGTTGGTTACGTAGCCAGCCAAGTCCGTGTCTACGTCATCTACGAAGGGAATGGCGTTATACTTGGTAGTAGCGTCACTCCACACCTTGCGGGCCTGAAACTTATCAAGGCTATTAACGATCACTGGATTAAAGCGAGAGAACAATTCGTTACGGGTAGACCGGATCAGATATTGGGTAGCGGCATCCTTATCACCCTGTAAAATCGAAAAAGCATCCTGAATAGTCATGCTTTTAATGGCATTCAGAAAGATCGGGGCGGCTTCCTTAGCCGCATCTTCCGCTCCCTGGTTTATCTTACGAATCACGACCTCTTCCAGATCGGTAAAACCCGGAATGATCTTCAAACGATCAGTTACCTTCTGGGCTTCTTCCGGCAGTAATATCCGATAAGCCAGGTCGTTGAAATACCCGCCCTCCTGGGCCAGGGCGCTGGCACCTTTTTGGGAGCCACGGTTAAGTGCCTCCTTTAACCCGTTAGCCACTTCTTCAGTGGTGAGGGGCGTATCCAGAAAAGTACTCAGCGTGTCGCGGATTTGCTGACTCGTACATCCGGCGAACAGGAATACAGCCAGAAGACTAATGGATAAGTATTTCATTTTTTGCATTTAAGTGATTCATTGGGCTAACGGCACAAATGTTATAACGGTTCTATGGCTTAAGGGATATCACGATTTTACTAAGGTTGGGTTAAATTCGAGATCAAAGACTGAACTGGCATACCGATCAGACAGATACTACTTAGTAGCTGTAATCGTCATCCTCATCGTAATCACCGAAATCGTCTTCGGAAGATTCGTCAAACACTTGCTTCTCTCCGAAGCCCGGCGGAATACCAGATGGCCCTGGTATACCAGGCAAGCCGGAACCACCCAATTCAATCTCTACAAAGGCAGCACCTACCTGTCCCCCCAATGGTGGGTGCAGCTTACGTAGCCTTACTTTTACCCGGGAAACTGAGTGGAATTGGTTTTCAATCCGCGCTGCTACCCGATAGGCAAGCGCTTCCAACAACTTACTCTCTTTCTTCATCTCAGCTTGCACCAAGTAGTAGATCGTGCTGTAGTTGACGGTCCCGCCCAAATCATCTGACGTAGCTGCTGATAAAATGTCACTATCCACCTCCACGTCGATGCTGAATTCATTGCCCATCACGTTCTCCTCTTCGTAATAACCGTGGGTACCGGTGAACCGAATGTTTTCCAGGCCGATTGTTGCCTTCATGCGCGCTTGCGTTTACCGCAATATACGTAGTTCTGCTTCTTGCCAAAATACGGCTATGCCTGTTCAGCGTGTCGCTGTCTACTCAGATGGATCAGCCGTTTACCTTCTTCGGTGACGGACTTTGCGCCACGACCAAAGAGTCGCCCCAATTTTTCTCCGTTATTAGTATAACACATAGCTTCCATCAATAAGGCGCGTTCCTCTCTGCTCCAGGGTTCGTAGGAGCGGGGTAGTCGCTCGCGAATCCTGGCGATGAACGCCGGTAGTTTTGTGCCAGAACGTTTTAAACCCAATTCAGCAATCTCTCTGCCAAGCCGGTCATACTCCTGCTCGTCGAGTTGATCGAATGGGTCTTTTTTGAAAAAGGGTTCATCTTTCCATGGCCTGGGCTTACGGTTTGGGTTGCCGGCTTTGGCGTCATCTCCTTGAATGAAGTGACCTTGCAGGTAATTTTCACAATAGCGCCGCAACTGGATCTTGGAACACACTCCCCGGTATTTCCCAAAGACAGAGATGGAGCGCAGCAGGGGATCAACCACTCGGCGGCTTCCAAGCAGTATATGAGTTAGCTGGGTGGCAGTTATGGAGAATCCAGCCGTACGTAAGTCAGTACAGAGTATATCCAGTTCTCTATCGCTGAGCGTAATTTCTTTTCCCGCCTCTTTGCCATTATTGCTTTCTCGTAAGACACTGCGGAGATTGTTAAGAGCGTGACGAACGCGATCAGTAGCGAAGACACTATCTGGCGGCAGTGGCGAGTTGGTGTAGGGATCTACGTTTTGATAAAGAGCATCAATAAAATGCCGAGTTTTCTGGAGCATAATTGCGGTGATTTAGCGGATCGATTGATCCCGGGTTCACGGCAAAGGAAAGAGCAACTGGTGCAGAATATCCGATTTTAAACGTTTGCTTGCGATTATATTCGTTTATAAACGACTACGATTTTGTTAGCATCAATGACAGACCACTAATTAGCACTGCTACTTTGTTAGCCACAAACAAAACGAACTCTCAATGTATTCCGCATTTTCCCGAAATGGAAGGGATAAACACCAGATAGCGCCCTTCGCTGCGCTCGGTTATTTACTTCTTTAAAGTGGGCTATGCAATGGAGAACCACCTCGTTCCTTTCCCTGCTCAGTCAGCGTAGCAACCGGCTTATATCTTGTCCTGCTCAGATCCAGCAACACAAAACAATACCCCCGTCTTGCACAGCTCAAAAATGGTGCATATTCTCTATCCTATAGATACTATGCCCTCCAAGCAAAAACCCGTACTTTTGCCCCTTCAAATTTAACGCCCCATGTTTCGTACCCATAATTGCGGAGAACTCCGCCTAACCGACGCCGGAAAACCTGTCACCCTCAGTGGATGGGTGCAGACCAGTCGTGATTTTGGTAATCTGACCTTCATCGACCTGCGTGACCGCTACGGCATCACCCAACTGGTTATTGACGCCGAGGACAGTAGCGAACTCAAAACTACCGCCGGAAAACTGGGCCGGGAATGGGTGATCATGGCCGAAGGCAAAGTACGCGAACGGACCAATAAAAACCCCAACCGCCCCACCGGCGACGTGGAGATCGACGTTAAAAATCTGACCGTACTCAACGCCAGCGAGGTTCCTCCCTTCACCATCGAAGACGACAGTGACGGCGGAGACGATCTACGGATGAAGTACCGCTTCCTGGACCTGCGCCGTGGACCGCTGCAACAAAACATCATCTTCCGCAGCCAGCTGGCCCTGGCCGTACGTGCTTACCTGGGCGGACAAGACTTCGTGGAAGTTGAAACACCCTTCCTGATCAAATCCACCCCGGAAGGTGCCCGCGACTTTGTAGTGCCCAGCCGCCTGAACGAAGGACAATTCTACGCTCTGCCCCAAAGCCCGCAGACCTTCAAGCAGTTGCTGATGGTGGCCGGTTACGACCGCTATTTTCAGATCGTGAAGTGTTTCCGTGACGAAGATCTCCGCGCCGATCGCCAGCCGGAATTCACCCAGATTGACTGTGAAATGGCCTTCGTGACACAGGAAGAAATCCTGAATACTTTCGAAGGACTAACCCGCCACGTCTTCCAGCAACTCAAAGGCATCGAACTGCCGGAATTTCCCCGGATGCAGTACGACGACGCCATCCGCCTCTACGGCTCCGATAAGCCAGACCTGCGCTTCGGCATGGAACTGGTAGAGCTCAACGACGTGGCCCAGAACAAAGGTTTCAAAGTATTCGACAGTGCCGAACTGGTAGTTGGCATCTGCGTTCCCGGCCAGGCTTCGGCCACCCGCAAGCAACTGGACGGACTCACCAACTGGGTCAAGCGACCGCAGATCGGTGCCAAAGGCTTGGTCTACGTGAAATGCAACGAGGACGGCAGTTACAAATCCAGCGTCGATAAATTCTTCGACCAGGAAGCTTTGGCCGCCTGGGCAGAAAAATGTGGTGCCAAACCCGGCGATCTGCTGCTGGTCATCTCCGGCGAAGACGAAAAGAGCCGCACCCAGATGGGTAACCTGCGTTTGCACGTAGCGGAAAGCCACGATATGATTCCGGAAGGTAGCTTTAAACCGCTGTGGGTCGTTGACTTCCCACTACTGGAATGGGACGAAGACAGCGAGCGTTTTCACGCCATGCACCACCCCTTCACCAGCCCGAAACGGGAAGAAGTGGACCGCATGCTCAACGGCGATCATGAAACCATGAAATCCCTCAAGGCCGACGCTTATGACCTCGTTATCAACGGCGCGGAGATCGGCGGTGGCTCCATCCGGATCTACGACCGGGAGCTACAGGAAAAGAACTTCCAACTCCTCGGATTTACCAAAGAAGAGGCCGAAGAACAGTTCGGTTTCCTCATGGGTGCATTTGAGTACGGTGCCCCACCCCACGGTGGCATCGCCTTCGGTTTCGACCGCCTCTGTGCCGTCATGAATGGCCAGAGCAGTATCCGTGATTTCATCGCTTTCCCGAAAAACAACCAGGGCCGCGACGTAATGATCGACGCCCCGGCACGTATCGATGAAGCCCAGTGTAACGAACTAAATCTGAAGGTGACCGTTGAGCCAGGGAACTAAAGGCCTGAGTTTTCTTTTACTTTGCTACTTTGAAGACTAAAAAGACCCTAGATATTAGGCCCTAGATGCTAGACTTTCGCTGAGCAAATCTAGCGTCTCGCATCTCGCTTCTCGTATCTATTGGCTTCAAAGTAGCAAAGCTCTAGTCAAGCCGAATGTTGAATTTAAATATTAAATGAATATGCAATTGAGCGAACAGGAGATCGTAAGACGGGAGAATCTCGACAAAATCCGTGACCTCGGAATAGAGCCCTTTCCCGCCGCCATGTACCCCGTGAACGCCACCGCCGCCGAGATCAAGGCCGGCGTGGAAACTGATGACGAAGGCGCCGTGACCAACTTCCAGGAAGTTTGTCTGGCCGGCCGTTTCATGAGTAAACGGGTGATGGGTAAGGCCTCTTTCGCCGAATTGCAGGACAGCAGCGGCCGCATCCAGCTCTACGTAAGCCGGGATGATATTGCCCCCGGTGAAGACAAGGCGCTTTACAATACATTGTTCAAAAAATTATTGGACCTCGGTGATTTCATCGGCGTCAAAGGCTTCGTGTTCAAGACGCGGGTTGGCGAGATCAGCGTGCACGTAAAAGAACTGACCTTCCTGGGTAAGAGTCTGCGGCCGTTGCCAGTGGTGAAAAAAGATGAGGACGGCAACGTCTACGATTCCTTCACCGACCCCGAACTCCGTTATCGCCAACGTTACGTAGACCTGACGGTGAACCCCGAAGTTCGCGAAATCTTCAAAAAGCGCAGCAAGCTGATCTCAAGCATCCGTCGTTTCCTGGACGATCTGGGGCTGATGGAGGTAGAAACCCCCGTACTCCAGAATATCCACGGTGGAGCCAGCGCACGACCGTTCAAGACCCACCACAATACGCTGGACACGCCGATGTACATGCGGATCGCCAATGAACTGTACCTGAAGCGACTGATCGTGGGTGGCTTCGACGGTGTCTACGAGATCGGTAAAATGTTCCGCAACGAGGGTATGGACCGCACCCATAACCCGGAATTTACCATGATGGAATTCTACGTAGCCTACAAGGACTATGAATGGATGATGGATACCACCGAGGAGCTATTGGAAACCGTGGCCAAAGCAGTGACCGGTGACGGAAAGACTAAAATTGGTGACAAGGAAATCGACTTCAAAGGCCCGTATCGCCGTCTGACGATGTACGACGCTATCAAGGAATATACCGGCCATGATATTTCCGGAATGGACGAAGCGGCCCTCCTGAGTCTCTGCAAGGAACTCCATATCGAGACCGATAAATCCATGGGCCGCGGCAAACTGATCGATGAGATTTTTGGCGAAAAAGTGGAGCACCTGCTCATTCAGCCAACCTTCATTACCGACTACCCCGTAGAGATGAGTCCGCTGACCAAAAAGCACCGTAGCAAGGCTGGTCTGGTGGAACGCTTCGAGCTGATCATCAATGGCAAGGAAGTGGCTAATGCCTACTCTGAGCTCAACGATCCCATCGACCAGCGTGAACGCTTCGAAGCCCAACTCGAACTAGCCAAGCGCGGCGACGACGAGTCCATGCCCCTGGACGAGGATTTCCTTCGCTCCCTGGAGTACGGTATGCCTCCAACCTCGGGAATCGGTATCGGTATCGACCGGCTAACAATGTTACTGACCGGCCAAACGAGCATTCAGGAAGTGCTGTTCTTTCCGCAGATGAGGAATGAGGTTTAGTGGTCTGTATAGTCGTACGGTCTTACAGTCTAACGGTCGTACGGTGTTGCGCATAACGAGAAACCGTAAGACCGTAAGACTGTAAGACTGTAAGACCGCAAGACTATACAGACTGTCATCAAAATTTCTTCGGGTTGGCGATCATGTAGTAAAGCAGTTTACTCGTTGATTGCGCTAACTCATCGAGTTCGTCATAAGTGTGCTGATCGATGTACTGGCAATCGAGTGCAAAGTCCAACCAAGTCATGGTTTCAAGATTTTCACCAATACATATTGTAAGTTTGTGTTTGAACGACGCCGAATAGCAACGATGACCGTATGACTCAGCCAAATTGGCACATACTGACCTCGATGACCTTCTGATCTGATCGGTTAAGCTATAAGTCTCTGACTTGGGGAATTGCATACTCAACCGGAATATTCGTGAGGCGAGCTTGAATACACTTTGGTATGCTCCCCAAGTTTTATACTTGACTAGGTTCATATCGTTCTAATTTGATTCACAATCAAAACTATAGAGTCAAGCAGCCAAACACCCGTTTTTAAACGCATATATTCGAATATAAACGTTTAAAATGATTGCTTCCACCGTAAGACCGTAAGTCCTCCACACCTCCAGACCAAAACAATGTACCCAGACCTATCCTACCTCTTTCATGATCTAATCGGCACCGACCGCGACAACTGGCTCAGCATCTTCAAGACCTTCGGGCTTTTCCTGCTCTTTGCGTTTCTCGTAGCGGCGTGGCTCTTGAAAAAAGAAATGCTTCGCCGCCAAGAGATCGGTCAGTTAAGGGGGAAAAAGGTTTTGCGGAAAAAAGCGACGGCCATGCGGCCCACTGATTACATTTTCAACGGGCTGTTCGGATTCATTATGGGCTACAAGATTCCCTACGCCATCGCCAACATCGAAGCCTGGAAACAAAATCCCGGTCAGGTACTCTTGACGACGGAGGGAAATTTGGTAACCGGCATACTCTTTGCCGCCGCTTTACTGGGCTATTATTACTGGAGCGACCGTAAGCGCAAGGATGAACTGCCGGAAACCCAGGAGGTGACGATGTACCCCAGCGACCGTATCTCCCCCATCACCTTCGCAGCGGCTATCGGTGGAGTTGTAGGGGCCAAGGTTTTTGCCATCATTGAATATTTGCCGGAATTTTTCGCTGACCCGATCGGCACCTTTTTCAGCGGCTCTGGCCTGGCCATATACGGCGGCCTCATCGGCGGTTTTTTGGCCGTGGCCTGGTATTTGAGGAGGCACAAGATTCCCCTGGTTCCGATTATGGACGCCGTGGCTCCGGCACTCATCGTAGCTTACGGCGTAGGCAGGATCGGCTGCCAACTCAGCGGCGACGGTGACTGGGGCATCGTTGCCAGCGCCATCCCCGAAGGCTGGTTCCTGCCCGACTGGCTCTGGGCTTACGATTACCCCCATAACGTCATCAATGGCGGCGATGCAGCTACGGAATTGATCGATGGTTGCAACGACCGCTACTGCACCCGCCTGGCGGAAGGGCACTACCCCACACCGGTCTACGAAACGAGTATGGCTTTTGCCATTGGTGGCATCCTCTGGGCATTGCGCAAGCGGCTGACAGCCTACCTCGGCGGCCTGTTTTGCGTCTACCTTTTCCTGAATGGCGTGGAGCGTTTCTGCATCGAATTCTTCCGGGTAAACGACCAGTATGACGTGCTCGGTTTTTCCTTGACCCAGGCCCAGATGATCGCTATCGGCTTCATGCTGACGGGGATTATTGGTGGAATAATTGTCTGGAAAAGATCATCAGGACTTCAAAGTAGCAATGCTGATGAGTAACCGGATCAAGGCTTACCTCAAGGACGGCATTCTCATCCTCCTGGGCGTTGCTTCGGCGGCTTTCGGACTAGAAAGTTTGTTACTACCCAATGCCTTTATCGATGGAGGAGTAACTGGCATCTCCCTGCTGTTGGCCAAGGTGACCGGTTGGCGGCTTTCGATTCTGCTGCTGCTGGTTAATATTCCTTTTCTGATACTCGCCCACTACGTCATTGGCAGAACGTTCGCCATTAAGACAGCCATTGCCATCTTTCTGCTGTCCGTCACCCTTTTCTCTTTTCATTTTCCCGAAGTGACCGATGATAAACTGCTGGTAGCTGTTTTCGGCGGCTTCTTTCTGGGAGCGGGTATCGGCTTGTCCATGCGCGGCGGCTCAGTACTGGATGGAACGGAGATCCTGGCCATCTTCCTTAGCCGACGGGCGGGCCTGAAGGTAAGTGACTGGATAATCCTGATCAACTTATTCATTTTCGGCACGGCTGCCTACGTATTGTCCGTCGAGCAATCGCTTTATTCGATGCTGACTTACTTTGTAGCCACCAAATCGCTCGACTTTGTAATTGACGGGATTGAGGAATATACCGGGGTGACAATCATCAGCCCCGTCCACAGTGAAGCTATTCGCCACGCCATTGTTGATGAGCTGGGTTCCGGCGTAACCGTTTTTTACGGCAGCGGTGGGCACCGTAGTGGTGGTACGATCAGGGAAGTAGAGATTCTTTATACCGTAATCACTCGTCTGGAAATCCGTAAACTCGTTTTGCTTATCGAAGACGTTGACCCTAAAGCTTTCGTGGTGATGGGCAGTATCAACGACATCAGCGGAGGAATGGTGAAGCGACGCAAAAAAGTACACTAAGGTTAGCCGCTGGGCAATGAATGGTCATGACTACACCTACTATTGCTACTTTGTTAGTCCCTAATATTGCTAAGCGTTCCAAAAATTACATTTTTGAAAAAGCCCCACCTCGCTTTTCTTACCGCCATTATTACCCAACTTCTGGCCAAGTCATTAGTGACTGCCGGGGAGCTGGCTGAAAAATGTAGTTTCAATACTTCGTCAGTGAAGATGATCTAATGGGCGGAGCAGTGCTAAAATCCTGGCAAGAGATTTGGCAACTTAACTTGGATCGTAGTTTTTATCCTCATCCTGAAATTTACGGAGAAGCATGATTAAACCTGGAGAAAGGGAATGCCGGTGTTTTCGCGGGGGTCAATTAGTGGGGTTTACCGCTATGCCCTGCAATCAGATCGAGGTTTTACAGTTTCGTTTGTAAGCCAGCGATTAAGACCTCATCCCTCAATCCAGCGAGTATCCTGCCCTTCGTAAAGTTTCCTGTGCTTCAGTACCCAATAAGTATTCGATAAAAATTCTCCCATCTTCCTCCCGGTTTCCGCGAATAATGGAAACTGTTTGCGGTATGGTTACCTCCGGATAAAAGGGTTCCCAGCGGCCGCGCGAATTTTCGTGCACGATTGATCGTGCGGTTAGCCCCATTTCCACTGCTCCGGTGAAGACGAACTGATTGACCTGTCCGATGCTTTCTCCATATACCAGACGTGGCTGGATACGCTCGCTGTAATCCGGCCGTAGACGAAGCAAGGAGTCCGCAAGTCGGCCAAAGGGGGCAACCTTGGGATTAGCGATAGCCAATCGGTTACCGGACGTCAATTCTGCGGGGTTCAATTTTACATCATCACGCCCGGACCAGAGCACCAATGACCCACGGGCAAAGACCTGTGGCTTACCCGCGATCATGTTGACGTCCATCAACTTATTGGGATAGCGTTCATCCGCACTAATAAATACATCGTAGGGAGCACCGGCTAATAACTGGGCAGTCAGTTGCCCGGATGCGGCGACCACCAATTCGGCCTCAATCCCGGAGGCTGCAGTAAAATCTTCCAGCAATATTTCCATCGCCGGCTGGTTACTGGCTGCCGTAGCGATTACTAGTGGACGGTCCTCACTTTGGCAAGAAAAAAGGAGCAGCGTTAATGCAATCGCGCCCCATTCAATCATTCGATCATTTATGCATTCAATCATTATTACTCCACTTCCAAAAACTGCATTTCATACAGTTCCCGGTAGTGCCCATCTTCGATCTGTACCAGTTCTTCGTGCGGCCCGAGTTCCTGGATCTCCCCCTTGTTCAGAACCATGATCTGATTAGCGTTACGGATGGTGCTGAGGCGGTGGGCGATAACGATACTCGTACGGCGGGCAATCAGTTTCTCAATGGCGTATTGGATCACGGATTCGGTTTCCGGGTCTACGCTACTGGTCGCTTCGTCAAGAATTAAAATGTCGGGGTCGAAGACCAGGGCGCGAACAAAGGAGATCAACTGCCGCTGCCCCATACTCAGGGTAGCACCGCGTTCCATAACCTGATAATCGTAGCCGCCCGGAAGTTTTTCGATGAACTCGTGAGCACCGATCATCTTGGCACATTCAATCACCTTTTCAAGACTTATGCTAGGATCGCGCAGGGTGATATTCTCCGCCACGGTACCACCGAACAAAAACACGTCCTGAAGCACCATAGCGATGTGGCCGCGCAGAGCGCTGAGTTCGTAATCACGAATGTCTTCACCGTCAATTAGAATTTGTCCTTTCTGAAATTCGTAGAACCGGTTCAGGACATTGATAATGGTCGTTTTACCGGAACCGGTGCTGCCTACGATGGCCAGGGTCTCCCCGGGATTGAGATCGAAATCAAGCCCTTTCAGTATCCATTCTTTGGCTACGTAAGCAAACCAGACGTCACGGAAACTCAATTTACCTTCTAATCTATCGACGGTCAGGCTGCCCTGGTTTTCGATCTGGTCATCGCGATCCAGGATACCGAAGACTCGCTCGGCGGCTACCAGCCCCATTTGCAGGGTATTAAATTTATCGGCCAGCATCCGAATGGGCCGGAACAACATGTTCAGGTAAAGCGGGAAAGCCACCAGCACCCCCAGGGTAACTCCACCGGCCCTGGCGACATCCTGGGCACCCCACCAAACCATCAGGGCCAGAGAAGCGGCGGAAATGATGTCGACCACCGGAAAAAAGATGGCGTAGTAGTGGATGGCATTGATGTTCGCCTGGGTATAGGCGCGGTTAATTTCACGAAAATCCCTGGCTGCTTTGTCCTCCGCGTTGAAGATCTGCACGATCCGCATCCCGGTAATGCGCTCCTGTAAAAAGGCATTCATCTTCTGAATCTGAGTGCGCACCTGCTGATAAGTGCGCTTGACCGCCTCTTTGAACCAGTAACTGGCCAGCATCAGAAAGGGCATGGTAGTCAGGCAGATCAGGGTGAGCCGCCAAGAGGTCGTGATCATCACGATCAGCACCACGATGATGGAGAGCATGTCCGCCAGAATAGTGATCACCCCTTCCGAAAATATAGAGTTGATGCTCTGAATATCACTGATCGTACGGGTGGTGCTGGTCCCGATGGGCGTCTTGTCAAAGTAAGTCAGTCGCAGGCTGTTGATGTGGTTAAACACCTTCACGCGCAGGTCGCGGATGACACTTTCACCCAGCAAGCTGGAACTGTAAATAAATACGTAACGGAAAGCGGATTCCAGAATCAGCAGCCCGAAGATGATCAGGGCCATGGTCGTCAATCCATCAACGTCATTGGTAAATACGTAGCCGTCCACCATTTCCTGGATCAGGCGGGGCCTGGCCACGGCCATTGGTGCCAGGATCACGGCCAGCGTCAGGGCCAGGGTAAAAACTCTCCGGTGTGGCCTGGCCAGCTGCAATACCCGCCGCAGCAGGTAGAGATCAAACTTCTTCTTATCGTTGGCTTCGGCCATAGCGTGCTTGGGCATTTGGGTGAGTGAGCCCGTGTATTCCTACTGTAAACTTGCTGCGGTAGGATAAGTTGAGGAAGATGGCTTCAAAGTAGCAAAGCCGTGATAACCATGATAATGAGTTTAAGCTAAATACCCCGCCAACTCCTCCACCGGTAAACTGTGGTGCCCCCGATAACCCACAACCTCAGTATTGGGAACATCCGCAAACCAACGTTCCACCGCCTGATTATTCATCAGCGGGTCGTGGCTGCCGAGGTAGGTACGGATGGGCACATTGAGCCGGGCGATCCCCGCCCGCTCGGTTCTGCCCAGTTGGAAGGCGGGCAAAGACCGGAAAGTCCCCAGCAGCATTCTCTGGGTACGGGCATCCCGCAGATGGTGGGTGAGATAGTTGAGGGTATAGGCATCAAAAAGGCCGCGGCGGTGGAGAAAGTTGGCCAGTTTTAACAATGCATCGGGGCGGCTGCCAGCCCAGGCCAGCGCTCTGACAACGCCGCTGGGCAGCATATCCAGTTTGCCGGTATAGTTGCCACGCAGTCCGTCCGGAGCAACCAGCGTCAGGGAGGCCGCGGTCTCCGGAGACAACAGCCCCTGTCCGAAGAGCTTTAGTAAAATTCGCCCTCCCAGGCTATGACCGAGGAAAGCGGCCCGGTCAATACCCACTGCTACTTTGACAGCCAAAATCAGCTTGGAGACTTGTTGGGGAGAATAGCGTTCCGTGGTCCAGTCGGTTTCTCCGTGATAGGGCAGGTCAGGGGCGTAAAAGGTATGGCTGCGCTCGAGTCGCCGGGCCAAACCACCGAAGATGCCGCCATTACGGCTGAAACCGTGGAGAGCGATCACCGCTCGGGGGCCGGAACCCATGACGCGCAAACGAACGTCGCCGACTTGATCTAAATGGATAAATTTATTCATCGCCTAATGAACCGTCCAAGGGCCGCGTTCGGTTGTCTCCGGTGTGATCTTTTCCAAAATTTTAGTAAAATCGTTGCGGGAAATAGCGCGCCCACCGAGGCTGGCCAGGTGACTGGTCCTTTGCTGGCAATCGATCAATTCATAGCCCTGATCTTTTAGCCGACGTACCAGACTGATGAAGCCGAATTTGCTGGCGTCACGAGCGTGGGCGAACATACTCTCACCGAAAAACACTTTACCGATTGCGATACCGTACAGCCCGCCAACGAGTGAATCTTCCTGGTCCCAAACCTCTACGGAATGTGCAAAGCCGAGCCGGTGGAGCTCCTGATAAGCCGTAATGATGCGCTGGTCGATCCAGCTGCCAAGCTGGCCTTCGCGGTAAGTATCACGGCAGTTTTTAATCACCTCTTCAAAGGCGGTATCGTAGGTAACCCGGTATTTTTTCTGGTTGAAGTAAGGACGCATACTTTTGGCCACCTTCAACTCCTCCGGAAAAATGACGAAGCGTGGATCCGGATTCCACCAGAGTAGTGGGCTGCCGGGGCTGAACCAGGGAAAGTAGCCAAATTGATAGGCCGTGATCAGACGCTCGGAGCTCAGGTCACCACCGATACAGGCGGGTTCATCCTTCTCAACGAGTTCGGGCAGGGGGAATGAGAACGGGTCCTCGGGGTTTAACTGAAACAGGGCCAAATGGAAAGTTATTAATCGCGGCCTTCGATGACGGCCGAAAGCCCACGGTTGACCAGTGCCTCCCTTTTGGGGCGAAGTTCGCTCATGGCGGCAGATTTTACCGTAGCCTTGCCTTTAAAGTGAATCAGGAGCGCCAACTGTTCAGACTGGGTAGAAGAGTGGCCGAGGATTTCCACAAAAGCTTTCATCACCCAGTCGAAGGTGTTATGATCGTCGTTGTAAACAATGAGATCCGCCGGATCGCCCGCGTCAACGTCGATGTCTTCTTCTAAGAGTACTTCTTCCTCGGTGTCGGTATGTGCGAACAGCATGTGGGATGGTTTGATAGTCTGGCAATATGATCGCAATGGTAGCATAGTAGATTTTCACGACCATGCTACCATTGCAATCAGACTATTTAGAATAACTAGGATAACCCGCTCAAAGTTTCCTTAATAGCCCCAAAATTAGGCAAGTCGCCGGCGTTATCCAAGACCTCGGCGTAGCGGATGGTCCCTTCCTTGTCTACCACGAAGGCAGATCGCTTACTGACGCCGCGCATCCCGAGCACGAAATCTTCGTAAAGCGAACCGTACTGGCGGCTCACTTCCTTATTGAAATCACTGAGCAAGGGGAAGTTCAGTTTTTCAGCTTCCTTGAATTTTTCCAGGGTGAAGACGCTGTCCACGCTGATGCCGAGTACGTCGGTATCCATATCGTTATAGGCTGCCAGAGCATCGCGCATACTACAGAGTTCTTCGGTGCAGGTACCGGTAAAGGCCAGCGGGAAAAATAGAATAAGGACGTTACGACCACTGTAGTCGGAAAGAGAAACTTCCTCCTTTGCTTCGGAATAAAGAGTGAAAGCGGGGGCTTTATCGTTGATTTGAATAGACATAAATTATGTTTTTTTAGTTGATGAGTTAGGCCTCTCCCCCCGCCCTCTCCGGAGAAGGCGGGGGGAGAGGCCTCATGTAAAACGCCCGAATTTTCCAGGGAAAATCCGGGCGTCTGGATTCGTTGAATAAAACGCATGCGTTTTATTCAACGGGCGCAGTTTATTTGCGGCTCCATTCTTTGATGGACTGCTCGTTCATACGCACGTAATCGTCGTTGCCGGCTTTCATAGCCAGCTCCTTAGACATTTTAGCCTTGGCGATGGCTTCTTTCTTGCGGCCAAGTTCACCTAAAATGAGGGCTTCGCGACGGACCTGCCAGAATTTGGGGTCGTCAGCATTCATCATATTGGCTTTCTGGATGTAAGTCAGGGCCTTGTTCATATCACCTTTGGCAGAGTGCATGAAGGAAGCAGCCTGGTAGTAATCATTGGCGGAAGGACCGGCCATGATGCGGTCGATACTGGCCATTACATCCTCCTTGGCGGTGGTTTTGATGGGCAGGGCAACCATAGTTTCGTCCCACATCATGTAGATGTTAGCACCGTCGAGGGTATGCTCATCGAGCATGATGGTGAAGTTCTCCACCTTACCGGGTACGTTCATCGTCTTGGCACTAACGGTGGCGGCGGGCGTTTTTTCACGGTAGCTGCCCCAGTTACCGGTTTCGTAAGGGTAGAACATGACTTCCCACTCGTCCTTCATCGGCTTGGTGAGCACGGCGTAGCTACCACCTTTAACCTCGGCGCCGGCTACCATCACGTCGTTTCCGAAAGTGATCTTGGTGGCCTGGTTGGCACCGGTGCGCCAGATTTGGCCAAAAGGTACGAGACCATCCTCAGCGAAAATGGTACGACCTTTCATGCCTGGACGACTGTATTCGACGTGTACGTCAGTGAGGCCAACCTTCGTTTCCATTTTGGCGAAAGGAGAAGGTGCCGGCGTCTGCAGCTGAGCAGAGACAGTGGTGGAGGCGAAGAAAAGGGCGAAGAGCAGTACGAAACTGCCGAATATTTGCTTGCGCATACTTTTGGTTGATTTTGGTTATGAAGTATTAAAACACCAATATACGGTGGATGTTCGTGAACTGATGTCGCGACAACCATTAGCTGTGTAAACGAATCGTTAATACTGTGCTTAAAACGAAGTCACGGGGAATGATAACACACCCCCCTCGTTGTTTTACACATGGTGCAAAACATAGATACAGCCCTGCTTTAACGGGTCCGTGCGGCTGGGCACCACCAAACCAGAAGGGTCTTTGCAAGGCAGCTAAAATCGACGAGCAAGCGAAATTACCCCAAGCCATTTCGATTCAAGAATAATCAATCAGAAGCTCAGGTCCACTACCCGCAGTCTTTTGCGATCATTGAGTTTGAACCGCCGCCGGGCGAACAGTTTACGCAACAAAAAGCCCGTGGCAAATGAGGTGGCCGACACCGTCAGGTCGAAACCACTGTAAGACGTTTCGGGATTACCATCTACGGCGTAACCGGCCGCGGCAAAAAGCGACCAACCAACCCCGAAGGTCATGAGTGAAAGCCCGGCGTAATTCAGAATCCCCGAGCCCTCAAAACGCAAACTCTCCACCTCATTCAACAAAATGAATCGATCGTTGATCACCATCGCCTGAATATCCGGCCGCAGTTCGCTGATCATGCCTTCCTGGTAAAAATTATCACCCTTCATTCGGAAGGTAAGCCCGTCGCCCTCGTACAGTTTTTGGGACTGATTTTGCCCGGCTTTTTCCAGGAGCAGGACACGTTGGCCGTACAATAAAGATTGTCCAAGGGTGAAAAAGATAAGGAGTAACAGTAGGTTTTTCAGCATTGGCCACTGGGTTGGAGTGAGGGGATAAGATAAAGACTAACAAAGTAGCAATGCGGTTGGTTTCAGCGGCATTACTTACCCGGCACCCGATCTACCTGCTTCTGATAACAGGGGGGAATACCGCTGCCGCTACGATCAGTATCCTTTTCCACGCACAAACAGGGCAGACGGGCGGATTTAGGCGTTGCTGACTGACGTCCGATCGTCCGGGAAGGCATATCGAAATAATACGACCAGGCCGCCGCATCGTTTGCCTCGGTAGCCGTCCAGAACTCAATCCTTCCTCCGGGGTTTTCACCGGGATTAACCAAAAAGCATTCTCCGTTACCACTTAGCATGTCAAACGCCCGTCCCGGGTCATCCC
Source organism: Lewinellaceae bacterium SD302 (assembly GCA_002591745.1). Taxonomy (GTDB): domain Bacteria; phylum Bacteroidota; class Bacteroidia; order Chitinophagales; family Saprospiraceae; genus Neolewinella. The sequence goes on from PDLQ01000017.1 coordinate 86,638, forward strand.
GATAGATCTTCTCAATCAGAAAATCAATCTCTCCGATGCAGGGTAGCCGGTAGCCGCGCATTGCACAGGCATCCAGGGCGTCTTCCCAACCGTACGGTCCGCCACTGATGGTTTCGGTCATGATCCAGAGGGGGCCAACCTTTTTCAGGGTATTCGGCCCGATCTGCTTACAAGGAGCATTAGCAGGATTGGCGGGTCTGCCGTTCAGACGATTCCCGTAAGTTCCCGGCCCCGGCACTTCGCGGACCACCGTATCCCTGACCGTAAGCTGAACGGTATCCCTTACCAGCGGACAACTCCAGTCCAGCAGCTTTTCCTGCACGAGCTGCATACAGATACCTTCATCACGGTACTTGTTGAAGAACTTTTCATAAGTGCCGCAGGTCGGAAGTTGCCGCAACGACTGATAGTCGCGCCATAGGTCGCAGTTACGCTCTTCAAGAATGCGGGCAAAATCCAGGGCGCAAGCATCTTCGTCCTCATCTCCGTACGCACAGAGGTAGTTGACGTAAGCCGCACAAGTATCTTCTTCAGCGGCCAGACTACAGGCGGAGCGTTGCTGTTCACCGGCCCCAAAGAACAACCACCACAGGAAAAACAACAGAAATGGCAAGGCTGCCAATGCCAGCCAACCCCACCAGCCAAAACCTCCGGCAGCAACGGGTACTACGGCAGCACCAGCGGCAACTGCTTTTTTATCCCCGCAACCACATTTCTGACGGCCAGCTTCGAGTTCTTCAATTTGTCTATCTAAGGCTGGATTCGGGGGGTCTCCCTTGCCGGGCAACTGGCTTCGGAGCATTGCCAGTTTGTCCAGGTAGAAGTTATCGATCAACTCCGGGGCAGGCCCCATGCGATCAACCAGTTCCGGGGTCATCGAGACCGGGCCGGATTCCGTCTCCTGGCAACTGCCTTGGTGAAGTTGGTGGAGGTAGATCTGGAGACAATCAGCTGGCACCTCACCACGCTCATTGGTCAATTGCTGGCAGGCTTTTTGGGCAAAGGCCCGGGGATCATCCGTGTCGATCTTATTCCCAAGCTTCAAAACGTCTAATAAATTAGCCGTGGCATTGATCATCGAACCTTGCTGTAAGGGCAGTAGCCGAAAACGGTTATCCAGCAGTTCAGGCAACTCGTGTTCGTAGTCGACCATCGGGGCCAGAAAAGCTTCCCGCATGGATAGAATAACGCGGAACGGCGTTGCCTCCCCGGCAGTCAGCTCCCGCACGAATCGGAAAAGGGAGGCCCGCTCGGCATCATAAATTTCGGCATTGAAAACTTGCTCTAACTGGTCAAAAACCAGGAACAATCGCTTTCCATTTTTCGCTTGTAGCTGACGGGCCAGCCGACTCGGATCTTGTCCTTCGTAATCCGCCGGAGCCAATTCTAATTTTTTGCCCAGCGCTTGGCTCAGGGCTTCAAGAATGTCGACACCAGTTTGCTTATTAATAACGATGAGTTCCTCTTCACCTTCTTCCAGCCGATTGGCCAGTCCACACTGCAGCAGGCTTGTCTTACCTACTCTGGGAGCGCCGTATAACAGTAATAAAGGCCGGTTCTTCAGCAAGGAGTGAACCTCTTCCGTCTCCTTATTCCTTCCGTGGAACAGCGGGAAGCCGGTATTGACAAATGGCTCCAATGCACTGAAAACCGGCGCGCATGGCCCCGAGCCTACCCCCAGCTGAACTCCTGCATTAGCCGGCAGTTTCTTCTTTTCTTTCTGGGCCAAATACAAAAGGCTACTGCTCGTTTCCTTCCAGACGTACTGGTTGTCGGTTTCCGTAAAATCTAGATCTTTAAGTGTTTCCAGCGATTCCTCTTCTGGCACCAATTCGTAATGCAGGACCCGGAAACTGGTAGCCAAGGCGGCGGCCTGCCAGTCTTCTCGTGTCTGTTCTGCATCCGCAATGTCCTTTAGATTGACGCCGAGGCCGACGGCGGGACTTTCGTTACCAAACAACTTGATGGTATAACGACCGCCTCGTGCTTTGGGTCGTAGTTTTGAATTCCTCATCGCCTTACGTAAAGAGAGGACAAGTTTTTCCATGCCTTCCAGTGCCGCTTTACGGTTACTATAGAAAGGACTGTAAATAGGCTCATGATCAGAGTGCATCCGGAAGTAGCAGGTACGGTCCGGTTGCTCCTCAGCCAAGGAGTGCAGAGAAAAATGCATGTTTGAAAGACGTAAGTGTGTGTTTTACGTCGCTAAAATAACCTTTTTCAACTGACCGCACGGAGAGTAACCTACTGAACCTCCTTGAGAAAGCGATCAAGCACCTGCCGCATCTTCTTCTCCACCCGGCGATAAGACAGTTCTTCTTTACCGGTATAAATCAGCATCCAGGCGTACTGTGGACTACCGGCGGGCAAGCGTTCGTAAAGACTTTCTTTATTCAGTCGGTAAGCCTCCCGCATTAATCTCTTGATCCGGTTACGATCTACTGCCCGTTTAAACCGGCGCTTGGGTACGCTTACTGCCAGTTGCACGGGGTAGCCGCCTCGCGCCTGCTCTGCCGGTGCATACACCAACCGAAGCGGGTAGGCACTCACACTGGCCGATCTCCGATCAAAAAGGGCCTGAATGGCACTTTGGGACTTGAGTCGCTCGCTTCGGTAAAGGCGGGCTGCGCCCTGTTGGATGCCTTCAGCTTTTGGAAGGGCTAAAGCCCTGTTGGACGCTCGCTCCTCGCTTTTGGGCGTCGCTGCACTCCTTTTCGGAGGCTTTTTATCGTCGTCCTTGCTTGGTAGCATCTGACCGTTGTTGGAAAATATAATATTAATCGGTAGCGAGACAGGTCACCTCAGCGAAATCCCCAATAGGGCTTTAGCCCGTTTAAAAGCGAAGCGTCCAAAAGGCCAACGGCCGTCCAAAAGCCGAAGGCGTCCAAAAGGGCTTCGCCCGTCCACTAAACGTCCACCTTCGCGTACTTCGCGTTTGCTTCAATAAACGCGCGTCGTGGTGGCACCTCGTCGCCCATCAGCATACTGAAGACGCGGTCAGCTTCACCGATTTCCTCAATGGTTACGCGTTGTAGCATGCGGGTATCCGGGTCCATGGTGGTTTCCCAAAGCTGTTCGGCATTCATCTCGCCCAGACCTTTGTAACGCTGAACCTTTACGGAACCATCGTTTTCGTGGCGGCTCAGGCGAGCGATGGCTTCTTGTCGTTCTTCTTCGTTCCAGCAGTACTGGAATTGCTTGCCCCGCTTCACCTGGTATAGTGGCGGCTGGGCAATGTAAACGTAACCGGCTTCCACCAATTTCTGCATATAGCGGAAAAAGAAAGTCAGGATCAGGGTCACGATGTGGCTACCGTCAATGTCGGCATCACACATGATGATGATCTTGTGGTAACGGAGTTTTTCAGTATCCAGCACCCGCTCTCCGTATTCGCCTTCAACGATCTTGACGCCCAGAGCAGTGAACATATTCTTGATCTCCTCATTTTCGTAGATCTTGTGTTCCATCGCTTTCTCTACGTTGAGGATCTTACCCCGTAACGGCAGAATAGCCTGGAAGGCCCGGTCACGACCCTGCTTGGCGGTTCCGCCGGCCGAGTCACCCTCCACCAGGTAGATTTCACAGGCGCCGGGGTCTTTACTGGAACAATCGGCCAGTTTACCAGGCAGGCCAGTACCGGTCAACACGTTTTTGCGCTGTACCATCTCGCGGGCCTTACGGGCAGCATGACGGGCAGTGGCAGCCAGGATCACCTTGTCAATGATCCGCTTGGCCATGATCGGGTTCTCCTCAAGCCAGTAGCCGACGCTCTCACCCACGGCCCGACTGACGATACCGGTCACTTCGCTGTTACCAAGTTCTCCTTTTGTCTGACCCTTGAATTGGGGTTCCGGTACTTTTACGGAAACTACGGAGGTGAGGCCTTCACGGAAATCCTCTCCGCTGATCTTGAATTTCAGCTTTTTGAAAAAGCCATTTTCTTCACCGTATTTGGTGAACAGGCGATTAACTGCCCGGCGAAAACCGTTGACGTGGGTACCTCCCTCACGGGTATTGATATTATTGACGAAACTGTAGATGTTCTCGCTGTACGTTGTATTGTACTGCATGGCCACCTCAACTTCTACGTTGTCTTCCTTCGACTTCACGTAAATGGGCGTTTCAATCAGGTCTGGTTTCCCCTCGTCCAGATACTGAACGAATTCGGCCAAACCACCTTCGCTGTAGTAGTCCATACGGCGGAAGTTGCCGTCTTCATCCTTTTCACGCTCATCGATCAGACTCAGTTTCAGCCCACTGTTCAGGAAGGCGAGTTCCTGCATCCGGTGAGCCAGGGTATCGAATTTATAGACCAGCGTTTCGAAGATAGTGGCGTCGGGCCGGAAAGTAATGATCGTACCATTCTCTTCGGTCTTACCGATCTCATGAACCTCGTTCTGCGGCTTGCCTTCGCTGTATTCCTGGACATAAATTTTGCCCTCACGGTGAACTTCGGCTTTGAGGTAGCTGGAAAGTGCATTCACACAACTTACCCCCACCCCGTGCAGACCACCGGAAACTTTGTAGGTATCTTTATCGAACTTACCACCGGCGTGCAGCACGGTCATGACCACCTCCAGGGCAGACTTGCCCAGCTTCTTGTGCATACCAACGGGAATGCCCCGACCATCGTCTTTTACGCTGATCGAGTTATCCGGATGAATGATCATATCGATCTCGCTACAGTAGCCGGCCAGGTGCTCGTCGATGGAGTTATCGACGACCTCCCAGACCAGGTGGTGGAGTCCCCGGGTATCGGTGCCACCGATATACATTCCGGGCCTTTTTCTTACGGCTTCCAGTCCTTCGAGGGCCGTAATATTACTCGCATCGTAGTTGCCGTTTTGCGGCGTTTGATTCGTTTGACTCATAGCTTGCAAAAATACGAAAAAAGGGTGGTATAACCTAGCGTTTTCGGGCGCCGAATCGTCCGGTAGCGTTAAGGTTTCGGGGCTTTCGTCAACCTTGCTACTTTGCCAGTCAAAAGCAGCAAAACAAACTCATATTTGCTGAGTAAATTCCTGGCAGGAACAAAGAGGAAAATTGAAATACAATTGCCCATATTCGACCTTTTTTCGGAGTTTACTCCCCCAGGTAAAAGTTGAAACCTTACTTTTTGACTAGCAAAGTAGCAATGCTTAATTTCAACCCCATGAAGAACGGCTCCATTGCCATCGATTGGCGCACCCTACTCCGCGATCTGGCCATCCTGGTGATCGGCATCATGCTTTCACTGACGATGAACGAATGCCGACAAAACGCCAAGGCCGGCAAGGATGAGGATCGCATCATGCGGCAACTGATTGAGGACATCAAAGTCGATACGCTGAAACTTCACGAAATGATCGGAGAGTTGAGGGAATTACAGAGCATGTACGATCCGCTTACCAGCCCCGCAGGAGATACCCTGCCTACCTACCAACGTTACGGCTTGGCTTCATCCGTACTTTACATTTCATTTCAACCGTCTCGAACAGCCATGTACGAACTTTCTTATAGTAACCGAAGCGGTGATATAGAGCGTCGTGACCTGGTTGCCCAAGCGACGGCTCTTTACGAAAATGACTACCGAATGGTCACTGAAGTAGCGGAGAAAATAGCTGATTTCGTCCTGGAGGTCCATATACCGTTCCTGACGGATGAACTGTTCTACTCCCCCGATACCACTTTCGACCCCGAGGAAATGCAAGCATTGGAAGCATTTATTTACAGCAGTTCTTTTCAGCAGCGAACGTACTGGCTGGAGGTACTGTGGATGAATCAGGAACAGACTGCCAGAGAAGCCTTAGACAAGGCGCGAGAATTGCTGCACGAACTGGAAAAGGCGTATTGAAATTCAACTCTTCAACACCTCGTATAGATCCTCCCATCCCTTTCGGTTGCGGACTACCACATCCAGGTATTCCCGCCAGGCGGTTTCGTCCTGCTTCGGGTCTTTGACGATGGCTCCGGATAAGCTGACAGCCAAGTCTTCGGCGGAAAGTTCTCCATTGCCGAAATGTACGGCCAGCGAACGACTTTGATTAAGGACCGAGATGGCTTCGGCCGTACTGAGGGTACTGCTGGGTATTTTGAGTTTGGTACGTCCGTCCTCGGTCTTCCCACTTCGGAGTTCCCGGAATATGGTCACCAGCCGGCGGATTTCCCCGGCCGGATCGTGTTCGGCGGGTATAGGTAAGCGCAGGTTTTCGGCCGTCGCACGGGAACGGGTAGCTACGATCTCCACCTCATCTTCCAGCGTAGCCGGTAACGGCATCACGACGGTATTGAAGCGGCGGCGCAGGGCGCTACTGAGTTCATTAACGCCTTTATCGCGGTCGTTGGCTGTAGCGATCAGGTTGAAGCCGCGGCGGGCCTGCACCTCCTGGTTCAATTCGGGAACGGGTAACGTTTTTTCCGAAAGGATGGTAATGAGGGCGTCTTGAACGTCACTCGGAATGCGCGTAAGCTCTTCCAGGCGCACCAGTTTCCCGGCCTGCATGGCAGTCATCACCGGGCTCGGTGTAAGAGCAGCTTCACTGGGCCCTTCACTGAGGAGGCGGGCATAATTCCAGCCGTAGCGCAGAGCATCTTCGCTCATGCCGGCGGTACCCTGCACCAATAGGGTACTGTCTCCGCTGATGGCCGCGGCCAGGTGCTCGCTGACCCAGGTCTTTGCCGTGCCGGGGATACCAACGAGCAGCAGCGCGCGATCCGTCACCAGGCTGGCTACCGCCACTTCGATCAGCCGGCGATTACCAAAGTATTTAATGCTTATCTCCGTACCGTCTTCCAGGGTAGTGCCCACCAGGTAATCCACTACCGCACGCGGGCTGAGTTTCCAGCCTTCCGGGCGGGGTGCCTTGTCTTGTTTTCCCAAGGCTTTAAGTTCACTGGCGTAGATTGTTTCGGCGTGGGGCCGAAGGATGGTTGGTTTGGCCACTGGATACGTTTTAAAATTCAAATTCGGCTACGGGGTGCTCCCTGCTGGTCAGTAAGGTGTTGCTTTTTCCATTGCCATCGAATACTTTGAGCATATTACGCTGATCGCCGTAGATTTCGGTCAGGACGGTTTGTTCTACGGTAACCTTTTGCGGCGGCATGCGGCTATCGGCAGCCAGATAAATCCAGAGGGCCTGGAGATCATCACTCATTTCATAGCCGAGCAGGCCAGTAGGCAGTTCCTCGCCGTTCCAGTTGACCTTGAAGCTTTTTTCAAGATAACGAGCAATCACTTTGGGAGTCTGAGGCAACTCTTGTTCGGTACCGATGTAGAGATCGGGGGCGCCGGCATCGGCCAGTGCCTTTTCCAGGTCATCGAGGAAAATGTGCATTTCTACCTGTACCTGCTCCCGTTCAGCGGCGTAGCGGATATTGGTCTTGCTGACGTGAAATTCGTGGGCGGGCGGAGCTATTGCCAGCGGTAAGAGTAGAAGGAAGAAAAACTTGGTCATACGTAACTAACGTGTATCGGGCCGGTAAAGGTACGACAATGCCTAAGCTAATATTTCCGATATTTGCAATCAATTATTGTTCAATCATCTCATGTCCGAACCATTTTCGACGCCCCGTATCATCGGTCACTACCAAGGGCCGGAGCCGGGGCCTCTCGTCATCGCCATCGGCGGTTTGCACGGCAATGAACCCGCCGGTGTTCAGGCCCTTGAACGTCTTTTCGAACTCCTCGAAGAAGAGCCACAGATCAATCCCGGCTTCAGTTTCAGAGGAGAATTAATAGCCCTGCGGGGCAACCTGGCAGCTCTGGGACAGGGAGTGCGCTTCATTGACCAGGACCTCAATCGCATCTGGAACCCGGAACGGATCGATGCCCTCCAAGCAGCTCGCAGCATACCTTTCGAGGAAGACGATGCCAATAGCGAGGAAGAAGAATTACTTCAGCTACTGGCGGCCATCGAGATCGCCATTGAAGAAAGCCAGCCCGAGCGAATCGTTTTTCTGGACATACACACGACTACCGCCCAGGGCGGGATCTTTACCATTACGGGAGACGACAACTTTAGCCTCCAAATTGGAACGGAACTCTATGCGCCCGTCATCAAAGGAATGCTGGAAGGTATTAAATACACTGCCCTTCATTATTTTCAATCCGACCGTTTCGGTAAAAATATCGAAGTAGCGGCCCTCTGCTTCGAAGCCGGCCAGCATAATGAACCGGAAAGCGTGGACCGGGCGCTGGCAGCCACCATCAATTTATTACGCGCAGTCGGTTGTGTACAAAATGCGGACGTCAGAACCCTCCACGACGAACTGCTCCAACGCTACGCTGCCACTCTACCCGTAATGACGCAGTTAAGTTACGTTCACCACATCACCGCCGCCGATGAGTTTAAGATGCACCCCGGTTATTTGAATTTCCAGGCGATCAAGTCCGGTGAAGAACTGGCCACCGATCGCAATGGCCCGATTCTGGCTCCCCAGTCCGGCTACCTGCTAATGCCGCTCTACCAGCAACTGGGCGACGAGGGTTTCTTTATTGTACAGGACTTTTCTTTGGGAGTGGCTTACTAGAATGATGTAATGAGACAATGATCAGATGAGGTAATCCACATTTAATCATTAACTCATCAGATCAATAGATACTTATTTTTCCAAAGCAGCCACCTTCCCCATTCGCCGTAACTGCCGTTCCTTGGCTTGGTAGGTAGCGCCCAGAAAATTATCGACAAATTCCTGGGCCAGGGCGATACCGATGACCCGACCGCCCAGGCAGATCATATTCATATCGTCGTGTTCTACGCCCTGGCGGGCGCTGTAGCTTTCCGTGATCAGGCAAGCACGGACATTTTTGATCTTATTGGCGGCGATAGAAGCCCCTACGCCGCTACCACAAACGGCGATGCCGCGATCCACCGAGCCTTCTCCGACGGCTCGCGCCAGGGGAATAACGAAATCCGGAAAATCGTCGGCCGCGTCGTACTCGTAGGCGCCGAAGTCCTTTACCTCGTGACCGAGTTCTTTTAAGTAGTCCTGAACTTGTTGTTTGAGGTCCAACCCACCGTGGTCCGTGGCTATTCCTATGAGCATAACGACTGTTTTTTTTTACAATCACAAAAATAGGCAGTGGAATCAACAAACCTTTCGCTTTTTAATTTCGTTGTCCAACTTTACCAGTAATCCGTCCGAAAATGTCTAGTCATCCTACTATTGATCCCCACATCCTCGTCATTTTTGGCGCTTCCGGCGATCTGGCCAAACGAAAACTCGTACCCGCCGTCTTTGAACTCTTCAAGATGGGTTACTTACCCGACAATTTTGTTCTTCTGGGCTGTAGCCGTACGGATCTCACCGACGAAGATTTCCGTAAGCGGGTAGTTTACGACAACGAACACCTGGATAAAGAGAATGCCGACGAGCAAGTAACTAAAGGTTATGCGGATAAATTATTCTACCAGGATATCTCCAGCTACACCGACGCAAAAGACATCAAAAAGCTGGGCCAGCGCCTGCGCAAGATCGACGCAGAACACGGAACTGAAGCTAATTATATCTTCTACCTCTCCACTCCTCCGAAGCTTTACGCAGACATTCCCGCCGCCCTCTCCGCCGAAGGACTGGCGCAAAGGGAGAAGGGATGGGGTAAACTGATCGTAGAAAAGCCTTTCGGTTACAGCGAGGAGTCCGCTAAGGAGCTCAACGAACTAATTCAGCAGTACTTTCCGGAAGACGACATCTACCGGATCGACCACTACCTGGGCAAGGAAACCGTCCAGAACTTGCTGGTAACCCGCTTCGCCAACGGCTTTTTCGAACCCCTGTGGAACCGTAACTATATCCATTCCGTACAGATCACCGCCGCCGAGACAGTAGGCGTGGGCAGCCGGGGAGGTTACTACGATGAGTCCGGGGCCATGCGGGACATGGTGCAGAATCACCTGTTGCAGGTACTTGCCCACGTAGCAATGGAACCACCCATCCGGGCCGATGCCCATAGCATCCGTAATGAGAAACTAAAGTTGTTTCAATCTTTGCGGCCACTCAAGAAAGAAGATGTCTCCAAGCAGGTCATTCGTGGTCAGTACCTGGCCGGAGACAGCGAAGACACCAATTATCGCGATGCCGAAGGCGTACCGGACGACAGTAAAACGGAAACCTACGTGGGCATGAAATTTTTCATCGACAACTGGCGCTGGGCGGGGGTTCCCTTCTTCGTACGCACTGGTAAAAACCTGCCGATGAAGCTCACCGAGGTAGTGATCACCTGGAAAACTCCCCCCCAAAGCATCTTCTCCGAAATGGATGCTGAGGCCATGGGTTGCGACAATCAGTTGATCATGCGTATTTACCCCCACGAAGGCATGGCGCTGGAGTTTGGCATGAAAGTGCCCGGCGAAGGCTTCCGTGTCAAGAACGTCGACATGGACTTCTTCTACAGCAGCCTTACCAGCGCCGATGTACCCGAAGCTTACGAACGCCTGCTACTGGATTGTATGAAAGGAGATGCTACCCTCTACGCCCGTGGCGACAGTGTCGAAGCCGCCTGGGCCTTTATTGATCCTATTTTAGATGCCTGGAAAAACGACGACAGCATTCCGCTCCATACGTACAAAGCCGGCACCTGGGGACCCGAAGCTGCCGATCGTTTATGGGACGAACACGGTAACGGCTGGCGCAACCCCACCGAAGCTATTGTGCAGGGCATGCATTATTCGCGGCAGTAGGCGGTGGCATAAACACTGCTACTTTGCCAGTCCAAAAAAAGAAACCGGCAGTTGCGGCTTAAATTCTTGTAAAAAAAGGGGGGGGGGAAGATTGGCTAACTGTACCCAACCTCTTCCTTATTAAGTTTCAGGGCTAACAAAGTAGCAGTGTCTGTTGAGTCGGAAGGTCTAATTCGCCAGTTCCGGAGCCGTCAGCATAAACCTCGGGATTTCCGCCCGAAAGAAAACGGCCCGTTCCTCCGGAGATTCGGCGGGCTGCTCCATCAGAAAAGTACCTTCCATGGCACCCAAGGGAGTGTCTAATTGTACCCAACTATCGTATTCATGAGTGTCGCCCGGTAAAATGGTTGGCTTCTGGCCAATGACGCCTTCGCCTTCAACTTCTTTCACCTGGCCCGTGGCATCAGTAATGATCCAGTGGCGGCGCAGCAAACGGGCAGGCCTGTTTCCGGTATTCTTAATACGTATCCGATAAGCAAATACGTAATGACTTTCCACCGGGCGACTGTAATCCGGCTGAAAAGCACTGGCCGCCGCTACGCGAACCGTATCGATGGTAAAGTCGGGGGAAGGCATGATATGATTATCGGTTGGTTATATAGTGATAACGCCCGAATCCCAGTAGTTGTTGGCTAAAGATGTCCAAACAAAGGGTTAAACCCGCTGGCCGATCAAAGCTTCTCTGGCCGTTTTCATCGGGATGCCAATACATTTTTTCTCCATATATAGGGTAACCCGTTCGAAGAGTTCACGGGTTTCAGGGTCGAGGCCTTCCAACTCTTTGGCAAAGACTTCGTTAATGGCCCGCTGCCGGACTTCCTTGATCTCGGCGGGGAGTTGGCGCATGGCTATTTCGAGCTGGCGCTGGCGGTAATCCTGGCCCAGGGTATTCAGGTGGACGTCCAGGAGATCGCGGGCGATGAGAATCTCCCGACTTCGGAAACTCATATTTTCTTTGGCCAGTTGACGCAGGTCTTCCACACCGACGTAGTGCAGGCCCTCGGCAGTCATGGCGGCAACTTCACCACTGACGTTGCTGGGCACAGCCAGATCAATGATCAATTTACCGTTTAAGGATTCACCGTTTAACAGCTGCGGAAGGTTATCAGCATTGATAATTGGTTCGAAAGAGGCCGTACAGACAAAAATAACGTCGAAACCACCCTTGAAGGCAGTCAGTTCGTCTAGCGGATATGCTTGCCCTTCTGCAAATCCCTTAGCCAGGTTCTCGGCCCGTTCGGGGCTGCGGTTAAAAACGGTTACTTTGGGGTATTCGTATTTGCGCAGGAATTTGGTGACCAGTGTATTGGTCTGTCCGGCACCGATCAGCAATACGCGGGCATCTCGCCTCGGAACGAGTTGCAACATCTTTCTTACGGAGAGGGAGACGACGGAAACTGATTTTTCACCAATCCGGGTGTTGGCGTAAACGTCCTTGGCGGCAATGACGACCCGGTCGAAAATCACCCGGAGGTCATCGCCGGTCATGCCCCACTGGCGGCATTGTTCGTAGGCCTCACGCAATTGGCCGAGAATTTGCCGTTCCCCAATCACGAGGCTGTCGATAGAGGCAGCGACCTCACAGAGATGGCTGACGGCATCACGGCCCTGGTAATGGACCATTTCCCGGAGTAAAGATTCTTCGGCCCGTTCGGGCAACATGCCTAATTTATAATCCTCATTGACTTCGGCTTCGGTAGTGAAGAAGAAGCTGATCCGATTACAAGTGGCTAGGTAAAAACATTCGTTCATCCGCTGCCGTTCCATCAATTGATTCAGGGCCGGACGAAGTTCTTCCGTGGCGTTAAAGGCCAGGGCTAGCCGGCCAATATCCTTAAGGTCGGAATGACGGTGCGTTAAGGTCAGAATGTGAAAATGCTGCAGCATAGTACGATTGGAAACAGCGCAAAAGTACAATTACGGTCAAGTGGCTCTGTCAAATGGCTGTATAAATACGCTTAGATTTTTTCTAAATACTGTGGTGGGGCCTTGTACGTTAATAATCCAAGGCCATAATGATTGAATGATTAATGTTTTACTCCCTGAGCAAATGTTTACTTTTGCGGCCCTTTTGAAACCATGATCCCAATGAAAATTAAATTATTAGCAGGACTTTCACTGTATATCTGCTTGCTGTCCGGCCTGGCGGCCCAGATTGCTCCGCCGGACTTTCTGTGCATCCGTAACGACAGCATTTTTTGGATGAATGACCTGAGTGCCTGTGGCCCCTACCAGAGTACTTCGGTGTTCCGGGCGACAAACGCTGCGGGGCCTTTCGCAGAGATTCAGCAGATCAATGATCCGGCGGCCGTCAGTTTTCTCGATCCAAATCCGGGCGGAGAATTGCGTTACTATTTTTTGCGCTATAACTACGATTGCCCGGGCGTGTCAGCTGTCAACAGCGACACCCTAAACAACCTGATCCCCCTCCCCCCCTCAGCCATTTGGGTGAGTGTGGAGGACAGTACGGTAGTGGTGAACTGGACGGCCAGCAGCTCCGGTCAGACCTCCGGTTACCGGGTCTTTCGGCGGGAGCCCCAGGGGTTGGTCGCCATTGCCACGGTCAGTGGAGCGGAGACGACGACCTACGTAGACGCCAGTTTCACCAGCCAGCCAGTCAGCGAAGCCTACGCCGTGGCGGCAATAGATCCCTGCGGTAGTCAAAGTCTACTGACTTCCGAGGCAATTACCCCACTCTTGACTACTTCCGGGGGTAGTGGATGTGAGTTCGTAATCACCCTTACTTCGGACGCCGCCGGCAGGTCCAGTTTGCCCTTACCAATCAATAGCTGGCATTTACTTGTAAGTACCAACGGAAGCGCTTTCGTGGAAGAAGACGTATTCGGCGGAGGCAACACCAGTATCACCTACGACGGAGCTAACGATGGCGATCAACTTTGCTTTTACCTGGAAGGCCTGGTACAGGGGCAAGCAAACCGCCCCTTGCGTACCCCCATTGAGTGTATTGACGTCGACATCACCCAACCCGTCCGGCCCTTTACTCTTTTGGGCGGCGGCTTTGATCCGGCGGGGAACTTTTGTTTTGATTTTGCCTGGGATTCCTCGGCCGCGGTTGATCTGCTGCAGGCCGAAGTAGTCGACGCCGGTAGCCAAAGCACTGCTACTTTGTTAGCCAACGACAACCTGAGTGATCCACTGGCCCAAACTTGTCTGACACCCGCAGAACTACCTGACGAAAATTTCAGCCTGAACCTGAGAGCCGAGGATGTTTGCGACAATATTGTAATCACGAACCGGCTAAATCCCGTTTTTCTGAGCGGGCAAACTCCCAGTAACGGGACCAATTTACTGAACTGGACGGCCTTCACGACGGAGGAAGACATCAGCGTCACTTATCGGCTGGAACGGACGACGCTGGATGGTACGGCGGAGATTATTTACAGTGGAGAAGACCTGACGCACATCGATTTGATAGAACCGACGGATGCCAACCGGGCGCTCTCCTGCTACCGGGTACTGGCCGATGTGAGCTATGCGGACGGGAGCTTTAGCAGTACCTATGCTTCCGAAACCGTTTGTCTGGAACAGCAACCGATGATCTATCTGCCGAATGTATTCAGCTCTTCCGCTACGCAGATCCTGAACCGGGAATTTTGCCCCAACTTCGCCCGCTTGCCTACCGGTGCTTATCAGTTCGACATCTGGGACCGCTGGGGCGGCCACGTTTTCAGCACCACCGATCCGGCTACCTGTTGGCGGGGTGACTATCGGGGCAGGCTGGCCGAAACGGGCGTTTACCTGTACGTGCTACGTTTGGAGATTGGCGGGCGGACGATCGAACGGAGCGGAGACGTTACTTTTTTGCGGTAGCTATCTGCGCGCTTGAAACTTTTTTCAAATTGCCCTCGTTTTGAATTTGCAGGGCAGCAAAAGATTATACTATCTTTGCCGTCCACCAAGATGGTCGGGTGGCCGAGCGGCTAGGCAGTGGTCTGCAAAACCTCGTACGGCGGTTCGATTCCGCTCCCGACCTCTTCGAAAGGCTCCTTCGCATGCGAAGGGGCTTTTCTTGTTTTAGCGTTTCGGTTTTTTTGCCTAATTTACAACAACCAAAAACCATACGCATGAATCTCCCCCCCCACCGCTTAATTACCCTTCTTTGCTTAACCATCTTCACAGTGACGAGGTTAAGTGCACAAGCGAAAGTATACAGTCCAACAACTTCTCAACCGACTGCGGCCGAGATGGCCATCGTGAATGAAATGATTTCACCCGACCAAGCGGCGACAGCTGTAATAGTAGACCTTGACTACGATGACCTGCTCCTAGATCTCTTGCAAGGAGATGATGTCACCATTAACGTGGATGGTAATTCCATTGATTTTGAGGATTATACCCAGTTCAATTCCGCCCGACGCATATTCATTGATGAGGGTAATACTCATTATATGTATACGGTGCCCGGTAAATGGTTTGTTAATCTCAATACGATTAGCAACAACCAAATTAATATTGTAGGCGATCATATCTATGTTTCACCTACGGTCATGTATGCCAGAATTACACAGGGGAATGTTAAGCATATTTTTACGCCTTTTGAAGGAGATGCTAATAAAGTGGGTTTACTGTACTCGCAAATTATCTTCAACGGGTCTAGCGGTTGTGTCAATGTAAATAACTACGATGACTGTAATGATGTCGCTGAGCGAATTGCTCCTGGCAATACTTTACCTTCGATTCCTGAAAGAGAACTTTCTATCGCTTTTGAATTGGACTATGAAACCGTAACCGGAAGCACCGGGGCAAATTTAGGTCTGCGTATGGAAACCTCGGTAGCGAAACTGGATGCCACTTTATTTTTACACAATAACACTTTCCTTTACTATTTTAATATGCAATTGCGGTCGGATGGGCAATCGGCTTGCACTCCCGGTTTTCCTAACACCGTTGCCGCTATTTGTACCGAATATTCAAACTTCGGAGGAATTTCTTACGTGCTTAATACAAATCCAGATGATGGATTTGATTATTCAGGGGGGTATTCCGGTAATGGTCCGCAGACATTAGCAGGTGAGGTCATAAGTGTGTATGCACAGCATGACTTTAGACAGTGCATACAGACTAATCTTGTTCAGTTTTTAAGAGGTAAAGATACCGGTTTTGACAAAGGAATTGTTGTAACGACTGATCAGCACCGGCTAAAGACGAATCCTACTGTTCCATCATGGCAAGACTATTTTTGCAATAATATTTTAGATGCCTTAACTAGGACAGGGCGACAAGGGTTTGTCAGTATAATTGATTTGCGTGAAAAGGCGGATCCAGGAGAAACAGCGGGCACTTCTTTTCATGAAATTTGTCATAACCTTGGCCTTCGTCATACGGGAGAAACCAATAGTGCTTGTGTTCCAAATGATTGCTGTAGTTCCAATACCGAGTACTCATATGTAATGTGTGACAGTGAAACCGGATCGGGAGACCCTGATCGAGATGACTTATTTCGGTTGGCGGTGTACGAACAATTAGAAGTACTAAATCTACTTGATCTCCGAGGCAGTTGCCTTGAGATTCCAAGTAGTGATCTAACTTATTGTTTTGATAACTGCAAACTGACGGTGGAAGAAAATTTCACCATTGCAAATGCACCCGTAATTGGCTGTGAGCCGGCTCCGATCGGTACTTATTCCTTTGAGTTATGTAATAACTGTGAGGCCCGGACAATTACCAATTTTGGAATGTTGTATTTTCCGAATTTTTTATCCCCTGTCGAGCCATTGAACGATGACTACTACATAAATACAAATGGTGTACCCGGGGCAGGATCCGCGCACATTTATCAGTCACAAGCCCCACTATCTTTGACGGCCGGTGAGTGTATCAATCTTACTTTTGACTTCGAATTGACCAGTTACACCATTGGACAAGCAGTTCCCGACGTGCGCTTCGTCTTGTCGACGGATTTTGCCGGAGAGTCACGTTTCTTTACCCCTCTTGATATTTCTCATGAATTTGAACCGCCCATAGCTATTTCAGGTGGAACTGTGACAGCTCCAATACTATTGAGTTCGCTAACTGATGGAAATTCTCCAATTATTCCACCTAACGAATCATCTGATCTAGTCATCGAAACAGCGGGGGTGCTCGCCATCGACGAAGACCATACTTTTATCAACGCGACGATCATTTTAGATACCGACGCTTCAATTGTCGTGAAATCTGGCAGCAAACTGACGCTTACTAACAGTCATTTATTGGGTTGTGGGGCGTTATGGAAATCCATCATTGTGGAAACCGGTGGTACTTTGGAAATCGACGGTTCGACCATCTCCAACGCCGATGAGGCAATTCTGCTTGAGGATGGCGCAATAGCTTCAATCACCGGTAATCATTTCGTCGATAATCGTATTGCTCTCTTCATGCCGGGGACCTCCGGTGGCACTCTAGAGACGGACTTAAATTTCAATGACAACCGGGTCGAGCAGGTCGCGCCGTCTTTTTACAGCCTATCGGCTACGTGCGGAGTTTTGGCTGAGGATCAATTGATGGTCAGTATTCTTGGGACACCCGGTCAGGAGAATGTGTTCGAGAACCTGCAATTTGGAATAATTGCGATAAACTCCTACACTGATTGCCGCCAGAACTACTTTCGCCACATCCGCCAGTCTGCCATTCGATCATTGGGTGAAGAAGACGCGGTCGTTTCGCCTTTCCTATTCGCCTCGGGCACTTTTGGCGCTGAGCCCGCAATCAAAGATTGCCAGTTTGGTATCGACGCGCGTGGAAACGTTGGAACGTGGGTCCTATTCCAGATTATAGAGAACTGTAAAGTGGGCGTATCCATAAATACAAACCGCAACGCTGTCGTTCGTTTTAACAATCTTAGCAAT
Source organism: Lewinellaceae bacterium SD302 (assembly GCA_002591745.1). Lineage (GTDB taxonomy): Bacteria > Bacteroidota > Bacteroidia > Chitinophagales > Saprospiraceae > Neolewinella. The sequence goes on from PDLQ01000017.1 coordinate 104,144, forward strand.
ATCCACCGCGTAGGCATCTCGGTGGGCAACCCGGATAGTAAGCCAGGTTTGCTATTCATCGAGCAAAATGCCGTGGAGCTGGATGATGTTACCAACACTTCGTTACCCAACACCTTCGGCATGGCCGGAATCAGAATAGTCAGTAACGATGCCTCGAACCGTAACGTGCGCGTGAAAGAGAATACTATCAATAACCGTAACTATAATGGACGGGGTATTTCACTAGTCAATGTACTGGAGGCCGATATCTTAGATAACACGGTTACAATTGGCGGCGATGCTAACCAAACCGGAGTAGGTATCGAAGTAACCGGGGGCAACGGTAACCTGATTAGTTGTAATGACGTGAGTGGTTTAGACCCGGCCGCTACCAGTAACCTTTGGCTCGAAAACGTAGGTATCCGGGCGACGGCATCGAATAACGTCGAGGTTCGCTGTAATAATATCGACCAAGTGTCCATCGGAGCGGAATTTCGCAACGTTAGTCTCGGGGCCGACGTGGCCACCAACGAATTCAACCAGCATTACTACGGCCTGAAGATCGGCCATGACGAGGACGGTGCACCTGAGTTTGTCTCCATTGGCAGTCAAAACCACACCGGAAATACCTGGCAGAACGGTGCGGGTGGCTTTCAGGCGGTTTTGAATAATCCGACCCTAAGCGATATCGCTTTTAATACTTTTTTTGTAGACGTGGCCGATTGTTCTAACTTACTACCTACAGCAGTAAACACAACCCAAGTTTGGTTTAATCCTCAAGGCGGCAATACAGAATCCTGCTACGTCGACAACTCCATCCCAACCTGTGCCTCCAATGATCCATTGGTCGACTGCGCGGGGGATGATCAGGGCAACGGGCCAGACCGACCGGGTGAAACCGAAAGGCTCTTAATGAGTAATCGATCCGAGCCAAGCATCAGCATGGGTAGTTTACTCGCGGCCCATAAGCAGTTGTACGAGAATATTTTGTCCGGTGCTTACCAAACCAGCGACAGTCTCACTCAATTCGCCGCTTCGTTCGATAGCCTAAAAACGGGCGCTGCTGCTTACTGGAGTGCTATTTTGCGCCAACCGACCACGATGACGGATACCATTGTTTTTGAAAGTTATTTATCCGACTGGTCGTTGGATAGCCTGGCCGCTATCTCGCCGGCAACCTTACGCCAAACGTTGGTGAATAATGGCAACAACTTGGCAACGGCCCTCGACCAAGTGGGCTGGGCGACTGACCTTAGCGTTTACGCCTCCCAGGCCATTCAGGCCTTCGATAGCAAGCAAGGGCCGTCGCTTACGATCGATTTCGCCCGCCAGATCGTATCTCCTTTCACTTGGTCAACGACGGAATTAAGTGCCATAACTAATTCCGCCTCTACTTGCCTTTCCATTGCCGGCCCGGAATCCTTCGCCGCCCGCAGTACTTTTTGGCAACTTTACCCGGATAGCCTCCTGACGCTGGGCTGTAGCGGCAGTAGTGAATTCGTGAGTAGCAACTCAGAGACAGCGTTCAAGCGGTCTGATTTACGCGTCTTCCCAAATCCCGTGCGCAGCATATTGAATATTCAAGTGAGTGAAATTCAAGCTGCCACGGCACTGCTAAAGATATACAACGGCCAGGGCGTAACAGTAGCCAGTAGGAACCTGGTAGGCAATAGCCCCAGCCAGCGGGCGACGATTAATGTTTCTACCTGGCCACCCGGTCTTTATTATTTGGTATTAGAGCAAGGCGAATCAACGACTCACCGTAAAATCGTAGTGCAATGATACGATTGTTCATAATTTGCGGTTTTTATTTGCTTTCCGTTACGCTCTTCGCCCAAAAATTCGACTTCCAATGGTTATATGGTACCTTCAAGGTGAACGGAGATAACACGGAGATTAGCAACATTTTGATCGACTTCAATGAGCAACCCGCCCAGCTCAATGAAGTGAACGATGTAGATGTGCAGTTTTACTTCCAAAGAACCGCGATCGCAGATAAAAACGGGGATTTAGCATTCATGAGTGATGGTTGTCGTGTATACGACCGCTTTGGAAATATTATGGCCAACGGTGATACGCTAAACCCCGGAGGTGTTTTTGATATTTACTGTGATGAAGTGGCGGGTTGGGACACATCCCCAGGGGGGCGACAAAGTATGTTTGCATTACCGCAGCCTGGGAATGATAGCATTTGGTATCTGTTTCATATTTCATATGCAATAGACCCTGATATTACAACGCAATTTCTTTATTATTCTATCATTAATACCAATCGTAATAACGGCTTAGGAGAAGTCATTGAGAAAAATGTTATCTTAGACAACTTACCTGAATTTGGTAAAATGAACGTCGCGTACTCAGCTGATCTTTCCAGTTGGTTTATCGTCAGTGCCGAATGGGAAAGTGATCGATACGATGTCTTTATCCTGGATTCCGTAGGGGTAATTTTTCATCAGCAACAAAGCATTGGTGAAGTGACACCCGATGGTTCGGGTGCCGGGTACTCAACGCGGTTTTCGCCGGACGGCACTGTATATGCCGTTTATAATCACCTTACCGGACTAGAAGTTTTCGACTTTGACCGGGTCACTGGCTCACTCAGCAATGCTCGCTTCGTCCCGGAAACAAGAAACCAGGATAGCCTAGACTGGGGCGGCCTTGAATTCAGTCCCAGCGGCCGCTACCTCTACCTCGCGAGTGGCCATTTCCTGGATCAGTTTGATCTCGAAGCTCCTACCCTGGAAGAAGGCCGGGTGCGGGTAGCAAACATGGAAGCGCTGGAGGGGGAATTTTTCCAGCCCATTTTCGCCCAGTTGCAGCTTGGGCCGGATTGCCGGCTTTATAACTTCATGCTCAGTGGCCGCTACGTCCACATCATTCACCGCCCCGACGAAGCCGGTACCGCTTGCATGGTAGAACAGCGTGCCTGGGAAACGCCTTCTCATTATTTCCGCGGTGCCCCCCTCTACCCCAAATATCGGATGCGTGCCCTGGGGGATACCAGTAGTATTTGTGATCACGTGACGGCTACGATTTTTACTTCTTTGCAAGAAACGGAAGAGGAGTCGCCCGTCCAGGCTTACCTCTATCCAAACCCTGCCATCACGGAAACACGAGTAGTGCTGGAGACGAAGGTCAGGGAACTACGCTATGAACTTTACGACTTCCAGGGTAGACGAGTATTAGAGGGTCGGCGAGATAAACTGCCGGCCGGCGTAGCCCTCCGCCTGGACCTGAGGGGGTTAGCCAAAGGTACCTACGTATTGCGACTGACGGATGCGCGCGGGCGGCGGTGGTCCGAGCGAGTGATGAAACAATAATTGATCGAGGTAATGATTCCGCTCCCGACCTCTTTGAAAGGTCTCTTTGCTTTGCAGAGAGGCCTTTCTTAATTTCAGACTAATCCAAATCAACCCTAAACAACTATATTGAGGGCGAAAACGTTCAATATAACGTTAGATTTGATAAATATCAGGTCGCTTTTACCGCAGTCAAACAAAAAAACAGCCATTTATGAGCACGGAGCAAGGTATGGAACAGGGAATCGTAACCGATGGCCAGGATCGCGATCCTGAGCTGATCCAGAAAATGATCGACAAGATCGTGGTTCGCAAAGGCTTCGATGAAATCAAGGCTAATATTGAAGGTTACGAGTCGCCCAGCAAAATCCGCCGTGGCAAAGACTCCGAAGAATACTACATCCCCGACGTAACCGGCGTGGTCAACGGCCGCAAGAGTTACTTTGAACTGGGCCTCAAGACGGACGATGACGAAACGATGCGTCAGGTCGTCACCAAATGGCGTTTGCTGGCCAACCTGGCCGCCTACAAGAATGGCAAGCTTTACCTGGCCGTACCGCGTGGCCACATGGCTTTCACCAACCGTATCCTGGCCGATTATCCGATCCAGGCCGAGGTGGTCAAGATTTAGAAACCGGCCATTTCTGGCCCAAGGAATAACGCTCCGTAGTTCGCCGATGCAATTGGCCGGGCTACGGAGCGTTTTAATTTCAGCCTCTCCCCTAACCCCTCTCCGGAGGAGAGGGCAGGGGAGAGGCCACCTTTATCATCCCCCAGATCACCGATTTTTGCGACTACAATTAATTCTTTTATTGCTGCTGGTGTCTTCCGGCTGGCTACTCACCGGTGGCAATAAGCGCAATCCGCCAACGGTTGCCGACGGCGGCAAGGCTGCCTACCGCAATTATTTTCTCGGCAACTATTATTTCCGGGAGGCCCAGATTCCCAGGGCTACCGGTTATTTCCGCAAGGCCTACCAGGCCGGTCCCGACCGAACCAACTTCGCCCTTGCTTACGCCCTTTGCCTGGCTATGACGCAAAAAACCACGCTGGCACTCGAGGTACTCGGCGCGGCCCGGCGAACCATTCCTCCCCTGCACCCGGATTACAAGTTGCAACTCCGCGATTTCAATTACGCTAAAGCCGTGATCGCCTCTCTGGCGGGTCGCTACGCGAGCGCGCAAAGCAGCCTCAACTATGCCATTGCCGCCGAACAACAGCTGAGCGCCAGCGAGCTGGACCCCGAGCGATTGGGCGGCATGTACACCCTGCTCGGCTACCTGGATATCATGAGCCAGGAAGCACCCCGGAAGCACTCAGGTTTGGCTCCCCACGTGCATTTGCAGCAACGCGAGCTCAGGGCCGCATTCGAACATCTGTCCCGGGCCCTGTCTTACGATAGTGATCGTGAGGACGCTCGCCAAAACCTGGAAATCTTAGCCGACACCCTTCAACTGGAGATTACGATCGAAGAATACGAAGCCCCGGTACCCGATTACCAGGAATTGGGCGTCTACCGCACCACGGATTATCCCCACTTACCCCAGCGAATGGAAGGGATATTGCCTTTTGGCCGTTACGACGAGGTGCTTTACCTGGTCGACATCAGCGGCTCGATGGTCATGGAGAACATCGGTTGCTTGGCTGCCGATCGGTTTACCGTGATGAAAGAAGCGGCTACCTACTTGCTGCAATTTACCCCGGACAGCACGATCAGTGGCTTAGCTACCATCGGTGGCGATTGTACCCAGGACCCCGACTGGTGGATATCAACCGACAGCATCAGCCGCCGCGAACTCCGCTGGGAGATTGAACACCTGAACTCGAATGGCACCACTCCATTACTGACCACCCTGGTCAAGGCACCAGAATTATTCAGCGAAAACAACCGAAGCCGAAAATCCATCTTTTTCGTCAGCGACGGAGAAAATGTCTGCTCCGTTCCCGGCCTGGACATCTGCGACTGGGCCGGCCGACTGGAAGAAAAAAACATCACCCTGAACGTACTCACATTTCTCGACCAGGGCCTCAACAACAGCGGCGCTTTCGCCGAATACGCCTGTCTGGCCGATCGCAGCGGGGGGCAAGTCCGCTACCTCGACCCCCTTACCTGCTCCATTGATAACGTCGGTTTCGATCTGCTGGACCAAATAGAGTTCCCGCTACCGAACTTCGAAAAAGTAAATTGCTGGGGCGGGGCGGTGGAGAAGCTCTGGGCGATCTATCCGGAGTAGACTCGAGAGACTGGGGGTTATTTCGCCCGAATGCCCCAGGTGTATCAAGTCTATTAAGCCTTATCTTTGCCCAAAGTCATTGCCATGCCGTACCAGTCGACAAAGAAACATTACAAGAACCGCCGGGAGAAAAAGCAGGAGCATAATCGGCGTTTACGCATCATTGCCTTATCCATCGTGATATTGGCACTCTTTATGATCCTGAAAGACTGGCGGGAATACTGGGCTTACCTGAAGACGTACTTTATGTAAGCATTTGTTTGGATTTTTTGGCTAGCAACTCTGAGGAGCAACTTAAAGCATTATTAGTCGATTTTGTCTAACAAAGTAGCAATGCCCGTTGATTGCAGGATGAGTAAATTTCTGCGACGATCACCGCAGGTAAAGTAGTAATGGTCCGTAAACGTCTACGAAATTCTACCCGTGGCTATTTAAGACAACACCAAAGCGGTGACGCAGGCGTTATGTATTTTCTTGGATTTATCAATTTTGGCAAGACGAACTACTCTCCCGCTATTACTTCCGCTACTTTTGGGAGTGATGGGCACGCTGGTGGGGCAATCTAGTCCACTTTCCAACTTACGACGCACGACCATCGCCATCAATCCGGCCGGTCACCTCGTCGATTCACTGACGGTGGTGCCCAATAGCCTCCAGGTCCTTCTGCCACCACGAAATGGCCGGGTACTTCCCGAAATCTTACCGGATAGCTATTACGAACTCTCCGGTCGCTACCTGCGCTGGCGCAAATTGCCGGAAGCTGACAGCGCCATCCTCAATTACCGGGTACTCCCCTTTGATCTACTGGCACGCCGGGAATTACTGGACACCACCCAGTTACGCCGTGATGCCGCCGGCCAACTCATCGGCACCTATAATCCTTACGTGCGAGGAGATATTTTCGACTCCGACGGGCAGGTCAACTACAATGGCTCCTTTACCCGGGGCATCTCCTTCGGTAATCGCCAGGATTTGGTACTGAACTCAGCCTTCAACCTGCAAATGGAGGGAGAACTGGGCAATGGCATTCTGGTAAGGGCCGCTATTACGGACGAAAGCCTGCCCATACAGCCGGAAGGCAATACCCAGCAACTAAGGGAATTCGACCAGGTGTTTATCCAACTTGAGAAAGACCGCAACAGCCTGGTCGCCGGCGACTACGAACTGCGTAACCCCGAGGGCTTTTTCATGCGTTACTTCAAAAAGCTCGAAGGGGCAACCTTCCGTACCAGCCACGGAGTAGAGGAAGGCGAAGACGGTGGCCGCTGGGAACACTCCGCCAGCGTGGCCATTGCCCGGGGGCAGTTTATCCGCCAGCCTATTCAGCCGGGGGAGGGTAACCAAGGGCCCTACAAACTGACGGGGGAAGGTAACCAGCGCTTCCTGATCGTCCTCTCTGGCACCGAGCGCATCTATCTGGATGGCCAACTGATGACCCGCGGCCAGGACAACGATTACGTGATTGACTACAACCTCGCCGAACTCACTTTCACCCAAAAACGACTGATCACTCGTGACAGCAGGATCGTAGCTGAATATGAATACGCCGACCAGCGTTACGTGCGCAGCCTTTATGCCGCCAATTCTCGTTTTGAAAGTGGCAAGTGGAGTGCTTACGTCAATTTGATCAACCAACAAGACAGCAAGACGGCGACCGGCGACCTGGAGCTATCCGCTCAGCAAAGACAACAACTGGCCGAAGCCGGGGATAGTGAGGCGGGTATTTTTGTCAGCGGCATCGATAGTCTGGACGGCAGGGCCGATCAACGCGCTACTTACCGTCGGGTAGACACCCTGGTCTTCTGCGGTGATCAGGTGCTGGAAGAATTTGTCTTACGCTTCACCACTGAGGAAGACGGGCCACTTTTTACCGCCGCATTTAGCGACCTGGGTCCCAACGGCGGGCCTTATGAGTTAGCGCCTGCTTCTACGGCCAACGAGCGAACTTTCAACTACGTCGGCTATGACCGTACCGGTAATGAGTGTATTCCGCTGGGTCGCTACGCCCCGGTCATCGAACTGGGCGCTCCGGAAAAACAGCAACTGCTGACCGCCGGTGGAAGTTACCGTGGCAAAACCGGCGGCTTAAGGCTGGAGGGTGCACGCAGCCTGTTGGATAAAAACCGTTTCTCCGACCTCGATAACGATGATGACGCCGGTTATGCCTTACGCCTAGATGGTGATCATGCTTTTAGTCTGGGCGGCCTTCCGGATAGCAGTTGGCAACTACAGTTAGATGGAACTTACGAATACAAGCAGGCTAATTTCTCCCCTCCGAACCCCTATCGCCGTACTGACTTTTTCCGCGACTGGAACCTCAGCAATCGCTTAGGGACCGAACTGCCGGAATCCAGCGACGAACAACTACTGGAAGCTGGCTTGAGTATCCAACGTAAGGGTTACGGTCGCCTCCGTTACGCTTTTGGTCGTTTTACCCGGGCAACGGATTATGCGGGTAACCGACAATTGATATCGCTCAATTTTGATCGTAGCGGCTGGGTCGTTGATGGAGCGGCCAGCTACCTGGATAATGAGCAAGCCGGTGTGGAAGGTACTTTCTGGCGACCTCGCCTGAACATTGCCAAGCGCTTTGAAAACTATGACAACTGGCAGTTAAGCGTGGATTATGCGGCGGAGAACAGCCAGCAAAGTCAAATTGACAATGACACTTTGCTACCGGTTTCTTTCGGTTTTGAGCGTATCGGTTTCGGACTCCGTAGCGCCGAAGACAAGGATTACCTGGTAGACTTGAAAGTACGCAGGCGGCGAGACGTTCTACCCGATGGGGGTACCGAATTAGTGGAATCTACCCTGGCGGACGAAATATTACTTGAGGGTAATTATACCGCCGGACGTAACCTGCAACTAAGGGGCAATTTCAATTATCGCAAACTACAGGTTACTTCCGCCGAACTGGTGAATCAAACTCCGGGGCAAACCTTTCTGGGCCGGTTGGACATTAATTTCCGGGCGCTAAATAACAGTTTGCGTAGCCAGACTGCCTATACCCTGGGCAGCGGGCAGGAAGCAAGGGTAGAATTTCAATATCTCTTCGTAGGTGCCGGCCTGGGGCAGTACATCTGGCAAGACAGCCTCTATAACAACGACGGCCGTATTCAACCCAACGAAATGGCCCTCTCTCCTTTCGCCGACATTGCTGATTACGTCCGGGTAAGTGTTTTTACCAACGACTTCATTCGCACCGACAACGCCGGACTCAACCAAAGTATCCAGTGGGATCCCGGCCGACTCTGGAAAGAGCCAAAGCAATGGCAAAAATTCGTCCGCCGCTTCAATCTCCAGAGTAGTTTGACGATAAACCGTAAAACGCGGGAAGCCGAGGGCATCCAACTCTGGAATCCACTGCAACTCAGTATCAATGATACAGCTTTGGTGGCCCTGACCGCCGGTACCCGACATAGCTTGTTCTTCAACCGAACGAATGAGAAATTTGATGTTCAGCTCAGTCAGCGCGATTTACAGCGGCGGCAAGTTCTCACTACCGGTTACGAAGCCAGTAACGAGAGAGAGTGGGAAGCCCGCTTTAGTTTTCGGCCAAAACGCCCCCTGAACCTGGTCTTGGCTACCAGCCTCGGCTACCGCAATGCAGACTCTGAAAATTTTGACAACAAGGATTTCCAGATCAATTTTCGCCGTCTCGAACCCGAGATCGACTGGCAACCCGGCGAGGTCATCAGTCTCAACGCCCAACTTATTATCGGTGCTGAAAGCAATGACCTGTCCACCGGCATGGGTGAACGCAGCGAACGACTGGAGATCAAACTCACCGGCAGCTACAATCGCTGGTTGGACATCAGTCTGCGTAGTGTTAATATTAATTTTGAGGGAGAGGCGCAAAGTCCGGTTGGCTTCGCATTGCTCAACGGTCTGCAACCCGGAAGAAATTGGCTGTGGAACCTGAGTATGACCCGGCAATTAGGCAAGTATCTTCAACTCAACCTCAGCTACGAGGGGCGGCAGACTGGAGAAGCCAATACGGTTCACGTGGGGCGGGCACAGGTGACGGCGCTTTTTTAGACGCGCTGCGCGCTTTTGGACGGCCTTCGGCCTTTTAGACGGGCAAAGCCCTTTTGGA
>PDLQ01000018.1 GCA_002591745.1 Lewinellaceae bacterium SD302
GAACAGTAATTCTTCCCAGGACGCACAGTGCTTTACGCCGACCATGTCTTTTTTAGTTTATAAATCTCGATAAAATTAATATATCGAGTTGTCAAGCTAATACAAACTTAAAAGACGCTTCGCTTTTGGACGTCGCTGCGCGACTTGTGGACTATGGAAGAGCCGAATTCGAAGGATATGGAATGAAAGACCGAAGCTTTTGACTTCGGTTCCCACGTCCCCACAAGATCGCTTCAGCGATCATCCACAGGGGCCTAGCCCATTCACAAGCTAAGCGTCCAAACGGTACGTAGCCTGTCTACTTACTATCGGGATAAGAGATCCGCACGTGGTGAACGCTCTTTAAAATATTTCGGAAAACGGTGCGGCAAACTTCTAATTCCCGAAAAGAAAGCTTGGATTCCGCTAATTGGCCACCGGTGAGTTTACCCTCGAAAATCTTGTCGATGAAAACGGTCAACTCTTCCTCGGTGGGGCTTTTCAAGCTTTTACAGGCCGCCTCGGTACTGTCGGCCAGCATGAGCAGGGTTTCTTCTTTGCTGATGGGCCGGGGGCCAGGATAGCGGAAAAGCGATTCGTCAACTTCGTTTTCGGGGTGATTCTTCAGATAATTGCGGTAAAAATATTCGGTGCGGGTGTTGCCGTGATGTGTTCGAATGAACTGGATCAGCAACTGAGGTAAACCGGCGGCCTTAGCCATCTTGACCCCTTCGGAGACGTGGCCGATGATGATCTTGGCGCTTTCCAGATTATTGAGGTCGTCGTGGGGGTTTTTCCCGCTCTGGTTCTCAATGAAAAATTCCGGATTGGCCACTTTGCCGATGTCGTGATAAAGGGCTGCGGTCTTCACCAAAAGAGCATCGGCATCGATCCTGCGGGCGGCTTGCTCGGCCATGTTAGCCACGTTGAGCGAGTGCTGTAGGGTACCCGGTGCCTTAAGCGCCAGTTCACGTAATAATGGCCGGTTCATATCACTCAGCTCGACCAGGGTGATGGGGGAGACTAGTCCAAAAACTCTTTCCAGCAGGGGAATCAGGGGGTAGGCCAATAGCACGAGGAAGACGTCAATGGCCAGCCAGCCTAAAGTGGTGAAGTCAAGATCGCTTAGCCTTCCTTCCTTAATCAGTTCCAATCCCAGATACCCCAAGGCATATACCCCGAACAAGTAAATAAGGGATTTGAAATAACGGGACCAATCGCGCATGTCGATGTCCATGATCACTACAGCGATACCGGCCAGAATAGAGAGGAATGTAAATTCATAACCGAGGTTCGTCAGGAAGCTGCCGATCAGCACCACACAGGTATGTACAAAAAAGGCCAGCCGCTCGGCGAAGAAAATACGGATCACGATCGGGACGATGCAAAAAGGTACCAGGTAGGCGTTGAAATTGGTCTTGGTTTCGATCGTCTGTACCAATATAGCGTATAGTACCGGCCACATCAGGATGAAGATTAGCTTTTGGGGGCGCTTGTAGATCAGCGGATAAAAATACCGCAGGTAGAGGAACAGCAGTATGATCACCAGTGAAGTCAACAAGGCATAACCGGCAAAAACCCAGGTGAATGTGCTGCCTACGCCCAGGTCTTCGTTGTACTGCTCCCGAAAACTCAGCAACTGCTGATAGATTTCGTCGGTAATTACGCTACCGTCGGCAATGATCAGCGAACCTGCTTCCACCAGTCCCGCGTAAGGAGAAACCAGGCTCAATGACTGGCTGCGGAGATGCTGGGTAAGGCTGTCACTATAACTCAGGTTAGGCCGCAAACGGTCGTCCAGTAAAGGCAGGATGAAATCCGGGGCTCCCAGATCACTGTAGGGTAGGCTGTCGGTTAAAAATCGTTGGGCGTCGGCTAGGGTATAGACCGAAGCCCAGGTGGCTTCACGAAATTCATTGCCATTAGCGATACTCACTACCTGAGTGGGCGATGTATTGGGCTGGGCATCCAGAATTCCCCGACTGAAAATCTTATCCAGCACGCGTAAACCGTAAAGGCGGTGGGCTTTCGGGTCGGCCTGAATGCTTGGAAAGGTATTGCGGGCAATGGCCGAATCGACCTTTTCATTGAAATCTTCCAGGAATTCCTGTCGCGCCAAACGACCGATCTCCGGGTCGATGCGAAAAACGGGCGTCAATTGCTCCTCTACGGCAGCGAGATCGGCCTCGAGTTGCTCCGGCGATTTGAGTACCGAAAAATCTTTAGGCGCGTACAAACTTTCGTAGCGCCAGGTTTGCCCCCGTTCAAACTCGTAGGGAAATTTCAGGTTGTTGGGATACAACAGGCTGATGATGACCACGGCCGCTAGCCCCAAAGACCAGCGCAACAGCTCGGCGGGAGTAATGGAAGTCAAACGGTTTTTGTTACGCAGCAAAGGTTGTTCTTGTGGTCCGTAGATGTCCGATAAAGGTAAGCACGATTTTAACACTAACCACCAGGCTTTCGTTCATCCGCATATTTTGGTCTGGCGGTCTAAAGGGCGCGGTCCGTCCTAAAGCGCAGCGGCCTTAAGCCACAGGCACCCTTAAGCTGCAGGCGTCCTAATCACTTCTCCTTGTTTAACAAACTCTTTCGGCCATAAACCGAGCAGATCGGGCAATCCTTCATCCGGTGCCCTCGGGCCGGGCAGTATTCGCGGCCGAAGAAGATGATCTGCAAGTGCAGGTCGTTCCACTTTTCTCGCGGAAAGAGTCGTTTGAGATCCTTTTCGGTCTTTTCCACGTTCTTCCCCGTCGTCAACCCCCAGCGGTATGCCAGCCGGTGAATGTGGGTGTCTACCGGGAAGGCCGGCACACCGAAAGCTTGCGACATCACCACGCTGGCCGTTTTATGTCCTACGCCGGGCAAGGCTTCCAGCGCATCCCAGTCCTGGGGGACCACGCCGCCGTGCTCTTCGGTTATAATGCGGCTCAACTCCTTGATCGCAGCGCTCTTGCGCGGACTCAGCCCGCAGGGTCGAATGATCTGTCGAATATCCTCCACCGGATGGTGCATCATTTCCTGGGGCGTGTCGGCCAGCTCCCACAGTGAGGGTGTTACCTGGTTGACCCGCACATCCGTACACTGCGCACTCAGCAGCACGGCCACCAATAAAGTGTACGGATCCTTATGATCCAACGGTACGGGAATCTCCGGGTACAGTTCTTCGAGAATGACGGCGATCTCATCCGCCTTCTGTTGCTTGGTCATGTATCTTTACTTCAAAGTAGCAATGTAAGTAATCTGACCCGAAGCTGAAGTCTACCGGACGAAGCTAAAATCCTCGGTCGAGAATCTCCAGGTTCAAGATACTTGCCAATAGCCACGTGAACACTTAATAGGTCATAAAATCAAGAATCAACCACCGCTAATCTAAAAGCCCATTAGCCTATGCACGCTCAACTGTCTCAAACTTGATATTGTCATCCTCTGAGTGTATTGATGATGGCAAATCGCCTATCTTTACCCTATGTCCCGCCACTTATTATTGTTAGCCACACTCTGTGGATTTTCTGTTGCCCTCTCCGCCCAGTACCGTATTTCCGGCCACCTGAATATTGGAGAGGAATGGCAGCCCAAGGTCTATTTGGCTGCTATTGATAAACTTAGCGACTATTATCGGACCAGTCCTGACATGATCGTCAATACTGCTCAGGTGAACGAAGACGGTACCTTCGTCCTCAGTGGTGGCAACCTGCCCGACGAGCCGCGTTTCTACCGCCTCTACCTGATGAAGCAGCAGAACACCGATTACGATGCCTGTCTGTACGTCGGTGGAGACGACCACAACTTTGCTCACCTGATCCTGCAAAACAACGATGAGCTGAGCATCACCACTGACTCAAATACAATTGCGCCCTTCGGTAATTACACGGTTTCTGGTTCGTCGGATAACCAACTGATGCGGGAACTGGCAAGTATCGTTTACCCCAGCTTCTACTTCTACCGTATCAAATTTCCGACCGAACTTAAATTCAGCGAAGACCGCCTGCACGCCGACCTGATCCGATTTGCGGATACCTGCCAAAATCCACTCGTTGCTTTGGCCGCGGTCAACAACACGGACTTCGATGAGTATTTTGATCGCGACCGGGATTTCTACCTCGGTTTCGGTGAACGACTGAATCAGGAACTTCCCCATTCTATCTACACCGGCAATTATCGCCTCAAATGCCGCTATTACGCCAATGAGGAAGTGACCGCCGGTTTACCCTGGTGGGCCGGATTGAGTATGCTGATCCTGGCGCTGCTGGCCGCTTCGGGCTGGTGGCAATTTATCAGACTAAAGGCACTGCAGCAACTACCACCGGCTCATACGCATTCGCAGGTAACCAAGGCCGATCCTTTTGCAGAACTTACTCCCAAAGAGAGCGAAATCCTTACCTTGATCGCTGCCGGAAAGTCCAACAAAGAGATTGCCTCCGAACTTTTCGTGGAGGTCAGTACAGTGAAGACACACATCAATAAGTTGTATGGTAAAATCGGGGTCGGAAATCGTAAGGAAGCCAGGGCGATGGTGGAGCAAAGTTTAGTTAGGAGTCTGGAGTCATGAGTCTGGTAGTCAATTAGTCAGGAGTCAGGAGTCAGGAGTCAGGAGTCAGGTAGTCAGGAGTCTAGGTGCGTTATTAATCAATCTCTCGACTACTAGACTCCTGACTAAATACTCCTGATTAAAAAGGGTCTAGTCCTTATTTCCACCCCGTCCTCCCGCTCATTTACAACCCCATTTATATTGACCGGCCGGGGAATTGCCGTTAATCTTGTGGCGACAGTCCGAATGACGGTTGGCAACATTGCTTGTAATTCACCTTGCTACTTTGCTAGCCACCCTGCTACCTTGGGCAATCATAAATTTATAACCTTTTACCATGCGCAAATCAATTACTATTTCTCTACTTGTTTTGGCCGTGCTTTCCTTTGGCTTTTTTACCATCAATGCCCAGAGCGCCGAAGCCCCCGCCGCCCCGCAAATCGAGTGGATGACCATCGAAGAAGCTTTGGCGGCCAACGAGGAAACACCTAAGAAAATGTTCATCGACGTTTATACGGACTGGTGTCACTGGTGCAAAGTAATGGACGACAAAACTTTCTCGGAAGCCGAAGTAATCGACTACCTAAACGACAACTTCTACCCGGTTAAATTTAATGCCGAGCAAAAGGAACCGATTACCTTTAAAGGCCAGACCTACGAGTACACTCCGGCCGGTCGGCGTGGTATTCATTTGCTCGCTTACGCCCTGCTGAACAAACAAGCCAGCTATCCTTCATTCGTAGTACTGGACGAAGAACTGAACGGGATTACAATTCTGAAAGGCTTCCAGGATAAGGCTAAGTTTTTGGGAAATCTGAAGCGGGCGACATCTGCGAAATAATTGTTTCTGGAAATAGGAGCTAGGACTGCCATTGATCGTTGTGCTCCCCTGGCTTAGTAGCACCTGGTTTCAAAAGCTCAGCACTCCTATCTCCTATTTCAAGTTACCGAGAACCCGGTCATTCGCTAGTAGCTCGAGCGCGACCTTTAAAGCATCCTCCTTCACGTCGACGAAAACGTCTGGCTGCACAGGCTTAGCCGTTTCGTCTCCACTCGGCCGCACCAGGTAGCTGTTGGAGATTTGCAGTTGAGCACCGGCAAGTGGCAGGCTCATGCGTAGGAGCCCGTCGGCGTGGAAGTTGGCGAGATTGCCGCTTTGTCGGCCGACGATGGTACCCATGCCGTAATCTTTGAACATGGCGGCAAAACAGGTGCCGGCACTAAAGGTATTCTCATCCATCAGCAGTATAACGCGGCCGGTGAGCTGTCGATTATTACCATAGGGCTTAGTCTCTGGCATGATCACCCGGGCGATTCCGTGGTCCGCAGTGGAATAGATCGCTTTCAAATGAGGATTGATTCCTTTGAGCAATGGTACGGCCCAGTGGAACGCTCCTGGGAGATAGGCGTTTTTGAAGGCTTGTTTGAATTGTGGCGTTGCTTTCCACTCCTGGTAGGCGAAGCTGCGGAATGGGGCGTCAGCAAAATAGCGGGCCAACTCCTCCCCGATGCGGGAGTCTCCGCCACCGTGGCCACGTAGATCAAGAATGAGGTCGTGGGCACCGGCGGCCTTAAAGTCACGGAAAATACTTTTAAATTGACGGGCGAAATCCTTGGGCCGGGCTTCAAAATGAGTGATTTTGAGGTAGGCAGTGTTGCCATCCATCATTTCGGTAGTGAAGGTTGCTGGTTCGCTGTACGCGGGCTGGTTGGTTGCAATTTGATCGTAGGTCAGGCCAGAAATAGTCTGGCTGGTTTGTTGACTGTTTGATGTCAATTCCAGACTAAATTGCTGGTTGAAATCTTCGCCGTAGGCCAGCCAGAGGTAACGGGGGAAGTTGCTGCTGAGCAGGACTTGGTCCAGGTCGTAAGTTTCTCGGCTGGCGTGGGTGACCAACTTTTGCACCAGTTCCTTAGCAGGAATGCCGTTGATGCTGGTGATTTCCGTCCCCGTGAGGTCATTCGGTTGATGGCGATGATCGGCGCTGACGAAGAGGCGTTCGTTGCGTACGTTTACCCCCAGCGGGAGGTAAGTTCCACCGTTTTCCCGGTAGAGACTGCTATTCTCGGTGTCCCAAAGGCGGGTGTGGCCATCGCCGAAAGCGCAGACGAGGCGGTTGGCAGCGCGATAAGCTTGCATTTTAGTCGGTTCTTCCGGCAACTCGGAGACTAATTCTTCGCGCAAGGCGGCAATCTTGGTGGAATCAGCATAGTGATAAGCATCGGGGTGGTAAATTTCGATGGCACTGATGACCTTTTGTAGTTCGGCGGCTATTTCCGTTTTGGTGGTCTGTGTTTTTAGGCTAGCAAAGTAGCAAAGTGAAAGGGCTACGAGGAAGAGGAAGCGTTGCATGGTTGTGAATTAATGATCAAGTGAAGCAATGATCAAATGAAGCAATGATCGAGTGAAGCAATGATTGAATGATCTAGTGAATCAAGGATCAAATGATCTGATGCAACAATGATCGGCTAGGCTGGATGCCGGAGCAAAAGTGATTGGTGAAAGGCGGGAAAAAATGGGTGAATACGTAAAAACGTATATATACGTTCTTACGTATCGCTTGGGCTATTTTACCAAGCCTATCAAGGCATTCACCAATTCCGCGGCCCTTTTACGCACCGAACGGTGTACTTTCACGACTATGAAAGCAGCATACGGTACTTTGATCCGCTGGCATCTGGTTTTCTGTATCTTCTACTATCAGGTGCAGGAATTATTGGAAGACCGCAGCCTGGAAAGCTTATATCGCCTCCTGGAGCCAAGTAGCTTGCTGCTGACCTTTTTGGGCTTTGTGATCATGTTTACTTATGCTTTGATCCCTTATCGCGTTTTACTAGCCAAATATGGCAAACCCTGGTACGAACTGGCCCTCTGGCTCTTCGCCGGTTCTCTGTTCTCGGCCGGATTCCGCTACCTCGTCGAAGAAATGATTGCACCTGAGTTGATTGGCTTTCGCAACTATCCGGCGGGAATCTCTCTGGTCAGCTATTATCTCGACAACCTGTACTACCTGGTGCTGCACGGGGCCATCGGGGTAATCGTGTTTTTGCTACAGGTAACCCGCTTTCGGGAGGCCCAGCGGCAGGCATTGGCCATTGAAAACCAGCGGACAGAGTTGGCTTTCTTACGCTCACAGATCAATCCGCACTTTCTGTTCAATACGCTGAATAACGTTTATAGCCTGTTTTTTCAGCAGTCCGACAAAGCCCTGAAGGCCATTGAACGGCTGACGGTCATGCTGCGCTACGGACTGTACGAAAAAGCCGATAAGGTACCGTTGAGCAAGGAGTTGGAACATTTGCAAAATTTCATCGAGCTGGAGAAATTGCGCTATGACTACGAACCAGTCATTGATTTTACTTTGCCAGATGTCCGGAAACAGGAGGTGCTGGTGCCACCGCTTTTATTGATCACTTTCGTTGAAAATGCATTTAAGCACGGGGACCTTCGGCAACGGGTGCGGATCAAACTGACGGTGGCAGATCATCAGCTTTGCTACTTTGTTAGCAACAAAATCAAAAATCAGCAAAAGGATGGGGTAGGGGGGATCGGCCTGGTAAACCTGCGAAAAAGACTAGCACTTCTGTATCCGGACGGTCAGTCATTACAGCTGGTAAGAAGAGGCGATGATTTCGAGGCTGAACTTAAAATAAAACTCCAATGATCAACTGTATCATCATCGACGACGAGCCGTTGGCCGGTCAGCTTCTGGCCGCCTACGCCGAAAGGAGCGCCGACCTGAATTTGTTGGCCACCTTCACCAATCCGATTGACGCGTTACATTATCTGGGGGGCAATGAAGTCGATCTGCTCTTCCTGGACATTCAGATGCCTGAGTTGACGGGTATTCAACTCATGAAGATCACCAAGGGTAAATACCAGGTCATCCTCACCACCGCCTACGAGCAATATGCCCTGGAAAGCTACGACTTCGAGGTGGCCGATTATCTTCTCAAACCCATCAGTCTCGACCGTTTTCTACTGGCCGTAGAGAAGGTGAAAAAAAGATTGGAGGCAACTCCGGAAGTCATTGCACAAGAACGGGAGAGACCGCCGGATTTTATCTTCGTAAAAAGCGGCCACAAAACCGTTCGCATCGATTTCTCCGCCATCATCCGCCTGGAAAGCATGAGCAATTACGTGATGATCCATACCCCCGAGGAGAAGATCATGACTCTGGAAAATATGGGCGAACTGGCGAAGATCTTACCGGCGGACCGTTTCGTACGTATTCACCGCAGCCATTTAATCGCACTCGATAAGATCGATTTCGTAGAACGCAACCGGGTGGTGATCGGGGAGGAGTATTTACCGATTAGTGAAGGGTATAAAGAGCGTTTCTGGGAATTGGTGAAGCGGTAAAAAATCATGCAGAAGACGCCGAAGAGCAGAAGTTTCATCTTTATTTCCTTCATACGGGCCGAGGGGCCCTTTGTGTTAAGCACAGCGAAGCCAAAGAGGGGAATCCACGACTAAAACACTATATCCTTTTGAGCCACACGGTGTCTCAATATTAATGCTCTACCCGGCTCCCTTCAAAAGCAACGATCTTATCCTTTTGACTCAGCAGGAAATCGATATCATCATAGCCGTTTAGAAGGCAGGTTTTCTTGTACTCGTCGATCTCGAATGAAGTGACCGTTCCACTGCTTTGATTGGTCAGCGTCTGGGCTTCCAGGTCAACGGTGAATTTAGCGTTTGCGTCGGCTTCGATGGTTTTAAAGATTTCGTCCAACACCTCTGGCGTCACAATCAGTGGCAGGATGCCGTTGTTCAAGGCGTTGCCACGGAAAATATCCGCAAAATAGCTGCTGATCACTACCCGGAATCCGTAGTCGTCAATGGCCCAGGCAGCGTGCTCCCGGCTCGATCCACAACCAAAGTTAGCTCCGGCTACCAGAATATCGCCGCTGTATCTTGGGTTATTCAACACGAAGTCTTCTTTGGGGTGGTTCAGTTTATCGTAGCGCCAGTCACGAAATAAATTCTCACCGAATCCCTCGCGGGTCGTCGCCTTTAAAAAGCGGGCGGGAATGATCTGGTCGGTATCCACATCCTCAATCGGCAGGGGAACGGCGGTGGAGGTTAGGGTTTTGAATGGTTTCACTTAGAATGAAAATTTAGAATTTAAAATTTAGAATTTTCGCACATCAACCACCTTTCCACTAACCGCCGCTGCCGCCGCCGTCAATGGGCTGGCCAGAATTGTCCGCGCTCCGGGGCCCTGGCGGCCTTCGAAGTTGCGGTTACTGGTGGAAACACAATATTTGCCAGCCGGAATCTTATCCTCGTTCATGCCCAGGCAAGCCGAGCAACCAGCTTGTCGAAATTCAAAGCCGGCGGCCTCCAGTTTTTCGGCCAGTCCTTCGGTAATGGCTTGCTTGGCCACTTGCTGGGAACCGGGCACCACAATGGCGGTTACTGAATCGGCTACCTTCTTATCTCCCACTAAACGAACGACTTCGCGCAGGTCTTCGATGCGGCTATTGGTGCAGGAACCGATGAACACGTGGCTGATGTCCATCCCTTCCAGGGGTTGACCCTTTTGCAGGCCCATGTACTTCATTGCCTTATCCAACCCGGCCGCGCCGTGAATCTTGCTTTCTACCGGAATGCGTTCGGTCACGCCCATACCCATGCCAGGGTTGGTGCCGTAAGTGACCATCGGCTGAATATCTTCGGCCCGGAAGTTCAGTTCTTTGTCGAAGATCGCACCCTCATCCGTTGGCAGGCTTTTCCAGTAGGCAACCGCATCGTCCCAGGCCTGGCCTTTGGGGCTGAATTCCCGTCCTTCCAGATAGTCGAAAGTTGTCTGGTCCGGAGCGATCATACCGCCACGCGCGCCCATTTCGATACTCATGTTGCAGACCGTCATCCGGCCTTCCATGCTTAGTCCACGGATGGCCGATCCGGCGTATTCCACAAAGTAACCCGTGCCCCCACCGGTGCCGATTTGGCTAATGATGTAGAGAATCACGTCCTTGGCCGTTACCCCCGCCTGCAAATCCCCGTCTACGCTGATGCGCATTTTCTTAGGCTTTTTCAGCAGCAGACACTGGGTGGCCATGACCTGTTCTACCTGGCTGGTGCCGATACCGAAAGCGATGGCTCCGAAAGCCCCGTGAGTACTGGTGTGGCTGTCACCACAGACCATCGTAATTCCCGGCCGGGTTATGCCCAGTTCCGGACCAATTACGTGTACAATCCCCTGGTATGGGTGCCCCAGGCCGTATAGCTCCACGCCAAATTCGTCGCAGTTCGTTGTCAACATCATCACTTGCTTACGACTCAAAGGTTCACCGATTGGCTGGTCCTGGTTGATGGTCGGCACGTTATGGTCGGCCGTAGCAACAATTCGTTCCTTATGCGCCAAAGGAATTCCGCGTTTCCGCAAACCGTCAAAAGCTTGTGGGCTGGTCACCTCGTGAATTAGATGACGGTCGATATAAAAAATTTGCTGTCCGCCGGCAATGGTATCCACCACGTGGGCATCCCAGATCTTATCGAAAAGTGTATTCATTGGTTTATTATTGGCACGGCTACTTTGCTAGTCAGAAAGACCGCTTCGCTGATAAAATGCCGTATTCAGCGTGTTCTATCTGGAAATCTTGCGCCTAGCATCTATATTCTAGCGTCTTTTTCCTGGCAAAGTAGCAAGGTTTTCATTAAATCAAAAGGCCCTAGGCAAAGCTCCCCAAAAGCGAGGAACGAGCGTCCACAAGACGTACAGCGACATCTACAAGCGAAGCGTCCACAAGGCCAAAGGCCATCCGGCTAGCTCATCATCTCTACCAGGTCCTCGTCCTGCACTTCCTTCTTACCATCGGCAACGTTCAGGAATTCTGCGTATTTCTGGTCCAGTTGTACTTTGGTGAGGTCGTAGCCGAGGTTTTTAAAACGGTAGGCGAGGGCGGCACGGCCGCTGCGGGCGGTCAGGACGATCTTGGATTCGTCTACGCCGACGTCGGCCGGATCGATGATCTCATAAGTATCACGACGCTTGATGACCCCATCCTGGTGAATACCACTGCTGTGGGCGAAGGCATTGGCCCCCACGATGGCTTTATTGGCCTGCACGGGCATCCCCATGGCCTCGCGGACCATCAGACTGGTCTCGGTCAGGAGCTTGCTGTTGATACGGGTGTCCAGGCCCAGGCTGGGGTGCTGGCGCATGATCATGGCGACCTCTTCCAGGGCGGTATTGCCGGCTCTTTCTCCTACGCCGTTGATGGTACATTCGATTTGCCGCGCTCCGTTCTGGATACCGGCAATGGAATTAGCCGTGGCGAGTCCGAGATCATTATGACAATGGGTGCTGAGGATACATTTGTGGATACCGTTCACGTTATCGCGCAGGAAGGCGATCTTGGCACCGTACTCTTCCGGGAGGCAGTAGCCCGTGGTGTCCGGAATGTTGAGGACGGTAGCACCAGCATCTACCACTGCCTGGATGACCCGGGCGAGAAACTCGTTGTCCGTCCGTCCGGCGTCTTCGGCGTAGAACTCGACGTCCTCCACGTAGCTCTTGGCGTGTTTGACGGCATCGACGGCGCGGCGAATAACCTCTTCGCGAGTTGTGTTGAATTTAAACTTGATGTGGGAATCCGAAGTACCGATACCGGTATGGATACGCGGGCGTTTGGCGTGCTTGAGGGCATCGGCTGCTACGTCAATGTCCTTCATGACTGCGCGGGTGAGCCCGCAGACGATGGGATCGGTGACAGCTTTAGCAATTTCTTCCACCGAGCGGAAGTCGCCGGGGCTGGAGATGGGGAAACCGGCTTCGATGACATCAACACCCAGTTTCTCCAACTGGCGGGCGATGACGATTTTCTGCCGGGTATCGAGCTTGCAACCAGGGACCTGCTCGCCGTCGCGCAGGGTGGTGTCGAAGATATGTACTTGATTCTGGTCCATTAAGAGCTTGGTTAGAGCAACAAATTAAGGCTTGTTAAGGCTAAAGCCGACCGTAAAGATAACAAGCCCACTTTGCTTATTTAACGGGCATTAACCTTTTCTTAGGCAATTGTCGGGCCAAATTTTCGCTTTTCTATTACAGACCCCAAAATGAAAGCAAAATGAATAAGCGAATTTCCCTCCTCTGTACCTTACTTTTCGTAACCGTACTATCTCTTTCCGCCCAGGCTGAGTTCGCGTTTGGCCTAAAAGCCGGACTTACCACAAGTGCACTCGAAGGCCATGAGCTCGAACTCAACGGCGGCGGCCTCGACGAGCTGACCGCCAAGCTCACTGAAGCCAACTACGGTTTCCAGGGCGGAATATTCATGCGGGTACCCGTGGGTGAACGCCTGTTCTTACAACCGGAAGCCACCTTCAACACCAGTACCGCCACCTTTACCTTTCAGAATGACGACCAGGGCATTGACCAGGTTTTCAAGGAACGCTACAACAACCTCGACGTACCACTGCTGCTCGGTTATGACCTCGGCTTCCTGAAATTCCAGGGTGGACCCGTCGGTCATTTTTTCTTCAATGAAGGAAAGGACGTCTTCACCTCCGAAGGCTGGTCCAGTGCTGTGGATGAGTTCAACATCGGTTACGCCCTGGGCGGCTCCCTCGATATTGGTAAACTCACATTTGACGTACGCTACGCCGGTAACTTTAGCAAATTCGGCCAGACCTTTGACATCGCCGGCGAAGAATTTGCCGTGGATCAGGCGGCGAAGCGCTGGGTGTTTACGGTTGGATATCGGTTGTAGGAATGGAAATAGGAGTTAGGAGCGCTGCGCTTTTGGAAATAGGAGCCCACGTGATAGTCGACCGCTGAGCGGTCTAGACTTAAGTCAAAACAGATCATAGCGTGCTACATGCTACTTGAACGCATCTTGCTCGGCTCCTATTTCCTAAAGTCGAGGGAGCAAAGCGACCAAAGGCGATCCTATCTCTTATTTCTGATTTCAAGCACAAACCAACCCCTTTCAATAAAATAACCTCTTTATCATCAAACCGCGTAACTTCAGACGTTCTCACTCACTATGTCCACTACGACCACCGCAAAAATGACCGAAGCAGAGCTGATTGCCGCCTGTCGCCGACAGGAAAGATTGGCGCAAAAGGAACTGTACGATCGTTATTCCCGCGCCATGTACACGGCGGCTTACCGCATCACCGGCAATTTCGAATTGGCCAACGATGCTTTGCAGGAAGGCTTTATGAAAGTCTTTTCCAAGCTGCATACCTTTCGCGGGGAGAGTCGGATCGGTGCCTGGATAAAAGTCATCGTGGTCCGTACGGCTTTGGCTAAAATCAAGCGGGAACCAACGCTGGACCCGTTGCCGCCTAACTTCAACGACCAGCGAATCGACTGGGGCACTCACCGTCTCGACATCGATTACCTGGAAAAAGCGATTCAGCGATTGCCGGAAGGCTACCGCAGCGTTTTTGTACTCATTGAGGTGGAAGGTTACGGCCACAAGGACGTGGCGGATTTGCTGGGCATCTCCGTCGGAACGAGCAAGAGCCAACTGTTTTACGCGAAAAAGAAACTACGTGAATATCTAAGTGCTTACGTACAATGATGAAAGAGGAAAACTACGATAACCTACGTCGCGCCCTGGATCAGTTGCCCGACTACACACCGCCAAATTTGAGCTGGGACCGGATTGATGACGGTTTGAACGGGGAAGAGGCCAGGACTAACAAACCTGCCCGGCCTGATAGCGAGTCGGACGGGGTAGCAAAGAATTTACCGAGCTACAGTCCGCCGTCTACCGTCTGGAACCAATTGAACGGCGAACTGGACCGCCAACGCGCTAAGCGGAATAAACTAAAACTGGTGTACCGCTGGTCTGCCAGAGCCGCTGCGGCAATTGTGATCTTCGTAGCCGGCTACACCTTCGCGACATTTGATCAGGGGCCTGATGTCACTTATGCATATAGCGAGGAAGAGCCTTCCGCCACCTTGGTAAATAATGACTGGAACCAGGAAGAAGAGAGTTTTCAGCGCGTTATGGACCAACTCAGCGCCATCGATGAACCGGAACTCAACGCCCTGCGGCTGGAACTGGAAGAACTGACCCAGGCAAAGAAAGAGGTGGAAGAAATGCTACGTGCTTACGGTAACGACCGAAAGGTGATTCACCAGTTGGTGGAGATTGAAAATGAGCGGAGTAGGGTTTATCGGCGGGCGATTGCGGTGATTTAGCACTGCGCTTGCATGCGCGCCTCCAACGGCTTTGTTTTTGTAGCAATAGCTGCCTACTGCGCTGCGCCGACTTGCGCCTGTGGCGGCTTCATTTTCATCTGATTTTCTTATTTAAACATGCCGCTCTTACCCTACTTTTTTCCATTGATGAAAAAAGCAGCAAAAAAAATCTAGTCTTGAATAACTCCGAGGACCGTAGGGACGATCACCGAAGGTAAACTCGCTTCGCTCAAACAGTATTCAAGACGACTGCTCTGAACTAAATTTTTCAGAGAACGTGAGAATTCCGCAAAGCGACGTGGACTACCACTTAGGCATGTCGCTTTGAGCAACAAACACGCTTGATAAGCACATCGAACCGGAGAAGAGATCGAACTCAGTATTGTTTAGCTGCGCTGATCGTCCTTCGTCAACTCAGAATTGAGCACAGCGAGTTTATTGAGTTCCAGACTTTTTTGCATCTTTTTTTGGCAATGCAAAAAAGAAGTCGCCGAAGGCATGCAAGACGGCACGTTTAAAATGGCATGTAAAAACAGCACGTTAAAGCAGTAAGTCGCTTCAAGTAATGTTAATGCTAAGAACTAAAAAAATGATCAACAGAATACTCCTCTTTTCCCTCTTCACTGCTCACCTTGCTACCTTGCTAGCCCAAACCCCTCCCCGCCAGGTAGTGACCAAGACCATTGAGGATACTTACGCTTACAGTATGGGTAACGAGGTAGCCGTAGAAGGAGAAAAGGCTGAAATTTTCGTGGAAACCTGGGCCAAGCAGACCATCAGTATCCGCCTGGAGATGACGGCCAAGCACGAAAACATAGAAACCGCCCAGCGCGAATTAGAGAACCTGGAATTCGTCACTGAGGTAGCCGGCCAGAAGATTTTTTTGAAGAATACCCGTAAAGACAAAAACGTACGACCGGAAAGTGAGTTGATCGTAAATTACTACATCACGCTACCGGAAGAATGTCCGGTTTACCTCAAGAGCCATTTTGGGGGAGCGACGATCAGTAACCTCAAAAACCGCCTACGCATCAATGGGGAATATAGCCAGATCAACATTGATAATGTGCAGGGACTACTGGATATCCGGACTCGTTTTGGCGATATAGTGGGCGAAAAAATTGATGGAAACGTGGTGATCAATTCCCGCCGATCCGACATTGAATTGTTCGACGTGGGCGGTTCATTTACGATCAATGCCCAGTACGGAGAGTTGCGCCTGAGCCCTAACCGGATGCTGACCGACCTACAGGTAAACGCTGATAAATCGGACGTTTACCTCTTCGATCCCAGTGGATCACCCATGCAGTATACCCTGACGGCCACCCACGCAGAACTGAACCTGCCTAATGAGATTCCCCTCACCGAACTGGAAAATAACAGCGACTTACGCAGCGTGAGAATCGGTTCCGGGCGGGAACTGGCCGGTCGGGTAATGGTGAGTGTCTCCTTTGGGAAGCTGTACCTGGAAAAAGAAAAGGCAAAGCGGGTAAGACAGAATGGTTTCTAGAACCAAAGTATCACATATGCAGACTTCATGATCCTTTAATTTTTCTACTTAGCGATTCGCTGAATAAAGTAGCCAATTCCACCCAGGATCAACATGCCGACACCAACGAAGAAAAGCACGAATGGACTTTCCGGGTTAAAGCTGCTGACGACCGACGGCGAGAGGAAAAGTATCTCCCGGTTTAGTGCAGCCATGGCTCCGCCCCGGCTGGCGTTGTAGAAGGTCAGGATCAAACCTAAATAAATAGCCAGGGTGCCCAGCGGCATGGCGTAACCGGTGATCCGGCTTGTCAAATCCAGTTCGGCGTTACGGAGGGTTTTGTCCAGGATAGACCAGTGGAAGAAAAGCGTGAGCAGTACGACCAGCGTTAGTCCGAGGCGGTACAGTTGGCTGGTCCAAAAGAGGTAGTCGATCCACTCCGGGCCACGCCAACTCATCATTGCCAGCAAGAAAAAGACGAGGGTCAGGAATGGGCGAAGTGACTTGGACCACTCATAGTTATAGATCGGCAGCATCAGCCGCAGGGCCACTGCGTAGATCAGGAAACTGACCACTACAATTATCAACCAGAGCGGGGCGGCAAAGCAGGTATACAGCCCGGCGGTTAGTCCTACGCCCAGTGCATAGATCAGTGGCGTCCACCAGTGCTGCTCCTTTAATAAATTACCACGCAGTAGCAGAGCCAGCACAATCAGTAATAACAGGCTACCATATTTACATAGGGCGGTACGGTCCACCATCGTCAGAAAGTTGCTGCGCCAGGTATTGGCTTCCTGACTTCCTGACTGCCCGACGATCTCCCCGTAATGCGCATCGTAAGCAGCACGCCAGGCCAACCAGTTTTCTCCCCCTCCCTCGGCCAGGTAGCCGTAGTATGGAATGATAACCTTCGTTAGGGGAGAGGCGTTGGTTTCCGTGGCCGGAAGTTCTCCGTCCAATAACTTTTGGTAAGCCAGGCTACTACTCAAACTGCTTCCGTCCAGGCTGGCCTCGGGGGGCAGCCAGCCGGGGATGCGGCTGTCCAGCCACTCGCCCACGGCGTAGTTGACCACATTGGCGAGCACCAAACAGAGTAATATGCCGATCAGCCTACTTGGCATCCTTGACGGCTGGTTCGAAGATGGCCAGCATATCGGCTAAACGTTCTTTCAGAGCCGCACGATCTACGATGAAATCCAGGAATCCGGCATCCAGAAGGAATTCGGAAGTCTGGAAACCTTCGGGCAGTTCCCTCTTGATGGTTTCCTTGATCACCCGTGGGCCGGCGAAACCAATCAGGGCTTCGGGTTCGGCGAAGTTGATGTCGCCCAGCATCGCGTAACTGGCCGTAACGCCTCCGGTAGTCGGGTCGGTCATCAGGCTGAAGTAGGGTACACCGGCTTTGGCAAGCCGCGAAAGCTGTACACTGGTTTTGGCCATCTGCATCAGGCTGAAGGCAGCCTCCATCATGCGGGCACCACCGGTCTTGCTGATGATCAGAATCGGGGTACGACTGTTCCTGGCTTCGTCGATGGCCCGGGCGATCTTTTCACCCACCACGACGCCCATTGAGCCGCCAATGAAGCTGAAGTCCATACAGGCCACGATGAGGTTGCGGCGGTTAACTTTACCCCGGGCAACGCGAATGGCATCGGCCAGCCCGGTTTTCTTCCGTGCTACGTCCAGTCGTGATTTGTATTCCTTGAGGTCCGTCCATTCCAATACGTCCACGGCCTTCATTTCGGGGTAGAATTCCTCGTAGTTCCCGTCGAACAGGATTTCGAAATACTGCTCCGATCCAATGCGGTCGTGGTAATTGCAATTGGGGCACTTGTAATAATTT
This sequence comes from Lewinellaceae bacterium SD302, assembly GCA_002591745.1. GTDB lineage: Bacteria > Bacteroidota > Bacteroidia > Chitinophagales > Saprospiraceae > Neolewinella. The sequence continues at coordinate 18,009 of PDLQ01000018.1, forward strand.
TCCCGCAGGTCCTTCCGGGTCACCGTCTCGTTACAGCGCTTGCACTGGTACCAGAGGCCCTCGGGGGTGTCCTTCTTGTTGCGGGTGGCGGTCTGAATACCGTCCTTGAGTCTTTTAAACCATCCCATGGGGTAAAGGTAAACAATCGCTGATGTTTTCCTATTTCCAGTCCCCGACTCGGTCGGGAAGGGCAGATCATCAGCGAGATAGTGTTATTAAATGACCGAAAGCTATTTGCTTCGGCTTATAGTATGCACTGCTACTTTGAAGTCACGATAGTTGGTCAAGGTAGTGGTTATAACGATTTTCTAAGCCGCTAAACACTACTATTCAACTATCCTGATTACAAATCAGTACCATTTTGCCGCATACTTTCCGTCACTGTTTTCCATTTTGGCTAACAAAGTAGCAGGGTCTTCGGCAACGAGGAGACTGTCCAGATGCTCGCGTTTGAGCAACTTTACGTTCACGGCGTGTTTCAGGAATTCAAAGAGTTTGTCGTAGTAGCCATTGACGTTCAGAAAAGCGCAGGGTTTGGCGTGGATGCCAAGCTGATTCCAGGTGAAGACCTCAATGATCTCCTCCAGAGTACCGATGCCGCCGGGCATGGCGATGAAGCCGTCGCTAAGATCGGCCATCATCATTTTGCGTTCGTGCATGTCTTTGACCACGCGCAGATCCGTAATACCGGTGTGGCCCACTTCCAGATCCATCAGGTGCTGGGGGATGACGCCAGTGACTTTACGACCGTTCTCCAGCATCCGGTCAGCGATAATACCCATCAGGCCTACGCTGCCGGCTCCGTAGACCAGGTCGATCTCTTTTTCCGTCATCCGGTCAGCCAGAGCGATGGCTTGCTCGGCGAAAGCAGGATCGGTACCGGGGTTGGAACCGCAGAAGATGGCCAGGGAATTAAAATTCAACATATTCGATTCAACATTCAACATTTTTGCTGCTCTTGTAGTCGCTCTTACGGATAAAAATCAAAAGCCTTTTATCTAACTCACTAGCATTCATAAAGTCATTGAGTTCTAGCTCACGTCTAAGCATAGGTTAACGCTGCTGCTCGAACGGCAATATGTCAAATATTGAATGTTGAATCAAGATTGTTAAACGAGTTCCGATTACTTCACGTAAGCTACCTCCTTCACCGCCTTGACGATCTTGGCGGCATTCGGCATGTACTCCTCCACCAGGGTAGGGGCGTAGCCGAGGTTGGTGTCGGCAGCGTTGACGCGGGTGACCGGGGCATCCAGGTAGTCAAAGGCGTACTTCTGTACTTCGTAAGCAACTTCTGCGCTGACGCCGGCGAAGGGCCAGCTTTCGTCGATGACCACGAGGCGGTTGGTCTTCTTGACGGACTTGACGATGGTGGCGTGGTCCAGCGGACGGATGGTACGCAGGTCGATCACTTCAGCGCTGATGCCTTCCTTGGCGAGCTCTTCGGCGGCCTCCATTGTCGGAAGCATCATCTTGTTGTAGGAAACTAAGGTGACATCGGTGCCTTCGCGGCGGACGGCAGCTACACCGATGGGAACGAGGTATTCACCTTCGGGAACTTCACCTTCGTAACCGTAGAGGAGTTCAGACTCCATGAAGCAGACGGGGTCGCTATCGCGGATGGCGCTTTTCAGGAGACCTTTGGCATCGGCCGGGTCGGTACAGGAGATCACTTTGAGGCCGGGGACGTTGGCCATCCAGCTTTCAAAGGTCTGGCTGTGTTGTTGGGCCAACTGACCGGCCGCACCTGAGGGACCACGGAAAACGATGGGGCAGCTATACTGACCGGCACTTTGGCTAAGGGTCTTAGCGGCGTTGTTCACGATCTGATCAAAAGCCAGTACGGCGAAGTTCCAGGTCATGAATTCTACAATGGGGCGCAGACCGTTCATGGCTGCACCTACACCGATACCGGCGAAACCGAGTTCTGCGATGGGGGTATCGATCACGCGTTTGGCACCGAACTCATCCAACATGCCTTTAGAGACTTTGTAGGCACCATTGTACTGGGCGACTTCTTCCCCTAGCAGGAAAACGGATTCATCGCGGCGCATTTCTTCGGTCATCGCTTCGCGGAGGGCGTCACGGAGGGCAATTTTTCTGGACATAAGCTGGTTGTATTTAAAGCGCAAAAGTAATACGAAGACGTTTCATTACCTAACGTGGTAACCATTGGCTTGCCTCGTGGTTGAAATAAACCTTACTTTTGTGTCCGCTAACCAGCGCTAATAATCCTTTTACAACTCCAGTGATGAACAAAAAGAATTTCAAATCCCGCCTTTCCATTGCTCTGCCCGCCCTTTGTGCTCTGGCCTTGTCCAGCTGTAACCGGGGTGTCGGTTGTCCGACTAACTTCAGCTTAGAAGAGAACTTACTGCTGGATTTGGTAGTTAGTGCCGTAAAATTCCTTTTCTAGGATGAACTGGCAGCCTATTAACACCCCACATGACGTATATGCTATTGAAGATCGCAGCCGGGTAGTCCCCTGCCTGATCTTTAAGCACAGTACCAGCTGCCCGATCTCCGGATTGGCCAAGATGCGCCTCGAAGGCGACTGGGACTTTAGCGAAGAAAAACTCGAAGTTTATTTTCTCGACCTTTTGCGTCACCGGGATGTAAGTAACCTCATTGCCGAGCACTTTTCCGTCCATCATCAGTCGCCCCAGGTACTGTTGATCCGTGACGGCCTTTGTACTTACGATAATTCTCACCTCGATATCAACGTAGCTGAGATCCATGAGTGTTATGATGCCGTAGATTAGCACGGTATACATAAGACCTTTTTTATATGAAAAAAAGTATGCTGCCGGGAACAATCTATATTTTTCACCGTTACATACTTCCTAACTAAGAACGCTCTGAGTTCCAGTCGGATGGGGTCTTTTACGGACCCAAGCCTTTTGTTTACATGCCGACGTTAACACGACTGGTTTTCCCCTCTTAACACACTCTATACCCTAAAATTGGCATGCAGTTTACCCATCCAGATATTGTGGTTACCAAAGATGGTAGCCATACACTCGTAAATACGGACAATCAACAACTCTACCACAGCCACGGTGGGGCCATTCAGGAAAGCAAACACGTTTTCATCAAACACAATTTGCAGAACTGGCTGGACAATCCTCCCGAGGGCTCCATTAATGTGCTGGAACTCGGGTTCGGTAGCGGGCTGAATGCCTACCTGACCCGCCTGGAAGCGGAAAAGCATAATGTCGACGTCAATTATCATTCGGTAGAACTTTATCCTGTTCATCCCGATGTGGCGGCCCGGCTCAACTACCCGGTCGAACTGAATGATTCCGATACCAACCGCTTTCTCGAGATTCACACTTGCAAATGGAATTGCCAAGAGAGACTATCCGACAATTTCAGCATTAACAAAGTCTACGGCGATTTCCTCGAACAGGATTTTCCGACTGATCATTATCATTCCTTCTATTACCACGCTTTTGCCGTCAAAGCACAGCCCGAATTGTGGAGTAATCAGGTGATCGACCGGATGTACCACGCCCTCAGGCCCGGTGGTATTCTGACTACCTTCAGCGCCACCGGCCAACTGGGGCGTTCACTGAGAGCCAGGGGCTACCGCCATGAAAAGCCAAGCGGTGTGGGCGGTAAACGAGAGATCACGCGCGCGATCAAATAGTCGCTTTATGCGTTATTCAGGCTATGCATGAGCATTTTTTACAACGCTGCTGCGATCTGGCGCTGCTGCCGAGCGCCGCCGTGAGCCCGAATCCCCGTGTCGGGGCCGTACTGGTTCACCGGGGCCGGATCATTGGTGAAGGTTACCACAAAAAACATGGCTCCGCCCACGCGGAAGTGAACTGCCTGGCTTCGGTTCGCCCTGAAGACCGCCACCTGATCACTGACTCCACTATTTACGTGAGTCTGGAGCCCTGCTGCATCTTTGGTCGTACACCGCCCTGCACCAATCTGATCATCGAGCATAAAATTCCTCGGGTAGTCGTGGGCCAGCGTGATCGCACGGCCGAAGTCAGTGGGCGTGGCATCCAGTTGCTTCTGGAAGCGGGAGTTGAGGTGAAGGAATTTCCTGACTTTAAGCCCGCTGCTACCATTGCCCAGCCACGACAACTATTCGCTGCGAAACAACGGCCCTTTGTCCTGCTTAAATATGCCAGGTCTGCGGATGGGTTTCTGGCCCCCGCAGATCAAAAATCGTACTGGATAACGGGGCTAGTCAGCCGTCGGCTCGTTCATTTTTGGCGTGCGCGTACCAAGGCGATTTTGATCGGTGCGGGCACACTGTTAGCCGATGACCCAAGATTAAATCTGCGCTATTACCCCGGCGAAGATCCATTGGCGGTCATCGTTGACCCGAAAGGTAAAGTAAAGGGCAAGAATTTTCGACTCCTGGAGCGGAGGGGCGATCTTAAGCCGATTTTGATACAGCCTTTGGGAGCTGGAGAGAACTTAGCCTTCGAGCAGCATTTCGTGAATTTTGGCTATCAAACCCGCCCGGCTAGACGCCAGGTCGGACGGGGTAGCAGTGTTGGTAACGAGTACGATCCGCAATTCATCAATGATATTCTGGCCATACTTCACGCTAAAAATTTTAATCACATCACCGTTGAAGGGGGTGGGTGGTTATTGAAAAAGTTCTTCGCTTCACAACAATGGGACGAAGCAAGGGTTTTTACCCAATCTGGCCTGGTTTACGGTGCCGGAGTTCGGGCTCCTTTGCCATTAGGTCGCCTGGCTGATCAAGAAAAGATTCAGAACGATCTGCTACAACGATTTTATCCCGACTAGTTTATTCTATAGCGCATTAACCTACATGAGCATTACTACAACTACAAATCCCACTTACCAAGACATTACCGCTCAGCAAGAGCAACAACCCTTTGGTAATTTCGGAGACATCTCCGTTTGGCCGGGTGAACCCTACCCACTGGGAGCTACCCTGAAACCCGAAGGTGTAAACTTTGCACTCTTCAGTGAAGAAGCCGAGCGGGTAGACCTCTCCCTGTTTCATTGCAATGACCCGGATACGGAAGCCTTCCGTATCCGGCTGGTCGAGCAAACTGACCACGTTTGGCACTGTTTCATTCCTGACCTTGGTCCGGGATGGCGCTATGGCTATCGGGTACACGGTCCCTGGGCACCGAAGGAAGGGAAGAAATTCAACCCGAATAAGCTGCTGATCGATCCGAACTGCTATGCCATCGATGGACCCATTGAATGGGAAGATGCCATGTTCGCTTATCCGCTCAACGATCCGGATGAAGATCGCTATCTCAAGTTCGACCCCACTGACAGCGCACCGTTTAGTAGCAAATCGGTCATTATTGACCCCAGTTACGACTGGGAAGGTGACTCCCAGCTTAAGATCCCCATGCACCGTACGGTGATCTACGAATGTCATGTAAAGGGGCTCACTATGCTCCATCCTGAGGTGCCGAAGTCCCTCCGTGGCACCTACGCCGGACTGGCCCATCCGGCTACCATCAATTATCTGCGCGATCTGGGAGTGACGGCCGTAGAGCTGATGCCGGTTCACCACTTCGCCCAAGATAGCCACCTGAAAGATAAAGGACTGAGGAACTACTGGGGTTACAATACCCTGGCTTTTCTGGCTCCCCACGTGGACTACGCCGCTAATAACCGGGCGGGTGATCAGGTGCGGGAGTTTAAAGACATGGTCAAGACCCTCCACCAAGCCGGAATTGAAGTTATTCTGGACGTCGTCTATAACCACACCGCTGAGGGTAACCACTATGGCCCTACGCTATCCATGCGTGGTATTGATAACCAGAGCTACTACCGTTTGGTGGAAAGCGAGCCGGAGTTTTATATGGATTACACCGGTACTGGCAATACCCTGAATATGTTGCACCCACGTAGCTTGCAACTAGTGATGGATAGCCTGCGCTATTGGGTCACCGAAATGCACGTAGATGGTTTTCGATTCGATCTGGCCAGCGCCCTGGCCCGCGGACTCTATGAGGTAGGGAAACTCAGCACATTCCTCGATACGATCCATCAGGATCCGGTGATCAGTCAGGTAAAGTTGATTGCCGAACCCTGGGATGTCGGCCCCGGTGGTTATCAGGTTGGTAATTTCCCGGTGCTTTGGTCGGAGTGGAACGGTAAGTACCGCGATAACATCCGCTCTTACTGGCGGGGCGATAAAGTTGGGGTGGGGGACCTGGCTTATCGCCTGAGCGGTTCCAGTGACCTTTACGAGTATAGCGGCCGTAAGCCTAGTGCCAGTATTAATTTCGTAACCGCCCACGATGGCTTCACCTTACGTGATCTCGTGAGTTACAACGAAAAGCACAATACGGCTAACGGAGAAAACAACCAGGACGGCGACGATCATAACCTCAGTTGGAACTGTGGGGTAGAAGGCCCAACGGACGATCCGGAGATCAACGCCCTGCGTGGCCGGATGCAGCGTAACTTCCTTACAACGCTATTCCTGAGCCAGGGCGTACCGATGCTCACGATGGGCGACGAGTACGGCCGCACCCAAAACGGTAATAACAACGCCTATTGCCAAGACAACGAACTGAGCTGGTTTAGCTGGGATTGGGACGAGGAGCAGACTAAATTGCACGCCTTCACCCGTGACCTGATCAAACTACGGCTGGAAAACCCGATCTTTCACCGAAGACGCTTTTTTACCGGAGAGTCGATTCGAGGCGAAGAAGTCAGCGATATCCTCTGGCTGAATGCCGATGGAGAAGAAGTGACTCAAGAGCAGTGGGAGGACCCTAATATGCACGCCCTGGGGATGTTGCTCAATGGTGAGGCCATGGAAGAATACGATGAGTACGGCAGCCGGATCGACGCCCGCAACTTCCTGATCCTGTTAAACAGTTATTGGGAACCGGTGGATTTCGTGCTGCCAGGACTGGAGGAAATGACCCGTTGGGAGATCATTGCTAATACCGTTAGCCCTGAGCGTTGCGATTCTGCTTTCTATAACGGACACGAAAAATTTACTCTTTATTCCCGTAGCCTGGCTGTATTCCGTATGGAAGACCGGGAAGGTAATCTCAATACTGCCGAGCATCCCCGGGTTAGCCTGCTGGATCAGATGCGTAAACTGTGGAAGGGCTAGTGAACAATTGACTAGTTTTCAGGATTGCACAGATAGTCCCTGGTGAAAGATCTCCGGTCCGACCATGTCGCCTTGGCTGCTTTTACGAGCACGTCGGACCGGAGCTTCTTGGCAAGGGACTTTTCATTAGCCTTGCTACTTTGTTAGCCAAAATAATTGAAATGTGAACTGTATTTTCTTTTGCCGTGCTTAATCGCTCGTCTGGTGCACACGAATGAATGGGAAACATTTCACAACTGACATTTTACATCTGACATCCCCATCAAAATGACTGACCAGGAAATATTTGAAGATCACGCCGGTGACCCGAACGGGGCCCTGCAAAGTATCGACCCTAATCTGCCGCCGACCCTGACAATTATGCCCGTCGCCCAACGCCCGGCCTTTCCCGGCATGGTACTACCGATGGTGTTTTCGGGAGCAGACCGCATGGCTGCGATTGAATTCAGCGTGGAAGAAGAGGAGGGCTGGGTAGGCATCATCCTGGCCAAGGAAGTCAATAAGGACGATTATCTGAAAAGCGAGTTGTACGAATACGGTACGGCTTTCAAGATCATGAAAGTGATCCGCGATGAGAAAGATAATGTGCAATTGTTTGGCCGGGCCGTCCGTCGTTTCAAGCGGCAGGCGATCATCAGCGATGACCCGGTACTGCGCTATAAGATCACCTACGAGCAAGACCACAAGAAAAAGGTCGGTAACGAACTGAAGGCATATATGCTGGCCATCAGTAATGATGTACGCGAACTGCTGCAGATCAATCAACTGTTCCAGGAGCAAGTGAATATGGTGATCAATCAGCTGAATTCCGATCAACCAGCGCAGACAATGGATGTGATCAGTAACCTCATCGGGTCGGATAAAGAGCAATTGCAGGAATTACTCGAAACATACGACCTGAAAAAACGGGCGGCCCTGCTACTGGGAATGCTAAAGAACGAACTGGAGGTGGCGCGAATCCAGGCCAGGATCAATAAAAAGATCGAGGAAGACGTCACTGACCAACAAAAGGAATTTTTCCTGCGGCAGCAATTACAAGCCATCAAAAAGGAACTGGGCGAAGAAGTCGAAGAAGGCGAGAGCGTTGCCCAAAAAATTCGTGAGCAGATTGCAGAGAAAGATGTTCCCGAAGAGGCTCAAAAGGTCATCAGCAAGGAGTTGCGCAAACTGGAAAGCCTGAATACTCAATCGCCAGAGTTCAACATCACCCGCACTTACCTGGAAACCCTAACCGATTTGCCCTGGGGCATTTATTCCGCGGATAGCAACGATGTCCCCGAAGCCCGCAGCGTATTGAACGAGGACCACTACGGCCTGGACGACGTAAAAGACAACATCCTGGAGTTCCTGGCCACCATTCTCAAGCGGGGCAGCGTGGCGGGCAGCATCATTTGCCTGGTTGGCCCCCCTGGAGTAGGGAAAACCAGTATCGGGAAAAGTATTGCCCGGGCGCTGGGACGGGAATTCTACCGCTTTAGCGTGGGCGGTATGCGCGACGAGGCCGAGATCAAGGGGCACCGCCGTACCTACATCGGAGCCATGCCCGGTAAGATCATTCAGGCCTTGCAACGAGCCGGTACTAGCAACCCGGTGATTATGCTGGACGAGATCGACAAGATCGGTACCAGCCAGCGTGGTGACCCGGCCAGTGCCCTGCTGGAAGTATTGGACCCGGAGCAAAACGCCACCTTCCTGGATCATTATCTCGACGTCAATTATGACCTCAGCAAAGTCCTCTTCGTAGCCACGGCCAACCAACTAGATAGCATTCCGGGACCTCTGCTGGACCGGATGGAGATCATCCGCCTCAGCGGTTATGTACAGGCCGAAAAGATCGAGATTGCCAAGCAGTATTTGATCCCCAAACAACTCAAAGAACACGGTTTTGCTTCCGATGAAGTTGAATTCGAAGAAGATGCCATCGCTTTCCTTATCGACCGCTATGCACGGGAGGCCGGGGTAAGAACACTGGAGAAACAGCTGCGTAAGATCATTAGAAAACTGGTCCTTCAACAAGCGGAAAGCAATGAGGTTAGTTTCAACGTTGACCGGGAAACCGTAGAGGATATGCTGGGCAAACCCCGGTTCATTCCCGAGAAGCTCTACGAAAAACCCATTCCCGGTGTCGTGCTCGGCTTGGCCTATACCAGCCTCGGAGGTGCCACGCTTTACATTGAAGCCCAGGGTATTCCCAGTAGCAGCGGTAGCCTTAAGCTCACCGGCCAGCTCGGTGACGTAATGAAAGAAAGTGCTCAAATTGCCTACAGCTACGTCAAATCTCTGCTCAGCAAAGAAGGGGCCGACTATTTTGATAAGCACCAGATCCACCTCCACGTACCGGCCGGTGCTACGCCGAAAGACGGACCCAGTGCCGGAATAACCATGGCCTTGGCGCTCTATAGTCTGGCCGTAGACAAACCCGTACGTGACAAGCTGGCGATGACCGGAGAGCTCACCCTTACGGGACGCGTTCTGCCGATTGGAGGCGTGAAGGAAAAGACCATTGGAGCCCGTCGGGTCGACGTGGATACACTGATCTTTCCCGCCCAGAACCGTCGGGACTTCGAAGAGCTACCGGAGTACATAACGGAAGGCATCACGGCTAATTTTGCGGATAATTTCCAGGATGTACTGGCAGTGGCTTTTCCGGATTTGATCCCCGAAGCTTAGGAAACGCAAGGGCACTAAGGAGCACAGATCTGCACAAGAAGGCAATTAAGATTGGCCATTTACTTGATACTCAATTTTCGAAACACTGTGGTCGGTGAGCTTGTATTCAACAGGTTTATGATTGAATCTTTAATTTCTGGCCCCGCAAGATTTGGGTCGTAGATCAGCGTATCTACCCCGGGCTGCAGGAGCCAGGGAATGCGTTGCAGTACGCTTTCGGGAGAATCATCTGCATAACCGCTGACGGCAATTTTAGTGTCCTCTCTGCCTCGGAGATTGATCAGCCAATCGGCATCTGAGGCATTGGTCAATACAAGTGTATAAGTTTGCTTTTTTTCAGGTGCTACCGCCTGACTATCACTTTTTCTTAAAATTATCGGGGCTAGCAAAGTAGCAAGGCCAACGAGTAGCAAGATGGTCCCCGCTACCGTAGAAGATCGGTTGGAGGCGGCCACTATTTCAGGTGCGCTTGTATCCTTTCCGCGTTTTCCGGATGGGCGAAAACGATGTCCATCTTTTCACCTGCATTGGTGAGGACGAGGCGATTATCTTCATCCAGTACGTAAGCCAGGTATCCGAGACCGGAGAAGAAGTCAATCAATTCCCCCCGCTGACCAGTATTGGATTCTACGAGTAGTAATGGCTTGAACCGGGAGAGGATATCTTTCATTTCCGGCAGCACCACGATCTCAAAACCTTCGATGTCACACTTAATGAAGTCGATACGATTGAGGCTTCCGAAGAGCTCACTGCCTCTTTTCATTTCGGCTTCGAACATCTGGTCGGCTTCGGTGGCGTCGGTCAGTTTTTTGTCCAGAACAAAGTGCGAGCCGGAGCCGACGTAGCCCTGTTTCAAACGTGTATTGTTGCCCAACAGAATGGTTTTTTCTTCCGTTCCCAGCGCGTAGGGGTAGATAGTGACGTTCTTGAGTCCTCCAGTGTTTCGCCGCAGTACTTTTAATACCGGAGCAACCGGCTCCACGGAATGTACTTTGCCGGAATCTCCGACCAGTTTCGAGTATAGTACGGACATATACCCAAGATTGGCCCCGATATCGATCACTGTGTCCCCCTTATAAATCAGGTTCTTCAAAAAGTAGGGGTAAGCGTATGCCCGATTGTTTTTTAGCAAGCCCAGGTTGAAACTGGTAAAGTACAACTGGCTCAGCACGTAGAGGTACTGCTCGAAAGACAGGAAGCGGTAGAGGATTTTTCTGATCATCGGCGCGAAGGTAAGCATGATTAGATGTTTGGCTGCAAGGATGGCTGGATAATGATCCATTCATCCTCAAATCCATTGATCTTATACACCCTTTTTCTTCCGAACCACCAGGGCCATGATCGCCGCCGTTACCGTTCCCATGACCAACGAACCAATAGTGGCTTGCATCATGTAACTCCTTAGGTTAAAAAATTCTTCGGCCTCTTCCCGGGTAGAATTACCACTCTCTACGGCGTACTCAATAGAGTTGGGGAAATACTCGGGGGAGATCACTTCGGAAGTGAGGTACTGCAAGAGTGGACTGAGGATCATCACCACCACCGCGATGATCACACCGCTGATGAATCCTTCTTTCCAGCTGATGTAGCCACCGAGTTGGGCACGTTTGTCCTTCAGCGCGAGATAATAAATGATGAAAGCAGGAATGGCGATAAAGTTGGTGATGATCATATGTTGATCGATCTTGTCACCGTGGTAACCCAGCACTTTTTCTCCGACCATCCAAAGTAGCATCATGCCGGAGAAGATGAGCCCCCATTTTATTTCAAGGCGATGTTTGGCTAGCATATTTGTGTGTTTGCATAAACAATAAGAACTAAAGACAGACGGGTTGAAGTCAAAGGGAAAAGCATTCGATAAAGAATGCAAGCTTCCATCCATCCTTACCTTCTAAAGTACCTGTAATTTAGCAAATCTCAACATGATGCGTTTCTGAGGCTGTGAAAGCTCCTTGAAATGAATGGTTGCGATACGGTTATCTGCTCCTCCATCGAGGGCCAGGACTTTGCCTTCCCCGAATTTGAGGTGAAGTACCGTTGCCCCTGGTTGAACGTCCTCGATAGGACTGGGACTGAAGGTGGAGGGATCTACGCGCGTAGGCATGTCTCGGGCACTGCGATTACGCTGGCGAGGCGCAATACCGCTTACCCGACTGCGCTGGGCAGCTACGGGGTCAAACTCGTGGCGGGCACTGCGGCTGGTCATGTTGGCACCGGTGTTTTCCACGGCGTCGCCGGGTACCTCAGCCAGGAAGCGACTGGGGTCATTGCTCGTCACTTTTCCGAAGCGATAGCGGCTGTTGGCATAAGTCAGGGTCAGGAATTCCTCAGCGCGGGTAATGGCCACGTAGAAAAGGCGGCGTTCTTCGTCCAGCCCGTCCATTGTATCCATACTCATGAAACTGGGAAAGAGCTTTTCTTCGAGTCCCACGACGAAAACTGAGCGGAACTCCAACCCTTTAGCCGCGTGGACCGACATCAGTGTAACCGCTTCGGCCGGCTTGTCCTCGTCCTTGGTGTCGGCGTCGGTTAGCAGGGCGATGTTCTGGAGGTAGGTAGCCAGGCTCTTGTCCGGGAGAGTCTCGGTGTCGATTACTGTATCTTCTTCCACGAAGGAAGAAATGCCGTCCAATAGAGCATTGAGGTTTTCCAATTTAGCGGCCCCTTCCATGGAGTTGTCGTTACGCAGGGTATCCAGCAAAGTGGATTTCTTGGCGATGTAATCGGCCAGTTCGTAGGCGTTGGCTGATTCCATCCGCTTACGGGAAGTTTCGATCAATTCGATGAAGCCGTCTGCGGAGTTTCTGGTCCGTTTGGGTAAGGCAACGTGTTTCAACGCCTCCATTGCCGTGATGTCCTGCTGGCGGGCCAGGGAAATTACTTTATTGTAACTGGTATTACCGATGCCGCGTTTCGGGTAGTTGATCACCCGTTTTAAAGCTTCTTCGTCGGCGGGGTTGACGACCAGCCGTAGGTAGGCGATCAGGTCCTTTACCTCCTTACGCTGGTAAAAACTCTGGCCACCAAAGATGCGGTAAGCAATGTTGAAGCGCCGCAGGTACTCCTCAAAAATTCGGCTCTGTGAGTTGGTACGGTAAAGGATGGCAAACTCATTGTTAGCCAAATGGTAGCGGTTCTTCTGTTCCAGAATAGTATCTGCTACCCGGCGACCTTCTTCATTGTCATCTGAAGCGCGAATGATCTGAATTTTCTGGCCGTCACCCTTGTCACTCCATATTTTCTTTTGGATTTGCCGCCGGTTGTGACCGATCACGGCATTGGCTGCCTCCACGATATTGCTGGTACTGCGGTAGTTCTGCTCCAGCTTGAAGGTCTGAATATTGAATTTCTTGAAATCCTGTTCAAAATCCAGAATGTTTTGGATGGTGGCGCCCCGGAATGCGTAGATCGACTGGGCATCATCCCCCACCACGCAAATGTTACGCGGGCTGTCGGGGTACTGCACCAGTTTTTTGATAATGGCGTACTGAAGGGTATTGGTATCCTGAAACTCATCGACCAGCACGTACTTGAATTTATTACGGTACTTTTCCACTACCGCAGGATGGTTCTGGAAGAGTTCGAAGAGTCGAAAGAGTAAGTCATCAAAATCCATCGCCCCCGCCTTTTTGCTGCGGGCTACGTAAGCGCTGTAAATTTTGTGCATCATCGGCATCCGCGCCATACGATCCTGAGACATCAGTTCCTCGTTCTTCTCGTAGAGCTTGGGGGTAACCAGGTTGCTTTTAGCCGAAGAGATTCGACTGCGGATGCTGTTGGTATTATAGACCTGTTTATCCAGGTTCAGTTCCCGAATAATACTGTTGATCAGACTTTTACTGTCGTCGGTATCGTAAATGGTAAAGTTGCTTGGGTAGCCGATGTGGTTGGCCTCCACCCGCAAAATTCTGGCAAAAAGACTGTGAAAGGTGCCCGCCCAGATCCGCGAAGCTCTTTGCCCAACCACGTTTTCAATCCGCTCCTTCATCTCCCGGGCGGCCTTGTTGGTAAAAGTCAGCGATAGAATTTCCCAGGGAGCCGTTCCTTGTTCGATCAGGTAGGCAATGCGAAAGGTCAGCACCCGTGTCTTACCCGAACCGGGCCCGGCAACTACCAAGACCGGCCCGTCCGTAGTTGTTACGGCCTGACGTTGTACGTCGTTGAGCTGGTCGAGGTAAGAACCGGGGGTAGGGGCATTGGCGTGCATATAAATTGTTTTATAAAGAGGCAACAAAGTTATGATGATAATGATAAAATGAGGCAATGAATCAATGATTTAATCAGAGCGGCATTCGATCATTTTATCATTGACGCTAATGCCGCCCGATCCGAAAGCCAAACCTGATTCCCAGGACTCCCCGAAATTTCACCGTGTCGTACTGCTGCGACCACAGTTTCCAGCCCGAAACGAAGAGCCCGTCCAGTTCCCGTTCACTCAGCTGGGTAAAGTGTAAATTCAGTACGGGGCCGAAAAAATAATGATTCACCTTGCCTCCCCGAATATCGAAAGTGTAGCGAATACTACCCACCAGGTTGAGGCGGTCTATCCAGTTGGCGCCCCGGTTGAGGTGAGCAACCACAAATTCCGTATTAGTCCGCCAGCCGGTAGAGTTGCCCAGCCGGTTCGTCCAGCCGAAGCCGTAGCCAAAACTCCAGGTGAGGGTTTTACGGGGGTCTTCGTTTTCCGGCTCATCAGCGATCAGTAGGTCACGGCGGCCCCAGCCCAATTCGAATACGTTGTAAAGCCGGTGACTGCCCAACTTCAGGGTGCTGGCGTAAGGGGTAACGCTGCTCCGGGCCGTTTCCAGGTTGTTATAACCTTTGCGAACGAAATTGACCAGACCAAAAGATCGTCCGGCTACGGTGTCCGCTACATTGACCAGTCCAATCTGCCCTTTTCTGACATCCACCGCCCGGTTGACCAATCCGATCTGTCGGTTCACGGTACCCTGCACGATGTTGAGTCCCGCCGAAATCTGGCTATTTACTCCGTTCAGCCCAACGTTGAGCAAGGAACTGATCTGGGTGCCTTCCAGCGTACGGTGGCAGTAATTGAAGATGCCTCCTACCTGAATACCGGTGCCGATTCCCGCTCCGTTGCCAAACAACCCTACCTGAACACCGGTCATCTGACCGTTGACTACGTTTAAACCCCCACTGATCTGGGCCCCCTCCATATCACCCGTAATGCCGTTAAACAAGATACCTAATTCAGCGCCCACCAAGCCTCCACTGAGGCCCGCCGGCAGGTTGAAACTGATGGAGTGTACCGTATTACTGGATTTGCCGGAGCTACTGCTCAAACCGGGCAAAATACTCACCCTGGCCAGGCGGCGGGTTTTGGCTTTTACGGTCGATACCTGCTTTTCGCCGGCACCTACCGGGCTGGATTGCCAGGGGATTTCCCCTGCTTCCTCCCGTGGAATTTCCGGAGCGGCAGGTACTACTGTGCGTACAGGTTTTACCAACTGCGTATCCACGACCACGGTGGCAATTTCTTCGGGTTCGTCTCTTTTTCTTCCGAAGATAGTGTTCACCTTGCGCGACGGTCGCCTGGCTTTTTCCGGCTCTGGCTCTTTTTCCGGCACTGCTTCTATGCTAGTCAAAAGTATCTCCTCGGCCAACCGGCTGCTATAACGCATCGCAATTCTGCCATTGATCACACGGTACTCAATGGGGGTGCCGGCGAAGAGAATATCCAGTGCTTCGCTAATCACCACCAGACCGCTCCGGGCCGTTATGAGTTGCTCCATCAGCTTTTTGGTCGGGCTGTAACTGAACGCAAGGTCGTAGCGGTTTTGTAAGTCGTCAATTACCTCGGCCAGTAACTCTTGCTCGTAACTGAAGCTGATGTAGGCTTCGTCTTTAGGCGTGTTTTTGGCTAGCGAAGTAGCTATGTTGGTAAAAAGCAACAGCCATACGGCCAGCGCCCGAACGGAAGACATCGCTGCGTATTTTAAGCATGTTTTCGAGACAGATGTCTTCATTGACCAATGAGTGAAACGCTATTCGCAGTCGCCGCCGTTGATAGATACGGTACCACCATCTTCAATAATCTCAGCTCCCAATACAAAACTGATGTCAGCTAAGATATCGGAGAGTTCGGCGTCTTTAAAGCTGCTGTTGAACGGGCAGTTTGTTAGGGCAGGATTTCGGAGGTCAATCTCCCGGCCGTATACATTTTCCAGGATTGTGATCACTTCGCCCAGCGGCGCGCTTTTGAAATTCAGGGCTCTGGTTCGCCACGCTTCGGCATCGACCAGTGCTTCTTTTTTCTGACTCAGTTTTCGGGCTTGCGGTTCGTAGGTCACTTTTTCGTCGGGAGTGAGTATCACTTCCTGATCGGCTAAGGCCACGGCTACCTTACCGGTCTTTACGACTACCTCACCGGGCTCATTGGCGTAAGCCCTGATGTTGAAGGAGGTGCCCAGTACGGTGGTCACCAGCTCTCCGGTAGTGATGCTGAAAGGTTGATCTTCGTTGCGAGCTACGTCGAAAAAAGCCTCACCTTCCAGCTTGACCATTCGGGTATTATCATCCTGGTTGTAAGTGAGTTGTGAATTTTTATTCAAGTAAATCCGTGTGCCGTCGGGCAGGCTGAACTCACTGGCTTCGGCATTTGTGGCGAACTGGAGAGATCCAGTGTCTTCGGCCAGATAGCCGCGTACTAGGAAGGCTGCCACTACCAGTACGATCAGGGTGGCTGCAATGCTTAGCCAGGAAGTGCGCCCCCGATTGATGCTAACGACCTTTTCGTCGCCAAACAGTCGGTCGTCCACCTTTGCCCAGGCGGCGTCGGTGTCCACCGTCAGATCATTGGCGGCCGGGGCGGCAGCTTCCCAGAGGCGGTCGAAACGGGCCAGTTCGGCCTTTTCTTCCGCGGAAAGTTTAGTCGGGGAACTATCGCCCGATTTACGTTTTAGCCAGTCTTGTAAGGCTTTGTCACTCATTTAGATACAGTATTCCAAGACGAAGATGCGGGTTTTTGGGTGGACCCCCTACGTGGATTTAAAGTTTTTTTATAATGTCGATAAGCAGGGCCCTTCGGCCCGGCCTGATGGAGATTAATTATCCTTCTGCCCTTCTGCGTTCCTTAGCATGAACCCCTACCAAACTTGATTATACCAAAGAAAACCCGTCCCTATCCGCCAGAAACGGCAGTTTCGTCCGCAAAGCCAATAAATCTGGTTTGCTGATGGACAGGGTAGGAGTAGCCTCCACACCCGCTACCCGGCAGATCACCCTCCTTGGTCCGGGATCGATCAGACTACTGTCTCCCCGGTACCTGAAACCGTTGCCGTCTTCCCCGATCCTGTTAACGGCCGCCACATAACATTGGTTCTCGATGGCCCGCGCCGTGGTAAGCGTACACCAGTCATTGGCCCTGGATTCCGGCCAGTTGGCAACGTAGATAATCAGGTCGATCTCCTCGGTGTTGCGCGACCAGACCGGAAAGCGGAGGTCGTAGCAAATCAGTGGGCAGATGCGCCAGTCCTGGTAGTCGACCACCAGTCGTTCCTCACCGGCCGCATAATGGTCGTCCTCACCCGCCATACCGAAGAGGTGACGCTTGTCGTAGTACAATACCCGGCCGTTCGGTTCTACCCAGTAAAGACGGTTATAATATTGCTCAGCTTCCTCCGCAATGATGCTACCGGTTACGACGGCATCTAATTGACGGGCCATTGTTTTCATCCACTTCAGGCTTGGGCCTTCGGTAGTCTCCGCCAGAGGTTCGGGCTGCATGGCAAATCCCGTCGTGAACATTTCTGGCAGAATGATGAGGTCGGTTTTTCCCGCTAGTGGTTCCATCAGTTGTGTAAAACGATCGAGGTTGGCGTAAGAATCCTGCCAATCCAGATAGCTTTGCAGTAGGGTAATGCGTAGGTTGTCCATATTGATTGAGCGAAGGTTGGTGAAACTAAAATAGTGAGGTTGATAATTGCTAACTTACGTGAACAGGGTGGCGGGTGAGGTACTTAACTCACCTGATTACGATCTTCGTCAAGATTTCTGCTGCCTCATCCAAAGTTTTCTCGTCTTTAGCGAAGCAGAAGCGTAACAGTCCGGTCTTTCGCTTGTCTTCGTAGAATTCTCCCATCGGGATGGCGGCGATACCGTGTTCTGTGATCAGCCGTTCGGCCAGTTCCAGGTCAGAACCGGACCACTGATCGGAAAAGTCGGCGCAAACAAAATAAGTGCCTGCACTGGGTAACAGCTGGAAAGATGCTTTGCTGAGTCCCGCTAAGAAACGATCGCGCCGGGCTTGGAACTGTTCTGGTAATTGTAAATAATGCTCTGGTTCTGCCAGGTAATCGGCCAGGGCGTACTGTACCGGCGTATAGGCACTGAAGGTGTTAAATTGGTGAATACGCCTCAACTCAGCACTGATCTCCGGAGGGGCAATGGCGTAACCCACCCGCCAGCCAGTAGCGTGAAAGGTCTTGCCGAAGGACATGGTGACAACCGCCCGACGGTAAAGTTTCGGGTACCGCAAGACACTGTGGTGAATCTGACCGTCGTAGACCAGATGCTGGTAAACCTCGTCGCTCAGCAACAGAATATTCGTCCCTTCCAGTAGTTGCTGTAGTTCATGCATATCCGCCTCGCTCCAGATCGTCCCGGAAGGATTATGGGGGTTGTTGATGATGATTAACCGCGTTCGTTCGTTGATCTTCTGGCGTACTTCATCCCAATTCACTTCAAAATCCGGGGCATTAAGGGATAGAGCTATTGGTTGACCACCCGCCAGACGGATGGCCGGAACGTAGCTGTCGTAGGCGGGCTCAAAATAGATAACTTCATCGCCGGGATGCACCAGGGCCTGAATACTGCTGAAAATGGCCTCGGTGGCGCCGATGGTTACGGTAATCTCCGTATCGGGATTCGGAGCGTAGCCGTAGAGAAGTTCCTTTTTACGGCTGATTGCCCGGCGCAATTCCGTTACCCCAGTGGCCGGGGCGTACTGGTTTTTACCGGCTTTCGTATGCTGATCGATCAATTCCGGCAGCCGGGGATCTACGCCAAAATTGGGGAATCCCTGGGCCAGATTTAAGCATTGGTACTTTGAAGCCATCATCCCGATTCTGGTGAAAATGGAGGTGCCGACGTCGGGTAGTTTGGAGGTGATCTGCATGGAAGTAAAGGTATGAACATCAGCTAAATGCTAGGTTCGTTTTTAACGATTGGCGAGGTATTGTTATGACTTGCGCAACTCAATTTGATCACCAACTACAGGGAGCCTTAGAGGGGCCTGAATAATGCTAGTGGGTTTTTATCTTTTGGCTAGCAAAGTAGCAAGGTGGGTAAAAGGCAGGTTGGATGATCATACTTGGGTGAACATGCACTTTTGGTGATACTAATTTACATCCCCGTTACCAGCTCATAACCCTGGCTTTTTACCTTTGTCGCTTACCAATACCGTATTTACGTGCGTTACCAGCTTTACTTCCTAGTTTTACTTGGCTACTTTGCTAGTCCGAACACGAACGCCGCCCAGTATTTTACTCCGCCGGACACCCAGCAAGTGATGATTGACGTCACTTTCCTGTCCGCTGACTTACTGGAGGGCCGCCTGACCGCCACTCCCGGAGAAGCCCTGGCCGCCGACTATATCAGTGCAAGGATGCAGCAACTGAACCTGGAACCTCAGCCTAACCACGGGACATTTGTCCAGACCTTCGAATTTGATTATAAAGACAATCCCCATGCCGCCGAGACCCGCAAATTGGTGGGTAAAAACGTAGCCGGTTTCCTGGACAATGGAGCTAAGCAAACCGTAGTCATCGGGGCCCACTACGATCACCTGGGCTACGGCGGGATCGGTAGTTTGCACGCCGGGGAACCGGCCATCCATAACGGCGCTGACGATAATGCCAGTGGCATCGCCGCAATGCTTTATTTGGCGGATAAACTGCAAATGAAGGGAGCGCCCAAAAAGCGAAACTATCTGTTCATCGCTTTTTCCGGGGAAGAACTCGGGCTCGTCGGCTCCAAGCGCTGGGTTGCCGCTGATCGGGAAGGACTGGAGATTGCCGCCATGCTTAACATGGACATGGTAGGCCGCTTGCGAAACAAAGACAACGTGTTGGCCATCTACGGTTTCGGAACCAGCGCGGCCTGGGCTGCTGCCTTGGATGCTTCTGAGAAAATGAGTGATATTACCAGCGTGCGTGATAGCTCCGGCGTTGGACCTTCCGATCATACTTCGTTTTACCTGGACGAAATTCCCGTCCTCGCCGCCTTTACCGGTCAGCACGGTGAGTACCACAAACCGGGTGACGACGCTCATCTGGTAGACTTTACGGGTATCATTAAAGTAGCTGATTACCTCTACGGCGTCCTGGAATCCATCAACGGTGAAAAGGAGCTGGTCTTTTTAAAGACCCGTCAGCGAGAGCAACGACAGGCTGCGGCTTTCAAAGTGAGTCTGGGCGTTATGCCGGATTACGTTTATGCCGGTGAAGGGATGAAGGTCGATGGTGTCACCGAAGGACGCCCGGGCTTCAAAGCCGGCATGCAGGCCGGTGATGTGATCGTAAAAATGGGAGATCTGGAGGTAAAAGACATTTACGATTACATGGAAGGCCTGAGTAAGAACAAGGCGGGAGACACGACGACGGTAGTGGTTGATCGCAAAGGAGAATTGATCGAACTGGAAGTCACCTTCTAGGAATGAGTTGATGAAACAATGATTGAATGAGAGAATGATTTAATGAAACAATGATTTAATGATAGAATGAGAGAATGATCTAATGACGCAATGCCCCAATTAGATCATTGCTTCATTTTATCATTAAATCATATTACCCAAGCATAAAGTAGCCCTGCAAGCTTGCTAAAAAGATGAAGAAGCCTCCAATTACGTAATTCATGTTGCGGGTAAACCAGTCGGCGTTTTGGGATATCCATCCAGCAGTATTGATGTAGATCCAAAAGACTAAAAACGCTCCGATACCGGCTCCGAGGCTAAAAAACAGGACACTGAAAATTCCCGTTTGGATGACGTCACGGCTGGTCAACACCGTGCCGATTGCGAAGAAGTAGAGAATGGATAAGGCATTGAGAAAACCCATTCCCATCCCTCCCCCGAATAATTTTCTGCGACTGATCGCCTTGGTTTTGATCGTTTGGGTCGATTTTCCTTTGCTGATGAAGATGAGGGCTAACAACAAGAAAAGGAAGAAGGCGAAAGAATGAATCTTTTCCAGCACATCGGCGTGGCGGCGCAGATAATCAGCTGAACCAAATGCGATGAACGCCTGTACCGAGGTAGTGAAAGCCATGCCGGCGGCGAAGAGCATACCGGCGCGTTTCCCGTTCTTTACACTTACGCTTACCGCGGTCATGTTCAGCATCCCGGGGAGAAGGATGCCAACGAAGGCTACGAGAGTTCCGATCAATAGTGCTAACGGGTAATCCACGCAACGAAGGTAGCACTCATCGCCAATTAGCGGAACTTCACCGGCCGGAAGTAGCGATATTTTCTACCAACGTCACTCCTTTACGGGCAGGTAAAGCGAACATCCGTTTAGATTACGAGTATTTACCTCGTACATTAGCAGCAACTCAAATACTCAGCATGACTCCCGTTAAGATCAAATTTGGTACCGATGGCTGGCGCGCCATTATTGCGCAAGAATATACCGTAGACAACGTAAAACGCGTGGCCGAAGGCACCGCCCTCTGGCTAAAGAAAAACGGAGGTAAGCAGGTCGTGATCGGCTACGACTGCCGTTTCGCCGGTGAACTATTTTGCGAAACAACGACCCGGGTACTGGGTAAACACGGCATCAAGTGCTTGCTGGCTCCGAACTATATCTCCACGCCTATGGTCAGTCTCGGGGTAGTGAAAACGAATTCCGATCTGGGCGTAGTCATCACTGCCAGTCACAATCCACCCAGCTACAATGGCTATAAACTGAAATCCAAACTGGGTGGGCCATCCGTTCCCGCTGACGTAACGGCCGTGGAAAACCTGATTCCGGATGCAGTTCCCCAGGATTTACCGACGCTTGAAGAGCTGACCGAAAAAGGACTGGTGGAAACTCACGATTTTGAGCAAATCTACCTGGAACACGTCAATAAAAACTTCGATATGGAGCTGATCCGCAACAGCGGGATCGGCATCGCCTACGACGCCATGTACGGTGCCGGCCAGAGTGCCATGCGTAAATTGCTGCCCGACGCCACTCACCTGCACAGCGAATATAACCCGAGTTTTCTGGGCCAGGCTCCGGAGCCAATTGGTCGTAACCTAGGTGAATTAGCCGAACTCATCAAGAACGATGATCATATTCAATTGGGTATTGCCAATGATGGTGATGCCGACCGCATCGGACTATTCAACGAGCGTGGTGAGTTCGTAGATTCTCACCACATTCTCCTGCTGCTGCTCATGTACCAGTACGAGTACAAGGACATCAAGAGTGGTAAGGTCGTGTTGACTTTCAGTGTAACCGATAAACTTAAAAAGCTGGCCGATCAATACGGCCTTCCATATGAGGTCACCAAGATCGGTTTCAAGTACATTGCCGAGATCATGGCGGAAGAAGACGTTATTGTCGGTGGTGAAGAGAGCGGAGGACTGGCCGTAAAGGGACACATCCCCGAACGTGACGGTATCTGGATCGGCATCATGATCGCCGAATACATGGCAAAAACCGGCAAAAGCCTCAGTGAACTGGTGGCCGATCTCTACGAAAAAGTAGGCAGCTTCGACTGTAACCGCGACGACGTGCACGTAGACAACGACCGTAAATGGGCTATCGTCAAAGAAGCCAAAGAGTCTCCTTACCAGCGCTTCGGTGAATTTGAGGTCAGTGAAGTAGAGCACGTCGACGGTTCCAAATTCTACCTGGGTAGCCAGGACAGAATGGTTATGATCCGGCCCAGTGGAACCGAACCGGTCTTGCGCGTTTACGCCCAGGGCAAGGATGCGGAAGAAACCCGGGCGATCCTGGATGCCGCGAGAGGTGAGCTAGGAATATAGGCTGGCGGTCTGGTGGTCTGGTATGGATGAATCCTATGAGACCACCGGACTATTCGAACAAGTCCTTATCAAGCCCCTTTACCACCCGCAGGGCATTCTTGTAGTATAATTTTTCCAGAATCGGCTTAGGCAGATCGAGACCGTACATGCGCCAGAAAGCATGGTAGCGTTTGTAGTAAGGGAAGTATTCATCGGCCGTTTCCAGCACCCGGAAATAGGTGGCGTATTCCTCAGGGCGATAAGAGTCTTTGCCAAATAAAACGCGGTCCTGGTACTTTTCAAAAAAGCGATTGGCGGCTCTTGGCTGACGACCTAGTTCCGCGATTACGGCGCCGATCTCTACGTTGACGTTGGGATTGTCATCCAGAAACTCTCCCAATTTCACCAGGTCATTAGCGTACCAGCCCATGTGGGCAGCAATGAAGGTGGTGTTCGGGTGGCTCTTGAATAAGTCGTGAGCTTCTCCGGCGATGGTTTCCCAACTCGCGTATTCATTTTCCCGCTTGCGGTTAGGCCGAAGTTTCAGTTCGAGCCAGCGCTCGTTATTTTCATCGTGTGGCTCCCAGAATTGCTTGGGATCGGCGTAATGAATCAGGACGGGCCAATCGAATTCTCCGGCCAAATCAAAGATGGGGCTCAGGCGCGGATCGTTGATCTTGATACGATTGCCGGCTTTGTCGGTATTGGTCATGCCCTGCGACTTGTAAATCTTCAGTCCCCGTGCACCAATACGCTTATCGAAGCGTAGTTGATCCAAGGTGGCTTCCAGGTAGTCGGGATCATCAATACTACGGATGTTGATGTTGGTGAAACACACAATTCTATCCTGGTACCCCGATTCATTGATGTTGTCCATCATTTCCTTCAGGGCCTGGCCACCGCGCCCGCTCAGATTCACCACCACCTTCATATTAAGGCTGTCCATCTCACGGATAAGTTTGTCCAGATCCTGGGTGCCCATCCGCCAGTGATGGCTGTGTACATCCACAAAGGGGATGCTGGCAGCGGTCAGATGGTTTTCGGGAACCACCAGGCTGCTCTGTGGGTCATACTCCTCGAAACTCACCGTTAGGGTAGAGTCCACTTCCTTGCGCTGGGCAGTGAGTTGGAGCAGTAAAAATGCAAACACAAGCAGAAAGTAAAAACGCATATAAGTTAATTTACTAGAATTCTATTCAGTGGGCCGGCAATATTGAAATATTGCATCACCATTCTTACTAAAACCAGTGTCTATTTTACGAAAACGTAGTCGAGATCACTGGAAAGAGAGGCTTCAAACTGGTAACCATGTACGTCCAGTTCTTTTAGTTCTTCTACGTTATTCAGTCGATTCTTAACGATCAGTCGAGCCATGCCGCCGCGAGCTTTTTTAGCATTGAAAGTGATGATCTTCAACTTCCCGCCCCGGTCTTCCTTGAAATAGATATTGACCACGGGAACGCCAAGCTCTTCGGGCTGGATAGACTTAAAATACTCGACGCTGGCTAAATTAACCAAGTGCTGAGAGCGAGTACTTTTTATGTCTGCCCGTAGCAGGTCGGTGATGTCGCTACCCCAGAATTCGTAAAGGTTCTTTTTGCGTTGGATACCCAACTTGGTGCCCATTTCCAGTCGGTAGGCCTGCATGAGGTCGCGCGGGCGCAGTAAACCGTATAAACCGCTGAGGATGCGCAACCGGTCTTGGGCAAAGTCGATATCCGCTTCACTGAAGTCTTCGGCCGCCAGTCCCTGGTAAACGTCCCCTTTAAAGGCGTGAATGGAGGGTTTGGCGTTTTCCGGAGTAAAGGGCGTTTCAAAAGCCCGGAAACGATCGCGGTTCAACACGGCCAGTTTTTCACTGACGTGCATCAACTCCTGAATATTCGCTGCGCTCTGCTTGCTGAGCTTATTAATTAATACTTCGCTTTTATCCAGTAAACGAGGCTGAGTTGACGGACTTTCGGTGGGGGAAAAGTCCAGTGTCTTGGCGGGGGAGAGTACAGCTATCATCAATCAAAATTTAATTCACGGGTAAGCGTATTGCACCCAGGAGAGTTATCAGCTTAGGGTTATATTTTCTGCTTGATTCGCAGCAAATAGCGGTGTTTGAGATAATAATCTTTCAAACCAGCCAGGCTGCTTTCGTCCTGTTCCGCTCGTTCCAGCAGCGGCCTGGCCTGGTCGTTGAGTTGTTGCTCTAGCGCCTGCGCCAAATCTGAAGCTTCTTTGCGCAGGGCCGGATCATCGTCAAATTCCAGCTCCATGAGCTTTTCGTTGATGTCCATGATCTCCAGGAGAAAATCCTGGGGAACCTGATTCTGGCCCTCCTCACCCAATACGCCCTTTAAATCCAGGAAGTATTTCAGGCGCTGGTCATCATTATTGAGCGTTTTATAGGCCAGGTTGTTAAGGCTGCTGAGTTCAAGTACCTCCGCCTGCTTATCAGCATCGGCCAGGGTGTAGAAGTCGGGATGGTATTCCTTGCTTTTCTGGTAGAATCGCTTTTTCAGCAAAGCTTTGTCCACCGTAGGCGCAACGGGTAAGTCGAAAAATTCGTAGTAATTCATAAGTTC
This sequence comes from Lewinellaceae bacterium SD302, assembly GCA_002591745.1. GTDB lineage: Bacteria > Bacteroidota > Bacteroidia > Chitinophagales > Saprospiraceae > Neolewinella. The sequence goes on from PDLQ01000018.1 coordinate 43,312, forward strand.
TTACTTGAAGAAACTGCGCCAGATGTCCAGTCCGTTGGCGTACACCAAGAGCGCCAGCACCAGGATGAATCCGACCATAGTCGCCTTTTCCAGGAACTTGTCGCTGGGCTTACGGCCGGTCACCACTTCGTAAAGCAGGAACATTACGTGGCCGCCATCCAGTGCCGGAATGGGTAAAAGGTTCATGAAAGCCAGGATCAGCGACAGTACAGCCGTCATGGTCCAGAAACGCTCCCAGTCCCAGGTGGTACCGAACATACCGGCAATACTGGCAAAACCACCCAGGCTCTCGCTGGCCTTGATCTTGCCTCGGAACATTTGACCGAACGATTTGACCTGGTCGCCCAGGAAGTTAACGCCCCGGGTTACACCGGCCGGAATCGCTTCGCCCAGGGTGTAATCGGCCCGTTCAGTAGCGAAGAAATCGGTCGGCGGTGCGATGCCGATTCCCAGCTTGGCGTCGTCGTTAAGCGTGGCTACGAGTTCAATGGTATCCTGTTGCTCGTTTCGTAGAATGGTAAAGGTCAGGGTTTCATTGGCCCGGTCTTTTACCGCTTCGGTAAATTGATCATAAAAGGGCGTCGATTCTCCTTCCACGGCAACCAGACGATCCAGAGGCAACATGCCCGCCTTCTGGGCCGGGGAGCCGTCGGAGACCACCGTAACCATGGTTGGTTGGCGTACGGTAAAGAGACGTTCGTTCTTGTTTTCGTAACGGGTAAGTAGGTCGGACCATTTCGGGTCGATGGTCACCACCTGTTCCCGGCCACCACGATCTACGGTTACGGAGTTGACGTTGTCGATCGCAATGGCTTTCAGCAGCGTACGATCGCTAAAGCGTTCGAAATCCGCTTCGCCGATCTTCAGAATTTTATCACCCGTTGCCAGTCCGATCTCCATACCCAGTGAATCGGCGTGGATGCCGTATTCGGCACTCTTGGCGGGCAGGTATTCCTCGCCGTAGTACCAGAAAATCATCCCGAAAATGAAAAAGCCGAGAATGAAGTTGACCGTTACTCCACCCAGCATGATGATCAGCCGTTGCCAAGCCGGCTTGCTGCGAAATTCCCAGGGTTGAGGTTCGCTTTCCATCTGCTCGGTATCGAAGCTTTCGTCGATCATCCCGCTGATCTTTACGTAGCCACCCAGTGGTAGCCAACCGATTCCCCATTCGGTCTCACCGATCTTCTTTTTAAAGAGGCTAAAGCCGGCGTCAAAGAAAAGATAGAACTTTTCAACCCTGGTCTTGAAAGCGCGGGCCGGGAGAAAATGGCCGAATTCGTGTAAAACGATCAAAAGGGAAAGGCTCAACAGTAGCTGGCCGATCTTAATCAGTATATCCATAGTCGAAGTAACAGTAGGGAGATTTGGATTGTTGTTTGCGAACGCGCAAAGGTAAAAAACAAAGGGACGAACGGATTAACGCTCGCCCCTTTGGCTGAATTTCTTGACTTTTCACGCACATTGCTACTTTGCTAGTCACAAAAGGAATTAGGAGATAGGAACGCTAATGACAAATGATAACGGAAGAGTAAAATCTAAACAAGCTCTAAAACTGTGATTTTATACAACATGCAGCTGTTCATTGAACGCATTACGTAAAGCTCCTATCTCCTAAAGCCAAGAAAGCGTAGTGGCCAAAGGCGGTCCTGTTTCCTATTTTTGACTAGCAAAGTAGCAATGCTTGCATTAATCCACGATCACCTTTTTAACCCGCCGATCCTCTCCGGTACTAACCACCAGGTAATAAATGCCGGTACTTAGTTGGCTCGTATTCAATTTGATGCGTTGCCCACCGGCCGGGAAGTCACCACTGGCGATTTGCAACCCACTGACGTGAACCAGTTCGTAGCTTCCGGAAAGGGGAGCGAACAATTCAACGTTCAATTGCTCACGTACGGGGTTAGGGTAGATGCGTAAGCTCAGCGTCTCGCTTTCGATTTTTGCATTAACCAATGGAGAAAGGCTGGTTGAACCATCGAAATCGATCTGGCGAATTTGATAGTAATAAGTGATGCCAGCCAATGCACGGTTATCGACGAAACTGTAATCCTGACGATTAGTACTGCTGCCGGCTCCGGCTACGAAGCCAAGGCTGCTAAAGCCTTTTGATGCGTCTTCGCTGCGCAATACTTCAAAACCACGGTTGCCACTCTCGGTCGCTGTACTCCAATTTACATCTATGGCTTTTTGACCAGCTTTGGCATTCACCGCCAGCCATTCAACCGGCAGTACGGGAGCCGCACCACCCAGTGCGAAGCCGGAAAAGCCACTGCTGTACTGGGCACTATAGACCCAATCGCTGCCAAAGGAAAAGGTACTGACGGGAGCGGTTTCCAGGCTGGTGGCCGAACTTACGCTGCCGGCTGCTTTGACCATTTGTAAATTACCAACCGGTTCTCCACTGGTTTGTGACCAGCCGATGATTTCTTCCTGAGTGTAATAGAGTGAGATGGTGAAACTGCCGTTCGGGTTGTTGTTCTCCGGCTCTACCCGGAAGGTTTTTTCGGTGATCCAGTCAGATTCCGGGGCGTTGCTTTGGAACGCGCCGGGTAAGATACTGCTGCCGGTTTCTACGTAGACGCTGGTACAGCCGTAGTTGAATCCACTGGTGTTGATGAGGCTAAGCATTACGTCGCCGCTATTCTCATCGTAGAAATACAGTGTGCTGTTGGGGCCGAAGTCGCGTTCGGAGAAACCACTGCCACCGTTGGCATCGGTTTGAACCCCCACGTTTTGCAAGCCACTTACCTGTACGTTGTCGATGGCCCACCAATAGTCCCATTCAGCGATGTAAGTGAAGCGTAACTGGTTATTCGGTGCGGCGTAAGCACTCAGGTTGATGGTCTGATGATTAGGATTGCCCCAGTCGCCAATACTCCCCTGAGCTTCGGTGCGCAGGTAAACGGTCTGCCAGCTGTTACCATCGTAGATTTCAGTCCGGAAAGTTTCGTTGAAATCACCGTTGCCACTGTAGACCCGGGCGTACTGGTCGAACTCAAGGGTGAGGTTTGTCACGCTGCTGCCATTGAAAACCGGGGTTGTGAGTACCTCGTTGGAGCTACTGCCGTTACCCGCCGCGTCACTGTTGGCGATGGCTTGAGGAGTGCCATTTAGCGTACTACCTACACCGTCCTGGTACCAGGTATTACCGGGATCGCCGCCGTCGGTGGCGACAAAGGGGGCGATACCATCATCAAAATTCTGGTCGATCAGGAAGACATTCTGAGAACCGGCACTGGGGGCTTGGTCGTCGTTAAGGATTGCTATTTCGTGTGATTGGTTCTCCGTACCGGGGGCAGCATCGCCTCCATTGGCATTTACCAAGAAACTGAAGCTGATGCTTTCATCGTTTTCAACCTGGCCGTCCTCGAAGATGGTGACGGTAATGGTCTGGTTACTAGTCTGCCCGGCCGGGAAGGTGAGGGTAGCGGGGCTGTAAGTATAATCTACGCCATTCGTGGCCGTACCATTTGCCAGGAGGGTGACGAAGGCCGTCGAACTGGGAGAAGCCGAAATACCTACTTCGATAGTGACTTGCTGTTCTCCATCGGTGGCGCAGCTGCTGGTGCCCTCTGAAACGGTCGTTTGGGTCTGTACAAAAGCAACCGTTGGAGTGGGGGGGACGCATACGGCCGAATTACTCGTTACGTTCTGCAAATTAGCCGCCAGGTAGTTTTCCATTACGGCTTGCTGGCCGGCGCTGAACATGTACATACAGGCGTCATTGGTGTAATCCATGTAGTTCATGTGGAGGTCCAAAGAGCCGCAGCTGATAGCATTATTGCCGGGGCAGCCCCCGTTGGAGGTTTGCTGGTCGGGGGTGTCGGCAATTCCGTCGTCATTTCCACAGCCACCACCCCAGATATGGGCTAAGTTAAGGTAGTGACCCAGTTCGTGGGTCAGCGTGCGGCCCAAGTTGTAGGGGGCTCCCGGAACGAAACCCGTACAACCGGCTCCGGCTCCGAAGGCACTGTTGTCGCAAGTAACTCCATCACCGTTACCATTCCCACCCAGCGGGGAAAAGCCGAGGGCACCGATATTGCGTACGAAGACGTTCAGGTAACCACTCCAGGCCGGGGCAGAACTACTACCGTATACGTTCACCGTCACGGCGTGATCCCCTTCAGCGATGCCGGAACCGGCCGGGTGGTTCATGGTGGCCAGGCAGAATTCGATGCAGCTTTCTGCGTTTTCTACACCTGGATAATTGGAAGAGGTGCCATTGGTCCAGTTTACGATATCGGCGTTCAAGCCTTGGTAATCGTCATTCAGGATTTGAATTTGGTCCAGCGCCAGGTCCGTCAGGCACTGAAGGTCAAAGTTATTGGGCGCATCGGCGTAGTGAACGGCCATGGGTACGAGTACGGGATCGGGACAGAGTTCTGCCCGGCTCACCCCAACGCGCTCTTTGGTCAGTTTCCGGAATTTTTCCTGTCGATCCAGGTAGTTTTTTTGGTAGACGGGATCGTTTTCCATCCTTTGCTCGTGCAGTTCGGTAGTACTACAACTGCGCTCCTGGGCGGTTAGGCCGGTGGTAAAAACAAGGGCAATTATTAGAAGTAGTTGTCGTGTCATATTCAATCCTAAATTTGTGTGTATTCGTTTGTTTGGTTTGCATTTTTTGGGCTTCAACTCCGAGGACGAAGGACGATCACCGAAGGTAAAGTAGCAGGGTTTACGGGGAAACGTTCCATTTAACTTACCAGGGAAAAGCCTCTGCAAATTGAGAAGAAGGCTGGGTGGCTTCGTGACGAAACTATCAAGTCTCGGAAATATCCAACCCAAGGCATCGCTGAGAGAAATACAGTTAGTAAACCACCACCTTCACCAGTTCTTCCCCTGCTCGAACGAAGTAAATCCCCTGCTGGCCCGGCAACTGAATCTGACTTCCGGAGGCGAGATTTCTCCAGGCGCTTATCTGTGTTCCGTGCGTAGTGTATACATAAACTGTTCTGTTTCCTCCATTGGACCAACTGATTTGAAAATTTCCATCACCCGTTGGATTTGGAAATGCACTCAATCCTGCGGCATTAGTGGATTTAATTTTCGCACTCACGATAGCAGACCGATTGAGCTGGCCGTCAACATCCTGCTGGCCAAGCTGATAGAAATATGTCTGGCCGGCAACTACCTTATTATCTACGTAACGGTAGCTACTACCGGTTGAACCAGCAGCAGCAATAAAGTCGATCGACCGAAAAGCCGCTTCATTTTCCGCCCGTCGCATGATCTCAAAACCGATGTTTTCCACCTCTCTGGCGGTAGCCCAGTTAAGTATGATCGTTTTGCCGTCGGCCCGGGCATCGAAGCTCAGGTAGTCCACGGGAAGAGCGACGGGCGAGCAATAACCGACCTCAACTTCATCCAGATACCAGCCAAGCCAGCCATTACAGCCATCGTAAGACATGCGCCAGATCAGTTCAATGACATCACCGGCAAGTACGCCGGCCGCAGCCAGGTCAACCTGAGTTTGCCCCCAACTGCCGGAGGTGCTGCCTTCGTTTGCTCCACTGAAGGTGCCTTCTCCGGCCATGGGGTTGTCATTACCATTGGCATTTAGCGTACGGTTATAGGCATTAAAGATGAAGTCTCCTGCTTCGATTATTTCTGGGGCACCGCCATTACGAACCAATAGGAGATGACCACCGTCCCAGCCGTCTTCGGTGCTGAACCAGTGTTCGAAACTAAGTATCGGTTCATCAGCTCCGGCCGGAATAGTTACTTGGGGGCTGCGCAGATCGACAAAGCCGTTTTCCAGGTCATCGGAGCAATTGCCGATCACCGCATTGGCGATGAATAGCCCTTGTCCGCTACGTTGGTCGGGTAAGTTGCTGTCAACAGACCAGTTTCTGATGGTCCAGTCATCGGGATTGGAAGGAAAGTTTGTACTGGTGAAATTGCCCATGCCCGTTTCCCAATCCTGGCTGAGCAGGCTGATGAACTCCGTGGATACATCCGGACATAAAACCGGGGCGTTTGTGGCCAGGGCTGGGGTGAAGTTGCAACTATTGGGCTGTAACATGGCCGTAGCCGTAACGGCGTTCGTGACTTCCTGGGCGTCAGCAGCTGTAAAAATTTCACCGGAAGGTCCGGCCGGACTATCAGCGAGGGTAAGCGCGGTAAGGTTTTGGCCAATCAGGTCATTGGCGGCGGATTCAAGCCCAATACCCATGGCGTCGTAGTCAGTAACCCGATTGGTATAGAATGTCGAGGCCTGGTGGAAAACGTGGGTGGCTTTGGTCAGTCCGATAGCGTTTACGGTAATGCCATTTAATGTGCCGCCATCGGCAAGCAGGGAGAAACAGCGATTCAGGACGCCAGAGTTACTGTGTACCCCACCGCTGTCTCCACTCGAACAGGTATAGGCACTTGCGGTACGGGCGGAAGGATCACCCTTACATTCCGGACTCCACATGTCGCGAATGTGGCCACCAAAAGCAGTGGCGTCCTCACCTACTTTCCAGCGTTCGTTATTGTTTTCGTTACAGGCATTACGTAGCTGGTCGTCATTGGTGTCATCACCGGAAGTATTCAACAAGTCGACGACTTCCCCGAAGATATCGGAGAAGCCTTCGTTGATGGCTCCGGACTCCCAGGCGTAGATCAGTCCGTTGATCTCGCCGGTATAGGAATGGGCCCACTCGTGGCCAATGACGTCGTCGGCGGCAGTTCCATTGCAATAAAGGGTGGTGCTGCCGGTGGAGCGGGCATTGGGGCAACCGATGTTTTGTGCGTCTTCCACGATATTCATGGTACCGCCCTGGCCATCGTAACTGTCGCGGCCAAAGGTGTAGCGGAATAGGTTGTAGGTTTCTTCGGTTACTTCCAGTAAATACTCCTGAACATTAGTCAATGAGCCGGGCAGGGGGTCGCCTTCTTCCCACAGCAGGTTGCCAGCGTTGGTATTGTTTTCGTATAGTTTGCGGTCCAGGGCATCACAATGAGCCTGAAGCTCCAGGTGGGTAGTTGCGGTCTCCAGGTCAATGAAAAGTTCGTATTTCCGGAAACTGATGGGGTCACTCAAAATCAAATGACGGCACCAGGCAAGCTCATCGCTGCCATTATTCAGCAGGGCGGTGGCCAGTAATACATTTTCAGCATCAACGACCTCCCAGTCAGCAGCCAAGTGGTTTTTAGTCAGGTAGGTTTGGGCAGCCTGAATATAATGTGCCTCAGGTCGTACTTCTGGGAAAGCTGTGAGAGGGTAGACCTGGCCCGGATGATCGACAGCCCATTGCTCGGGAGATAATAGGTGAAAACCTTCGGCGGCGTAGAGTGCACCATCAGGATTGAAATGGAGGTTAATTTCGCCTCCAAAGACCGGGACTTCCCGTTTTTGCTGGAAGGTGAAGTGGAGGTTGCCAGAATTGTCCTGACCGCTACGTAGAAAAATGGGTAGCTCTGCACCTTGGTAGAATACGTTGCCATAGGTTTGCCAAAATGTATTGGCTTTGGCAATAAAGTCATTACCTGAGAGGACAAGCGGTGCATCCAGTCTGAAAGCCGTGAAGCCAGCCGCTTCCTGACCGGGATAGCTGTAGAATTGTGCACCGTGGTTACGTTCCAGTTGAATTTTGGCGTTGGGCTGGGAGAACAGCAAGGTCGTAACACATAATGTGAGTAATACCAATACAGATCTTAAATGCTTCCACATAAAGCAGGTAGTTTATAACGGACTTATTGTTGTTTTAGTGGGGGGAAACTAAACGTAGCGGGATAACTGACTAAATGAAAAGGAGTAATTTAAGTATCTGGTATACGGGCTTTAAACTCTAAGAGATTCCAAAAGTAACAGTTTCTTAACAAGAAAATTAGTAGGCAACTGTATACTTTGGTCGCTTTTACCGTCGTATTACAAGCAAAAGGCCTGGAAGTTCCTTATCTTGCAGCGGCAACTATTACACTTATCATCATTTCCGCTGCTGTAGGTTTTTCATTCCGCCACACCTCACTTATCAGCATATGCAGCGATTTTTACTCCTGGTTACCATACTGTTTTTAACCGGCACTGCTACTTTGTTAGCCCAAATCCGTCTGTCAGTAAGAGTAGATAGCGCCATCGTTACTACGGCTTGCGACGATCTCTTCAGCGATCCAGATCCTACTTATCAAGTCAGCGTAAACGGCAATCCGGCGATCACTTATGATTTCGGTGCAAACCCCTGCTTCCTGACCGCACCCAATGAGAATTACGATACGTTGGTGAACGGTGCCTGTAATCTGCCCGCTACGCTGGAGGTTTGTTTCAGCATTTTCGATAATGACGGCGACCTGATACCTTGTTTCGTGCTTCCGGAATGTTTTGAACAGGAATGTGTGACCGTGTCAATTCCAGTTGCCGGTACGGAAAGCCAGGAGAACATCAGTATCCAGGGGTCCAGTGATGGGGAGTTGTACTTCTCGGTGATCACCGAAGAAGATACCGACGACTTCAATTATATCTGCGGAGCCGTTGATTTCGGTGCGTTGGATTACGGCGCTACCCTGGGTGATGGTACGGCCGGACTTTACGACAATACTTGTGCTGATAACCTCAATGAGATCGATCCGGATCAGATTGGAATCGCTTTTGACAATGACCACGGCGTCTGGTTTACTTACACTACCGGCGATGACGTGGCTGGCTTGCAGTACGTACGACTTTTTTCAGACCCCGAAGGAACTGGCGACCCGATCGACCTGGAGGTGATGGTCTTTTCCGCCGATTCTTGTGACGGTGAACTGAGCCGTTTTCCACTCTACCGTCGCCAGAGTAATGGCGATGATACCCGCATTGAACTATACTGTCCCGAACCCAACACCACTTACTATATCCTGGTAGATGGTAAAGGAGCTACCGATGATACCCAACAGGGCGTTTTCAGCATCCAGATTGAAGATGCCGGCCTGCCCGAAGCCGGAGACCTGCGTTGTGATGCCACCGAACTGGGCGTCGTACCCGAAGGAGGCAGTATTAATCTGCCCGAGCCCCACAGTAATTTTTGCTCCGGCTTTTCGGATGACCCGCCCGTGTTGCCGGCTTTCATTTCCCGAAATTCGGTTTGGGTGCAGTTCATTGCCCCGTCTTCGGGACACGTCGAGATTGCCGGTACCAGTGAAGATCCCTTAGGCATCGACCTGGAGCTGGCACTGTACCAGAGTACTAACGATGCGTGTGATGGCAACTTCCAGCACCTCTTCAGCCAACAAGACCTGAGTACCTACGATAATGTTTTTGAAATGACCTGTCTGGACCCCGGTCGCCCGTACTGGGTACTGATTGACGGGAGTGCGTTCAGTGGGCTGGGATATTTCGATATTACGGTTACCGATCTGGGGGATATCCGGCCCGTCGGTATGCGCTTTGATACCGTTTGTGCGGGTGAAAGTCTGGAAGTCATTCCCGGAGTCTTTTACGACGCATCGGGAACCTACATGGATACGGTAAAGATCGGCAGTACCAACTGTGATAGTATTATCGTCACCGAATTACTCGTTCTCGATCCGGTGGTGCTCGATCTGGAGCAGATTCGCCCCGCTATCGGCCCCGCGGGTACGGACGGAGAAGGCACGGCCAGCGCCAGTGGCGGCTTCGGTGACCTGACAATCACCTGGTGTGATGGAACGACCGGTCCTACCAACAACAACCTCGTTGCCGGAACTGTATGCTGCGTAACCGTAGTGGATGAGAAAGGCTGTATGGCCGATAGCTGCTTTACCGTTGATTTCGTGGACCCGCTGATGGAGAGTTTCACCACTGCTGCCGTGCTGTGTAACGGGGAGGCGAACGGAAGCTTTACCTTCACCGTAACCGGAGGGCGGCCCGATTTTGAATATTCCTACATTGGAATCACCGACCCAACCATTGCCGGTAGCGGCACGTCCGCTATGGCCGGCGTGCCGATTACGATCGACCAGTTACCGGCTGGTCAGTACCAGGTTGTGTACCAAAGCCAGTTCCAGAGTATTACCTTTACGGTAGAGATTACGGAGCCAGATTTACTGACCATCGCAATCGATGAGGTAACTCCCATCAGTTGTTTTCAGGCCTGCGACGGAAACGTGACCGTAACGACTTCCGGAGGAACGGGAATGTTGACGGTAGACGTTAGTTCACCCGCTGATTTCGGTTGCCCAGGTACCTATACGTTTACGGTTACCGACGAAAACAACTGTATGGCTACGGTCAGTCAGGAATTGATCGAGCCGGAGGAATTCATTGCCGAAGTTGCCACCTTCAACGATGTCAACTGTTTCGATGGTTCGGATGGTGCGATCACGGTTACAACCAACGGTAACCCAAGCCTTTACCAGTGGAGTAATGGCGGCAGTACTGCTACCATCACTGACCTTTCTCCCGGACTTTATACGCTCACGGTCACCAACGATGATGGTTGCCAGGATGTGATTAGCCAGACGATCAGCCAGCCGGCCAGTCCGCTGGGGGGCTCCATTGACCAAATTGAATTTATTACCTGCTTCGATTCCCAGGATGGTGCTTTGCAAGCCAGGGCAACGGGCGGAACGGGTGTGATCACCTTTCAGTGGTCCAACGGGCAAACCTCCCCGATCATTGACGATCTGGGGCCTGGCTTCTATTCGGTGACCCTTACGGACGGCCTGGGCTGTGAGTTTGTGGTGCCGTTTAGCCTCGACGCTCCCCAGCCTCTGGAAGCAAGTTCTGTAGGTTATGCTCTACGCTGCCCCGATCCGATAGATGCCGGTTTCGTGAGCATACCCACCGTGAACGGGGGAGAAGGGCCATACCTTTATTCCCTGGACGGTGAGTTCTTTGGAATGGACACCGTGTTCACCGGGCTGGAGGCCGGACGTTACGATGTAGTCGTGCAGGATGCCCTGGGCTGCGAGATCGTGCTGCCCACCGACGTTACTCCCGCCCCCATTCTCGTAGCTGACCTGGGGCAAGATCAACAGATCCTTCTCGGGGATTCCTTGTCACTGAACTTAATTGCTAACAGCGACGATTTGCTGTACAATTGGTCGGTAGACCCTGCTTTCCAGGGAAGTCGCTTATTCGTACGCCCCCAGGATAATCTTACGGTTTTCGTTTCCGTGCTGGACACCGTGACGGATTGTACGGCCAGTGCAGAACTGCGTATCCTGGTCGATCGACAGCCCAGAATCTACGTGCCTACGGCATTCTCTCCCAATGGAGACGGGGTGAACGATTTCTTTTTTCCATTCGGTGGCACGGACGTTGTAGCCATCGCCGACTTCCGCATCTTCGGCCGTTACGGCAACCTGGTCTTTGAGCGAAGCGCCAGTTTTGAACCCAACGATCCGAATAATGGCTGGGACGGGATGGTCAATGAAAAGCCCGCTTCTATGGGCGTCTACGTCTACTCGGCCAGCGTCACTTTCTTTGACGGGCGAACGGAGATCGTAAAGGGGGAGATCAACGTGATCAGGTAGTAGTACAAAAGTCCCTGATGAGTACAAGCTTACACGAGGGTAGGCTAAATAAGCTCGTGTAAGTTCTTAGCTCCTGTGCATTTGTGCATACAATTTGATCTTCGTCGATTTTCTAAAGCTATTCGTCGAAGAAGCGCTACCAAAACCAATAAAATGTATTGTTAAAGCTTATTTTAGCAATATTATGAAAAAATCGCCTCTGGTAATATTGGCCATTCTCAGTATCTGCTGTCTCAGTTTCAGTAGCTATCTCTACCTGGAGATCCGGGAGGATAGTCCTGAAAAGAATTTGCTGGAACAACGCGTGTTAACTGAAGGGAACCTTCCCCAAGCTGGTGCCACCTTGGTGATCGGAAAAGCCATCGGTGCTCTACAGCGGCTGTTGATGAAATAAACTGATCTGATTACCTTGGTGGTATGATTCATACCATCGACCTTAATTTTCTCCACGCCGGCGAAGCCATCGCCGCTTACGTTGTTCCCACTGATAATGGTGCCGTTTTAATTGAATGTGGTCCCCATTCGACTCTGCCGGCTTTATTGGCCGGATTAGAGCGTCTCGGATTACGCCCGGAGGATATTCATACACTTCTGCTTACCCATATCCATTTCGACCACGCCGGTGCCGCCTGGTGGTTTGCCGCAAAGGGAACCAACGTCTATGTACACCCCAGAGGGTACAAGCACCTACTGGCCCCCGAACGGCTCTATGAATCTGCCCGCATGATTTACCAGGATAAAATGGATGAACTATGGGGGCGAATGGAACCGATTGCTGAAGAGAAACTCTTTTCCGTGGATGACGGAGCAGTAGTAGAGGCGGATGGATTGACATTCCGTGCTTTGCACAGTCCGGGCCACGCGGTTCATCACATCAGCTGGCAGTTGGGTGAGGATCTTTTCACCGGAGATGTGGGCGGAGTTAAGATCAGTGACGGGCCGGTCGTTCCACCTTGTCCGCCTCCGGATATCAACGTGGAAGATTGGGTGGCTAGCATAGAAGCAATGCTGAAGGTGAACGCCAGGCGCTGGTACCTGACACATTACGGACCCATTGATAACGTAACTGAACACGCCGGCTATCTTCTACAAAGACTGGAGGAGTACAAGAATTGGATGGAACCTCATTTTAGAAACGGAGAAAGCGCGGAGACGATCACGCCCAAATTCGTCGCTTACGTAGAAGAAGACTTTCGCAGCGAAGGACTTTCAGAAGAAACGATCAGTTCATACCGAGCAGCCAATCCCCCCTGGATGAGCGTAATGGGGCTGCTCCGATACTGGAAGAAGCAACTTCAATAAATTTGATTTTGGCTTTCGAACATATTTGAAGAAGAGCAGGTACTATCAATGAAGGCGAAACAAAATACTCGCCCGCTAATTGATAACCAACAACTCAATAGATATGAGAACCCGTTTTTTAACCCTCGCAATGATTTGCTCATTGGGACTTTTTACTTACTCTTGTGCCGAAGGCTCACAGGCCGACCAGGATATGGATAAGGTTGAACAAGAAGTATCAGAAGGTATGCAAGACCTGGGTGCTGAGATTCGTGAGGAAAGCAATGAATTCGCCGCAGAATTCAAAGAAGCCCGCATGAACATCGACAAGCGCATGGAAGAACTCGAGCGCGATATGGAAGGTGCTTCTGCCGACGCTCGCGAAGAGATGCAGGAAGAGTACAACGAACTGAAAGCCTGGGGCAACGACATTGACGACCGGATGGACCGAGTTGGCAATGATATGGAAGCTGGCTGGAAAGATTTCAAAGGCGACGTTAGCCGTGGCTGGAAGGATTTTAGCCGCGATAGCCGCAAAACGCTCAACGATATCGAACGTTACTTCGACCCCGAAGGTGATTTGGACTAATTTAGCCAAATACCCAGCTGCCTAGCCCGCAGCAGATACAACACATACCATCGGCGGGTGCTTTAATGGCATCCGCCGATTTTTATTTTGCACTATACCTGCACAAAAACTAAATATCAATATCATGATTCGTACCGGAAGCAAAGTTAGCTGGAAATGGGGTAATGGTACCGCCGAAGGCAAAGTGAAAGAAACCTTTTCCGAAGAAGTTACTCGTACGATTAAGGGTAATGAGGTCACCCGAAAGGGAGAATCCGGCAACAAGGCCCTGCTCATTGAACAGGAAGATGGCGACAGCGTCCTTAAACTGGAAAGTGAGGTAAGCAAAGCTTAGCCAAACCCAGTATTCCTCATAACCACCGTCTTTTTCTGAAACTGATTTACTCTTAACATTAACCAACACCACGATTATGTACAATTTCAAATATTTATTTACCTGCCTTTTATTAATTGCCATCACAACTTTAAGTGCTCAATCCAGATCACGCGTCCAGGCAACCATGACCGAATATGATAACCAAACCATGGCCAGTCAGGAAATAACCATCAATGCTTCCCAGGATGAAGTGGAGGAAAGTTGGGATGACTTTTGGTCGGATCGCTACGACGTGGATGTAGATAAGGCAGATAAGAACCGTAACAGCATTACTTATAAATCTGAAGCAGCCGAAGTAAGTGCACTCTCCAACAAAACGATGGACATTTACAGCAAATTAACCAAGCTCGGAGATAACCGTACCGGCGTTAGCCTGGCACTCAGTTTCGGCTACGACCTGGTAGCTACCGCAGAAAAGTACCCCGACGAGTACCAACGCGCCAGCACCGTGCTCGATGATTTCCAGACGTATTTTTACAAGCGTCACTACGACGAAAAGATCGAAGAACTAAGGGATCAACTGAACGACGTCCGCGACGATCGGGAAGATGCGGCCGATGACCAGTCAAAGGCTTCCAAGAAGATCCGTAAATACCAGGATAAGATCAAAAAACTGGAAGAAAAGATCGCGGATGCCCGCGAAGAGATCGGCGAAGAGTCCATCACCGAAGAAGAAAAAATGATGCGGGTGAAGGAGTTGGAAGAAAAAATGAGGATGCTCGAACGTGAGCGCCGTGCTTACGTTAACTGATCATCCTGCATAAAAGTCAACCCCTGATTTGAATCGACCACTCGCATACCTGAGCTTTCAAAAGATCGCGCATTTTTTGATCGCCATGCTTATCCTTACCTACTTCATCATAGTGGGTAAGGATATTTTAGTTCCGATCGTGTTTGGTCTGCTGTTCTCGTTCATGCTCACACCGGTGTATGATTTATTTTGTCATTACATCAAAAGCAGAATGCTGTCTTCGTTTTTGACAGTGTTTACTGCTTTTATCCCTCTGGCGCTGTTGTTCTTCTTTTTTGGTATTCAACTCAGTAAAGTGATCGCTGAATTTCCCGATATCATCCGGGGATTGGAAGAGGGGGTGAACGAACTCTCGGGCTACTTTGCCGATGCCTTCAATATGCGGAGGAGAGAAACGGATCAGTACTTGACCGAGGGCATACAGGAACTGACCGACCGACCCTTCGAGATCATTGGTACCAGCCTCGCTACTTCGTCCTCGGTCTTGATCAACGTGGCCATGACCACGATCTATGCCTTTCTTTTTCTGTTGTATCGAAAGCCCTTCAAAATGTTGCTGCTCCAGCAGTTTACCAACGATGTGCGTTCGGACGGGCGACAAATGCTAAACGAGATTCAGGAGGTCGCCAAGAAATACTTTACCGGCGTAATCACCGTAATGTTGATTCTGGGTACCCTGAACAGTATCGGCTTATACTTCATCGGCATTGACTTCCCGATACTCTGGGGCTTCCTGGCCGCTATCTTGGCCATCATCCCGTACATCGGTACTTTTTTGGGTGGACTATTACCTTTCCTGTATTCATTTGCTTCCGGGGACGGTTACTGGCAACCGTTGGCCATCATTGCTATGTACGGCCTCGTGCAAACCCTGGAAGGGAATTTAATCACGCCCAAAGTGGTTGGTAAAAGTGTGAATATCAACCCACTAGCGGCCATTATCGCCCTGTTTGTTGGCGAAGCGATCTGGGGGCTGGCGGGAATGATCGTGGCCCTGCCGCTGCTCGCCGTAGCCAGAATCGTATTGGACCATATTCCAAACTGGCAGCCAATCGCCCTGGCGCTCAGTGACGACTTCTACGAGAAAGCCGGCATGTATAGAACCCACTTTAACGAAGACCGTTTCCGTCTTATCAACATCTTCACCAAGCAACAAAAGCCTATTACCAGGGAGCAGCTGAAAGATCGACCGGAAACAGATAAAGAAATAGCTTCGGAGAATAACTAAGAAACTATCTGTTCTTACAACTCTCATCTCGGTTAAACATGATCGGTAGATTGTACCGGACCCTGACTACTTTGCCCGCCTGCGTTCCGGGGACCCAAGGCCCCTTCTCATCACGCATCAGCCGCACCAGCCGTAAGGCCTCCTGCCCGGCACCCTTTATATGAGGCAGATCACGGGCCAGTTCAATTTCCCTTACCTCACCGGTTTTCTCGATGGTGAAAGAGACTACTGCCATTTCACGCGTACGCATATTTTCCGGTAAGGTGACATTATCACAATTAAGCTGTTCGTAAATGAAAGTTATTAATGCCTCTTTACTACATTCCTGGGGTTGGGCTGCGCAAGTAGCAGTGTCGTAGGGGAACCGGGGCATGACTTCCGTGATCCCCCACATATCCGGAGTTACCGACATTTCGGATGGAACCGGAGGCGGCGGCGGCGGTTCAACGGTTGATTGAGCCTTACAGGAAAGCAGACAGGAAAAGAGTAAGCCGATGAATACTGGAAAGCTGTTGCTCATGGAAGGTCTTTTAAACCAGATGCGACAGCCGGAAATAATGGTGGATGCAGCACTGCTGCCTGGAGTCAGCTTGCAATAGACTTTGCTACTTTGCTAGTCCAAATACTACCTTCGCGCTCATGGATACCCCTTCCGAAGACAAATACCGCATTATTACTGCCCCAGGTACCGGAGAGTTCAAGGACCGCAGTAGTAAATTCATCGGTTTCGCCCATCCGGCACGCACGGAAGCGGAGGCGTTAAACTGGGTAGAGCATTACCAAAAACTGCACCACAAGGCCCGCCATTGGTGCTATGCTTACCGGCTGGGCAACGATGGTAACCGCTTCCGGGCCAACGACGACGGGGAACCCAGTGGAACGGGCGGCAAACCCATTCTGGGGCAGATCGATAAACTGGGTGTAAGTGATACCGTGGTGGTGGTAGTGCGTTATTACGGAGGAGTGAAACTGGGCACCTCCGGACTGATCAACGCCTACCGGGAAGGAGCGGTGCTGGCCCTGGCCGATGCCACGGTGGGCGAACGTTACCTCACTCACCGACTGGTGGTCAATTTTGGCTACGAACTGATGGGCAAAGTAATGTCGGCCCTCAGCAGCCTGGAACTGGAAATGGCCGAGAACGATTTCGGTGCTACGCCCAGCCTGATAATTGAAGTGCCCCGCTCGGAAGCATTGGCTACCCGCCGTCGGCTGTTGGCCGCCATTGGTGAGGTCTACCTGGAAGAGGTGGATGAGGAATTTGCGGTGGAGGGGTTGGATATTGTGATTGGGTGAGTATCCAATAATGCCTACACCATCTTCCTCATCACAATCATATTCCCCAGATGCATCCCTTCGTGGACGTTGTTGAAACTCAGGGCCTGGCCAATGTTGAGCAATTTGGTGCCGTAGCTGGTTTCGTACTCCCGGAAATTACTGAAGTCGAGGCTGCGCAGGTCATTTTCAAATTCGTCTACGGTACTTTCCAGGCGGCTTTTGATGTAGGTCCACTCCGCTCCCGAGGCTGCTGCGGTGGGGCGACTGCCCTTGCGGTATCTTTCGATGAAATCGGCTGGTAAAGGGATTGGCTGGTTGCCCAGGCCATAACAGAGAAGCTGCTGAGTAGCGATGACGTGGCCCACATTCCAGAGCAAATTGTTATTCATCTCCGCAGGGATAAGATTGAGCTGTTCGAGGGTAAGCGAGTCACAAAGTCGGAGCATGTTACGGCGGGTCTGACGTAGCACTTGTAATGGGAATGACATATTAGGGAGTATTTGCGGCCAAAATACTCTTTTAGTCCGCAACTAAACCACCCCCGTCGATTGTTGATATATATGCCACGGAAATTGCCGGATTTATTTCGTAATTTACGCTAGTGATGATTTATCTATTTACCGATTTGCAAATTTTATCCGCTTATGCGCCAGCTTAAGATTAACAACAAGATTACCTCCAGAGAGAGTATTGCGCTGGATAAATACCTAACGGACATCAACAAGATCGGACTGCTTACACCCGAGGAAGAAGCTGATCTGGCCGCCCGCATCCGGGAGGGGGATCAGGCTGCTTTGGATAAATTGACCAAGTCTAACCTCCGCTTCGTAGTTTCAGTAGCCAAACAATACCAGAATCAGGGATTGAGCTTGAGCGACCTGATCAACGAAGGTAACCTGGGACTGATGAAGGCCGCCAAACGTTTTGACGAGACCCGGGGATTCAAGTTCATTTCCTACGCCGTCTGGTGGATACGCCAGAGCATCATGCAGGCTATCGTGGAATACTCCCGGCTCGTGCGGATGCCCAACAACAAAGCCGCCGGCTACAGCAAAGTAAGTCAGGCGATCATGTCATTCGTGCAACAACACGAACGGGAGCCGGAACTGGAAGAACTGGCCGATTTCATGGAGGTTTCCCTCCGCGACGTAGAACACGCCATGCGTGGCCGCCAACGTCATTTAAGCTTCGATGCCCCGGTAGCCGGCGACGACAGCGATATGACCATGCTGGATCTGATGAGCACCGACGGCAAAACCCCGGACACCAAACTGATGGGGGAGAGCCTGAAAAAAGAAGTACAGTCCAACCTGAATCTGCTGGCTCCCCGCGAGCGGCAGGTACTGGCCTGCTACTTTGGCCTCGACGGAGAAAGCCAGCTTAACCTGGAAGAGATCGGCGAGCGTTTCGACCTGACCCGCGAACGGGTAAGGCAGATTAAAGAGCGGGCAATCCGTCGTTTGCGCCGCAGCCGCAGCAAAAATTCTCTGAAAAGTTACCTCGGCGGGTAATTAACAAGTTTGATAATTCTACCTTCGGCAGAATTAACAAATAGTGATTCGTACATGCCAATACTAGCGATACTAACCCTACTCGTCGTCATCGGGATTCTATTGATGATTCAGCTCTACGCCAAGAACCGGATGCCCGGCAAGAAAAAACAGGCGCAGGAGGTAACCGCTTTACGTGAGGATATGAGTGGTTGGGTAACTACCCTGGTACCGCTGGACAAGGAAGAACTCGATCTGTTCAGCCTCAGTCAGGACAAGCAGGTGGTACAAACCGGTATGGCGGGGGTGAAGGCCAAGGGCGTTTTTACAACTATTTTTCAGGAACCGGTGGTCGCTTACAGCTATAAG
Source organism: Lewinellaceae bacterium SD302 (assembly GCA_002591745.1). Taxonomy (GTDB): domain Bacteria; phylum Bacteroidota; class Bacteroidia; order Chitinophagales; family Saprospiraceae; genus Neolewinella. The sequence continues at coordinate 62,089 of PDLQ01000018.1, forward strand.
CGCTACCTGGGCGAAAAAGTCAATGAATTACTACTGGCTAAAACCGCCGAGCACGAATATATCTACTGGACCCGCAATGGAGAATCTACCCTCAGCATCGATGGCCAGGAGGTAGGAAAGATAAGTGCCGATCGTATTCTGTACGGTGCGAAGTCCGGTAAGGAGATTGCCAGGATCAAGAGCCAGCCACAAGATAATTTTCTGCCCGTAAGTGTAGGGAATCGCGACGTGGGCTCCCTTAATACCCAGCTTCCAAGTAAGGAAGACGCGCTTTCGCAGCGGGCTTTTGAATTCATCCCCGGCGACCTGAGCCAGCAGGAGGAACAACTTTTTCTGGCCCTGGTGACCCGGGAACTGGTGAAACAGGGCTTGCCGAATAAGTAGCAGATGGAAATTCTCTACGGCGTCCTGATCGTTTTTGCCTGGTTCGGCATTTTTCTGGTGATGCGGTTACTAACTACATTTCTACACGAAATGGGGCATGCTCTACCCGTACTGGCCTTTTCCGATAAACCGGTAGAGGTATTTATTGGGAGTTACGGGGAACGTGAGGGTGGCTTCAAACCCGCCCGGCTAGGCGCCAGATCGGACGGGGTAGCTACCTTTGGCAGGTTGACCTTATTCTTCAACACCAAGTTGCTGAGTTGGCAAGCCGGAATGTGCCGTTTCGAGTCCCTGGGACTCAGCCGCCGGCAAATGGCCATAATCCTTTTTGGGGGTCCCGTAGCCAGTGTTTTGGTAGCGGGGATCGGCTTCTGGGCGATCGTAAATTTCAGGTTCGGAGATGTCTTCTTCGTGATCGTGTCAGCATTTTTGCTCTCGTCACTTTGGGATCTTTTTATCAACCTGTTGCCGGCTTCTTTCGGTAATAACCGGATGCACGGCGTTGGTAACCTGCAAACCGACGGAGAACAATTGCTTGCTCTCTGGCGCGAGGGTCGCCGCCCCGCCGTTTACCACGAACTAAAGACGGCCCTGGAAAATAAAGACTACGGGGTGGTAACCGAACGGGTGGAAGCAGACGTAGCCGCCCGACGACTGGATCCTTCCGTTATTCCGCTGGCGATAGCCGCTTACGAAGCCAGGAGTGAGTACGGGGGTGCGCTTTCGATTTATGAATACCTGCACAAGCAGCAACCACTGCGGCCGGTAGATTACTTCGCATTGGGTGAACTCTACCAGAAACTCAACAACTACCAGGAGGCGATCAACTGCTACGGCGAATACCTCCACGAATTTTATTCGGACGCTAGGGCCCTGCACGCAAGAGGTTGGTGTTACCAGCAGTTGACGGAGCACGGCGCAGCCATCCAGGAGATCACCACCGCTTTACGTTACAACGATCAATTTGCCGCCGCCTGGCGCGACCGGGCCTACAGTCTGCTGCGCCTCAACCAATTTGAAGACGCAATTTCTGATCTCAACGTATCCCGCCAGCTCGAACCGGAGCATCCCCGGCAATATCTCTACGATTCGCTGTACCTGGAAGCGACCGGCAAATACGCCGAGGCCTATTCAGCCTTATTAAAAGCCAAAGAGTTGGGGGACGAGTTTCACGGGATCGAGTTCCGGTTAAGTGAATTGGAACGGAGATTTTAATAAACCACAAGATCACAAGGGAAACCAGAAAGTACAAGGATAACTCCGGCTTGCGGTTCCCTTTTGCATTGCTACTTTGTTAGTCATGAAATTCTATCCAGTCTGTCTGCTTTTACTGTTGTTTGCCTGCCAAAACGAAAGGCAGTTAACTAAAGAAGATCCTGTCTTACCCAATATCGTCTGGATCGTAGCCGAAGACCTCAGTCCCATAATTCCTTCTTTCGGAGATTCCACGGCCGAAACCCCGAATCTGGACCGTCTGGCAGCCCGGGGAATCCGTTTTCCCAATACATTTTCAGTCTCCGGGGTCTGTGCGCCGAGCCGGGCAGCCATCGCTACTGGAATGTACCCGACCAGCATTGGTGCCCACAATATGCGGAATCAGTGGAATACCGATCTGCTGGCCAAGAACGGCCTGATTCCCTACGAAGTAGTACCGCCACCGGAGGTGAGAATGATGAGTACCGTACTTCGTAAAGCGGGATACTATACTACTAATAACGCCAAAACCGACTATCAATTCAAACCAACCATAGTGGCCTGGGACGAAAACGGGAAGCAGGCGCATTACCGTCACCGGCCAGTACCCGACCAGCCTTTTTTCAGCATTTTCAACCTGGAGATCACCCACGAGAGCCAGGTTTGGGAGACGGGCAAGGATAAACTGCGTTGGAAAGCCGGCTTCGAAGAGGTAGGGGCTCCGAATTTTGGCTGGCAGGATACATTCGGGGAAGCCGAGCGTCCGCATTTGACGGTGGACCCCGCTAAAGTTTCGGTGCCGCCATATCTGGTTGATTCGGAAATTACTCGTCGGGATATCGCCCGTGTTTACTCGAACGTAGAAATCATGGACCAACAGGTGGGGCTGTTGCTGGATCAACTGAAAGAGGACGGCTTACTGGACAACACGATTATCTTCTGGTACACCGACCACGGCGGTCCGCTGCCCAGGCAGAAAAGAATGGTGTACGACAGCGGTCTAAGGGTACCGCTGATCATAGCTTTCCCGGATAATCGGGGGGCAGGAAGCATTGATTCTAGCCTGATCAGTTTTGTGGATTTCGCCCCTACGGTTTTCAGCCTCGTGGGTATCGATCCCCCGGAGTACTTACAGGGGCGGGCCTGGCTGGGAACCTACGCAGTTCCCGCAAGAAAGTATATCCACGCCGCCGGGGATCGTTTCGATGAGTTCTATGACCACGTACGGGCTACCCGCGACCACCGTTTCAAATATATCCGTAATCCGGAGCCGGAACTGGATTATTACCTGCCCATTGCTTATCGCGAACAAATGGGGGCAATGCAGGAGTTGCTTAAAGCGCGGGACGAGGGAGTTTTGACACGGGAACAAGCACTTTGGTTCCGGACCAGCCGACCCGCAGAAGAGCTTTTTGATACCCACACCGATCCCCACGAATTAAAAAATCTGGCCGATGACCCGGCCTACCTCGCAAAATTGGAAGAGTTACGCGGAGCTACCGATGCCTGGCTGAATAGCACTGGCGACCTAGGCAAACTACCAGAAAAAGAGGTGCTTAGCAATATGTGGGGAGCAGACTGGGAGCAGCCGCAAACCAATGTGCCCTTTAGCAAACGTACGCCGGAGGGGCTTTTTATTCTTGATTGCTCGACCCCCGGCGCGGAGATCGGTTACCGTATTTTACCTCAAGATCGCGGGCTGGAGTCATGGCGGGTATATACCGAACCATTTGAAAGAATCGAGGGCGATACGATCCACGCGCGGGCTGACCGGATCGGCTACCTGCCTTCTGCTTTAAGTGTCGGTTTTTAGCCTTGTTTCAACATCTCGAAAACCTTCATTCCTTTGCCGTAGATGTCCTTGATCCACTTGGGGTCCATCAGACGATCCTTTTTGTACAGGATGAGGAAATAGCCGACGCCTTCCATCGACCAGCCTTTTTCCACCGTGAAGTAGTTCAGGATCTCATCGTTAAAGTGATGGCGCACGAAGACCTCATCGTCGCCCGTCAGCCGGTATTGGCCACTGAACTTGGGGAAGCGGACGAAATCGATATCGCCACGGCCGAATAGTTCGCCGATTTTGTGAAAGATACTTTCGGGCTGTAACCAGATTTCCGGCAGCCCCAGTTGGGTGCTTTGCAGGTAGAAAACTGTCTGTTGGTGGGTTTTCATTTTGTTGCCGTTCCAGCGCAGGTAGCGGTAGTCAAAAACCCGGATATCGAATTCCATCAGCCCATCCTGGCGGCGCATAATATTGGACACACGCTTACGACTGCCACGGCTAAAGAGGCGAAAATCCGTCAACTGGGCCGTCAGGTCATACTGGTCCGTATCCTGAAATTCCATGCCGAGTTCACGGGCGGTCTGGCGCAGGCGGCTGGAGCGATAATCTTGTTTGGGCATTCGGTAAAAGTAATGCGTATTTTTTTGGCTGACAAACCCGACCGGCTGGGCGCTGGATCGGACGGGGTAACAAAGTTTGTGACGCAAATACCAGCGCTGCTTTACCAGTGATCCAACTTTTGTACCACACTGGTTAGTGTTGCTTTCTTACACTGCACGCAGCTTTTTGCAGTAGTAAAGGGTATTGTTTCTAACTTCGCCCCACAGAACTCTACCACTATGCGCAACATCTACTTATTTGTACTGCTGAGCCTTTTTGCCGGCCAGCTTTTATCCCAGACCGTTATTGCCGAGCGTACCGCCGAACTGGAAGACGCCGGTTATGTAATCGAAGGCACTGCCGTCATCCGCGAATACGACGATGGCAGTATCACCCTCTCGCTTTCCGATGATTTCGAGACGCCCGCCGGGCCGGACGTACGTATTTACCTGAACGACCAGCTGAACCCAAACTCTGCCGTCGAGCTGGTTAACCTGTCGACCATTAACCATTTCAATGGTGCTATTACTCTCGACGTTCCGGCTGGTACTGATCTGGAAGAGAATAGCAACATAGTTTTCTACTGTTTTGCCTTTAACCAGCTTTGGGCTTCCGGCGCTTTTGGCGACCCGGTAGATCCCAACCCAATGATGGGCGATACCTGTCAACAAAGCCTGACCGCTACCTTCGCCTGGGTGACCAATGTGGAAATTTGCGGCAATGATGGCGAGGCGGACCCCATCCTGTTACTAAACAATATCGACGTCGACCCCGGCGACAACTATGCTTTCCTGCTTACGGATACCAATGAAGTACTGCTGGAAGTTATCGTGGATTCCATCTATGACTTCGAAGGCAAAGGTCTCGGAAAGATGCGTATTTACGGCGTCAGCTACGTTGGTGAGTTGAGTCCCCAGATTGGCCAGGATCGAATGATGACCACCGCCAGCGAGTGTTTTATCCACTCCGGCGGCAACTTGTTTCTAACCGTGGATATGGGAGCTGCCTGCGCGCCGAGCAGCCTCAATGAAGTACTGACGAAGCAAACACGTTTGTATCCGAATCCGGTAATTGATCTGCTGACGATCGAACTGCCGGCCAACTACTCCGCGGAGCAACTTATCATCCATGATCTTAATGGTAGGGTAGTGAGACAACAAGTACTCGAGGCCACTCAGACTAAGCTGCAAACTTCCGTTGATGGCCTGACCGGCGGGCAGTATGTATTGAGCATTAGTGGCGCTGAAGGCTTGCTCGTGAAACGATTCGTGGTTAAGTAGCGAATCGGATTAAGCCCCGCATGGTAGAATACGCTTCGCACCCTGCAATGTATGGCAAAGGAGGTAGGTTGCAGTGGCTCGAATGGACTACTACGACTCACCCCAAGTGGGTGGATCTACCTCCGCCGAGATCATTTTTCCACTAAGTGGATCAGGGAACTCTAACTTTTGCGCGTGTAAGGCTATACAGTCTGGCTGAAAGACCTGGTCGGAACCGTAGAGACTATCGCCCAGGATCGGCCAACCAGCCGCCGCTAATTGTACCCTGATTTGATGGAAGCGGCCAGTGATGGGTTTGATTTCCAGTAAGCAGCCACTTTCTCGTTGTTCCAGGACTTTATAATCCAGTAAAGACTCTTTGGCATTGGGTAGTGGTCGTCGGGCGGCAATAGCTTTGCGGCCGTATTTATCACGTAGCAAATAATGACGTAGCCGTCCGCTTTCTTGGTCAGGTGTGTCTTTAACCAGGGCATGATAGGTCTTACTTACCATTCGTTCCGCAAAAGACTTATTGAGGGCCACCAGGGTGGATTTGTTCCTGGCCAGTAACAGTACCCCACTGACGGGGCGATCCAGCCGATGTACGATTCCAACGTATGGCAACTTGCTTGCTCCGGGTCTGCGGAATTGCTCCAGTGCCCGCTTTTCCACGGTGTCATGATCGAAGTGCTTCTCCACCCCGATACCCGCCGGCTTGTTGATAGCTACCCAGCGCTGGCCTTCGGTGATGATCTCGAGTTCTGGTTTCATACTTATTCAGCAGTGTTAGTCTGAAATAAAGTCGGGAGTGTTTTAGTCGGAAGTTTTTTTAGTCCGGAGTCTGGACTGACTATTAGACTTTTGACTCCAGACTCCCACCTATGCAGCCCGCTCCAGCTTATAACTAATCCCCAACTTCTCGATCGCGTCCACGAAGTCATTATCCGCGTCGATCGTCCGCTCCTGGGCTACCATTTGAAGTTTGTGTCCGGCATCCTTGTCGTAAAAGGTCATGCGCAGTTTCGCGTTACCGGGGAACTTGCGACAAAGCGCGTCCAGTTCCGCAACCACCTGGGGGGTGATCCGGGTAATCGGAATTTTCAACTCGATCCCGTTCGTCATCTCCCGGCCGAGGCCTTCGAGGAGCTTTACGTCGTCGATACTGAGTTCCATTTCGTCACTTTGCCATTTCTGACGGTAGTTAGCCTTGACGAACAGGGCCTTGCCCGGCTCTAGTAAGTGGCGGAATTTTTGGTAACTCTCCCCGAACAGTTTAAACTCGATAGACTCATCGAAATCACTGAGTTCGAAGATGCCCCAGCCGTTGCCGTTCTTGGAGATCAGGTGGCGGGCCATCGTGATCATGCCGGCGAGGTTCAGGCTGGTACGACCGTGTTTGCGCGGATCCAGTTCAGAAAGGCCACAGGTGGTAAAATTTTCTACTTCCATCCGGTAGCCATCCAGGGGATGCCCACTGACGTAGATACCGGTCACTTCTTTTTCCTTGTCCAGTTTCACTGGCAACGGCCAGGTTCTGGCTTCGGGTGGTTTGGGTTCGGCGGGTAGCACCTCGTCCTGAATGGCCCCGAAGAGACTGACCGCCGCCTGGGCTTTCTGCGATTGATAGGCATTGGCGTATTTGACGACATGCTCCAGAAAACTGTCGTATTTCTCGCTGGGCGCGAAGTACTGGGCGCGGTGCACTCCCTCGAAGCAGTCGAAACCACCGCCCATGCATAAGGCCTCTAACACCCGCTTGTTGACGGAGCCGACTTCCACGCTCAACAGCATGTCGAACAGACTTTCAAAGCCGCCTGTTTCCCGCCTTGCGTTTAAGATAGATTCTACCGGACCTTCACCAACACCCTTGAGTGCCGTCATTCCGATCCGGATCTGTCCTTGCTTATTTACGCTGAATTCAGCCTGGCTTTCATTTACGTCCGGCCCGAGTACGGTGAGTCCCATCCGCTTACACTCCTTGAGGAAGAAAGTGAGTTTGCCGATATCCGTCTTATTATGCGTCAGCACCGAGGCCATGTACTCAGCGGGGTAGTGGGCCTTAAGGTAAGCCGTATGGTAAGCCACCAATGCGTAGCAGGTAGAGTGGGACTTGTTAAAGGCATAAGAGGCAAAGGCTTCCCAGTCTTTCCAGATTTTGCCCAGCTTATCCTCGGCGTGGCCGTTGGCGGTGCCACCCTCTACGAACTTGGGATACATCTTATCCAGTACGTCCTTCTTCTTTTTACCCATGGCCTTACGCAGTACGTCGGCCTGGCCCTTGGAGAAATTGGCGATCGACTGAGACAGCAGCATGATCTGCTCCTGATAAACGTAAATGCCAAAAGTCTCTTTAAGGTATTGTTCCTCCGCGTCGAGGGTATAAACGATCGGCTTGCGTCCGTGCTTCCGTTCAATGAATTCCGGAATGTATTCCAGCGGGCCGGGACGGTACAGGGCGTTCATGGCGATCAAGTCGTCGAAGGTCGTCGGCTTGAGGTTCTTCATGTGTTTTTGCATCCCGCCGGACTCGTACTGGAAGATGCCGTTCGTTTCTCCCCGTTGGAAAAGCGCGTAGGTATCCGGATCATCCAGTGGGAGTTCATCCACGTCGATCTCTACGTCGTGGTTGTCCTTGATCATGACCAGGGCGTCCTTGATGATGGTCAGGGTTTTAAGGCCCAGAAAGTCCATCTTCAACAAGCCGGCGTCCTCGGCAACGGAGTTGTCGAACTGGGAAACGTACATCCCCGTCTCCTTGTCGGCCGTCACGGGTACGTGCTCGGTGATGTTGCTGGGCGTAATGACTACCCCACAAGCGTGTACGCCGGTATTGCGAATGGAGCCTTCCAGCTTCTTAGCGGTACGTAATAACTCTCCGATCTGATCGGGTTGAGCGGCCAGCTCGCGAAAAGCGTAGGCCCTGTCCAAATCTTCACTGTTCAGTTTTCCCTTCAGTTTAGGAGCGATGTCACCATCGGCCAACACGTGCTTTAATGAAGCACCAAGTTGTTGCGGGAAAGACTTGGCCACCCGGTCCACCTCACTCAGTGGCACATCCATCACCCGGCCTACGTCGCGCATGCTGGACTTGGCGGCCATCGTACCGTAGGTGATGATCTGGGCGACTTGTTCCTGGCCGTATTTGTCGATCACGTAATCGATTACCTTCTGGCGACCGACGTCATCGAAATCAATATCGATATCGGGCATGCTCACCCGCTCCGGATTCAGGAATCTCTCGAACAGTAGATCGTATTTGATCGGGTCCACGTTGGTGATGCCCACGCAATAGGCCACTGCGGAGCCCGCCGCGGAACCACGCCCAGGACCAACGCTCACCCCCATCTCCCGGGCGGCGGTGGTGAAGTCCTGGACAATCAGGAAGTAGCCAGGATAGCCGGAGGCTTTGATGACGTCCAGTTCAAAATCCAGTCGCTCTCTGGTCGTCTCATTGATCTCTCCGTAGCGTTTGCGCGCGCCTTCGTAAGTCAGGTGCCGCAGGTATTCGTCCTGGGTTTTGAACTCAGCCGGCATGGGAAAGTTGGGCAGCAGTACGTCGCTGGCCAGTTGGAGCGTTTCGATCTTGTCGTAAATCTCCATGGTATTGGCCACGGAGTCGGGGTGGTCGGCAAACAGGCTGTTCATCTCGGCCTGCTTCTTGAAGTAGAAATCCGAGCTGGGGAATTTGAATCGCTTGGTGTCTTCCAACAAGCTGCCGGTATTTACGCAAAGCAGGATGTCGTGAGGCATAAAGTCTTCTTCCTCAACGTAGTGGGAGTCGTTGGTGCAGATGACTTTTACCTTGTGTTTCTGGGCCAGTGCCAGTAACTTTACATTGATGTCTTCCTGGCTTTTACCGGAGTAGATCGTCCGTCCTTCCCGGTCTTTACCCAAGTCGATGTCGTCGATGCCCCGGTGCCGCTGAATCTCGATATAGTAGTCTTCACCAAAGATGTCCAGCCACCACTTCAGGGCTTTCTCCGCTTCCTCGTCCTTTCCCTGGATCAGCAATTGCGGAATCTCGGCACCGATGCAGCAACTGGTCACGATCAGGCCTTCGTGGTGCCGCAGGATCAATTCCTTATCGATGCGGGGGTATTTACCGTATAGCCCTTCGATATAACCGAGGGAGCAGAGTTTCGACAGATTGATGTAGCCCTGCTTATTCTTCGCCAGCATCAGTTGGTGATAGCGCTTGTCTTTCTCGCCCAGGGCCCGGCTGAATGCCTGTTTATGCCGGTCTTCCACCAGGTAGAACTCACAACCGATCATCGGCTTGATGTTCCGCTTACTGGCTTCGTTGACGAACTTGAAAGCCCCGAACATATTCCCGTGGTCGGTCAGTGCCACCCCCTTTTGCCCGTCGGCTACGGCCTTATCCATCATGGTACCGATTTCGGCGGCCCCGTCGAGGAGGGAGTATTGAGTGTGGCAGTGTAAGTGACAAAATTCAGGCATAGAATCGAATAAATTTTATGGCTTCAACTCCGAGGAGCAACTTGAAAATTAGTCGTCTTTTGGCTGACAAAGTAGCAAGGCTGATTAGGCGCGAGAACGATATCTGCCTGCGACGATCAGCGAAGCTAAAGTAGCAGAGTTTCCGAGGGCCAACGGCTCATCGCTATCGGACCGATCTCTTGACCTTGTCAGTACCGTCGAGGGACGAGCGGGGCTGAAAAGTATCTTTTTAGCTAGACAAGACAGTCTTTCCCGGAGTACTCCGGGACCTCTAGCGTCGAGCGTACTGACGACGATAAGGCGACTTTAAGAGGCCCGACCAATTTACAAACAACCCGGCCCACCGAAAAGATATTCAACACAAAAAGTTTTCCACATTGAATGATTGATACGAATCATAATCGATTGCATCCTCTCGGTGAGTTGCCTACTCCATAAGCGGTGACTCGATTCACTTCCATTCGTCGAAAGAACCCGCTGACCGGTCGAAGGTCAAGAACCTTAGATACGTTCAGGTTTTACTTTACCGTTAGGTTAATAGTTAGTGCCCAAACAGCATTTCAATTTTACCTGGTGAGTACCGGCAAAATTGACATACTTGCTTTACCAGCCTTGCTACTTTGAAGCTACCCCAAACATCCCTCCCGAATGAAAAAGCAACTCACCGATTTCGCCACCAAGCAGATCAAGAAAAGTATGAAGAATTTCAATAACAGCGATAAAGATCATCACGCCGATACCATTATTCGTAACCATGTTTTGTGGTCGATGGGAGCCAGCTACGTGATTCCGCTGCCGATCGCTGACGTATTCGCCGTATCGGCGCTGCAACTAGATATGATCCGCCAACTTTGCCGGGTGTACGATATTGATTTTGCCGAAACCCAGGGTAAGGCTATCGTCAGCAGCCTGACGACCAGTACCATGGCCCGGGCCGGTGCGCGTTCCCTGATTAAATTGGTGCCCGGATTAGGAACCGTCATTGGTGGAATCACCGTTGCGGCAGTTAATGGCGCAAGCACTTACGCTCTCGGACAGGTCTTCCGCCGCCATTTCAGTACCGGAGGTACTTTCCTGGACTTTGATACGGACCGACTGAAAAAAATGTATCAGGAACAGTTTGAAAAAGGAAAATCAGTGGCCACTAAGTGGAAGGAAGAAGCGGAAACTGCCGACGAACAAATGGAGACACCTCCGCCGCCACCAACCACTGACCCGGTAAAAGCGACCACTTCCAAGTCAGAACCTACCGTTGCCGCGGACGATGCTCTCGTCCGGTTAAGAGAATTGGGCGAGCTGCGCAAGCAAAATATTATTTCGGAAAAAGAGTTTGAAACGATGAAAAAACGAATCATTGATGGCTGATAATCAGAGGGTTATGATTTGTTAAAAACTGTTAATATGTCATTATGGGGCATCACATGGGGCGGTTAGTTCGTATCTTTGCGTTGCTTTTAGATGATATGGCGTTATGGTTATACGTTTGAAAGCGTGCTTAGTGAACTTTTTACCGACTTTAATTCCCATATGCTAAAACGAATTTTTTATCCAACCGTCCTGATTCTGGGACTGCTATCTCTGAGTAGTGTTCCCCAGGGAATTGAGGATTTTGCCACTTCTCGCGCAAATGCGGCTGGCGTTTTTCTTTTCCCTTCCTGGTTTTCCGCTACCGACTTAGTTGTCGCTGATCCGGTTGACAGTCTCGCTGCCTCTACTCCCGTTGTTGTAGAAGTGGCTGAACCCGAACCAGTAGCTGATCCACCCAAAGAAGAAAAGGTGCGCTCGTTACGTACGTTACGGAGCAAAGACCTGGAGACTTTACTGCGGGCCGAACTACAAAAACGTCCTAGCTGGCGCAAACTGATCCAGACCAAGCGAATGGCCGTCGGTATCGTAGATATGACTGACCGTACGGAGGTTAAATATGCCGATGTGAATGGCCGTCATATGATGTACGCCGCAAGTTTGCCCAAGATTGCTGTGCTGGCTGCTGCACACGATGCTATTGAGCGCGGTGAACTCAAGGAAACCGCTGAAATAACCCGCGACATGCGGTTGATGATCGCCAAATCAAATAATGCCGCTACCACTCGGATGATCGATCGGGTTGGCTTTTCCGCTATCGAGCGAACGATGACCGATCCTAATTTGAAACTCTACGATCCCAAGTACGGTGGAGGTCTTTGGGTAGGTAAGCGTTATGCTGCAGGAGGAAAGCGCAATCCAGACCCGATCAAAGGACTGAGCCATGCCGCTACCGCAGAACAGGTTTGCCGCTACTTTTATTTGCTGGCCTATAATGAGCTGGTCTCGAACGAAAGCAGCAGTAAAATGAAGCGTTACCTGGTGGACCCCGAATTGCACCACAAATTTGTGAATGTGCTGGATCGTGTAGCGCCCCAAGCCAAAGTCTACCGCAAATCCGGTAGCTGGAAGAGCTACCACGCCGACGTAGTGTTGGTACAGGGGCCAGAGCGCAATTACATCATGACCGCTCTGATTGACGACCCCGCTGGTGAATCGATCATTCGCGAACTCGGTTCCGTACTGGACAACTTGCTGACGGAAGATTAATCTGTCTTTACCTCCGAAGACTTGAAGCTTGCTGGAAATGTAATTTCCAGCAAGCTTTTTTTGTGCGTACCTTGGAGCTTAACTCAGTTTAATGCAGCAAACCTTATCACGACTATTGAAAATCCGCCCCGGAGAGTGGAAGGTCGTGCTGTTGTTGCAATTGCAGATATTTCTGATCATTGCGGTACTGCTAATTGCCAAACCGGCGGGTAGTGCGCTCTTCCTGGCTCGCTTCGGTTCGGGGGCTTTGCCCTATATGTTTATACTGACGGCCCTGGTCGCCGGCGGGGTTTCCACGGCTTATAGTTCGGCGCTTAAGTATTACTCCATTCTGCAGGTTAACCTCTGGAGTATTGCGATCTGTATTTTCAGTCTGCTGGGTTTTGCGTTGGCAACCGCCATGCCGGGGGCCAAAGATGTGGTGGCCATTGGTTTGTACCTCTGGGTCGCTTTATTCGGCGTACTGGCGGCTTCTCAATTTTGGTTGATCGCTAATCTGGTTTTTGACGTCCGACAGGCTAAGCGACTTTTCGGTCCAATCGGGGCCGGGGCTATTGCCGGGGGTATAGTGGGGGGGTACGTGGCCAATATCGTAGTGAAAGAGTTTGGTTTTCGGCCATTACTCTTTGTAGCCGGCTTGTTGCTGCTTCCTACTATCCTGATCACAATTTACGTTTGGCGTAAACATATTCAAGGTAAGGTCCCTAAACTGGCGCGCCGGCGTAAGAGAGCCAATTTACAGGAGTCACCTTACCAGATAATCGTCGGTTCCAAGCACCTGATGCTGCTCTGCGGTATCGTCTCTCTGAGCGTGATTACCGCTAAGTTGGTTGATTACCAGTTCAGTGCGTTGGCCTTGCGGCGTTTCGCTAATGAGGAACACCTGACGGCCTTTTTCGGGTTCTGGTTCTCAACCTTCAACGTGATCGGCCTGATCATTCAACTTTTATTCACCCACCGGATCGTTAAATATCTGGGAATTAGCGGCGCGCTGGCCTTTTTACCAGCCGGGCTTACCCTGGGCGCCGTAGCCATGTTCTTTATGCCGGGCTTGAATACAGCGATCTTTAGCCGCCTGACGGATGGCAGTCTGAAACAAAGTTTGCACCGGGCCGGGGTGGAAATGCTTTTTCTACCGGTAAGCCGGGAGGTGAAGGGAAGGATCAAGACCTACATCGACGTTTTTATCGACTCTGCGGCCGGAGGGATAGGGGGCTTGCTGTTGCTGTTGCTGGTGGACGGGTTTGGTTTTATGCCCGCCCACATCAGCTACCTGGTGTTTTTTCTGGCCCTGGGATGGTTGACTTGCGTTATCCTGATCAGGGACGAATATTTGACGGCCTTTCGAATGCAGTTGGAGAGCCTGGTGCCCGATAACCAGAAAAAGAAAAGCCTTAAATCCAAGCACAAGGAAGTGATGGACGGCTTTCTGAAAGTGCTGGAAGACCGGGAGAGTATCGATAAAGAACAGCAACTGCTCTACGTACTGGAAAGGACCGAGAGCATGGAGGGGGAAGAGTTCAACGAGAGAATCGGAAAGTTGCTGAATCACCAAAGTGAAAGGGTACGCGCCCGGGCCATCCGAAACCTTACTCTCCGTCACCAAACCAATTTGCTGGACAAGATTTTGCCCATGACCAGCGATACTTCCGATCTGGTGAAAAACGCTGCCTTCGAATACCTGGTGAGCCATTTTCCTAAGACAGCTCGTGAACTGATCGATGAGCAACTTAAACACCCTGACCCTCTCGTTTCCGGCAGTACCTTCATTGCCCTCATCAATGAGCGTAACAACCATCGCTACATTGCCAGTACCTGGGATTTGCCGGGCTTGTTTCAGCTTAAAGTAGAAATGCTTCCCGCTATCTTTCTTGCCGAAGACCGTAAGGCCTGGACGCTCGTACTGATTCGTGCCGCGGGCAAGGCACCATTTGCGGTCGCCCGTCAATTTCTGGCGGAGCAGTTGGAGTCCCCTAATGATGAGTTTCGCCATGCGGCCATCGTTGCCGTCGGAGAAAGCCTGGACGAGCGTTGGTTACTACGGTTGATTGACTTCCTCTCCGAAGCTCCCGACCGTCCCCACGCCAGAGCGGCATTGGTACAATACGGGATGGGACTGATCGATCTGCTACCTACCTATTTCCGGAACGATGAGATCGATATTGAAGATATACGGCGATTACCCGTTGTGATGGAAGGCATCGAAAGTGAAAAGACCGTCGGGCTGCTTTTTGCCATGATTGATAAGTATTATCCTAACGATCTGGAAACGAGAATCGAAGCCATTCGTTCCCTCAATGCCATGCAACGAGATTTTTCCGATTTACGGATTCCTCCCGGACCGGTCTACCGGGAAATTGCCCGCGAGATCAAAATCTATCGGCTTACCCTCAATAGTCTTAACTGTCAACGCATGTTGATTGCCGACTGCAGCGGAGAGTTGCGGGAGGGGCGCAACAGACTGATTACTTTACTGCAACAACGCCACAATAACAACATGAATCGCTTGTTCCGTTTGCTGGGCATGCGTTATGGAGCTACCGATATTATTCCCATTTACCGGGGTATGCGCTCCGAAGATCGTTCCCACCGGATAAGCGCCTTGGAGTTTCTGGACAATCTGTTGGACAATTCCCTGAAACGAATGGTCATCCCCGTCTTGGAGCAAGAAACCGCCATCGATCACGCTACTCCTCCCGAAGATGGCTGGAGCAACTTGCAATACCAGCAATTCCGGCGAATCCTGCGTGGCCGTGATGTCCGGTTGAAACTGGCCACCCTACACCTGATGGGCTGGCTGGAAGAAGATCGCTACGGTAAACTACTGGAACTTTACGCCCGAGCCGATCATCTGAAAATCAGAAACGTAGCATTGCGTTCCCTGGAACTATACAGACGGCGGCGACTGAAAGCGGTATAAAAGGATGCTTCGGTTGTGGACGTCACCGTTGACGCCGCTACGCTTCTCTTGAGGGCGACTTCTTCTTAAGATAGGGGGGTATTCTTGTGTTCTCATAGTGCAACTCGTGTCCTTGTATTTACCCCTCTTCCCGGCTTTCATAAAATACCTTTAGCAATTCTCCCGCTGCTTTCCCCCCGGGGGTAAAACCTATCTTCTCTTTCCGTCGCTCACCTCTACCCAGGTAACTTGGCCATTTCCAGACGTACATTCCTTTGAACTCACTGGCCTCGTCCAGGGAGGTGAGCAACGCTTCGTAGCTTCTGGCCTGAGCGATTTCACTCCTGGCTCTTTCGCCTGCGTCGGCGTGGGGGTTGACCCAGGCTTGCTCGACACTTCGGTAACCTACTTCGGTCAGCCACCATGGCTTGCTTTCCCGCACGGCTACTTTGTTAGCCATACTTACCCAGCTCCTGGCGCCTGCAAGTAACTCTTCGTCGGTAGCGTCAGCTTTTTCGCTGAGGGGGTAGTAAGAATTAAGACCAATGATGTCGAGATCATCCCAGAATCCGATGTTGTCAAACTCTTCTCCCCAATTGGCGGCATAGGTGATTTTTCCATCGTATACACTGCGGATGGCTCGGATAAGGTTGCGCCATTTTTCTGGTTGCTTCAAAGTAGCAAAGCGTAATTCGGTACCGATACAAAGACTTTCGGACCGTTCGGTCTGGGCCAGCAGGGCATAATTCAACATCCACTCGCTATAGCGTTTGAACCACTGTTTCCACTCGGCCTCGGTGGTAAAGTCGATGTCTCCCGGCCAACTGTCCCGGCCTACCCAAATCTGTGGTTTGAGCATAACGGACCAGCCTCTTAAATGCGCCCGGCGGATACTACTGCGGGTAGCGGCATTATTCTCTGATCCGGCAGAACCTGCTACGGGCATCTCGCCGGTCACATTGGGGTCTCGCTGAAATGTGTAAGGCACCACTGCGATACTGTTCACCCCCAAAGTGGCCAGACTATCGAGGCTGGCGTCTACCGTGCCCCCACCGTAGCCATTGTAAATGCAGTAACCCTCGTGGGCAAAAGTCATACCCTTTTCAAACCCATTATGGACCGCCAGAGAGAACCGATCAGCACCCCGCTCACCCGAAGAATGCGTCAGTCCCAAACCAAAATCCGCAAAATGTTCGTAAGTGCGTACTGCCGCCGCGTAATCGTAAAGGTAATCGCCAAAGCTTTCCCGATCGATCGTTTTCAATTCGGCTAGACTTGGAAATAGTCCCTGACTTTCGAGTTCCGCTATACCTTTTTTGGTGATGAGTAGCTGGCCGGACGCCAATGTGGCCAGACCACGGTCCAAATAAGCTTCAACTGTTGGAAGGCTACCAATCTGTCTAGCCCAGCGGAGCATACAGAAAAAGAGTTCCCGATCATTATCAATGATGGGGAGAGATACGTGTAAATCATGGTCCTCCTGATCAAATTGCACCTCATTCATCCGCTGGAACCGCAGACTGAGTCTCTCAAGAGTGGGGTAGAGATGAATATCGACGATGGGTAAACTATCAAGTTTGTACCACCTGGCTATTTTACTTTTAATGGAGCCGACCTGGGCCGCGAATTGGTCGACGGTCTGCTTGGTCGGTCCGCCTTCCGGTGCGAATAGACGGACTTGCTGGTCTTCGTAGGTCGGACCCTGAGGAGGGTGAAAGGTGAGTTCTTCTTCCTCATCGGGCCGCCAGTCATCATCCGAAAAGAAGCCCCTTACCCTTGCAGCATTACCTTCAGTAATCGCATAACCGTAGCGCCCACGAAAAAGGGAACGCCAGGAATTATCGGACTGATATAAGTCTTCTAACTGATTGCTCAGCCTTTCAATGTCACTGGCGTAATGGAGATGCATAGCGGCAGTAGAGTCGGCCACAGACCAAGGGTTCTGAAGATAGTAAGCCCGCAGCGACCAATCGGGCATACTCAGGTCGTAACCACGCACATCTTCGGGACCCGTTGCCCCGAAACCGTTCAAAACGGCTGTGGGCAACTTATTTCCGACCATTAGCAAACTGTTACTTCCTAAGTCGGTTTTTGATAGTTCAGATAATCGAACGATCCGTAAGCGCCGACCGTGGCTGCTGTCGGCAACGATCCGTTTCAATATTACATCCAGAGCCCGGGCTTCTCGATTATGCTCGCAGGTGTTGACCAGGAGCCAGTTTTTTCGTTCCCAGGCAGCCGAGATAGCCGCCCTGCGCTGACTGGGGCGCTGATCGATCTGTGCTTCGTACTCCGTTTCAGCCGGATTCGCAGGAGCAGTCTGGCATTGAGTAAGTAGCGTCAGTAAAAATGTAAAAGCTAGGATCAGATATGGCATGGCTACAAGTTATCGGCGGAAAGTAACTTGAGCAACTCCGCTTCGGTCGGTTGAGGTGGAAAAACGCAATTTATACCCCTTTTGGTTAGAACGGCGGCAGTGCTGGGGCCAAGGGTAACGAAATACTGTCCCGGAGAAGGCGGAGTCGCTTCCAACCAGGCTTTTGCATTCAGTGGACTGGTTAAGATCACTACGTCGGCTAACAATGGAGCGTCGAGCGGAGTGGCCTGGGTACGGTAAACGACCAGGCGAACTGCGTGGATACGATCTCCCAGAAACTTTTCAACTGAACGACGACTCTGAGCCGTCTGGGGGAAAAGTACGGTTTGGTCGGCAGCCACTTCACCGAATTGCTCAGCTACTTGTCGGGGTAGTCCGCTGCCGGTAAAGTTCGCCGCCCGTCCGTGCTTCCTTAATGCCCGTTCAGTGGCCGCGCCGATGACGGCGAATTTCGGAGGGTTGCTAAATACCGGCTCTTGTAAAAAAAAGTAGCTGACTGCCCGGGCGCTGTAAAAGAATACCCAGTCATAATTAGTCAATTGGGGCCGGTAGGGGACCGGGGCAAACTTCAGCAGGGAACGATCTATCAACTCATATCCCTTGCGTTCCGCCCATTGCCTTAGCTGGCTGCCGGCGGGCAACTTACGGGATACGAACAGCAGGAGCTGGTTGTCGTTCACCAGGCGCTGATTACTCCTCTTCTTCGAGCAGGGAAACGTCGGTGGCAATTAACTGCCCGTCGCTGTTATGCGCCAGACAAAATTCCACCTGATCATCGACCAGCAGGTCATTGAAGTCGATGTTTTTGACCGTCGTATAGTGGAAGAACAGGTTATTGGGCGGATACTTGATGAAGCCGTAACCGTTCTTCAGGCTCAATACGCTGCTGATCATCATTTCTCCGATCTCCCCCTGTTCGGGTTGTTCGAACTCAATGTCTTTATTAGGGGCGGGCACACCGGCTTCACCATCATCAGCTTTGAAGTCGGGGTGGTTTTGGCGGCGATCGGTATTGGTGCCACCGGCTACGAAGATACCGTCCACCAGTTCCTTGGGTTGTTTGATGCGGCCATTGATGATCTCGTGCATCGGCACAGGGTAGCTGGCTTCTTCCAGCAGATCCTGACTGGAACGGGTAATCATCGTGGAGCCATTGTCGGAGGTGAATTCAAAATCCCAACTCAGGATCATCACGCGGGTTCCCAGAGCGTTGAGTTTGCGGATCAGGGGTACGTAGCCGCCGTCTCCGGCAATCAGTACTACTAAGTCCAGCTTACGGTGAATGGCTTGATCATAAGCTTCCAGGGCCAGGGAAATATCCATGCCCCGGTCTTCCCGGCGGCCATTCTGGCTCTTCTGTAAATTGTAATGGGTACTCACACCGGCCGACATCAGGATGTCGTCAAAGACCCGGTCCCAATAAATGACCTGGCCGCGCTGATAGGCTTCCTGGGCACTCAGACGGCCCCGGAAATAATGGGCATCTACGATCCGGCAAAGATCCGGATTGGTGCCTTCTGCTTTGGCTACCTCTTGTCTAACGAACTCGTGCAAGCCGGTTACACTGAGCCGACGCTTGCGGGCGTGGTCGTAGTTGTAATAGTTAGAAACGTGCAGGAAATAATTTCCGTCGTAGTACACGCCGATTTTGGTCATGCGGTCAGACATGCAGGAAAGTTTAAGCGAATTAAAGTATGGCCGTTATCCAGGGAAAATGGGTTTATCTATCTTTTTTGATAAACAGCCTACAAATCGGTAATAAAATATGATATCTACAAAGTCGATACTGCTGGGTTGTGGTCAACAACCCCGGTGGTAACGCCCCAAAGATAGTATATTGCCGCGGCTTGCCAAAACTGCAATATGTCCGATACCCTCATTGTTCTTGTTAAAAATCCGATCGCTGGAAAAACCAAGACGCGTCTGGCTGCTTCGGTAGGCCATCCAAAGGCACTGAAAATGTACAGGATACTAATGGAGTACACCCAACAACAAGCCGCAGGTCTCAGGGATACGGAGAGATTACTGCTCTACTCCGACCGGGTAACCCATAATGACGAATGGCCGGACGAGCTATACACGAAAGGCGTGCAGGAAGGCCCTGGCCTTGGTGAACGGATG
Organism: Lewinellaceae bacterium SD302; assembly: GCA_002591745.1. GTDB lineage: Bacteria > Bacteroidota > Bacteroidia > Chitinophagales > Saprospiraceae > Neolewinella. The sequence goes on from PDLQ01000018.1 coordinate 81,741, forward strand.
GAAAATGCCTTTGCCAGAGCCTTTGCCGAGGGAGCTGAACGAGCCGTTATCATCGGCTCTGATTGTCCCGGCGTGACAACGGAATTGTTGCAAACAGCTCTAGGTGCTCTGCGTGATAAAGACCTCGTCATCGGGCCGGCACTGGACGGTGGTTACTACCTGCTCGGGATGAGAAAATCTCAACCAACCCTTTTTCGCGACATGAACTGGAGTACCGAGGACGTTGCGGCCGAAACCCTGGCCCGCGCCCGAAAGCTCGGGCTCAGCATTGCCGAACTCGTCCCGCTTAGTGACGTAGACTATCTGGAAGACTGGGAACACTACGGCTGGAAAGTGCCTTAGAATTGTCTAGCGGCTGGGCAGGATTAGAATGTCAGGACCATCGTCTTTTGACGAAAATACTCGGAGAGTAAACTGAGGACGAGTCTTTGTCTGGACTGGCAAACCCGCCCGGCTAGGCGCCAGGTCGGACGGGGTAGCAATGCTTTTTTGCGCGATAATACCCTAAACCAATTCTAAAGGCCAAGGGGAAAGTCACTGCGGTACATCAGTTTACAAAAGTAGCTAAGTCAGATACAAGCGGAAGTAAAATCGAACAAGGTTCCATACTTTCTTGCTTTGAAAATATGCGATTAATCTATTGGCTGGTCGGCATCGGCCTATTCATACTCGCCCTTTGGGGTGGTGGGAAGTATTACGTGAACCAGAAATTGTCCGGGCTCATTGAGAAAGCCAATGAAGGCGATAACTCCCTGGAGTTGGGCAGCTGGGGAACCCAATTCCGTATATATAATCTCGGGTTGGAGGCGGATAGTATTAGTCTGGATCAGCGAGTCGGGAAACGAAGAGTCTCTGGCTCAGTAGGCCGGATAGAAGTCAACAACCTCAGTATTGTCAGTATGATAATTGGAGAGGTTCCCGAAATAAGCGGATTGATTGTGGAAAGACCGGACCTGCTGATCAGTTCCTCCGGTTCTCCGGGCAAATCGGTTAATGATACTGCCGCTACTCAGCAAGATCAGCAGTTTGTCAAGTTTAATAATTTCGAACTTCGGAACGGGCGGATTTTCCAGGGCGATTCGAGGGAGGAAGCTAAAGTGATCGCATACGGAATCGACGCCACATCCGAGGGGATGAGTATTCCGCCCGAAACCGATGACTTTGCTACTTTGTCAGTCAAAATAGACAGTTTCCACTTGCCCCGGAGAAATAAACTGACCGACTGGTGGATCAGGGGGGTGAGAATTGCGGACGGAGAAGCATTGAGTATTGATCAGCTCACGCTGGAACCTAAGCAGACGCAGAAAAAATTCCTGACGACCATCAAAACCAGGCAGTCATGGAACGCACTACGTATCGACTCCGTCAGCAGCAGTAGAGTCGATCTGTCAAAAGTGCTGAGTCCGGATTCGGTGACCTACGTCGACCGATTGGAAGTTAGTAATCTTGATTTTCTGGTTTATGAAAATCCTGATCTGCCCCGACCTGAGCAAGAGTCGCGCAAACAAATGCCGGTAGAGATATTACGGGGCCTGCCCATAAGACTAAGCATCGGCGAAGTTGAATTACCAAAGGTGAAGGTTACTTATGGCGCTATGGATTCGACTGGGACGTCCTCCAATCTGACATTTTCTAAGGGAGAGGTTTCGCTACGAAACGTTCGGACCAGGGAGACCGATGAGCCGCTGGTTATCGAGGCCAACTTTCTTTTCGACCTGGCGGCCCGCGTCAATGCTCGTTTCGACCTGGACCAAAATGGGAACGGTCGTAATTTTACGATGTCGGGCAGTATGGGAAAGTATGAGCTGCCAAAGGTCAATCCGTTGATGGATATTGCCGCTAAAGCTATTTTGAAGACCGGCCAATTGAATGAGATCGATTACGAAGCCAGGGTGGAGAATGAAGTGTCCAAAGGGGAATTGATGTTCAAATATGAAAACCTGGGAGTGAAATTGACGGGAGACGGTGCATTTTTCAAAAACCTGCTGAAAGGAGTAGCTCTCCGGAGCGACAACCCCCAGCCCGACGGCGATTTGCGGCGCGGAAAGATTTACCACGAACACCCGGAAGATCGTCCGTTCTTTAATTTATACTGGAAGTCCATCGTTAGCGGACTAACTTCTACGGCGGCCGGAAACCTGTTCATTGATGAAAAAATCGAATCAGAAAAGGTGGAGTAATCTTTCACTGAAAAATACTAAAAAAGCCGACCCGAATAATTCAGGTCGGCTTTTTTAAACTTCTGAACGGCCTTAGCCCGCTTGGCTTTGCAGGTAATTGCGGTAACTGTCGGCGTCCCAGCTGGGTACCTCGCGTTTGATACGGGCGGCAAAATCATTAGTGCCATCACCATTATTGGGAACGTCGGATGAGCTGAGCGAACGGAGTAACTTTTGTTTCTCTTCGGGGCTCAATTTTTCGATGGAATGCAACAATTGATTGATCTTCATAATGAGTCATTTTTGGTCAGGTTATTTTTACTACCTGATTTTTAAACTCATGGTTCACTATTTGAGCAAAATCAAGTCATTAACGGCAATCACCCGTTCAACATTGAATGCTTCGGCCAGCTCCAATCCCGCTTCCCTGGCGAATACGGCGGCCTTGTAGCGTTGATAATTAAGAAAATCCTCTCCGCTGATGGGCGTTTTAGGTTCGTCGGCGTATTGGCCGCCGGGAGTGGCATGGAACTGAGATTCGTAGCAAAGAATGGCCTTCATTTTTTTGTCGAAGTGCCCTTTAATATCAACGATGAGGTCAGGCTTACGACTACGGTCCTGGCTGTAGTGGTAAACGGCCCGTGGGCGCCATTTTTCCTGAACTTTACCTTGATCATCATGCGTTTCGATCTTCATCAGGCCACTCAGATAGCAGGCATCGGCGATAAGCCTGGCGGCGCGGCCATGATCGGGATGTCTGTCCTCTATTGCATTGGCGAGTACGATCTCCGGCCGGGCCTCCCGTACGACTTTGATGATCTTGCGCAGGTTTTCTTCGCTGTGCTGAAAGAATCCGTCGGCCATATCTGCGTTGGCTCGGAATTTGGCACCCAGTACCTGGGCGGCGGCGTGTGCTTCTTTGGTCCTGATCTTGGCACTGCCCCGACTTCCCAGTTCACCCCGGGTGAGATCCAGTAAACCGATGGTATAACCTTTTTCACGGTGGGCCAGCAGGGTGCCGGCGCAACCTAGTTCAATGTCGTCGGGGTGTACGCCAATGGCGAGAATATCTACTTGCATGTTTGGACGCGCGAAACGCTTTGGGACGCCTATACTTGTGGACGGGCTGCATATTTTTAAACAGCCGTTAGCCCTTTAGGCGATCTTTTGGGGTGAGGCTGCAAGATATAAAATCCGTCCTTCTTTCTTTGACGACAGTAGTGACGTTCGAGGTGTTTTGATTGGTGGTGAGATGGACGAAACTGTCGCTTATCCGGCGTTGATTGCCAGAATCGCCATCGCTGGGGCCCTTAGGCTAAAATAAGTTTGCCGTTCAACGGGTAGAGGCCGTGGGGAAAGAGCAGATAGATCTGGCCGGTGATTGAATTGGCCAGAGCCAGAAAAATGGTAGTGACCAGATAGCGGTGAAGCAGGGAAAAGGGGACATGCCTACCCGGATTACCAAGGCTACTCAATCTCTCATTTGAAGTATTTGTGACCAAAAGCGTAAAGAGAGTTCTGCTTCACCCGTTTACTTATTGCTCTCATACATCACAATACCTCCGACTACGGTCATGATGATATCAGTATCCATGATCTCTTCATCGGCGCAGGTGAGCAGGTTGTTGCTCATTACCGTCAGGTCACAGTAGGTGCCAGGAACCAAGCGGCCCTTGATGTCTTCTTCAAAGGCTGCGTAGGCCGGGGCTGCGGTATAACTGTGAAGGGCTTCTTCGCGGCTCATGCTTTGTTCGGGGAAGAAAACGACGTCGGGGCGGTCCACACGGCGGCGGGTGACGCTGGCGTAAAAACTTTCAATGGGGTCTACATCTTCCACGGGAGCGTCGGTACCGTTGGTGACCACCGCGCCAGCGTCCAGCAAACTTCTCCAGGGGTAGGCGCCGGTGCGGGCGCGTTCGGTACCCAGTCGTTTTTCGGCAAAAAGTGCATCGCTGGTACAGTGAATGCCCTGCATGCTGGCAATGACACCCAACTGGCCGAAGCGAGGAATATCCTCGGGGTGCAGGTGTTGGCTGTGCTCGATGCGCCAGCGGAGGTCTTGGGTATTGTCGGATTGCCCAATGTATTTTTCCATCACATCCAGGGTTTCCCGGTTGGCGCGGTCGCCGATGGCGTGTACGCAGAGTTGGAGATCGTGCTGGAGACAAAGCTGGGCAATACTGTCGACGGTAGCGACGGAAGTGGTGTTTTGGCCGGTAAAGCCGGGATTGTCAAAATACTCTTCGAGTAACCAGGCGCCGTAGCTGCCTAGTGCACCATCCAGTTCGGTTTTGATCGCTCCGCAATAAAAGACATCCTGGCCACCGGATACGGGGAAGTCATCTACTTTGCCGGCCATTTCCCGGTATGGATGGCGTAGCATTGCCCAGAGGCGCAGGTCTAGGCTATCGTTATCAGCCAATTCTTTGTACCATTCGATTTCCTGGAAGGTAGAGCCAGCGTCCTGAAAGCTGGTGATACCTTTGCGCAGGCATTCCTGCTCTGCGGCACGAATACCGGCGAGCCATTCGGATTTACGTTCCTCGGGCTTCATTTTTTGAATGAAATCCTGGTAGGCGTCGGTGATCAGGTCCATTGCTCGTTCTTCAAAGACGCCGGTGGGGTTTCCCTGAACGTCACGGAGAATTCGTCCGCCTTCTGGATCTGGAGTTTCCTTGCTCACGTTCGCTAAATCCATAGCTACTTTGTTAGCAAAAAGGGCATGACCACTGGCGTGGCGTAAAACGACCGGGTGCTCTGCCGTCAACTTACTCAATTCATCGTGGATGGGGTAGCCGCCGACACTATGGTCGTGGGGTTCGTCCCATTTTTCCTGGTGCCAACCCCGGCCGGTTACCCAGGCTCCGGCGGGTAGTTCGTTGGCACGTTCGGCGACCATGCCGACGATCTCGTTCCAGCTTTTCGACTTCAGGAAGTAGAGGTTGCGTAAGCTGCTGCCCAATCCGCTGAAGTGGGCGTGTCCCTCAATGAGGCCCGGGGTGACGAATGCGCCATTCAGATCAATATAACTTGTATGTTCATCAGTCCCGTAACCGTCTGCGAATTCCTTGGCGGTGGTTCCCTGGCTAGTGCCTACTTCCATAATTTTTCCTTCCCCGTCGACGAGCAGATAGTTGGCGCAATAATCCTGATTCGATGCCGAATCTCTACAACCTTGCTCGGTCCAGATTTTACCGTTGAAAAACACCTTGGCGACCGGTTCGCTGGGGGAAGAGCAAGCAGCGCATAGGAGAATCAGTGCAAACAGCACGGTTTGACGAAGATGAAGCATCATTAAGATTTGGTGGTTTTGCGGCTGTTCAGTTCCGCCATTTCAGTTTTAGACATCAGCTGCAGCGGCCTTTCGATGGCGGCTTCGAGGGAGATGAAGGTTTCGGTGCGTTGGATGCCGTCAATGGCCTGTATAGCGGCAAGGGCTTCCCTGAGGTGGTCGGTATCCCGACAAACTACTTTAATAAAAACACTGTAAACACCAGTCGTGTAGTGGGCCGATACGATCTCGGGGATGCGGGCGAATTGTTCGCTCACATCGTCGTACATACTACTTTTTTGTAGGTAAACACCCAGAAAAGAGGTGATGTCGTAACCGATCTTTCCGTAGTCGATTACCAGGCTTTCGCCCTTGACAATACCTGCCTCTCGTAGCTTATTCATCCGTACGTGGATGGTGCCACCGGAAACGTAGAGTTGGTTGGCCAGATCGGTGTAGGGGCGTTTGGCATCTTCCATGAGGAGGGCCAGTATCTGGCGGTCCAGGCTGTCTAAAACGTGTTTTTCGGGCATTCGTCAGTAAGCTAATATAATTAGGACGAAGGTAGCATATTTAAAGCTTTTTGATCCGCGCCTTTTTCTCGTCGGCTTTCCTTTGATCCTCGTCATTCTTCGACTTCGGAAAGACCAGGTCGGTGCTCGCGTAAGTGCTTCCAAACGTCTGGGCCGCGCTACGAACCTGTGCTATGGCATCCAGGAATTGCTCGTCGCGCAGTGCCCGTAAAGGATGAATGAAAGCGACCCAGATGACGTCATCGGCAATGGCGTATTTTACGTCCAGAGCGGTGTGGAAATTGGCCTCCATACAGGCCAGTATCTGTTCAGGAGTCGCTGAACTTGCTTCTATTACCGGAGAGATGATGCGCATACGGTCGTGGGCCTCGTCGGTAATACAGAGCATAATCGTTTCCTCCAGGGAAATCTGCCAGCTACCAAGGGTGCCTTCCAGTTGGGCGGAAGGGATATACTCCTTGAGTAATGAGTCCAGCCTGACGTTGGACATATCTTGAGCAAAGGTAGAAGAAATGATTAGTAAGGAGCAGATTATCAGATAGATGCGGTGCATGGGCATTGGGTTTATGAAATGGGCTAAACGCTAGACTTCCAGTTATAGTTATGTAGCCGATATGATGGATCTTTGATAGCTGGTGTATACAAAAATGGGTAGTAAGGTCTGGTTACGAGCATTGCTACTTTGTTAGCCTAAAGCCTTTTGCTGTTTCACTTTTGAAGCGAATGAATTTAATTAAAAGCGCTTAAGCTGATCGGCGTAGAACGTCCATTCAGGAGTATTCAATTGGCGCTCATTATTTTGGCTATCAAAGTAGCTGTGTTTACGCGAGCTAAAGTACCAGGCCGAATGAATGGCCGAGGCCGGATTTTTCAAAACATGCATCTCCTGAGCCGGCATATAACTCTGGGCGAGCATGAAGGCCACCTCGCCATTTTCCTCGCTTTCGGCCCGGTCTACTACGATCACCGCGTGGCCGGGGCTTCCCCCCTTGATGAAGACATCGCCGATTTGCAAGTCGCTAAGTAATACCGGTTTTAATTCTTTGTCCAGGGATAATGTACCTGCGTAGGAAAAGACCATCGTCAGATAACGCCGCCAATCTTTTTCCGGATCGGAGGATGAACGGCCGGGTATCCAATAAACTTTGTTGCCACTTACTTTGATGCGCTCTCCTTTACGCCACCTTCGGTACTCCGCTGGAAAGCCATTGGTGAAGTTGAAACTGATCTCGTCTTGTCGCCCACTGGCCCGCAGGTATTCTGCGCGTAGTCGCATGACGGCGTCGGCGCATTGCTGTAAGTCACGATCACCCACGTCAAGGTCCAGTACGGCCGCGTGTACGTCTTGCCTGCCTTTTAACCCGCCGTTGTAGAGATGAACTTTACTACCGTAAGGCTGTAACGGGAAGTGGCGTAGATAATAACCGAATGACTGGCTATCTAAAGCAGACCTGGTAAAGCCCTTTGGCGGCGGAAAGCGCTCCGCAATAGTTTCTCCTTCGTGAGAACGATTACGCTCGACGATTTCCGTGATCTCTCCCCGCAAAGGTGGGGGAGGGAGTTGTTCTTTTTCTGCCGGTTGCACAGAAGTGGGTTCCAGGTACATCTGCACACCCGAACCGATCAATAGTGCCAGCCCCAGAATTTTCAGTACTACTTTCATTATTCGTTCTCTTTGATGTCCATCCGAATGAGTTTGCCTTCCGGGGTAAGGATGAGGTATTGTTCTTTGACGACTGTCCGGGTATGGGTGGGCACGACCCGCGGTGGTAAAGTGAACCTGATTTTCAGGTTGTAGGAAAACTGTACGGCCGGTTCCAGGATATTGGGGTTGAGGACAATGTCGTAGTCGTTGGCCGGAATAGCATTGTAGAAGCGGGAAACGGGTTTTTCAGCCTTGGTTACGTCTCCGTTCCCCTTCGGAATACGCTGGCTGCTGAAGGCCTGGTAGCTCTCGTAGCGGTTGGCCGGATAGGCCACCCAGGCATTCTCGGCGCTTTCACGGTAGGCACTGTCCAGGGCGATGCCGTTGGCCGAATAGAGTTCGACTTGTTCCTGCAGGTAAGCAAAAGCACTGGCCCGTAGCTCATTATAGACCTCCTGGGGCTCGTCGATGAAGTAATCGACTTTCACGATATCGTAAATCTCTTGCTCCGCCGCTGCGGTGATGACGGCATCCAGCATTTCCGGTCTCAGGTAACGCACGTGGACATTTTTCTGAATTTCAAAGCCGGAGGGCACTTCGGTGTAATTGTCTTTAGAGAATATTTTCTTGGTTAGCTCATATTCGTACTTGGGCAGGAAATTGACCATGTCGACGTAGATGTCTTCCGGGACAATTCCTACGGCAGTCATTCCGGATTTGAAGGCGTTGAGCCGGCGGTTCATTCGTTCATTGGCCTCGGCTGCCGTTTTACCGATCTGGAGAATACTGAAAATGGCGGTGTAGCTGTCGGCTCGCCGGTTGGCCAGGGCATTGATACTGATCTCTACCTGTCCATTATTCAGAAAAGCTGCTGCTTTAGGTACGCCCCGGTACTGGGGCTGGTAATTACTGTAGCTATTGCTGTTGCCCTGCGAACGTTGTTGGGCGTCGTAATTGCCCATGGCCTGAGCGCTCAGCTCAATGGGTGAGACCAGGATTAAGAAGAATGTAACGAAAGTAAGCTGCTTCATTTTCGGCTAGGGGATTGGTTATGAAGTAGTAACGGGGAAATGTGTTGTTACAGTCTAGTGGTCTGGTGGGCAGCTCTGGCGTATAAAGCAGCCTGAAAGATCACCAGACCATCATTTTACCCCACCGCTGCAATCTCCACGTAAAAGATCAACTCGCTATTCGGTGGAATGCCCTGCCCCCTGCCCTTGGGGCCGTAACCGAGCTTCGAGGGAATGATGAGCGTAGCCTCGTCTCCCCAGCGCAGCAGCGCAATGCCTTCGTCCCAGCCGGGAATGACCTCACCGGCCCCGAGTTTAAAACGGGCTCCTTTAATATTTCCAAAGGATTGATCGAATACGCTGGCCTTGTCCGCCAGAATACCGACGTAATGCACTTCTACCTTCTGGCCCAATTTGGGGGCGATACCTTCTCCGGCTTGATGAATCACGTAGCCCAGGCCGGATTCAGTTCTTTTTATGTCCAGTTCACCAGTCAGGTATTGTTTACGGATATCTTTGGCCAGCTGCTCGTGCTCTTCGGCGCGGCGACGGAGTTTGGCTTTAGTGGGCTTTTTCATGTCTGAAGTGTTTGGAACAAAAATAGCTGAATTATAGTCACGGCGCAGCCGTTACGAGCCACCTGAACCACCTGCGTATCCAAATTTACCAAAGCGACCAGGAGGTCGCTAGCCGGAATCCCATCAAAAATCCTCCCGCCAAACCGACTCTCCTTGGTTATTCTGATAATCGAGGAAGTCCACCGCACCGCTACCGTCAAATTCAAAACGAAGCCCTACGATTTCTTTGGGGGTATCGTCCATTTGATCTTGAAAAACTTTCTGGCCGTTTGTGAAGATATTGAACAATCCTTCCGTTGCCACTACTTGCAGGTCCTGCCATTGACGGGTATCATCAAAAACGCCAAGACCACTCAGGTCAGATTGGCTTCCGTCAACCTGTTGCCCGGGGAAGTAGAGATTCAGCTCTGCAATACAACCGGGGGCACTGAGTGGAATGATGATGGCATCATCTTTCAGTAAGATGATCAGTCGAAAAAAGCGACAGATGGCCGAGCCGGTATCATAGCCGTGGCGAATACGAGTACTAAAACCGAAGTTGTTGCTGAATAAACCACCAAAGTCCGACGGCACTTTGCTAAAGGTTACCACTGGCACGTTTGGCTGTAAGTTTACGTTCATGGCACGTATATCATCAGGGGTAGAACCCAGGCTTCCTCCGGAAATGAGATTTCTATTCGGTAAGTAAACTGGAGTAGGGGAGTGGTCGATCAGTCCTACCCAGTCATCCGAAGTAATGTAAATGTCGTGATGACGCACCACGTGATCACCCACGAGCAATTTAGCATTGAAATAGCCGGGCTCGTAATACTGAGAAGTGTGGGTGCGACCGTTTCTGGGTACCCGGACTCGCTTGCGACTGTCCCAGCTTTGCTGGATATAGATTTCGTCAAAGGGGGCGGCGTCGGCATGATATTCGAAGACGACGGAATTGGGCAAGCCCTTTGTGATACTGCGTGATTCGAAAGTAAATGCGCTGTCCGGCGGGATGGCACGCGACTCCGGTCGGATAACGGCAACAATGAAAAAAGTTAATAGCAATAAAGCTAAAACCGCAGCACCGATGCGGAAGTAATTTTTTTGTGCTTGAACTTCTGGTTCGGGGAGTTTAATATTAGTTGCTACTTGCAATCTGAAAGAACGCCAGTTTTCGGCACCGGCAAAAACGGCTAGTGCATTCAGCGTGGTCAGGCTGGGGCTACTGGCATAGTTTACCCGGCCCCAGACTCTTTTGAGCGTAGTAGTACTTAAGCTTACCTCCGTAGCGGCCAAGATCAGTTCGCTGAGTTCTTCAAATTCCTGGTTGCTCCACTCTTGAGATCTGCCCCAACCAAGTTTGGCTTCAATGCCAAGCAGACACTCCTGAATAATTATGGCTTCCGTCTTTCTCACGGAGCAAAGATAGACCGTGGTGAGTGTTCACGCTGGGCTTGCACAGGATTGCACCAAATTGTACTACTTCCCTCCGCCTAGTTACTGATTTGCCGGCGACTGGATCAGTGTATTGAATAGCTTTATAGTATGCCAAAATGATTTTTCTAATAGAGTTATTTATTTTACTCATCCATAATTTTCTTAGATTGACATTGTGCCAGGTCCGTAACCTATAGTATCGAATTTAGTGACGCAGAAAAGCTGCTGGCTTTTACCAAAGCATTGCATTTGAGCACCTAAGAAAGTAGTTCCATTTTCGCTTAAGCGATGTGGCACAAACAGACCTGCATTTTTGACGATTTGACACTTGTGGTCTGTCTAGCCAGGTTCATTCTTGTCCTGATTACAACTACTGCTACTTTGCTAGTCAAAAGCCTTTAAAGTCGGTAAAGTAGAAATAAGCGTTGAATCAGTAGCTTTGCTGCTCAAGTCATCGAGCACAAATTGAAATGCCTTTCAAATCTCAATAGTATAATATCGACCTTGCTGCCATTGCTGCTGGTGATTGGTAATAGTGTAGATATATATGGGCAATCGTCATTTTTAGAAAGCGATATTGATCAAAAAAAGCTAAGTGAGGTAGACAGCCTGCTGCTCTTCAGCAATTATGACCAGGCGTTGCTAATTTTAGACAGCCTCGTCAATGTATTGGAAGACGAGAACGCCCTAGAAGAAGATCGCGGCTTACGTTGGCGCAGCAAACGGGCTTACGTGCTGGAAGAACTTGGTGATCATTCGCTGGCCGTTGAGGAGATGCTTCTGCTGGAGGAATTGACGGAACAGCGAGGTTTGTACGATCTGCAACTGGAAAATACTATTCAGTTGGCCTTACTGTATGAATACACTGAATTACCGGAGCAGGCCGTCAAACAATTGAACGCGGCTTGCCGCATTTTGAAGCGTCATTCCGATCTGGAAATTTATACTGCATGGTTCGCTGTCCGAAAGTCTTCTTACCAACGGATATTTGAGGACGGAGACAGCTCCCGTTACTTTGCTGAGCTAGCTCTGGAGTACGCCCGAAAATATAATCAGCCCCGCCATCTGCGTGACGCTCATATGCTGCTGTCTACGGATATTGTGGGGCTTCCGTTGGAGGAGAAAATTTATCATCGGAGGGCATCCAGTGTTATTGCCAGGCAGTTTAAAGACCTTACGGCCGTTGCTTACAACCTCAGCGTAATTGGAAATTTATATCTGCTTTCCGGTCGGCCGGATTACGCCATGCGTTACATTGATTCGGCGCTACACTTTACCCATCAGAATGAGGCAGAAATCCTTTTTAAGGATGATTTGTACTCATCAGCTTATGCAACCAAGTCTGATGCATTTCAGGCCATGGGGCTTCCTGATTCGAGCCGCCTTTACCTGATCCGTGCTTACGAGTTGAAACTGACCGCCGAGCAAAAGAAAAACCAGAAAGAGATTGCCGAGCTCGACGCTCGTTTTCGTATCCGAAGTGGAGAGCGCGAGATCGAGCAACAGCGGCTAATCATCGAATCGGAACGGAGTTGGTCCAGCTTGTTCCAAATGCTTTTGGCCGCACTGCTGATTTTAATTTTAGGAATTCTTTATTTCTACTACCGTCTCCGCCAGGCCAACGCGGAAACCCGGGCCCAGAATCTGCGGGTGGCCAGTAAAAACAGGGAATTACTCGATTCCCTTGACCAACAAAGCCTGTTGCAGAGCGAGGTGCACCACCGGGTTAAAAACAATCTGCAGGTGATCATCAGTCTGCTGGACCTTCAGCAAGAAAGTATCGAAGATGAAACCGTACGGGATAAACTGAACATCATGAGTTCCCGCATCTTCAGCATGGCGGCGGTCCACGATATTCTTTATCAGCAGAACGACGTTCAGCGGATTGCTTTGGAGGTCTACGTGGCATCACTCTTCGAGCAGGTAAAAGAATTGCGCACCCAGGGCAAAGAACCTCAATTGGAACTGTCCGCTGGGGATGTCAGCCTTAACCTGACCACTTGCATGCCGGTGGGGATCATCCTGACCGAACTGCTGACCAACAGCATGAAACACGGTACCCGTCAGGAAGGGAAACTTAAGATATGGATCGTATTCCGGGAAGTCAGTGAAAGAGGCATCGCCTTAAATTATCGAGATAATGGACCTGGTTTTCAAAACGGTAAGTTAGAAGGCAGAATAGGTGGGTTGGGTGACTACCTGCTGCGTAGCATGGTTCACCAGCTCAAGGGGAGTATCCGAAGCTTCAATGACGGGGGGGCAAATGTTGAAATACGCTTAGAAAGGAAAGTATAATGGACGATTAATAGGTATTTATACCTGTTTGTAGCGTAAAAACACCTGCCAGTCCATCCGGGTGTTATTAGTCTGTAGAAGGTTACTTACCTTCGGAAGACAAGCACTTTACACATTTAGCATAGATTTGAACTTGCCATATAATTTTTTTTAGCTAGCTGTTATTGCCCGATTTTACTGGGAACCGATTTCGAAGGAAAGGACTTGACCTTGATTTTGACGGTACAGGCAAATGCCTTGTGCTGACTAAATCCTTTTAACTTTTTTCTAAGCCCATTCAGTATAATTCACAGTTTTAAGATGAAACAAGCTTATAAAATTCTTATCGTCGAAGATGAGGTCTTGATTGCGGACACTATCGGGCGCTATCTGACCAGAGTCGGTTATCAAGTGGCCGGTCCGGCTATTTCCTACGAAGAAGCTGTCGAACTGCTGGAGTCGGAAAAACCGGACTTTGCGTTGATTGATATCCGCTTGAATAGCCACAAAACCGGAATCGATTTTGCCAACTATATTACAAAGTCTTCGACCCCAACCCCATTCATTTTCCTGACCTCTCAGACCGATCGTCGCTTCGTAGAACTGGCCAAGGAAACCCGCCCGGCCGGATATCTGACCAAGCCGGTACGGAAAGAAAGCTTACTAACGACTATTGAGATCGCCCTGCATAATGCCGTGGAAGATGCATTGCAAAAAGTCCCCCGACTGACGGTGTCCACCGGGCGGAAAAACCTGCAAGTCAACACCTCCAGCATTCTCTATCTCGAGGCTACTCACGTTTATACCAAGTTACTACTACACGATGGCTCGGAGATATTGCAGCGTAAGAGCCTGGGGGCTGTTCTCAAGAGCTTGCCAAACGATCAATTTATACAAACTCACCGCGGCTATGCGGTAAACTGCCAACACGTAAGTCATTGGGATACCGAGCGTGCTTACTTGGGCAAAGCGCACTCCATACCCATCAGTCGCAGCCGGCGCAAGGAAGTGATCGCCTGTATTGAGGAGCGCTTACTGGCCAGCTGATTGAGCGGCTTGTTCGGTAATTCCCCTATCTTGCTGGTACATTGAACCAACCCTGGCATTGGATTAACTTCTCTTGCATCCAGAACCTGTACCGAATGAAACAACTATTTACGCTCTCTTTATGCCTATTCTGCTCGCTTGGTGTAACTGCTCAGGATGTCAATTTCAGCGAGCACATTGCTCCCATCATTTACGATAACTGTACCCGCTGCCACCGGGTCGGAGAAGTAGCGCCCATTCCCTTTACCAATTACCAGGAGGTAGCGAATTTCGGCACTACTATTCAGTACGTTACCCAGATCAAATACATGCCGCCCTGGCCGCCTAACCGCGATTATAGTCATTTCATCGGCGAACGCTATTTGACCGATGAGGAGATCCAGACCATTTCCAATTGGGTAAGTGATGGAATGCCCCAGGGGGATCCCGCCTTGGAGCCCGATCTGCCAACCTACACTACCGGATCTCAGATCGGTACACCGGATGTGGTCATCGAAATGGAAGAAGCCTACACAGTAGCCGGGAATAATCAGGATGACTACCGGGTATTCGTACTGCCGACCAACTTTACCGAAGACAAAGAGATTGCTGCCATGGAATTTCGTCCGGGAAACAGCAGGGCCGTACACCACGTTCTGTTTGGCTACGACCTTAGTGGTGCCGCCGCCACCCGTGACGCTCAAAGCCCCGACGTATACGGTTACGAATCGTTCGGTGACTTCGGCATCAATCAGGCGGTTTACCTTTCCTGGACTTACGTACCGGGCAACCTGCCGCTGGTGTTTCCCGAAGGTCTAGGCCAGACACTACCCGCCGGAGCGGATTTGCTAATTCAGGTGCATTATGCTCCGCTTCCTACCGAAGAGACTGACCAGTCCAGCATCAATGTCTTTTTTAAAGGCAGCGACGACCAGATCGAGCGAGAGGTACTGCAGTCCATGACTTTGCCAGGCGATCTGCCAGGGGGCTGGGGACAATTTTACATCCCACCGGAAACCACCCGCACTTTTACCGCAGTAGGAGCGGATGGACTGGGCAACAACACTATCTCTACCGATATCAGCCTCATTTCAGTACTGCCCCACGCCCATTACTTAGGTCGTTACTACGAGGTTTTCGCCGTTACTCCGGCAAACGATACGCTCAGGATCATTCAGATCGAAGACTGGGATTTCAACTGGCAGGGTGCCTATACCCTGGAACGGATGCTGAAGATTCCGGCTGGTTCCAAATTATACACTATTGCCAATTACGATAATACTTCGTCTAACCCCAATAATCCTTCTGACCCACCCGTCGACGTAGGCTGGGGTGACGGTACTAATGATGAAATGCTGGTGGTTTTTTACTACTACGTACCTTATCAGGAGGGCGACGAGGACATCGTGCTGGGCAATCTTCCGGTTAGCGTAGTGGATCGCCCGTCTCCTACCGGCAGCCGCCTCTATCCGCCTACCCCGAATCCAGTTAACGACAAGCTTACCCTGACTTTTGATCTGGTCCGCGCAGAACTGTTGTCTTTCGACTTGTTCAACCAGGCCGGGCAACGTCTGGCAGTACTTTCTGCCGAACAAAGGTGGGGTAGTGGTACCCAGACCACCCAGTTCGATCTGAGTCGTTTCGCGGCTGGCAGCTACTTTGTCCGGATGAAGGGTGAGGGCTATGGGACTACGGCTAAAGTGGTGATTACGCGATGAATCAGTTGATCCTGACGTCGCTGTTTGTAGGATTGATTTTCGGGAGTCTTCAATTAGATCCGGTTGCTCCTCCTTATGGCTATCAAATGCCCGCCCGGCCTGATGAAATCGGACGTGGTAGCAAAGCTGGTAAGATCACTGTCTACCTTTTCCTCCACGAAGATTGTCTGATCAGTCAGTACTACACCGTTACGCTCAACGAGCTGGTAGAGGAGTTTAGCAGTGAGCAAATCACTTTTCAGGGCATCTTCCCCAATGAAAGCTCCACGGAACTAGGTATGCTCATGTTTGCCGAAAAGTACGGTGTCGACTTTCCGCTACAACAAGATCATGGTAGCGATCTGGCCAATACTTTTGGTGCCACGATAACCCCCGAAGTGGTTGTCTACGACGAAGATCACAAAGTAATTCTTTACCAGGGGCGAATCGACAATTCTTACCAGAGAATCGGGCGTCGCCGCCGGGTGGTCACCCAACACGAACTACAAGAAGTACTGGAAAGTATCAGGGCTAATGAGCCAGTAGCAACGCGCCCGGCCGCGGCAGTGGGCTGCTTCATTGAGCGGCGCAAAGGCTAGCGACCTCCTGGTCGCTCTAAGTCATGAATGCGCCGCTCTTCTCTTCCAATGGGCATCAGCGAAAGCTACTGCTGTTCAAATTTAAAAATGCTGCATTATAATTACTAGCCGTTCGGAGAGCGGCGCACGCCAGAGCGACCTGGAGGTCGCTAGCCGTTGAGTTTTTCTTTCGCCAAAGCTATCCCCCGGTCAATGAATTCCTGAAAACTGAGCTTGGAATTATCCAGCAGAATAGCGTCTTCTGCTTGTTTGAGTGGGCTGTCAGCCCGGGTGGAATCGATATGGTCTCGTTCCAGCAAATTTGCACGGACTTCAGCCTCGGTGACCTGTTTACCTTGTTCTAGCAACTCGCTCAGTCGACGTTTTACCCGGATGTCCATGTCGGCGGTTACAAAAATCTTTAGTTCTGCATTCGGGAAAACGACGGTACCGATGTCCCGGCCGTCCATAACCACCCCGCCCTTGAGGCCCATCTTTTTTTGTTGAGGAACGATATAACGTCTCACGGCGGATATTGCCGCTACCGGGCTTACCATTTGTCCCACGGCCATCCCCCGGATCTCATCTTCTACGTCCTCTCCGTTGAGAAAAGTGTGGTTCCTGCCTTCGACGTTGGCAAAATCGATGTCGATCTCCCCCAAAGACTTTGCTACTTCGTCAGCCACCCCCAAACTGACTCCCTGGCGGATGAAATACAGCGTCACCGCCCGGTACATTGCCCCGGTATCGATAAAACGATAATCCAACTCAG
Organism: Lewinellaceae bacterium SD302; assembly: GCA_002591745.1. Taxonomy (GTDB): domain Bacteria; phylum Bacteroidota; class Bacteroidia; order Chitinophagales; family Saprospiraceae; genus Neolewinella. Next base: position 98,697 of record PDLQ01000018.1, read on the forward strand.
AGGCTATGGCCTTAGCCAGGGTTGATTTTCCGCAGGCGGAGTAGCCATCGATGGCAATGTTGATCATTATAGGGGATTTGTGGCGAAGATAAATGTTCAGGGTATAAAAAACACAAGATCACGAAGCAACGCAAGTCTACACAAGGCAGACTAGACGAAATTTATCATGAATGGCATATTCATCCTGAAACTTATGCGTTTTGTGCTGCTTGATATGCTTGTATTCACTCTAAGCCCACAACTCTACCGCCAGCCGAAATGTATTCGCATGTGCTTCGATAATGTGCGCCAGTTGCTTGCTGTATCCACCACCCATGGCTACCATAACGGGCAGCTTCCGGGAGCGGCAGCACTCGAAAACAAAACGATCCCGCGCTTTACATCCGGCGATACTTACCGAGAGCCGGCCCAGTTTATCGGATTCGATGATATCCACGCCACTGAGGTAGAAAACGAGGTCGGGTTGAAATTCATCCAGAAGCCGGGGTAGGGTGGCTGACAAAGTAGCAAGGTATTCGGCATCCGAGGTCTTGTCGGCCAGGCCGATGTCCAGATCGGAAGGCGGTTTGCGGTGGGGGTAATTCTTGGCTCCGTGCATGCTGAATGTGAAAACCCGGTCTTCCTCGGCAAAAATAGCGGCCGTCCCGTTGCCCTGGTGTACGTCCAGATCGACGATCATTGCCCGCCTGATCTCTCCGTTGTATAAAAGTTCGTTCGTCGCGATGGCGATGTCATTGAAGACGCAGAAACCTTCTCCCCGATCGCGGAAACTGTGGTGGGTGCCTCCGGCTACGTTTAGTGCGATTCCGGTTCGATTCATGGCTGTTCGGGCCCCTTCCAGGGTACCACCGGCAATCACCCGGCCCCTGGCAATCAGTTCAGGTCGCATCGGGAAACCAATGGCCCTGACTTCCTTACGACTCAGCGTATTACTGCGTAGCTTATCCCAAAATTCCTTGCTGTGGGTCCGTAAGATGATGTCTTCGGAGAGCGACTCAGGAGCAAAGAACGCATCTTGGGTGATCGTGCCTTCGTAAAGTAACTGCTCCGGCAGTAATTCATACTTTTCCATCGGAAAGCGATGCTTCGGCGGAAGCTGGTACTTGTAGATGGGAGAAAAGGCGATGAAATTTTTCAAGGGAACTCTGGTGATTTATTTTAGCTATTGGAAATAAGAAATAGGATCGCCGTCGGTCGCTGCGCTTCCTCGGCTTTAGGAAATAGGAGCCGAGCGTGATGCGTTCCAGGGACGTATACAAACTGGCGCTGTATTCTATTCCTACCTTAAGGTCGGGCTGCGAAGCGGTCGACTGTCGCGTGAGCTCCTATCTCCTAAAGCGCAGCGCTCCCATTTTCTATTTCTAAAACCTCAAAGTTCTCGCCCCGGAATTTCCACCCCCACCGGATGGATCGACTTAATCCTTCCCCGCTCGTGCCGCTTCTTGTATTCTTTGAAAAGTGCATCAAAAACGGCGGGTTTGGCGGTTGTGTTGTCCGTGTAGAGGCCGGCATTTTGCCGTTGGCGCAAGCCTTCGAAAAGGGAGACTGCGCAAGCTACGCTGATGTTCAGCGACTGGGTCATTCCGTGCATGGGAATGGTGAAATTACCATCGCATTTGGCCAGGGTTTCGGGGCTCACGCCGTCGTGTTCATTACCAAACAGCAATGCTACTGGCTGTGTCTGGTCAATGGCGTAGAGATCCATACTGTTTTCGCCAAGGTGGGTAGCGTAGACTTTGTCAACTAACTTGTACAACTGCTCGAAGCAGGCTTCCCGGTCCTGGTAGTAATGAACGGCCAGCCACTTGGCATTTCCACCCGAGCTTTTTTGGCCCAGTTTAAACTTCTTGAACTTCAGGTCTTCCTCCGTCTGTAGAATGAACAGATGCTGAATCCCAACGGCATCGCAGGTCCGCATTACGGCGGAAATGTTGTGCCAATCGTGCACGTTTTCCAGTACTACGGTCCAGTTCAGTTGCCGCTGATCGACGACGGAGCGGAGCTTTTCGGCGCGTGCAGGGGATGGGGGGGGAGGCATTCTAGTCGGGAGTCTTTTATTCGGAAGTCAGGGGTAGGATAGCCAAGAGTCTTTTGGTCGGGAGTGAGGAGTATTGGGAACTCCCAACTAAAAGACGCTTGATCAGAAGACGCTCGACTAATTAACTTTCCGAAACTGGTAATCTCTGAACTGGAGAATGTTCACGAAGGTATTCTCCCAATGATCCACCGTGGCTTGCTCGAAATTGGGCGCATTGGGGTCGGCAATGTACATCATGGGTTCAAAGCGGAATTCGGTATGCATTAGTTTTTCAGGATTACGGGACATGGCGTACTGGAAGCGGGTGCCGTGCTCGTTGATCATGCGGGCAAAGTAGTGTGTCAGATCGTAGCCGATATAGGCTTCTTCACGGGGAATAGCCTTGAAGCGGTTGTAGAAATCCTGACGGAACTGCCGTACTTCCGGGTCCAGGTTATTTACGAAAACGCTGCTGCTGATGTGGACGTTAGCCCCTTCGTAATAGTCGAAATCAATGCGGCTGAAGTTTTTCCATTGCGGCAAACCATAAGTGGCTACGCGATCCTGGTTCGTGCGGTTGGCATTGTAGACCAGGCGGAGGAAATTGGCAACGAAAGACTCATCGTCGTAAATCGGAACGATGAAGACCGTACCGCGGCCATCCAGGTAACTTGAGATGTTTGTCTCCTGGTCTTCTATGATCAGCTCTTCTAAGGGTTCGATCTCCAGGTCGCCGCTCATTACCCGGTATTCTTCCTGTAAAAAGGCAAGGCGTTCGCGGTGCTGCGGACCAGCCACCAGGATGATCCGGTCGCCCCGCTTGGTGGTAGTGGCGTGTTGCAGGATGCTGCGCAGATGGGTGTTCAGGGTAGGGTTGACCTGTACGTAATTCGGGTTATTGGTGCTGATGCCGTCGGCGGCGCTGTAAGGCGATATTAATACCTGTTCCTGGTTGCGAACGGCCTCAGCCGTCGCGGCGATATTGGGCCGCAGGTAGGGCCCGATGATCATATGGGCCGCCCGGGTATCCTGCTGGCGGAGTAACTCGTTGGTTCGCGCCGGCGTGGCCCGGGTATCGTGGGCACTCACGTTCAAAGAGATGTTCTGGCTTTTCAGGTCATCCAGCGCCATTTGGGCACCGGAGTAGAAATGAAGTGACCACAGCGAGTTTTGATCAATTACGGGCAGCGCGGTTCCGTCCATACTGCCGCCTTCGAGCCGGTTGGCCAGAAATGGTAAGAGGAAGTCTACGTTGTAGGAACTCAGCAAACGGGAGCCGTCCGTACTTACCCCGACCTGTTCGATCGGTTGGTTGCCAGTAACGGGATTATTAGTGTTGTTGGGGTCTACGACGGGGTTGAATACGTCGGTACCTTCCTCGGTGATCGGCCGGGCCGTGGTCTCACTGACCAGTCGCCAGCGAACAGTATCCATTTCCTCGGTCGGGGCATTGGTCACGTATACGTAGCGGCCCGAGACAGGATCGTAGACACGACGACTCTGGATAGGGTCCAGTTCCTCGTCGCCATTATTGCCGTTCTGATCATCGGGGGTTTCGTCGCGCGGGCGATCCCGGCCGATGGTGGTACCACTACTGCTATCGATTGGTTTGAAGAGTTCGCAACTCGTTCCAAAAAGCAGGAGATTGAAGAAGAAAAATACAGCGATTAGGCTACGGAAGGGATTATTCCCATTCAATCGTGGCCGGAGGTTTGGTGCTGATGTCATAAACGACTCGGTTAATGCCTTTGACGTTATTAATAATTTCACTACTGACCGCCGCTAGGAAGTCGTAGGGCAGCCGGCTCCACTCGGCCGTCATGCCGTCGGTGCTGCTCACTGCTCTTAAAGCGACTGCTTGCTCGTAAGTTCGCTCGTCGCCCATGACCCCCACGCTTTGGACCGGAAGCAGGATGGTTCCCGCCTGCCAAACGTCGTCGTAAAGGCCATAGTCCCGCAATTTATTAATATAAATGGCATCGGCCGCCTGTAAGAGGGCAACTTTTTCCGGCGTGATGTCTCCGAGGATGCGAATTGCCAGCCCGGGACCAGGAAAAGGATGACGCCCCAGCAGGTGTTGGGGCATCCCCATTTGAGCACCGATGCGCCGTACTTCATCCTTGAACAGAAAGCGTAGGGGTTCCACAATTTTCAGGCCCATTTTTTCCGGCAAGCCGCCCACGTTATGGTGGCTTTTGATGGTGACGGAAGGCCCGTGTACGCTTACCGATTCGATAACGTCCGGGTAGATGGTTCCCTGCCCGAGGTAGGTGATGTTGGTCAATTGATCGGCCTCCCGCTGGAAGACCTCGATGAAGACGCGACCGATGATTTTACGCTTCTTCTCCGGGTCGGATTCTCCGGCCAGTTCAGTGTAAAACTCGTTTTTAGCGTCGATGGCAAAAACGTTCAGTCCCATGCCATCGTAGCTAGCTTGTACTTCTTCGAATTCATCTTTACGTAACAAACCGTTGTCGATGAAGAAGCAGAATAAACGGTCACCAATCGCTTTGTGTAGCAACATGGCGGCTACGCTACTGTCCACGCCGCCACTGAGGCCCAGCAGGACGCGTTCGTCACCGATTTTTTCCTTGAGCTGGGCTACGGTATCTTCTACGAAGGCGGCCGGCGTCCAACTGCCGGAACAGCCGGAAATGTCGATCACGAAGTTCTTCAATAACTGCGCTCCGTCCAGGCTGTGGTAGACTTCGGGGTGAAACTGAATGCAGTAAACCGGAGCGGTGAAGGCCTCCGGTTTGCTGGCGTAAGCGGCAACTTCAACGTCCGTGGTACTGGCCAGTAGTTCAAACTGTTCGGGCAGTTCCATAATGGTGTCGCCGTGGCTCATCCAGACCTGGGAACCTTTGACTACGCCTTCCAGCAGACCGCCTTCGCGGTGGATTTCACTCAGGTTGGCCTTACCGTATTCCCGCTTCAGACTGCGGCTCACCTTGCCTCCGAAATGATTGGCCAGATACTGAGCACCGTAGCAGATGCCCAATACCGGTTTTTTGCCGATAAAGGCTTCAAGATCAGGGTGTAAGGCCATTTCATCCTTAACACTGAACGGGCTGCCGCTCAGGATCACGGCTTTGATGGTCTCATCTATCTCCGGTACCTTGTTGAAAGGTACGATCTCGCTGTAAACATTCAACTCCCGAATTCGCCGGGCAATCAATTGGGTGTACTGCGACCCGAAGTCGAGGATGAGGACCTTTTCGTTCATGGCGCAAAGCTAATTATTTTGGCTAACAAAGTAGCAATGTCGGTCGACCTTGTCAGTACGCTCGACGCAGGAGTTTATCCGGCCTGATATAATCGGACGTGGGCGAGCTGAAAAGTGATCTAGAGATCAGCGATAACTGATTCTAGATTTAAGATCCTGGATCCGAAGTTCTTGATTTTGCCAATGTGGCGAGTAGGCGTATTGAGCAAAATCTGGAATCTAAAATCAAAACAGTCTTCAGCCCACCTCTTCCTGTGGTCATCGAGTGTACTGACGACGGTGCACTCGGTTCATTATAACTTTGCTACTTTGTTAGTCTAACTCCAGTTCCGCAATGCTGCCCACCGGCATCCGACAGGTTTGGTCTTCACAAAGGTAAAGCTGTAGCTCTCCGTCGAAATAGCGGTCTTTCATACTGGGAATATCTTCCCGTTCCTCGTCAACGGTGACAATGGCCAAACCGGGGCGATAATTTCCAAGGATTTTATTCGCGACTTCCGCGGTTTCTCCTCCACTGATAACCAGGCTGCTTTCGGGTCGCTGGAGCAGTAACATCTGCCGCCCGTAATTGGCGAAATTGGTAGGATAGTCGACTACTTTTTCAACTAGCTTGAGCAGCTTATCCCGCGCTTGATTTCGGTAGGTGACTTTACCGGTGTAGGCAGCCAGTCGGCGCATTGTTTCCAGCATCTGACCATTGCCACTCGGAATGGCGTTGTCGTAGAGATCCAGGGGGGCAACTGCCAGTTCACTTTTGTCGGGTGGAACCAGGTAGTACAGACCTCCCGCGGCGTCTCCAAAATTACTCTCGATTTCACTGAGCAGGGCCTCGGTTTCTAGCAGAAATTCTGGTTCGTGGGTCAGATCGTAGAGGTCCAGGCGAGCATTGTTCAGGGCCGTCAGGTCGCCCAGGAAAGCTTCCGGGCCGACTAGATCATCTTTGTAGCTTCGGTGCCATTTCCCGTCTGCAAAGAGCCGATTTTTTAAACCTGAATAAGCGTCGAAAGCAAGTTGCCGGTATGCCTCTTTTCCAGTAGCTCGATAGGCATAGGTCAGCCCGGAAATAACGAGGCCATTCCACTGCAAAATAACCTTGTCGTCACGGGAAGGGCGTTCTCTTTTGTCTCTGATAGTCAGTAGCTTACGTTTTGTGGTATGCCAAAGATCAAACGCTGTTGCAGGGATTGATTTTATGCGGTATAAAATGTTGGTTTCCTCTTCAAAATTACCTACTTCGGTAAGCCCAAAATATTCCTCCGTAAAGGCAAGCTCTTCCTGGGAAAGAAGAGACTTCAATTCAGCGTATTTCCACACGTAAAACGCGCCTTCCTTACCTTCGCTATCGGCATTGAGCGCGGAATAAAAAGTACCATCTGGTGATTGCATTTCAGCCGTCAGCCAATTGACCGTTTCATCGATCGCATTGGAGAATACCGGGTGGGGTTCCAGCATCTGTAGCTTGCCCATTAAGCGCAGCAACAGGGCATTGTCGTAAAGCATCTTTTCAAAGTGGGGAATCCGCCATTCTGCATCGACAGTATAACGGGAAAATCCGCCGCCGAGCTGGTCGTAAATACCACCTTCGATCATGGCCTCCGTGGCCTGCTTAACCATGTAGATTGCCTCTTTATCCTGCCCTAGAATACCCAGGTCCAGCAAGAGCTCCAGGCTTTGAACGGAAGGGAATTTTGGAGCTTGCCCGAATCCTCCGTTTATCCGGTCAAATTTTTCTTTCAATTTGGCGACCATCTGCCTGGTCATTTCCGGACTAAAGTTCTTGCTTGCGTCGGCCTGAGCAAATACTGACTGACTGTTATCCCTGATGCCCTGGGTCAACTTTTCGGCCCGGTCAGTGAGTTCCTCCGGCTTTTCCTGCCAGCGTTCGGCGATACTTTTCAGCAGGTTCAGCCAGCCGGGGCGCTGACCATCGCTACGGGGAGGAAAATAGGTGCCTGCGTGAAAGGGACGGGTATCGGGCAGGAGGAAGGCATTCAATGGCCAGCCGCCATTGCCGGTAATGGCCTGACAGGCTTCCATATAAAGCTGATCGACGTCCGGCCGCTCTTCCCGGTCTACCTTAATGTTGATGAAGTGCTCGTTCATGTAAGCGGCAACCGCTTCATCCTCAAAGCTTTCCCGCTCCATGACGTGGCACCAATGGCAGGTGCTGTAGCCGATACTGACGATGACGGGTTTGTTTTCCGCTTTGGCAAGTTCAAAGGCCTCGTCGGACCAGGGCCACCAGTCTACCGGATTGCCAGCGTGCTGCAGCAGATAGGGACTGCTTTCGTACTGGAGGCGATTGAGTGAGAGGGTAGCTTCACTCTGGTAGGGAATCGTCGAGACGTCCGGATTTTGCTCCGCCCCGTTGCAAGAGATTAATAAGACCAGTAGGATAGCTAAACCAAAGTGAAATTGACGCATTTGGGTGAAAGGTTTAGAAAACTTGAGGGAGGGAGGCAGGGCTTTTATTTAGTCCTCAAGTTACTTAGGATTTGATTATTTCGATTTTTGTCGGCCGGCTGACTATATTTGAGTGCTTTTTGAATCGAATTTATTCCTATACACGATGCGATTTTACACACTTTTATTGCTTGCACTACTGGTCAGTTGCGGAGAGCAATCCCCTGCGCCGATTCTTGACGATAACCCCCAAGCCAGGGAGGGATCTGCTGAAGAACAACTGTTTCGTCTTCTTGATGCTGCTGAAAGCGGTGTCCAATTCGCCAACAACATCGTGGAGAACGAAGCCCATAATCATATGCGGTGGCAACACGTCTACTCCGGAGCTGGGGTCGCGACCGGTGATTTCAACAACGACGGCCTGCCAGATCTGTTTTTCGCCGGTAACCAGGTGGGGGATCGCTTATACCTGAACAAAGGAGATCTCAATTTTGAAGACATCACCACCAGCGCTGGTATTCGCCAGGACAACAAGTGGTCAATGGGCGTCACCGTCGTCGATGTCAACCAGGATGGCTTCCTCGATATCTACGTCTGCCGCAACGAGCCGACCATGGATTTTAATTTCCGTAAAAACCGCCTCTACGTCAATAATGGTGACAACACCTTCACCGATCAAGCCGAAGAAATAGGACTTGCAGACATGGGCTTCTCCATCCAGGCGACTTTCTTTGATTACGACCACGACGGCGACCTGGACTGCTACGTAGTCAATCAGCCACCGGACGGACGTTTCATTTCTCGCTTTAAACTGGATATGAATGACAACCGGATGCAGTGGTCGGACCACCTCTACGAAAATCGGGGTAATGGTAAATTCGAAGATGTAACCCGTGCCGCCGGCCTGGAAAGCTTCGGTTATGGTCTCAACGCAGTGGCCAATGACCTCAATGACGACGGACTGACGGACCTTTACGTCACCAACGATTATTTCGAGCCCGATTTTTTCTACATTAATCAAGGGGGGGGCGTATTCAAAGACGAGTCGCTTTCCCGGCTCAAACACATGTCTAATTTCTCAATGGGAAGTGATATCAACGATTTCAACAACGATGGCTTACCAGACATTGGCGTCATGGATATGGCTGCCCCGGATCACTTTCGCAGCAAAACCAACATGGCCAGTATGCGGCCGGATCGTTTTTGGAAATTGGTCGAAAGCGGCAAGCACTATCAATACATGTCTAATACTCTACAACTCAATAATGGCATGGGATCGTTCAGCGAGGTCGCTTTCCAGTCTGGTATCGCTAAAACAGACTGGAGCTGGAGCGTACTGATGGCTGACCTGGATAATGACGGCTTCCGCGATTTTGCCATTACTAACGGCATTCAGCGCGATATGCGTAATAATGACTTCCAGTACAAGATCCGTGCAGCCAACCGTCGGGGGCAAAAAGATTTTCAGGTGATGGACGTGGTACAAATGGTTCCCTCCCAGCCCATCTCAAATTATCTTTACCGTAATCCGGGTAACAATCAGGATGGTCAAGCCAAACTTAAATTTGAAAATGTCACTACCGCCTGGGGTTTTGATCAGCCTGGCTTCTCCAACGGCATGGCCATTGCCGACCTGGACCTGGATGGTGACTTGGATATGGTAGTCAGTAACGTGAGTGCACCCGCCTCCGTTTACGAAAACCTGCGGGGTAACGAAGCCAATTACCTGCGCGTAGTCGTGAGCGGTGATCAGGAAAATATCACCGCACTCAATACCAAAATTACTATTGAGTATGGCAATGGTCAATTGCAAACAACCGAGACCACCGCTACCCGTGGCTATTTATCCGCCTCGGAAACAGTCGCTCACTTTGGTTTGGGGCAGAACCATCAGGTAGCTCGCCTCACCGTCCGCTGGGCCGACGGCCGTCAAAAAATACTGGAAAACGTGACCGCCAACCAAACGTTAAAGATTGACCCCACCGGTGCCACTAAGACCAATCGTAATGGAGACAACAATCAGGTAATGTTGGTGGAACTCCGTGGATCGGAGAAACCCGATTATTTCCACCAGGAAAATGAGTTCGACGATTTTGCCCGCGAAATCCTGTTGCCCCACAAACAAAGCGAGCACGGCCCCCACATCACGGCTGGAGATGTCAATGGTGACGGACTGGATGACTTGTTTATCGGTGGTGCCCTGGGCCAACCCGCTCAACTGTATTTGCAAATGACCGATGGTGGTTTTAAGAGTTCTTCTTCATCACCCTGGAAAAACGATCAAGCCTACGAAGATTTGGGCAGTATTTTCTTCGATGCCGACGGAGATGATGATCTCGACCTTTACGTCGTCAGTGGCGGTAGTGAGCGAGAAGCTGGCGATCCCCTTTATCAGGATCGCTTGTACCGCAACGATGGTAAAGGCAGCTTTAAAAGGGCCGATGATGCCCTGCCGACCATCGTCAGTAGCGGAGAAACGGTCATTGCCGGAGATTATGATGGCGACGGTGATCTCGATCTTTTCGTCGGCGGTCGTTTGGTTCCCGGGCGCTACCCGGCCCCTGCTTCCAGTATACTGCTGAGGAACGATGGTGGCCGCTTCGAAAACGTAACCGCTGAGCTGGCGGCAGATTTTCAGCAGCTCGGATTGGTAACCGACGCCATTTTTACTGATTTTGACGGCGACGAGGACCTGGATATTATGGTAGTAGGGGAGTGGATGAAGGTTCGCTGTTTCCGCAACGATGGTGGCCAAGCCTTCGTGGAAACCACTGATAATCTCGGTCTGGGAAAATCTACCGCCTGGTGGTGGAGCATCATCGAAGGGGACTTCGACAACGATGGCGACCCGGATTACCTGGTGGGCAACCTTGGCCTTAATACCAAATACAAAGCCAGCCCGGAAAAGCCACTCTACGTTTACAGCAATGATTTTGACGACAATGGATCCAATGATATTGTGCTGGCTAGCTACAATGGTGACAAAGTAGTGCCCGTTCGTGGCCGTGAATGTTCTTCAGAGCAAATGCCCTTCATCGCCGATAAATTCCCGACCTACGAAGGCTTTGCTACTGCCGATCTCGAAAGTATCCTGCCCGAAGAAGAGATGGAAGAAGCTGTAAAACACGAGGTCTATTCTTTCGCCAGTGCTTTACTAGTGAATAACGGTGGGCAATTCGAAATAAAGCAATTGCCCGACCTGGCCCAGATGTCTCCGTTGCGGGATGCCATAGTCGTCGACCTCAATGGCGACGGCTACCTCGACGTGTTGGGAACGGGCAATATGTACGGAGCCGAAGTTGAAACCAGCCGCTACGATGCCGGTACCGGTCTGGTACTACTGGGTAATGGTCAGGGATCATTCAAGACAGTGCCCGCGCGGGAAAGTGGTTGGTTCACTCCCCACGATGCTCGTAGTCTGGCCAGTTTCAGGACTGCCGACGGGTTGCTTTTTGCCGTTGGTAACAACCGGGAACGGCTGCAGTTATTCCGTTTTGCCTCACTTCAGGGGAAATAGCCGGGGACGATCCAGGCTGTTGAAATCTCCTTGAACAGTCACATGCCGGAGCTTCCCCGAAACCAATCAGGTTGGTCATTCATAGACAGTAATCTGCCTTGATTACCGGATGCGGTGGCATAGCCCCTTTCGATGACTCCAGGTCATATGGCGCCGCTGTGCTAGCATAAAGCTGAACTGCTTCCTTCTTTATCGACTTTGCTACTTTGAAGTCTCCCGGTGTACCAATATCAATGATTTTGAGAAAGCCTCGGACGCTTGTGGGGGTTAAAATCAAAATCGTCTTCAACTTGTGTGCGGTCATGGCATAATGACGAGTTGACTAACCCGGGCACAGACCAGCGCCTAAAAGGGACCTGTTAAAGGGTAGTTACTATATCAAGGTCTTGTCAACACCGATGAAGTAGTTAATGACTAGAACGATTGGACTATGGCGTAGCGACACCGCCAGCCAAGGTGATCAAGCTAGTTGACCGTAAAGATTGTCGTAACAAGGCGATACCCGCAACGTCTTAGTGGTTGCAAAGTTTATTTGGATATGAGTTCACGTGCTTGTTTTGACTAGCAAAGTAGCAATGTTCACATGATGAGCAAAAATCGTGACTGCATACCGACAATTTGCAACATATTCGTACCTTTATCTGGTAATGATCAATCAGTTTTGACCTAGCTGGTTGACTATTAATGTTTTACGACCTTCTATCTTGAGTTTTTAGTGTTGTTAGAATTACTCCTCTAATGTATTTTAATCTTCCCTTTGACCAGGGTAGAAGGTGATTCTGAAAATTTTTTAATCGTAATCTTGTATGAAAAGACCTTACCTAACAAGCCTCGCCAGGTTAACTTTCCTGTGCTGTCTAGGCTTCCTCGCAGCTAGCGGTCTGCTGGCGCAGGACATTACTCACCCCACGGCTGGAGATGGCTCCGTAACGATGTTTACGGTTCCCGCTGGTACGACCGTGAATTACTTTGACGGCGGCGGCGAAGCCTGTAATGGCGAAGGCGGTGCTTACGCTAACAACCAGGACGCAACCGCTCAGATCTGCCCGGATGCTCCGGGTAGTGTTATTACCATCGAGTTTCTGGAGGTTGACATTGAAACACGTACAGATCCCGTCTGTTGGGATTTTCTGAACATTTTTGACGGTGATGACGTAACTGACCCTCAAGTCTTCACCGGATGTGGAGAAGAAGGCTTCCAAGCCTGTGCTTCTTTGGCTGGTGACGGAAGTGATGGCGGTGGTGTAGAAGAAGGCCCCAATGACATCCACGGATCTAATGTGGCGCTTCCTTTGAACCCTGTCAATAACGTTTACACTTCTACTGATGCCTCCGGTTGTCTGACTGTCAATTTCACGTCAGACGGCTCTGTTCCCCAGGGCGGTTGGGTAGCGGAAGTAACTGCTACCAGCACCTGTCCTCCTGCCGTAGATGCTGAGGACATTACTCATCCCACCGGCAACGGTGTTGATGAAATGTTTATGGTTCCTCCCGGTGCTACCGTATCCTACGTGGACGCCGGTGGCGAAGGTTGTGACGGTGAAGGTTCTTACCCATTAGACCAAAATAGTGTTGCTCGTCTCTGTCCCGATGGCAGTGCGATGGGAAGTGTTATCTCAATCGAATTTTTAGACGTTGATCTGGAAACTCGTACTGATCCTGTCTGCTGGGATTTCCTGAACGTTTACGACGGAAACGGTACCGGTGGAACCCAGCTCTTTACTGGTTGTGGTGAAGAAGGCTTTGCCGATTGTGCCGTTAGCCCCGGTGACGGTGGTGACGGTGGCGGTGTTGAAGCTGGCCCCAATGATATTCATGGTACTAACGTAGCCGCTCCCCTGGCACCCGTTAATAACGTATTTACCTCTACCGACATTTCCGGTTGTCTGACCGTAGAATTTATCTCTGATGGTTCCGTAGATGAAGGTGGCTGGGTAGCCAACGTAATGGCTTCCGGTGGTGACTCCGACTGTGAGAGCAACCTGGTTTGTAATGACATCGAAGTATTTCTTGATGTGGACGGCCAATTTGTCATTGATGAAATGACTGAAATGGACGCTACTGCCGGTTCTACCTTCACACCCGGTGATGAACTTACCTTTACCCAAGACACCTTTATGTGTGGTGATGTGGGCACGGTGGATGTCACGATCTTCCTTAACCAGGATGGTGACGAAGCTGATGACGAATGTGATATCGTTGTGACGGTAACCGATAGTATTGCTCCTACAATTACCCTGACCGACGGCGATGTAACGCTGGATGACCAAGGTAACGCCGTGCTGATCGGTGGTGACGACGATGCTGCTGAAGATGCTTGTGGCCTTGCTTCCGTAGAATTGAACATGAATAACTTCGGTTGTGAGGATATCGGTATGTTCGAGGTAGAAGTAACTGCTACCGACGTAAATGGCAACGTAGCTATGGATACTGTAACGGTTACCATCAACTTCACCGAGCCCGACCTGGGTTGTATCACCGAGATTAACGTAACGTTGAACGAAAACTGCCAGACTGCCATCATCCCCGAGATGGTATTGGCAGGTAACACCGTTTGTCTGGATCAATTTGCTTTCGACATCGTAGTCATGGACGACGATACGACCAATGGTCCGATCATCGACGGTTGTGGTCGTTTCATTTACACCATCGAAACCGGAGATGGAGGAGTAGCTCCTACGGTTAATGGCTTCGTGGGCGACTTCGCTCCCGATAACTTTACTACTACCCTGATCGGCAACGGTGCGGGTGGTGATGTAGCCAGCGTGGATTTCGCTGCTAATAACGAAGAACTTACGCTGAGTACTAGTTCTGATTTTACTTGTGGAGGCGAACTGAGTGCCGAAGCAACCATTATGATTCCAAGCAACGGTACGATTGCCTTCGACTTCGAGCATAATGCTACTGAAGATGCCTCTTTCGACATCTTCATGGTCAGCCTGGAAGGCACTATGACCGATATCACCAGTAACAACACCTCTGGCTCCGTTTCCGAGGAAGTTGAAACCGGTGCCATGCTGATGTTCAAAGCTACGGAAGTCGACGGTTGCTTCAGCACGGTCAACGATCTGATCATCCGCAATCTTGTTTTCCAGTCCAACGTAGCTCCACTAATGGAACTGCAAAACTTCCTGGGCTGCTGGGGTTACGTAAATGCTGAGGACAAAACCTCTCCGCGCATCCAGGACAGCATCGTGGCTCCGGCCGAACTGTTCTGCGTAGACCTGCCGACCGTTAACCTGAACGAGCTTCCGGCTAACGTCAGCCGCTGTTTCGAAGTGGACGCTGCCGGTAACGTAGCCGCTGGATTCTACTTCACCGCCCTGGGCCAACGCCTGGCTGCCGGTTCCGCCACCGGCGTGATCCCCGGTTTCTTCGACGGCTGTAGCGCCATGGAAATCTGTGTGAACGA
>PDLQ01000019.1 GCA_002591745.1 Lewinellaceae bacterium SD302
TTTCAACATCGACTTCAGAACACGAAGTTGATTATTTAAAAGCCAAAGTTCAGCACTTGCAGTATTTGCTGAGGAGAGCGGCGGCATGAAACAATCAATCACCGCTAAAGTCAAGCTAAATCCCCCTTTTCCATTCGTGACACCCAATTGTACGTTCGTGACACCCAACCGTCCGTTCGTGACATCGGGCTGATTTCACCTACCCTCCCTCGCTAGTTTTGGTCTATCGAAAGGGAAGTAACACACGCTACTTCCCCGGATATACAACCATAATCAGGGGTGCCTACTCCGGTCTCCCGCAATACCAAAACACATGCGTTTCTTTACCTTAAACATCCTGCTCTGCCTCGGCCTGCCCCTCTTCGCCCAGGTACAAAACCCGGACATCCGTTTCCTCTGGAAAATTGACGACGCCTTTGCCAATTTCAACGATGAAATCGGACAGGAAGAATACACCATGTCCTTCAGTTTTTCCGATGGCCAAAACATAGGCTCTACCTGTGCGACCTTTGAGGGAGACGGCGCAGGTACCTTCGACGGTTCTTCGTCTGCTACCTTCCAGGAAGATTGGAATTTCGGTACTACTTTCATTATGCAACTGGTCGCCTGGGAAGACGATAACGGCGAACGCTGCGAGTTCGACGATGGCGACGACAACGGTTACGTCGGCACCAATACCATCTTCGGTGGAACCATCTCCGAAACTGGTGGCCCCAGCCGCTGGCTGTTCAATACGGGAAATTTTGGTTCTCAGTGCGTCGGAGAGGCCCTCTTGCCACTTACCAGCGACTGGAATTTCTGTTATTCCATTATGTGGCGACACCAAGCCGGCAACGTTTCTAATGATCCATTGATCTTCAACAGCAATTTCTTCACCGGAGCCAAAACCCATTTCAACTCAAACCGCGACGGCGAAACCTCCGTAGAATATACCAACACCTTCGGCGAACCATCCGCCGACGTCCACTACGCCTTCACCCTCGACGAAGATTACGCCAACGTAGTCATCACCACCGATTATGACGATACTAACTTCGACACCAAAATCTATCTGCTCCAAAACGGAAACATCATCGAAGAAAACGACGACATCGACGAAGACAACCTGCAATCACGGATCGAACGCAGCCTCTGTGCCGGCTCTTACCAGGTCATTGTGGAAGGTTTTGATGTCAACACCGGCGACTTCCGGATCGGGGTAGATGCTTCCGGATTCGTGGGACCACTAGAGACCTCCACCAGCCTGACCAACGCCACCTGCTCCAACGCCGACGATGGTACGGTGACGGCCAACGCCAGTTTCGGCGTCCCGCCTTACACTTATCAGCTTTTCGGCCCCGACGGTCTCTCCCTTCCTTTTGAAGACGGCACTTATTCCGAACTGGAAGCCGGTAGTTTCTACTTCTACACCGTCACCGACGCCTGTGGGCAAAGCGTTGACAGCGAAAACTTTACAGTAAGCGTATTTGACAATATCGACCCCGTAGCGGTTTGCGTAGGAGCAACGATCACCCTGAACGATACCGTGGTCAACTCCATGTTTACCGCCGGCGAGATCAGTCAACTGATCGGCCAGAGTACGGACAACTGCGGCATTGAAAGCGGCGAAATATTCCCCAATACCATTTCCGCTTCCGACGGCCCGGTCTTCTCCTACGAACTTACCGTATACGACACTATGGGGAACTCCGGCTCCGCCCTGTGTGAGTTGAATATTGACGTGGTTGCCGGCGTCAGCCAGAGCGAAGTACTCAATACCGCATTGTCTACCTATCCCAACCCAACCAATGGATTGTTACAAATCAGGATCAGCGATTTTCCGATTCGGAGCGGCAAATTGTTCCTGCGCGACCAGATTGGTAAGCCGGTGCTCCAACGATCCATCCAGAACAGCCCGTCCACCCACACGGAGACTCTGGACCTTACGGGACTTCCCGCCGGCGTCTACACTCTCCAATTACAGACACCCGATGGGCAATTGACCCGTCGAATCGTCAAGCAGTAGTCAATAACAATAGTGGCCGTAAAGCCAAGCTGCGAAAGCCTGGGCAGAACGACCACTATGGTTGTATTCGAAATCCGGTTACTGAGAGATCAGTAGTCGGATTTCCGCTATCGTTTTACCACTTTACGGGATTCCTCACCGATTTTCAGCCAGTATACACCTTGCGGGATTTGGTTGGTTAGCAAAGTAGCAGTGCCGCTGGTTCGGCTGACGCCACGACGCAGTACCTCCCGGCCACTCACGTCAAAAAGAATAATTTCTTCAACTCCGGTTCCAATCCCGGAGATCGTTAGTTGTTCGTTGAAAGGGTTCGGTCCCAGTATCAGTTCATCAAGCCCTGCTACTTTGCCAGCCACCCTGACGACTCTGCTGAGGTTGATCGTACCGTCAAAATCGCGCTGCGCCAATCGGTAGTAACTGATGCTACTCAATGGTCTTGTATCCAGGAAACCGTAACTTAATTCTCCGCGGCTGTTTCCATTCCCGACTACGCGGCCGATATCGTTGAAGGTTCGCCCGTCTACACTACGTTGAATGATGAAAGCCTCGTTATTTAGCTCGAAAGCCGTCCTCCACTCCAGTTCCACAACTCCTTCCTTTCTAAATCCGTCGAAGCTAAGGTAGCTAACCGGAGCGGCTACCGCACCGCAATCTTCGGCCACATCATAGGTGGTATACTGGCGGGCGAAAGGGAAGTCGTTGGCCGGATTGCAATTGATGATGGGTGGGTTGTAAGCAAGGGATAGATTCTTTACGAAAGCGGCTCCGGTGCTGGCTCCGGTACTGATGTTAATGACATTACTACCGGTATTGGAGGAGAAATGCATCAATTCCATCGGATTATTGACGTGAGAGAGCTGGTGGGCGTGACCCAACTCATGAAGAGCGGTAGATTCAAAACTGGACTGATTAAAGTTCTGGCTACCGATGCCATAGTACCAGTTTACCGACCCTCCGGTATTGTTGGGATCACCGTTGCGGCGGAAGAAAATGTCTACGTTGACCAGTTCGAATTCCGAGGAACCACAAGCTGAGTAGTCAGAGAAAGCTACGCCGATGGTGGCGTCACTCAACTCATCGTCGAAATCATAGGCATTGTTGTCGTAGCTGATCACATTCACCCCGTCGTTGAGGGGTTGCTGAATGGTGGTCGTTCCGCAATTTGCCCCGGCGTAACCGGCATATTCGGCTCCCGGGTCTTGTTGCCAGGTGCCAAGGGCGCGTTCGAAAGCGGCTCGGGCATCAGCGTCGGCGGCAAAACTCACTCCTGCGTTGGCCGTGCTGGAGCTATAGACGTAGCGGTAGCCACCGTCGTCATCGTGCATATCATCGATCATTCGGGAATTAACGGAGCCTGATGCCGTACCGAGTGTCGTTACGGCAAAAGTGATGGTAAGATTTGAGGCCGAAGTGCCATTCATTCCATTTGCGGCTTGAACAATAATGGCTCCGGTACCGGCTTGGCCAGGAATAGCTACCTGGATCTGGTTGTCGTTCCAGCTAACCACGTCTCCGGGAAGGGCTGCACCGAAACTACCTCCACTGCCGTCGTCGGGATTATCGAAGAAGACAGTGCCCTGAGCCGCCCCGAAACCACTACCGTCGATGGTCAATATCGTGCCGGTCCCCGCACTCGCCGTAGTTGGGCTGAAGTTGTTGATCACCACCATCGCGTTACGGCCGCTGGCCGGGCGGTCGGTAGCAGTAAGCATGGCCTTTTTGACCGTTGGAGCCTGTCCGTAGAAATTCTCAATCATTTGAGCCAGATCGTTTCCGGTAAAGCTGTCACCACGGTCCGAGAAATTACCGGTAAGCGGATTGCGGGCCAAAAGCGATTCAGAGACCGCCACTGGCCGGAACTTGCCATTTTCATGGGCATAGGGGCGTAGTAAGAATAAGCCGCTCTGCCCGCTTTGTAATTGTAATGCTGGATTTACCACGGAGAGTTCTTCGTTGATCTGGCCGCCATGGGTGATCACTTCCGCCACTTCCAGATTGGTATTTCCCCGAAAAATTTCGTGAATGTCCAACTCATGCCGGGTCATGATCCGCCCCAGGTGGTTGTAAAAGGGCGTAGAACTAGTGACGGTCGCCGAAACCACCAGTTCACTTTTATGCAATCGCTCTTCTAAAGGGGTGGATTCAAAACACTGGGCGGTAAGTAGGTTGGTCGTGGAAATCCCGACCAATAAAAATAAGGTGAGTAGTAGTTGTTTCATAAGTCCGTGTATTATATGGAGGAATGGGTTCGCTGAATCTATAACTGTTACTTAAGATAGGGGTCTTTTGTTCATCTACTATCCCGGGTCAAGCCCACTAAAGAATGCTTGTTACAAGTCAAATTCTACTTCAATTGAGTTAGTGTAGTTTAGTGACGAAGCAAATCTTCGTACCTTCGTGCCGCTCTGACTGACTTGACCACACACCAACTCGATTTATGTACAATTTAATTCTCTTCGGCCCTCCGGGTTCAGGTAAAGGCACCCAGGCCAAGATTATGCAGGAAAAGTTCGGCCTGCTCCAGATCAGTACCGGCGATCTGTTCCGCGCCGAACTGGGTAACCAGGACAAAGGCATCGAGCCGACCGAGCTGGGCAAGGAAGCCCGTAGCTACATGGACAAGGGCCAGTTGGTTCCGGATAGTGTCACTATTCGCATGCTGGAAAATCACGTTGAGAAGAATCCTGACGTTCCAGGTTATATTTTCGATGGTTTCCCCCGCACCGAAGCCCAGGCCCAGGCCCTCGACGGGTTTCTGGAAGACCGCAACGAAACTGTATCCGACCTCATTATGCTGGAGGTTGACGACGAGGAAATCGTCACCCGCCTTCTGGAACGTGGCAAAGACAGTGGCCGCGCCGACGATGCTAACGAAGAAGTCATCCGCAACCGCATTGAAGTCTACCGCGAACAAACTAGCCCGGTCTACGATTACTACGATGCCAAGGAACTCGCCCGAAAAGTAGATGGCCTGGGCTCTTTGGAAGAAGTCGCCGCACGACTTCATGCAATCATCGAACCGAGTATTTAATCTGATGGTATTGATAGTATGGCGATAGTCCAAAGAACAGACTGCCATACTACCAGGGATTATCCTTTACTATCGGACCACCGTTATTACACTACAGAAAGCATGGCTCGCCAGAACTTCGTCGACTACGTAAAAATCCACGTCACCTCCGGTAGCGGTGGAGCCGGGTCTGCCCACCTCAAACGGGAGAAGTACAATGCTTTCGGCGGGCCCGACGGTGGTGACGGCGGGCGTGGCGGCCACGTCATTCTGAGAGGTAACCGCAACCTCTGGACTCTGCTGCAATTCAAGTTTCGCAAACACGTCAAGGCCGGCGACGGTGGCCGTGGGAGCGGTAGTCACTCCAGTGGCGCACAGGGCGAAGATGTCATCCTGGACGTACCACTGGGTACTATGGTCCGAGACGGAGATACCGGTGAATACCTCTTCGAAATGACCGAACACGACGAAACCCGCATCCTCCTCAAAGGTGGCCGTGGCGGTTTAGGCAACGATCATTTTAAAACTTCCACCAATCAAACACCCCGCTACGCACAGCCGGGTGAGGACGGGCAGGAAGCCTGGCGTATCCTGGAACTTAAAGTCCTGGCCGATGTCGGCCTGGTCGGTTTTCCCAACGCCGGCAAGTCTACCCTTCTTTCCGTACTGACTGCCGCCAAGCCAGAGATCGGTGCCTACCCGTTCACCACCATCACTCCGAACCTGGGCATCGTCCAGTATCGCGACGGTCGCAGTTTTGGAATAGCCGACATTCCCGGTATCATCGAGAACGCCCACTTGGGTAAAGGACTAGGCCATCGTTTCCTTCGTCACATCGAACGCAATGCCACCCTGTTATTTTGTGTACAATCCGATGCCGATAGCATTAGCGAGCAATATCGCATCCTGCTCAACGAACTCAAGCAGTACAATGAGGAGTTGCTCGATAAACCGCGCCTCCTGGCTATTACTAAAGCTGATTTGGTCGACGAAGAGCTCAAAGAGATGATCAGCCCGGACATCCCTGCCGACATACCTCACCTATTTATCAGTGCCGTAACCGGCGAAGGCATGCAGGAACTCAAGGATACGCTCTACCGCATGGTAGCC
This sequence comes from Lewinellaceae bacterium SD302, assembly GCA_002591745.1. GTDB lineage: Bacteria > Bacteroidota > Bacteroidia > Chitinophagales > Saprospiraceae > Neolewinella. Next base: position 6,126 of record PDLQ01000019.1, read on the forward strand.
GCGAATCGCGAAGGAGATGATGCTCGCGGTGCGATGGAAGAGGAGTAATTAGTATGCTTTGCATTAGTACGCTACGCGTTATTACGGCTTCGCCGTTAGTACGCTGCGCGTTGGTCTAACGCGTAGCGTACTAAAATTGCAAGTTTACTAACGCGAGGACCGAGCGTACTAATGCAAAGCATACTAACTACTCCACCACCAAAGCCTCCCCGCCGATAAAGTCATACAAGGTCAATCGCCGCAGTTCGTAGTAGCCCAGCCAGAAGTTGCGCAAGGCACTGAAATACTGGCTCCTGGCGCTATCCATCGAACTAACGGCCAGATTCAATTCCGTGACGCTGATCTTCCCGATCAGGTAACGTTTACGGGTAATTTCTTCGCCACGACGGGACACCTCGTAGGCCCGGTCCGCCAGATCGACCTGATTACGGAGCAGATCGAATTGCTGTACCTGAAGTCTGACCCGGCGTTCCAGACTGATCCTTTCCTGGGTGACGTTAAGTTGTTCCAATTCCCGGTTCGAGCGGGCTACTTCGATGCGGGAACGCGCCTTGCCAAAATCAGCGATAGGTACGGAAACGCCCAGACTGAACACTTCCTGGTCAATCAGATCGGAGTAAGCGTTTGAGAAGCTCTGGGAAGTACCGGAAAGACCAAACTGCCCATTCACATCCACCTGAAAACCGTTGGATTTTACGGCACGGTCCACGTTGGCTTCGGCTTCCAGTAAGCGGCGTTCGTAGGCCAGAATTTCGCTGCGGTAACGATTGGCGTATTCCATGGCCAAACTCTCGTCTACCACTACGTTGGGAATATCCGCCGGGGGCACCAGTTCAAAAATCACGTTACCGGTCAGGCCCAGAAAGCGACGCAAGGCTTCGTTGGCCGTCTGGGCATTCAAGGTAGCCTGGGCGTAGGCGGCGTTGGCATTCATCACACTCAACTCAATTTGCAACAGGTCAGTTTCGGCAATTCGCCCTACCCCGAAACGCCCCTGGCTGATGCTGTACAAGGTGTCGGCATTGGCTTTGTTATTGGCCGTCGCTTCGAAGTTTAGCTGAGCGATAAGCAGGTCGAAGAACAAGCGGGCAGATTCCGCAGCGGCAATTTCCTTTTCCTCGTTGAACGAGCGCTGTTGCTCTTCATAACGGATCGGCTCGATCTTTTTATTCCATTTCAACTGGTTGAAAGTACGCAGTGGTTGTACAAAGCCCAGGGAGACGGGCGTCGACAGATAAGAGATAGAGCCGTCGTTGAAGTCATTCTTGAAAATATCCAGTCGTCGCAGACCGGTGGATAAAAAGACCTGCCCTCCGGTCGCCACGATCGGTTGGCTCAGGGAAACGCCCAGGCTGTTGCGCATCAGGGAGCGGGAAATAAAATCCTCATTACCATCCGGCAGTGTAATGCTCTCAATCGAACGATTTAGGTTGGGCAGAGTAGCATCCAGCTGAATCTGGGGGCGCAAATCCGCCTGAAAAGAACGGAAACGCCAGTAGTTGTTATTCAGCCGGGTTTTGGCCAGTACCGCATCGGGGCTCTTGCTACGGGCAATTTCAGTAACTTCCGGGAGAGTGAGCCGGTAAGTATCCTGTGCTTTTATATTTGGACTAACAAAGTAGCAGAGTAAGAAGAGGAAGATAAACATCCGGCTACCGTTCGAAGCTAGAACTTTTACGAACTTAAAAAGCCCCTGGTGGAGGACCTCCGGTCCGACGTACTCGTTAAAGCGGCAAAATTGGTTTAATCTAGCTATGAAACTTCTATCGGATAGTCGATTAAAATTCCTGGCTCCTATTAAGTTTTCAGCCTCTAACCGCCGATGCGACATGGTCGCACCGGAGGTCCTCCACCGGGGGCTACTGGTTTTTGATTGAGTTTGGGTTTTCATCGGCATTGCTACTTTGTTAGTCAAAAAAAACTAAAATACTTCAGCATATTCTGGGTTCAGCCAAGTGTTTGGCCACTCCTTCCAGTTATCCACCAGACCTGCCTTCACGGGATTTTTCAGTACATACCACATGGCCGTGAAGAATTTTCCGGAGCGTACCCGCCGATCGAAGTAGTTGGTAGCCCAAAAAGACTGACCGGTCCTACCCAGTAATTTGTTGGCCTGACCAGCCGTAAAGGTTTTGTGGGCCTTCACGACTTTGCCCATATCCAGTTCGTCCACGCCCTCCGGTGCTTGTAGAATGAGGTGAACGTGGTTACTCATGACGCAAACGACGTAGAGGTATATCTTACCGGTCGCGTAGATGTATTGCCAGGAATCCAGGACAAGTTTGGCGATTTTGGGATTGTTGAGATGATAGGGGCCGCTGGTGGCGTGGAGGGCGGCGTCGATGGCTTGTTCGTGGTGGGCGTTGATCTCGCTGATGCTGAGATTGAATTCTCTCGTCCTACGTTCATCGGGCACATCCAGCAGCCTGGATTCCAAATCCATTAACTTCCTTTCCCTCCTCCGTTTCAGATCACTGAAGATCGTTTTCGGTAAGCTTCCTGCCAAGCGGTAGGTAAGATGAATGGGCGTTGTGCCCAGGCGATCATGTGGAAGTTTGGCTTTTCGCTTGTGCATAGAAATGAAAAATTTATCATTAGAAATTAAGCCCCCGGTAGAGGACCTCCGGTCCGACGTACTCGTTAGAGCAGTTTACCTGATGGCCAAAGCGACATGGTCGGACCGGAGGTCCTCCACCGGGGGCCGCCTTAATCCGACCGCAGCGCCTTAATCGGATCCAACTTCGCCGCCCGCCTCGCGGGAAACAGCCCAAAGATCAGTCCGATGGTAGAGGCCACTACGAACGACAGTATGACACTCCAGCCCGACACCTCCGTGGGGATGTCGTAATTCGCAGCAATGAACCGCGCGGCGCCTACGCCCAGTAAAATACCCGTTATCCCGCCCAGCAAGCTGATGAATACGGCCTCCAGCAAAAACTGCTGGACAATGTCCTGGCGGGTGGCACCGAGGCTACGGCGGGTACCGATCTCCTTAGTTCTTTCCAGCACTGAAGCAAGCATTATGTTCATGATGCCGATACCACCAACCAACAGGGAGATGCCAGCGATAAAGCCCAGCACTTTGTTAAAAGTCTCCTGGGTCTGCTGCTGGGCTTCGAGCATTTTCTCGGGCACCCGCATCTCGTAGTCCACCACTGTTTGGTGACGGCGTTTGAGTAAGCGGGCTACGACGTTACTGGTGGCCAGCAGTTCCTCCGAGTCCTTGACGCGTACGACTAATCGATCCAGTTGATGGTAATTTTCCGGTGCGCCGTTGTCCCGGCCGTTATTATTACCAATGTTACGGGCGTGGGCGTAGCTGCGGTCCTTGAAACGGATCAGAGCGGTTTGTAATGGTACGTAAACGTCCTGATTGTAATCGCGAATCCCGAGGTTCTCCAATTGGTCATCCTTTACGATCCGGCGTTCCATTACCCCGATAATGCGCAGCCAGGTTTGCCCGGCTTTGATCCGCTGGCCGAGTGGGTCGCCCTGGCTGAAAAACTTGCGCTGAATATCCTGACCAATGATGCAGACCGGGTCGCCGCGCTCCAGGTGAACATCGTGAAAGAAAGTTCCCCTTTCCAATCCCAGGTTATTAAGTTCAAAAAAGGCATTCGTCACTCCCACCGCCCTGCTCTTACCGATCTTGCCGTCGTTGATCAGGGTTGCCGGTAAGATCACTTCGGGACTGATCTCCTCCACCCCCGGCAGAATGCGGGTGATGGCGTTCACATCGCCCATATTCAGGCCTGGTGACCAAGGCAGGGTATTCTTTTCCTGACCGGAGCTACTCAGGTCGGCATCGTCGCCACCTTCGCCCCCGCTATCCATGGTACTTTCGATGACGATATTATTCGCCCCGATCAGCCGCATCTGGGCCAGGATGGTCTCCTTGGCACCGGTGCCGATGGCCAGCATCGCAATTACTGCCCCTACCCCGAAGACGATCCCCAGGGCGGTTAGAAAAGCACGTAGTCGATTGGCCCCGACCCCTTCGATGGCCAGTTGAAAATTAAAAATTAGTCTTTGCATGGCTGATCCGATCTAAAACATGATCATGAAACCACCATCGCTCCCGCCACCGGTTTCTACCGGCTCTTCTGCGACAAGACTAGCTTCTTTCTGATTGGCAATTTCTCTTCGCTCCTCTTTTTCGGTCAGTAAGTCCGATTCTGTCTTGATCCGAATACCTTCGGCCAGGGGCTGGAGCTCCAGTTCGTCGTAGTTCGCAGGAGCGGTCAGGTAAACCTGGTCGCCCGCCGCCAGTCCCTGGGCAATCACCACCTCATTTTCGTTGGTCCAGCTGGTGATCACCTCTTGTTTAACGGGGCGTCCGTTCTCCTGCTTGTAGACGAAGGTTATACTGTCTTTGTAGAGTGCTTCCAGCGGGATAAAGAGCTTGTCTTCCAGAACATCGGTGATGATCTCGTTACTCGTCGTCATGGCTGGCCGCAGAATGGAATCATTCTGATTCAGCTTTATGATGACCTCAAAGACTTTAGAGTCGTAATTCCGCAGTTGCTCGCCGATGTTGGCTACTTGCAGCACCGCACCGCTGTATTCGTTGTCGGGGAAAGCGTCTACCTTCATTTTCACCTCCTGTCCTTTGCGCACCCGGCTGATGTCAACCTCGTTAACGTAAGTTTTGGAAATCATTTCGCTCAGGTCCGGCAACTCGGCCACCACCGGATCCCAGGCACGCAGTTGGGAACCGGCCTTGACCTTTCCATCCCAATTACGGGCGTAGATGACCATTCCATCCTTGGGCGCCTTGACGACAAACTCCTTGGCCAAATCCTGCAGGCGGGTCAGCTTAATTTGCTGGCTGCGCAGATCGGCCAGGATTTCGTTGATCTGGGTTTCAGCTTTTTCCTGGCTCAGGGCGTACTTGGTTTTCAGCTGGTCCAAATCGCGTTGACTTCGTTCCAGTTCGATTTCGGCGCGCTGGATAACCATGGGGGCTTCGTAGGCACTCTGCTCTACTTCCAACCGCTTTTCCCGCATCCCGAAGTCCATGTTGATCACCTGGTCGCGCAATCCACGCATCTCAATGGCCGTATCGATCTTCGCTGCTTCCAGTTTGGTGTTGATCTTGTCCATCTCGTTGAGAATCTCCTTGATCTTGGTATCCAGTTCGGTCTTGTCCAGAGTGGCAACGTAGTCACCTTCCTCCACCATTGTTCCCTCGGGCACCAGGTCGGTGATGCTGGTCTGATAAATTTGATTGGTCCGCATTCCGGAGGGTCCGGTGATTTTTTCGGAACGCTTTGCCTGTAATTCGCCGGTTGCGATAACGTTCATTAAAAACTCCCCTTGTCGGACGGGGGCGAGTAATACGGCGGCATCTTCGGTTTCGGCTGGCTGCATGAACCACCAGATGGCGGCGACGGCCAACAACAGGCCGCCCAGGGGCAGTAGGTATTTTTTCATTGGTGGGGCTTGGTTATGGAAAGGCTTAGATGAGAGATGCTAAATATACAGTTTTTGGTTGTTGCGTGGCGGACTTTAACAAGCGGTCAACAAAGTTTTACAAACTGCCGGGAATGAATTGCCGCAAGTACGCATAACTCATTCGCAGCGCCCGCAAACGGTCTTCCAGGCTGCCTTCGTAGGCTCGGTCTTCTACTTCCACACAGACCGGCCCGCGATAATCGGCGTCATTCAAAGCGGCGACGAAGCGCCCCCAGTCAACGTCGCCCAGTCCCGGCAATTTCGGCGTGTGCCAAAGTTTGGGATGGGCAAAAACACCGTGATGATTCAGCTCTTCCCGGTCAATCCTCAGGTCTTTGGCGTGTACATGTACCAAGCGATCGGCGTAGTTGCGGATTGCTTTTTCGTAGTCCATGAATTGTAATACAAAATGGCTGGGGTCGAAATTGAGGCCGAAGTGATTGTCCGAAATATCCGTGTACATCCGGTCCCAGATCGCCGGGCTCACCGCTAAATTTTTACCGCCCGGCCATTCGTCCTCCCCGAAACTCATGGGACAATTCTCAATACCGATCCGGACATTTTTCTCCTTCGCATAAGCAACAATCGGTTGCCAGGCCGCCAGAAACCGGGGCCAGTTATCATCGAAAGACCGGGTATGATCCCGCCCTACGAAGGTAGTCATCCGTTCCAGCCCCAGAGCAGCGGTGGCCTCGATTACCCGCCGGATGTGTCGCTGATAAATCTGAGCTGCTTCCTCATCGGCCACCAAAGGATTCGGGTAATAGCCCAGAGCAGAGATGAAAACGCCGTATTTTTCACACAGGTCATGTACCTTCTCCACGTCGAAATCTGTCACATCCAGATGGGTCACGCCGGCGTAGCGTCTTGCTGCTTTTCCGGGCGGCCAGCACATCAACTCCACACAATCGTAGCCGATCTCGGCGGCGGTACGCAGTACTTCTTCGAGGTTTAAGTCGGGCAGAATAGCGGAGACGAATCCTAGTTGCATGGCTCGGGCTTTGTCGTGAAGCTACTAAATATGGATTATGGCTGGCAAAGTAGCAATGTTAGTGGTGCTAATTTCATTATTAACAGTCCACGACGTAGCCGGAATGGCAATAATAAATTAACCGACCATGAAGTACTCAAGCATTCTCATTACCACTCTGCTTTGTCTAGGCCTGTATGCCTTCACCTGTCCGGCAGAACCTGGAAAAGCTCAGCCGGTTACCAGAACCGACGACGGTACCTCATTCGCCCTCCTGGAATTATTCACCTCCCAGGGTTGTAGCAGTTGCCCTCCGGCTGATGAGCAACTGGCCCGTTTCGCTGAGCGAACCAAAGCAGGTGAAGCGATTTACGCCCTTTCTTACCACGTCGATTACTGGAATTACCTGGGTTGGGAAGACCCTTTCAGCGACGCCCGTTTCAGCGCTCGCCAGCGTAATTACGCCGAGCAACTTCGAAGCAGAGTTTATACTCCCCAGCTCGTTGTCAATGGTCAGACTGAAATGATCGGTAGCCGCAAAGGAGAAACCGAAACAGCCGTACGCTCCGCACTAGAGAGCCGCCAACCTTATTCGCTTAGCTTCACCTACATCTTGGAGGGTGATGCCATTGAGATCAATTATCAATTGACCGGGGATGAACTGCCCCAAAGTGCATACCTGGTGGCCGTAGCCGTGCAGCCCGATGCCAGTCGTTCCGTCAAGCGCGGGGAAAACCGGGGGCGGGAACTGAGGCACGTTAACGTCGTGCGGGCCTTTCAACAACAACCGATCGAAGATTTACAAGGAAGCATAGAGCTTACTCCTCCAACTGGTCTGGAAAATTATGAACTGGTACTTTTCGTCCAGGAGGGGGAAGCCGGAGAGGTGTTGGCTGCCGCTAAGGGCTAGTCATCGTCTGCACGCTCGACGACGAAGGAAGGCGGCGGCCTGACGACTTATTAACTGCTCTGCCCGCCTTCTTCGTCAAGTGTACTGGCAGTGTATTAACCAGCCTTGCTACTTTGAAGTCAAAAGATAGAGAAGGTGAGATGCCCAATATGAGATGTTGCGAACACGTGTACCCGCCAGAATGGCAAACATCTCACATCGGACATCATATATTTCATTCCTTCACTTTAAAGAAAAAGCCCACTCCGTGCACATTTTCGATCTCTAACTTGGGATCGGCGGACAGGTATTTGCGGAGGCGACTGATGAACACATCCAGGCTACGCCCCAGAAAATAATCGTCCTTACCCCAGATCTTTTGCAGAATGATGCCGCGCTCAATGACCTTATTGCGGTGTTCGCTGAGATAGCGGAGTAAATCGCTTTCACGACGGGTAAGCCGGCGGGTTTCGCCGGTTGGCTCGTGGCTGAGGTGGAGATTGGATGCTTCGAAAGTAAAGTCACCGATCTTGCCGACGTCGAAGCCGATCTCCTCGAGTTCGTGAGCCGGTCGAATACGGTTGCGGCGCAGGAAAACTTCGATTTTAAGGATGAGTTCTTCAATGCTGAATGGCTTTACGATGTAGTCATCCGCCCCCAGTTTGAGGCCGTGAATGCGGTCCTCCTTGAGGCTTTTAGCCGTGAGGAAGAGGACGGGCAGATCGCGATCCTTACGACGGATAAGTTCGGCCAGCTGAAAGCCATCGACGCCGGGTAGCATCACGTCCAGCAAGCAACAATCGAAGTCATCCAGCCCGCCTTCGATAACTTTGGTGGCTTGGTGACCGTCGGCGCAATGGGTGACCTTGAAGCCGTTGATCTCCAGATGATCACGGGTGACGAAGGATAAACTCTGATCGTCTTCTACGTAAAGGATGTTGGCTTTGGTCATAGTGGATTATGCTGGCTTAATGGGTGGCAGGGTGATGCTGATGCGGGTCCCGCTAGGCTCGGCGGTGTGAATATTGATAGACCAATCGTGGGCCTTGCAGATACTACGAACGTAATAGAGACCCAAGCCAAAGCCCTTTACATCGTGCACGTTGCCAGTGGGAATTCGATAAAATTTTTCAAATACTTTCTCACGTTGGTCTGGCGGAATACCCGGGCCGTGATCTTCGATACTCAACACGTAACGTTCGTTACTTTGCTCGGTCACACTGACGCGGACGAAGGGTTCCGGGCCTCCATATTTAATCGCATTATCGATCAAACTGTGCAGAATATTGGACAAGTGCATAGGATCGGCGGAAATGAAGATGGGCCGGTCCATCAATTCGGTGACCAGCTTGCCGCCTTGCTCTTCTACCCTGAGGCTGGCGCTGGACAAAAGGGGCTGCAGCTGCTGATTGAGTTCCAGGTTTTCTCTATTTAATTTGAAACCGCCCTCCTCCACCCCGGCGATCTGGAGAACTTTCTCTACCTGCCCGTTAAGGCGGTCGTATTGCTCGTGGATAATATCGGCGTAACGGCTCAGGCGATCATCGGCCTTTATTCTTTCATCGCGCTGAAAAACCCCGGCGGCAATACGAATCGTGCTGAGCGGCGTCTTGAATTCGTGGGTCATGTTGTTGATGAAATCCTTCTGCATGGTGGCCAGCCGCCGTTGCCGCAGGATGATGACCAGGGCGTAGGAGAAGAAAAAGACCGTTAGCAGCAATATACCGGATAAGAAGAGCACCAGTTGCATATCCTGTAATATAAAGCTGGAGCGACCGGGAAACTTGACCGAAAAATAGTAGGTGAAATCCGCTTCCTTGGCAAAATTACTCGCCGGTGGCTGAACGGCGGCCAGGCTTTCGGCTTCACTGACACAGTAGCCGCCGTAGAGCATCTGATTCGTACTACAATCAAAAATAGCGTATTCAAAATTAACGTTAAGGGCCAGTTTGGTCAGTTCCTGCTGGAGTAGATATTCCAGCATGGGGGCATAGATCTCGCTCTCAGTGTTGACAACGAAGGTATTACCGCTGCGCTGACGGACGATATCCCGCGGCGGCAATTCGGTTCCGTTGAGCCCGGATAAACGCTCGGCTACGTTATAAAGTGCCAGGCGGGCTTTTTGGTCAAAAGCCTGCTCGTTGATGTTCCAACTGGTGACCAACCAATAGGACTGGGTGCCCAGGATGCCCGCGATGGCGATGGCCCCCAGGATAACTATCCGCCTGATGATGGTGTATTGCACGCTACAAATATCCGTTTTCCCGCCGGCAACCGCCAGCATCCTCTTCCTGTTAACAACGCATTTGCCTTTACCGCTGGTGTATGGTAAATTGCACGCCAGATGCGGAGCCCGATAATTTTTTTCCTGTTCATTTCCTGCTTCACCTGCCTGCTTGGTCAGGGGGGAGAAGACAATCCTTTTGAAATCCAGGGAGACGCATCCGAAGATACACGGGTGCCGGAACGGCCCGCACGGCCCGACAACCCTTTCGAGATTGCCCCGGTACCCGAAGCAGAGCCGGAAAACGATGCTGTCATCGAACGCACCGACGGCCCTTTGCTGATCCGCCGCGACAGCGATCCTGCCGTATTGGATGCCCGCGGCCGTACGTTGGGCATCCACATTTTGTTATTGGTCTTTATGGGCTTGGCCTGGATCTTTTTCCGTCAACTGATCTCCCGCTGTTACAGCGCACTTTTTAACGAAGGCCTCTTCAACCAAATTTACCGCGACCGTAAAAATGGCAAACTCGGCCTGTTTCTCTTCACTTACCTTATCTTTTTCGGTGCGGCCGGCTTTTTTGTCTACCTCGCTGGTCAGGTAATGGAGTATTTCCCATCAGATCAACCCTGGCCCTTTTGGCAGCGATTGAGTTTGGGGATCGCAGGCTACTACCTGGGCAAGCACTTGCTGCTGTGGTTAATTGGCCAGCTATTTGACGTGGAAGAAGCAAGCAGTAAATACAGCTTTCTGATCATGATCTTCGCCATCGTCACCGGCATGTTTCTCGTTCCCATTAATTTACTGCTTTCTTATACGCCCGATGACGCTACCCGACTGATCCTTTACCTCAGTCTTTTCCTCCTCGCCCTGATCTACCTGCTACGGGCTACCCGGGCGCTTTTGCTGACCAGCCGATTCTGGAGTACGGGAGCCTTGCACTTTTTATTGTATATTTGCGCCGTTGAATTAGCCCCTCTTTTGATCCTTTACCGGGTTATCGGAGGGTAGTCACCCCCCCATTTTCACTAAGCTTTTCCTCATCAATATGGCTACTAAAGGAGCATCCGTGGAGGAATCCCGTCGACCAATCAAATCAATCCTCATTTCTCAACCCAAACCGGAGCGAAGCGATTTCTTTCGCCTCGCTGAGAAATACGATCTTAAGATCGACTGGCGCCCGTTTATCGAGGTCAAGGGCCTCGATGCCAAGGAATTTCGTAAGCAGCGGATCAACCCCACTGACTATACTGCGGTGATTTTTACGGCTAAGAGTGCTATTGATCATTTCTTTCGCATCACTAAGGAAATGCGGCTGGAAATGCCGGGTGACACCAAATACTTCTGCATTTCCGAAGCCGTAGCCAACTACTTGCAAAAGTTCATTACTTATCGTAAGCGTAAAGTTAGTGTAGGCACCCGTACTATTCAGGACCTCGCCCCCTACCTCAAAAAGCACAAAGCCAAAGAGAAATTCCTCCTCCCCTGTAGTAACCTGGGTGCTGAATTCGTCTCCAAATTTCTCAACGATAATGAGTTCGACTGGCAAGACGCGCTGATGTACCGTACCGTGGCCGCAGACCTCAGCGACCTGGAGGATGTGTTTTACGATTGCTTGGTCTTTTACAGTCCGCTCGGTATCAACTCCTTGTTCGAGAACTTCTCCGACTTCAAGCAAAAAAACACCCGCCTTGCCGTGGCTGGCCGCAAAACGACCAAGGCGGTAGTGGAGCATGGCCTGAAAGTCGACATCACCCCCAATCCACCGGAAGTGCCTTCCATGACGGCCGCCATCGAGCGCTACATCAAGGCCGCTCAATCCAAGTAATTTTCCGTGAGCCATAATTTTCTGCTGCGGCTCCGCTCCGCCCTTGCCACCAACAACCGGCCAGGGGTAGACGCTCAGTTGTCCATGGCCCATATTGGCCGACGTGACCTCGTGGAGGCTACCGAAACCAGCCGCAGGGCCGCCGTTATGGCTCTCTTCTACCCCCGCGAGAAAACCAGCGACGATCTGAACCTGATCTTCATCCGTCGCAGCAGTCACGAACCACGCGACCGCCACGCCGGCCAGATTGGGTTTCCGGGAGGCAGCGTCGAGCCTGCTGACGCGCATTTACAGGCCACCGCCCTTCGGGAAACCTACGAGGAAATTGGAGTTGATCCCGGCCGGGTCGAGGTGCTGGGTAAAATGACGGACTTATTCATTCCCATTAGCAATTTCCTGGTCACTCCCTTCATTGGCTTTACTCCAAGCCGTCCCGACTATATTCTTCAGGCTAGCGAAGTAGCAGAGCTGATCGAGGTCCCGTTCAGCGACTTCTTTCGGGCGAGCGCCAGACAAGTATCCGACCGAAAGATTGCGAGTGGTCTACGTTTGAAAGACGTTCCCTATTGGCAGGTTGGCAACGTTGATATCTGGGGAGCCACGGCTATGATGACCAGCGAGATAGTAGCCCTGCTGGATGGATAGAAATTGCCACTCGGCAGTTTTCTGTTAACGAACTTTCACCTCCAGATCGATGTACTAACGGTTGAACCAACAACCAGAACTATGCATCGTTTACAGTCGACCGGCTTGGCAATTCTCGCCGTATTACTCATTTTCCTTTCTTTCAGTTGCAATACCAGCAAACGCACCAAGGGTGCCGTCATCGGTGGTTCTGCTGGAGGCGTTATCGGCGGAGTAATTGGTAAAAAATCCGGCAATACTGCAGCGGGCATCGTGATCGGCTCCGTCATCGGCGGTTCCGCCGGTGCCGTTATCGGGGACTATATGGATAAGCAATCCCGCGAGATCGAACAGGTTGAAGGAGCAGAAGTAGAACGGGTCGGCGAAGGCATTGCCGTTACTTTCGACTCCGGAATTCTATTTGGCTTTGATAGCTACACACTAACCGCTAACAGCAAGCAGAACTTACGTGAACTTGCCGACATCCTCAATAAATATGCCGATACAGAACTGAATATTGTCGGTCATACCGATAGCAAAGGTACTGAGACTTACAACCAGACTCTAAGCGAGCAACGCGCCGCCTCTGTAGCTGATTATCTTCGTGGACTAGGGGTTAACTCCAGCCGTATCGATACCCGTGGCCAGGGAGAAATGAGTCCTGTGGCCTCTAACGAAACCGAATCTGGCCGTGCCCAAAACCGCCGCGTTGAGGTAGCCATTACAGCCAATGAGGAATTACAACGCCGGGCGGAAAACGGAGAAGATATTTCCCCGAATTAGAGATAAACATGAATAGGTAAGGAGGCGCTTTTAAAGCTCCCCCCACCTATTCATTTTCATTTATTCGCGATTGTAGACACCGCGATTTTCGTCACGAAAACGGATCAAGCCCTCTCCAGGTGCGACCCATATTTCTCGAACATCATTGAATCTCTCGTTGATAATATCAGGTGGAGTCACCATACTCAGTCGAATCACGTCTTGGTACAATTGCCCGTTAAGGGTTAATGAGTCGAGGCGCGTAGCTTCGGTATTTGTACCTCCAATAAGGTTTTCATCCTCATCAATTAGAGCAATCCTCACGTAAGTAGTACCTCCGAAGTCGCTATCCGTCAGATTGATCGTTAATGCGGTTCCTCCGGTCTCTCTATTCAGAAGATTGGTGATCCTGAAGCCCAGGAAAGTTCTCGTCTCGTCTTGTTCAATTAATGTAAAATCCAGGTAAGGATCGCAAACAGCATTTTCGAAAAGCGTTGATACGGTTGTGTCCGCAAAAGAGAGTTCACTGGCAACTTGGAATCGACGCTCTTCAATTCCGGTGGAATCCTCCCTGATGAAAATTATAGCATCACCTGGCTCCTGGGGGAAATAGATACGATCTTCCTCGACAAAAGGCTCGCAGTACACATCGGACAAAGCATCATCATCAATCTTACAGCCAAAGGACAGCAAGGTAATTAGCAACATCAAGGTTGCGGTATAAGTAAAATTCATAGTTTGTAAACTGATTGCAGCAAGAGAACGGTTACCGCAACGATCCCGCTGCTTCGCGGTAGACCGTTGCTAATACAACCTGACCGACGGCGCGTAGTGTCCGCTTGTCAATATTGTCCATATTATCCCGGTCCGTATGCCAGTGATCCACGAAAGTCGTGGCGGTAGGTCGATTAATTATGTCAATGGTCGGTATCTGAGCGATGCGATTAATAAAAAAATGATCGTCGGTAACTGCCCGGCTTTCATCTTCTACAAAATAATTACCGTAACCCATTCGCTTGGCGAGCCGCCATATCTTCTGACGTATTTCCGGCGCAAAATACTCGCTTACTTCCTCTACGGTAAACCGGGCATTTTTTGCCCCCACCATATCTAATAAAATTCCGTAACGCGGTTTCACACCACCTGGTAAATTTCGGGAGTAATACTGAGCACCCAATCCCCATGATTCAGGATTATCGGCACCGCTTTCGCCATAATCTTCAGCATCCAGCATAACAATGTCGACGCCAATGCCCGGTGGAACCTCACCCAAATGGCGAGCGATTTCCAATAAAACCCCCACCCCACTGGCTCCATCGTCAGCTCCGTCTACGGCTACATCGGTGCGGCCGGTATTTTTTTCGCTATCGGCGATGTGCCGACTGTCCCAGTGAGCACAAAGCAATATGCGATCGGTCGCATTTGGTTCGTATCTGGCAATGACATTGGTGCCCCGCAAGTCTTCGCCGGTATACGCCCTGGCCACAAATTCCTGCCGGCTGACTTCCGCTCCGAAAGCTTCCAGCTTCCTCACCATCCATTCCAGATTGCGTTCGTGGGCCTCCGTATTCATCACCCTGGGGCCGAAACTCACCTGTTTGGCGATGTACTGATAAGCCGAATCCCGGTTAAAGACCGGTATTTTCACAACTTTTTTAGGTACCTCGGTTACCGTAGCAGCAGGTTGGGTAGTTGTTTCCTCCGAACCACAGGCCGCTACCAACAACCACAGCAGCAGGCAGCAAGATCCGAGTCGTCGGGTTATCTTCAATCTTGTCATATTGTTTGCGAGTATGGTGCTACTTGCCGGATTCAGCAATTTGTTCGGCATCGACCATGATGTACATCAGCCGGTTGATATTGTCTTTGTTCAGCAGCAATTTCCCCCGTAGTTTAATACGGTCCGTAGTAAATTTCACTGGTTCATTGGCCGTTACTTCCATCACCGTTTCGGGCCCGGCTCCTCCACAGAAAAAACACATATTGTAAGGATAAGCACTGAAAACAAATTCTTCGTGGCTCTTATAGCCTTCAACCGGAACGATATAGCCGCTGATCTCTACAACCTGCGCCTCTAATGCCTGAACTTCCTCGTGAAATACAGGGACATCTACCTTGAAGCCTAATAGCTCATCGTACTTCTTCTCGAAGGTAACCTTGGCCAGGGTCTTCCATAAATTAGGAGGCGACTGTGGTGGCGCGGGTTGGGCGTAGAGATTCCCGCAAAACAGGGTAACAATTAAAGTAAGGGCGAGGGTTGACATTTTCATGGCGCGAAGATACTAGTTCGTTATGAGAACGTTTGATCCACGCAAAAGGTGCAGGCATTAAGATTTCCATAGGGATCAATCGTCTATTTTAATCCAAACCGCTCCACAATCGCCATCAACTTAGTATCGTAATCCGGATCCGTCGTATAATTGGTCCGCGCTAGCATCGATATCCAGTTCTCTACGGAGCCTGCGTAAGCTTTCAGGTCTCCGTACTCTTTGGCGATCAAATCGCTGTGGGCACGCCAGTTCGCCCAGGCGTTAGCGTAATAGCCATTAGCAGTTACCGACCCAAAGTGGTTGTTATATTCTCTGGCTTTCGGACTGAGCCCCGCTTCGCTTTCATAAATGGCGATGGCGAGCTTGGCTGCCGCAGGAATCTGATACTTATCTTCCTCCGTTTGAGCGACGCGCTGAAAGCGGTCGATATACTGCTGGGCGGCCACCTCATCGATGTCCATGACAGACCAACTCGCGGGGGCAGGATTACTTGCCAGCGTAGGCAGTACACTCATTTGAGCGTTATTTGAAACCTTACGTGGAGAACCGGTTACCGTCGTCGTACTTTTCTCCACCTCGGTTGTATTATTGGCGGCGGCGACCCCCAGTTTACCAACCGACACCGTGAAGTCTACCTGCTTCTGGGTAAATACAAAAATAGCAATGGCCACCAAGCCTAACCGAAACCAGCTGAAGCGAAAATTGGTAGCCCAGGCCGGTGGGGTATATTCTGTTTGCTCCGCACGGTGGCGGGCTGACCTGAACAGAGCAGTAAAACGCGTTCGCAGTCGGGCGAACAGCAATCTCCAATCAATAGTCAGGATACGATCTCCGGCACTTTGCCGCAGGGAAGAGTCATTTCGGGAAGCCATAAAAACTGATTTTTGCAACAATACTTCAAACAAGAATATTACAAATTTAAAGCAAATTGTTTTAAAAATCAATCATCAACCAACAAAAAGTTGTTTTATCTTTTCTTCAGCAGTACCCTCGCCGGACTTCCGTCACAGTCTTTGATCTTAAGGGGCATACAAATAGTTTCGTAATCACCCTCTTCGATCTCGCGCAGGTCTAGCCCTTCCACGATCCACACGTCACCATTAATCAGTGAGCGGTGAGTAGCGGGAGTTGTTTCGTAAGGCCCTACGGAGAGATAATCTACGCCCACCAGGGCAACCTTCCGTTCGGCCAGCCAGTCCGCCGCCGCGTTACCGATGGCTAGATAACCGTAATTAAAAGGCTTATCCAGCCAGAATTCGTTGCTATTCTTGGTGCGCATGAACAAACGTTCGCCGGCTTTTATGGGTCGGGTACGGAATTCGTATTTTTCCAGGTCATCGGGCGTGATCTCTCTTTCCGAATCAAGGTCAGCGACCCTTACCGGTCCCATCCCGACACTAAGCGGAAAACTGGCAATGTCGGGTGCGTTTTCCACGAAGTGGTTCGGCCCGTCCATATGAGTTCCCGTATGTGCGCTGAGATGCAGGATACTCACCTTGGCTCCTTCGCCACAGTGGACGTGGCTGATCTCATCGAAGCTCACTGCGGGCTGATCGGGCCAGCCGGTACAGTTCTCAAAAATCGGGTAAGTGATGTCGATCCAGTCTTCGTTCCAGTTGTTCATATTCATTTATTTCTCTCTCCAAGGAAGAAGCCGATCAATTGTTTTCATTTTGGCTAACAAAGTAGCATAGCTCCGGGTAAATAAATACATAATCCTCGAATTCAAGTAGCTTGATTTTCATCCTATATCAGCCCTACAAGCAACATTACGTACCTTTGCATTAGAGTCTACTATCGTTTTGCATGATCCCAAACAACAAAATCCTGCTAGCCGCCCTTTTCTGGTGCTGCTCCTTATCCCTTTTCGCCCAGTCCGGCGAGTGGCGTATTCCCGCCCCAGACATTGATTCGCTAGCCAAGGCCGACGCCCGGATGGACTACCAGCGCTTCGCTGCTCCCTTCCCGCTTGACCTGACCACCGAAGCTGGGGTCTGGACCATTAATAATGGCGTAAACGGCACTTGGAAACTCACCATTTCCATGCCTACCGCCCGGGGTCTGGCGCTTTACCTCGATCGGGTTAAACTTCCCGCCGGAGCTACCATTTCGCTCCGCAACCAGCAGGGCAGCCAAGGGCCATTCACCAGTAAAGACGTGAGCGCCCTGGGTCGTCTCTTCACCGGTTTTTTGCCCGGTGACGAAGTAACCCTCACCTATCGGGGTACCATTTTTCCTACTGACCAATCCCCCTTTCACGTTTGGCGGGCCGATTATGCCTACCGCGCCGATCTGTTCCAGCCACGTTCTGCCGGCGTTGCTCTCAACTTTGGCAACAGCAACGATTGTGAGATCAACGTCAATTGTAATACCGGCAACGGGTATGATGACGAAAGGAATGGCGTGGCTCGCGTCATTGCAGTAGCTGCTGAAGGCTCTTTCTATTGCAGCGGCAGCCTTGTGAATAATACAGCCGAAGACGGTCGCCCGCTCTTTCTGACCGCCTATCACTGCCAGGCCGGCCTTACCCCTCTTTATGATCTCTGGCGCTTCGATTTCGGTTATCGTGCCCCCACCTGTACCGATCCGGTCAGTGAACCGCCGTTCACCGCCTATAACGGTTCGCTCTTCCATGCCGGCCGGGAAGAAAGCGATTTCCTGTTGTTGGAAATAGTCGACCCCGACTTCAACGGTGAAAGTCACTATTTCAATGGCTGGAATCGCTCGGACGAAGATGTTAGCGGCATCTCCGTCGGCATTCATCACCCAGTGGGGGACATCCAAAAAGTCTCTAACAGTACCTTCACCGGACTTACAATTTGGGGTAACTCCATCAACTGGGAAAGCATCACTACCCCACCCGATCATCACTTACGCATGATCGTGGACGAAGGCTCGGCCGAAGAAGGTTCCAGCGGCAGTCCTATCTTCGATCCCGACGGGCGTATTCGTGGCCAGTTACACGGCGGTAACATCAACTGCCCGGGTACCAATGTACTTTACTATGGCCGCGTTTTCCAATCCTGGACCGGCGGCGGAACGGCCGATAATCGCCTCAGCGACTGGCTGGACCCTCTCGGCCTGGAACCACAAACGCTTGACGGCACCTATCTGAACGGAAACGGGCTCGGCCGTATCCTGCGTGGCAATGCCAATTGGCTCGGCCAGCCCGTAGAAAACGTCCGGCTTATCCTCAACTGGGGAAGTTCCATAGACACAGTCTTTACGGATGCAAATGGCGATTATGAGGTCATCCGCCCGGAAAACACGACCAGTGTCAACATTGCCACTTTCTACGATGAGGGCGACGAAGACTTCGGCGTCAACATTACCGATATCATCTCACTTCGCCGCCACCTTCTTGGCCTGGATACCCTAGACGCCCGCACCCTGGTAGCCGCAGACGTGACCAATAACGGCGTGGAAAGCGTCGGTGACATCGTTCGCATTTCCCAGGTCATTCTCCAGCTGAGCAACTGGATAGATCGCCCCAATTGGCTCGTTTATCCTGCCATCCTGGACATCAGTGGTCTGCCAAGTAACATTTTCGGTCCTTTCAATATCGGTATCGCTAACCCCGACGCGGGTATCATCACGATCGACTTCGAAGTGAGCAAGAATGGGGATGTGAATGATAATGTATACGGGAACTAGTAATTGAGAGTGCCTTAGTCGGTAGTCTTTCAGTCTGGAATAGGGTAATTTTATGTTCATATAGCAGCTACTACCAGACTTTTGACTAAAACACTCCCGGCTCCCCCCTACTGCGGCCTATGCCAGACCCCCATTCTCACCAGTAGTTGCCGTTCCAGTAAGCGGTCTACGTGGTTGAACTGCAATAGTAATACCGTTCCATAGCCAATTCTGGTCAGGGGCTTGATAGCGTCTTCATCCAACCGAAAGTGATTTTTCCAGCGATCGAATCTCGGATGATAGAGGCGTACCGTAGTGCGATCATTTTGGTCTAACAAAGTAGCAATGTCACTGCCCTTATTGAGATTACAAGTCCGGCAGGCGAGCGCCAGATTGCCTTCGTGGGTTTCCCCGCCGTGTTTTTCGCTGATGATGTGGTCAACGTGATGACTGAAATAAGCCAGGCTTTCCGGATAACCACAGTACTCACAGCAGTGGCCGGCGCGTTCACGCACCAGCAGTTTCAAAGCTTTGGGAATGTAAGTCTTACTCAAGCCGCCTGGGCACTTTTTCCTTCCAGGGCATAGAGTTTGGCCATGCGGATCATGTGTTCGGCCATCAGGAAATTATCCGCTTCGCGGGTCTCATCGGGGGTGAGACCTTCCGTCTTCTTCTTCTTGATCAGATAATCAAAACGGGACTGTTCTTCCTCGCTGGGACGAAAATCAATAATGGCTTCAGCGCTGGGCGCACTGGCCAGTAATTTCACTACTTTATTGATTGGATCTAGCCCCACCATGCTCATTAAGCGGATTGATTTACTCCAAATATAACGATTTACCGGGAAAGAAGTTGCCTGCATATTTTACCGGCGCTTGCCGCCTGATAAAATATGCAGACGGGCTCAGTTAAATTAAGAAGGCTTTACATTCCGGAATGTAGGGCCCTTCGGTCCGGCCTGACGTAGCAAAATCAAAACCTCTGCTCTTCTGCGATCCTCCGCATGGACCAGTATATAGTTTCTGAAACTACTAATTGCCGCGCTTACGAGTACCTCGGACCAGAGGTTCTCGACCCATTCTTCGATCCAGGACCTCTGGTCGATGGCTCAGCAGCTTTGCTACTTTGAAGTCAAAAAAGTATAACGTATAACGTTTGATCCATAATGTTTGTCAGCATCGCTTACTCCCTTATTGAGCAAACGTTACCCATCTGACATTAAGCCTCACCCGTCCAATGCCCTTAAGGCTTTGCCGCCGTACTGTCAATTACCACCTCTTCTATTTTCGGGGCGGGGATTTCAATACCATTGAGTTCCTGATAAAGATCTTCCTTGTAGATCAGGAAGTCTTGCAGGAGACTATCCGGCAGCGGCTCGGCGGTCGGAAAATCGATCTTGGTATGGTCCACCTGTTTACCGTTTTCCCAGAAGCGGAAGCAAACGTGGGGGCCGGTAGCCAAGCCGGTTGAACCAACGTAGCCGATGATATCACCCTGACTGACGTGAACGCCCGGCTTAATGCCCTCGGCAAACTTTTGCATGTGCAGGTATTGGGTGGTGTACTGTTGGTTGTGACGAACCTTGACGAAGTTACCATTACCGCCGCGGCGACCAGCTTCGGCGATTACCCCGTCGGCCACTGAGTGGATAGGAGTGCCGTAAGGAGCAGCGTAATCCGTACCGTAATGGGGGCGGGTTCGCTTTAGGATCGGGTGGAAGCGGCGCAGATTGTAGCTGCTACTGACGCGGCCATACTTAAGCGGGGCTTTCAGGAAAGTCGATTTCATTGGCTCCCCTTCCAAATCGTAATAACCAGCGTGCTTACCGTCTTTGTCACCCGGGTAATAGAAAGCATAGTAGTCTTTGGATGCCGTATGGTAATAGGCAGCCTTGACCGGGCCGATTCCGGCTTCCTTACCCTCCACGAATTCTTTTTCGTAAACGAGTTTAAAGCTCTCGTCGGGCTGAACGTGATAGAAGTCGATGCTCCATTTAAGGGCGTCTTCCATTTTGTCCGTCAGTTCAAAGCTATGGCCATTACCCACCATGGCATTCCAGAGACTGGACTCGATGCGGCCACCGGCGGTACTCATCTTCGTCGTTACCGGCAATCGAACCCGCTCGGTACGGCCCTGCCCCTGAAGATCGAGGCGAACGTATTCGTACACGGAAGGCTGATAGACGAAAAAGTCCTGCCCTTCAGTATCGGCATCGTCCACCAGCGTATAAGTACGGCCGGCACGGAGTGCGCGCAGTTCCATAACGGAATCTGCTTCAACACTCAGCCCATAGATATCCGAGGCATCCACACCGGCAATCGTCAGCAAAGTGCTGAGCGTCTGGCCTTCCTGAATGGTATCGACGGAGATGGAGAGGGTATCGAGTGCCAGGCCGTAGCGCAGGGTCGGCTCGGCGAGGGGGAATGATTTTTGCGACAGTCGTAGCGGGGCCGGGGCGGAACTGTTTAAAAACAGTACGCCGTATAATCCGGAAGCCAATACAAGACTAACAACTGAGGCGGCCAGACTGAGTTTGGCGAAGCGGGGGAGCTTGCCATTTTTCAACCTGACCCAGAATTCGGGTAGATCCACGTTCTAATTTCTTTGTGCAGTTTATCCGCCAGGCGGACACAAGGTTCTGCAAAGCTCTTTTTTCGAACCAATCGGCTCGGGGCCAAAGATAGTGAAATAAGCTAAATCAAATTTCGTGCGTTACATTAGAAGAGTAAATCAAGCAAGATGAAGCCAAAACTGAGTCGTTTCCGTCAATTCTTTTCCGAATCCGCCTTCTTCGGCAAGCTGGCCGGTTTCGGTCGTTCCCTGGGTGGTAAAACTGTGTATACCGCTCTGCTACTCTATTACGCCTATCAACGTAAAGACACCCCCGCCTGGGCCAAACGTATTGTACTGGGTGCCCTGGGCTACCTGGTCATGCCTTTGGATGCACTACCCGACCTCTCCCCTTTCGTGGGCTATACCGACGATATCGGTGTACTCTCCTTCGGCCTGGTGACCATTGCTGCTTACGTCAACGATGAAGTTAAGGGCAAAGCCCGCGAACAGTTGAGTAAATGGATTCCACGGGTAAAGGAGGCAGATTTACAGGAAGTGGAAGACAAGTTGTAGCCCTGATCGTAGTGTAGTAGTTTTCTTCATTCCTTCGTACCTTCACCGCCATGAGTAATTTCGTCGTCTCGGCCCGCAAGTACCGTCCAGTTCGCTTTGATGAAGTGGTGGGGCAGCAACACGTCTCCCAGACGCTGAAGAATGCCTTGCAAACCGATCATCTGGCGCACGCTTTTTTATTCTGTGGGCCGCGGGGTGTAGGAAAGACAACGAATGCCCGTATCCTGGCCAAGGTGCTCAATTGTGAGGACCGTACCGAAGACTTTGAGCCCTGTAATACTTGTGGCAGCTGCGATTCCTTCAACAACAATGCTTCGCTGAACATCACTGAGTTGGATGCCGCGAGCAACAACAGCGTGGAACATATCCGGGCACTGATCGAACAGGTCCGCTTCCAGCCGCAACAGGGGCAGTACAAGGTATTCATCATCGATGAGGTGCATATGCTCAGCCAGCAAGCCTTCAACGCTTTCCTGAAAACACTGGAGGAGCCGCCTTCTTACGCCATCTTCATCCTGGCCACGACGGAAAAACACAAGATCATCCCCACCATCCTCTCACGTTGCCAGATCTTCGATTTCAAGCGGATCCAGGTACAGGATATGGTAAAACACCTGGAGGGTATCTGCGAGGAGGAAGGCATTACCGCCGATCCCGACGCTCTGCACATTATCGCCCAAAAAGCCGACGGTGCGCTGCGGGATAGTCTGTCCATCTTCGACCGCATCACCTCCTTTAGTGGTAAAGAAATCACTTACGAAGGCGTAATTGAGAACCTTAACGTCCTTGATTACGACTACTTTTTCCGGGCCACCGACATGCTTTTAACCGAAGACAGAGCCGGCATTATGCTGCTTTTCGACGAAGTACTGCGCAAAGGCTTCGATGCAGACCTGTTTATCAATGGTCTGGCAGGCCACCTGCGCAATCTACTCGTCTGTAAAGAAAAAGCTACGCTGGATTTGCTGGAAACCGGCCAGCGGCTGCGTGAACGCTATCACCAGCAAAGTGCCATCACGCCGGTGGACATGATCCTGACCGCCCTTAACCTGATCAACGACTGCGACCTCAACTACAAGATGGCTCGCAACCAGCGGCTGCACGTAGAAATGACACTACTTAAATTGGTCAGTATTCGCCGCGCTTTCAGCCTGACTGAATTGCCAGTGGGCGCCGTTGAAAAAAAAACGGCTGACCTAAGTGCCGAAGCCATTGCCCCTTCTTTTTCTCTTCCTCCGAACGCCGAAATCAGCGAGCCGATCGTGCCCGGTGGGCGTCCGGCTCCTCCGGAAGCCACCCCGGAGGTCACCGAAGTAGCAGCGAAGGAAGCAGTCTCGCCTCCCCAAAACATAGCCGCCGGGCCCATTCCTCAGTCCGCCGGAACTGAAGAGCAGTCCCCGGAATCTACGACCCCCACTACATCACCCTCAGCTGAAGAGCTAGCAAAGACTACATCCACCGCCACAACGACAGCGGCTACCGCCAGTTCTCCGTTAGCCATGCCTGGTTTATCGCTCGGAGCAGTAGACCCAGCGGCCATGCTGGAGCAGTTCAAAGCCGAAACCAGTAGTTCTCCAGATATCGAGATCGAATTGCCGGAACTGACCCCGGAAGCCCTGCAAGAACACTGGGCCACTTTTCAAAATGGCCACGCCGCGGCCACCCTTCGTGAGATGATGAAACTCGCCAGGCCGGAATTACGGGATGACGAAGTAATCGTGAAGGTCGGCTCCCAACGCACGGCCTCCATGTTGCGGGCCGACGACAGCCTGATCAAATACCTGCGCGACCAATTTAAACGCCCTAATCTCTCCATGCGTCAAGAGGAAGATGCCTCGATGAACGACATAAAGCCCACCATCAAAAAGCGGCTGACCGCCAAGGACAAGTACCTGGCCATGCGTGCCAAAAATCCGGCGCTGGATGATCTGCGGAAGCGATTTGATCTGCGGCCGGAGGAATAGAATTCCAAGAATCGAAGGTTGAAGGATTGAGGAGCAAAACCACTTACCAATGAAAAACTACGGTCTTCTAATTGCTTTATTATTGCTTTCGATCGGCCTCTTTGGCCAGGAGCCACCGGCCCCGGTCCAGGAAGAAGCATCGCCTGCTCCTTTGGTAGAAATAGAAGCAGAGTTCAACTTCCAACCCTTCCCCGGCGGTTACTTAGGCGTATGGGAAGGCGAGTTAAAAATCTATGCGGCTGATGGCTTAAAGCAGAGCGTCCCAATGGAGCTGGATATCTCCCCCATTGACGATAGTACGTTCACCTACACAATCATCTATGGCGAAGATCGGGAAGCCGGTAAACGTGATTACCTTCTGCGTAAAGGAAAAGAAGGTTCAAATCACTGGGTTATCGACGAGCAAGACGGTATTCTATTGGATAATTTCTACGTTGGGGGAATACTCCACGGCCCCTTCATCGTCATGGGCAGCCAACTTTATAGCCAGCTGGAAAGGCGTGGCATGCACCTCCACTACTCCATCGCCAGTGGCTCTTCCAAGAGTTTTCGGGAGTCCGGGACTACTACTGAGGTTAAGGGGGAAGAACAACGCATTGATGTGGAGGCCTTCAAAATCGGCAGCTATCAAATGGCGGTCTTGAAAAGGCGGGAGTAGATTTTCAGCCGGTGTTACTAAGCCGCTTTTAGGAGATGGTTATTTTTAACTAACAAAGTAGCAGTGCTGATTTAGCGAAAAAACGGCCATTAACCATTTACCCAAGACTTTTTCCTCAAGCCTGTAATTGGACTCCGACCCGAACATTTTGGCTAAAAAACTTGCTTTGATCTAAAAGCCAAAAATGAAAATCATCAGATTTAGTTTACTGTTATTCAGCTTATTGACCCTTAATTTTCTTTCGACTCAGACACCCGCGGAGTCTCGCACCAGCTCGTCAAGCAAATACGCAGCTAATCAACCCATTGGGAATGAAAAGGCCGCTGCACTCGACGCCGTCTTCGATGAGATGCCCGTTAGCATGCTCAAAGTACATGCT
Organism: Lewinellaceae bacterium SD302; assembly: GCA_002591745.1. Classification (GTDB taxonomy): domain Bacteria; phylum Bacteroidota; class Bacteroidia; order Chitinophagales; family Saprospiraceae; genus Neolewinella. The sequence goes on from PDLQ01000019.1 coordinate 30,907, forward strand.
ATGAGCGCCAGCCAGGAAGGTGATGAATATTTAATTGAAGGCCGAAAGATCGCCGGTGACTATCTTGATCTGTTTCCCGCGAAATACCGCCGCTTTGGTCGCCGCACTGATACCGACGTATACGCCGGCGCGGCCGTACCTACTGCAGGTGATGTAATGTACGTTGTTCGTTTTGTACGTGATGATGAAGAGAGGATAGAATTATTCAAGTTGGTCGGTGAGACCATGCGGCATCAGCAAACCCTGGCGATGTATAGTTGTCGTAATGGAAATTGCAAGGAAGTGATTTCTTACCTCACTGATATTGACATGGATGGGGTGCCGGACATTGCCCGCCTCTACCGGCAGATGGATAAAAATAATAACCTCCGCAAATCAGGTCGCCAAATATTTATCATGAATGACGACGGCAAGTATAAACGCTCCAAAAATTACGATTTGGACCCGACAATGCGGAACACTTTTCAGTTTTAGGTGAAAATTTATTCTTCTTCTGTGTTGAGACTGGATTTAACTTGCTCATAAAATTTCAGTGAAGGCTCGGTCATATCAGTTAAATAGGGCGTAACGTCTTGCTGAGAAAGAATTTCCAGAAGGCAATTCATCCGGCCTTCCACATCGTAGAATTTATTAACCACGGCAATACGCCGGTCCTCCACCACACAGTAGCCGGATTGAAAATTGCCCTTTTCGTAGCGGATGGTATACTCCAGTTCTTTAAAGAGAGTTTCCAGCTTTTTAAGATTTGTGCGGCTATATCGGATCATGTCGGCGAGGCGTTATAAATCGTAAAGATAATAGCGACTGTCTTTAATCTGCTTCTCTGACAATATCTTTGCCGCATGAACATCGTCCGTTTACTTTTCTTCTTCGTGCTGCTTTTCGCAGCAAACTCCAGCACTGCTACTTTGCTAGGACAAACTTTCCAGGCTTCCGCCCTACTGGGGGCTAACGTTGCTCAAATCGATGGCGACGACCTGATCGGCTTCAACCAGTGGGGCTATAATGCCGGGTTGCGGGTGGTCGCTAAATTGGGAGACCGCTGGCGCGTAGGGCCGGAAATCCTGTACAGCCAGCAGGGCAGCCGGAGCGGAGCAAACAATCTCAACGCCAGCGAATTCGACCAGGTCACCATCAACACCGTGGAAGTTCCGCTGATGGCTTACTTCAAGGATTGGAAGATCACCGCCGAGGCCGGTTTTGCTTACCAGCGGCTGATCAATTATCAGATCATCAACTCCGACGGTGCCGACGTAACGGAGGATATCCCCTTTCGTGACAACCTGGTGAATTTTCAAGCCGGAGTCACCTATTATGCCTCACCGAACTGGGGTTTCAATTTTCGCTGGTCCAAGCACATTAGCGACCTGGAAGCCAGTGACGATAATCTTAGCCTGAAGGGCCGTAGCCTGAGTTTCCGACTAGTTTATACCTTTGGCGACGGGGAAAAACTGCCTAAACCGACCCCCGTTGAATAGAGAACCGACCATGAATTTACTTCACTCACTTTTTATTGGCCTGACGCTACTGTGTCTTTTTGCCGCCTGCGGTAACGACAACGCTGCAACTTCGAACCCGCAAGTGACGGCTACTGCGCCCCCCACCAGCTACCCCAGTATCTCCATCGACCGTTTGGAGTATCTGTGGAATAACGCCGATTATATGGACGTGGTCTTCTACGAATTGCCCATTTCGCTGAACCAGAGCACCCAGGAGCAGGTCCGGTCCACCATTGCCCATATTTCCGAGAAAACACCAGTGATCAACCCAGCCTGTAAGTCAGTGGGTCGCCTTTTTTTCCAGGTCAAGGGCAAAAACGTTGAGGAAGCCGAAATTTATTTTGAGAATGGCTGTACCTACTACGTTTGGTTAGAGAATGGTAAACCAGCCTACGCCAATACGATCACTCAGGCGGGCATCGATTTTTACAATAATGTTTACGTTCAGGCGCAGCAGTTGAACCAGTAAAATCTAATGCCAAAAACTTCCTCCAGCCGGGCCGTCATTGACCTGGGCACTAATACTTTTCATTTACTGATCGTACGATACCGTCCCGAGCAAGATGACTTTGAGGAAATTCATCGTGACCGCCACTTTATTAAACTGGCCGAAGAAGGTATCGAACGCATCGGTGAAGCTGCCATCGACCGCGCACGGAAAGTACTGTTGGGTTTTCGCAGGCAAATGGATGCTAACGGGGTTGAACTGTACCGTGCTTTCGGAACCGCTGCCTTTCGCAATGCTGCTAATGGGCCGGCTTTCGTAGACTGGGCCGCCCAGGAAGCCGGCATTGAAATCACGACCATTGATGGTTACGAGGAAGCACGACTGATTACCCAGGGCGTGCTCCTGGCCCTACCTCCTCTAAAAACTGCCGATAACCGACTGTTGATCATGGATATTGGTGGCGGATCGGTAGAATTCATTATTGTAGACGGAGACGGCCTACGCTACGCCGAGTCTTTTCCCGTAGGAGTAGCCATATTGAGACGCAGTTTTCATCGCCACGAACCCATTGGGAGTGAAGAATTAGCAGAATTGCAGGCTCATTTATACCAGGTATTCGCGCCACTACGCTCTGCCCTGGAACGCTCTCCCACTGATCACCTCGTGGGTGCCGCAGGTACTTTCGACGTCATTGCCCGTCTGATGGCCAGGGGCCGGCCGACTAAGCACAGCCACGCTATCGATCTAGATCAATTCGACGCCTTACACCTACGCTGCCGTCAAGCTACTCTTAACGAACGCATGGCGATGTCCGACCTTCCCGATAATCGGGCTGATATGATGGTCGTAGCCCTGGAATTGATCCATTCGGTATTGGAAATGGCCGGTGTTAATCGATTAACGGTTTCCGATTATAGCTTGAAAGAGGGTGCGCTATTGGAAATGGGGTAATAAACGCTACTCAATCTTGAGAACCTTCACGTCCACCCGCTGATTCCGGCGCTTACAATCCGCTGATTCGTCGTAACAAACCGGCTTGGATTTACCGTAGCCTTTGGGGAACATTCTTCGTGGATCAATACCCCGGGTTCTTAGGTACTCAACAACGCTTCCGGCCCGGCGCATCGAAACTCGATTGGCGAAATCAGCCGTAGCTTTCTGGCTGGCGTGTCCACCGATCTCGATAATCACATTGTCGTAAATAGTCAGGAAGTCTACAATCTCCTGCAGAGAAGCGGAAGATTCCGGAGTCAATTCGGATTCGTTGGCTACGAAAGTAATATCCGGCACTTCAAAGACAGCGTCAACCGCCAGTACTTGCTTGGACTGGCCCAATTGAACCTGCGGCTCCGGGTCGGGTTGCGGATCACCAGATTTGGTCGTAGGTTGAGTTACAACTACCGGACCGGGAACGGGGTCAGTTGAGATCGGCTCTTTTTGGTCATCGTTAACCAGCGGGCTGTTTACCGCCACCACTTCCTCACATGGGCTAGGTATCAGCGTAGAGGCGTTATCCAGCAACAAGTTACCGTTGTAAGGAATCAGCGTCGGCGTTTCGTAAAACACCTCGAAGACCAGGTGCGTATAATCTTCGGTCGGACTCAGTTTGATGGCATATTCCTGCCAGTTGTAATTTCTTACCATGTCCGACTCGCCGATCAATTCCTGGCGATCACAAAAATCGTAGCCGGCGTGGATGCGTAATTTAGCCGGAGTAACGTAATTGGCGGGTTTATTGGAAACCCGACTCTGCGACAGATAAACCTTAGATCGCGCCAGGTTGATCCAAAAATCATAACACTGCCCAGCTACCAACGGCTCGCTCAGTTCCTGGCCCACACTTTCCCAGGTATCATTGTCACGGACGACCATACCTAAATAGGTACGGCCATGTTGCGGCCCCATCCCTACCTGAAACTGGTTCATGGGGTCGGGGTGTACGTCCGGCGGCGTCTCGGCGGGAAAGCCGCAGTTGTACCAGCCTACGGGGGCCCGGCTGTTGCGGGGAATATCCTCAAAAGAAGCATTCCGCAAACGGATGGGTGCCGGCTCATTCAATTGCGCCGATAAATCGGCGGAAGGAGCAAGACAACAGATTAAAGTAATAACTAAAAAGTAAGCGATCGTACGCATAGGAAAAAAGGTATATCCGGTTAGTGTAACGTACTGGGGGTGGGGAAATTATAATGATTGAATGAGACAATGACAAAATGATTTAATCATCAACTCATTCAATCATTGTTTCACTAGCTTATTTGAACGCATTAAGGCCAGTAACTTCCATGCCCGTAATCAGCAAGTGGATGTCGTGGGTGCCTTCGTAAGTAATTACCGATTCGAGGTTGGCCATGTGGCGCATGATCGGGTATTCGTTGGTAATGCCCATCCCGCCGTGCATTTGACGAGCTTCACGGGCGACCTCCAAGGCCATATTTACGTTGTTACGTTTGGCCATGCTGATCTGGGCCGGGGTGGCCTCACCTTTGTTGGCCAGCGTACCCAATCGCCAGGCCAGAAGCTGACCTTTGGTGATCTCGGTGAGCATCTCGGCCAGTTTTTTTTGGGTTAGCTGGAAGCCGGCCAGCGGCCGGCCAAACTGCTCCCGTTCCAGGGTGTAACGCAGGGCACTATCATAACAATCCAGCGCAGCACCCACGGCTCCCCAGGCAATACCATAGCGGGCTTTGCTGAGACAACTGAGCGGTCCGCGCAAGCCTTTGATATCGGGAAATACATTTTCTTTGGGCACTTTCACGTCTTCAAAAACGAGTTCACCGGTGATGCTGGCGCGCAGGCTCAGTTTACCGTGAATTTCGGGGGCGCTGAAACCTTCCCAGCCGCTTTCCACGACCATCCCGCGAACTTTCCCTTCCTCGTCTTTAGCCCAGACAACGGCCAGATCGGCGATGGGGCTGTTGGTGATCCACATCTTGGCACCATTAAGTACGTAGTGGTCGCCGGCGTCCTTGATATTGGTCACCATACTGCCCGGATCTGAACCGTGATCCGGCTCAGTAAGGCCGAAGCAACCGATGAAATCACCGGAGCCGAGTTTGGGCAGGTATTTTTTTCTCGTCTCTTCGTTGGCGTATTTATAGATCGGGTACATCACCAGACTACCCTGAACCGAAGCCATGGAGCGCAAGCCACTATCGCCACGCTCGAGTTCCTGCATAATAATGCCATAGGCGATCTCATCCATGCCGCCACCGCCGTATTCTACCGGCAGGCTGGGTCCGAAGGCACCGATTTCGGCCAATCCTTTAAACAAGTGAGTAGCACAGACTCCACGTTCGTAAGAGTCTTCGATTATGGGCGAAACTTCAGCTTTTACCCAGTCGCGAACTGCCTGACGAGCCATACGGTGGTCATCATCCAGCAAATCATCTACCAGGTAATGGTCGTGAAACTGAAATCGGTCGCCCTTGGCGGCGCGGTGAAAAGTGGGGTGTTCGATATTCTTGGTCATTTAAAATCTGATTAGGGAGCGCTAAGATAAGGGGACTTCCTGATAAGCACTTACCTTTGGGCCGTGCAAAAGGTTCTAATCGTCCGCTTTTCGTCCATTGGTGACATCGTGTTGACAAGCCCGGTTGTCCGCTGCCTGAGTGAACAGACCGGCGCAGAGGTCCATTTCCTTACCAAGGCCGGTTTTGCCGGCATCGTGGAGCCCAATCCGCACATCACGAAGGTCTGGACCATTGAGAAACACGTCACCGAGATCATCTCAGAACTTAGGCAAGAAGGCTTCACCCAGGTCATTGATTTGCACCGAAATCTTCGTACCCGAACGTTGGCACTGCTACATTGGCAGCCAAAATACTACCGCTTCAATAAGCTCAATTGGGCCAAATATCTGCTCACCCGCTGGAAGGTCGACCGCATGCCCGACCTACACATCGTAGATCGTTACCTGGATACTGTGCGCCCCTTGGGGGTAATCAACGACGGCAAGGGACTGGATTACTTTACAAAGGAGGGGACTAGCAAAGTAGCCATGCAAAAGCTCCGAAAAATCGGCGCATCGCTGCCGGACGAGCCCTACCTGGCCTTCGTAATCGGGGCAGCACACGCTACCAAACGCCTCACCGAAGCACAAATAGTCGATTTCTGCCGCAGCTATACCGGCCGCATCCTGTTGTTGGGCGGACCGGCCGAGGCCGACCAGGGCGACCGTATCGCCAAAGCCGGAGATCACGTTATCAATACCTGCGGCAAATTCAAATTGTCCGAGTCCGCCGAACTGGTGAAGGCCGCCGCCGCTGTCCTTACCCACGATACTGGTCTAATGCACATAGCCGCCGCGTATCGCAAACCCATCGTTAGTATCTGGGGCAATACTGTTCCCGCTTTTGGCATGTACCCTTACTTACCCGGTGAGGAGGAGCTTGAAAAAGACCGCCGAATAGAAACTCTCGGTTTGGAATGTCGTCCCTGTTCGAAAATCGGGCATCAAAAATGTCCGCAGGGGCATTTTAGGTGCATCAGGGAAATTGAAGTGGCGGATATTATAAAGAAACTTGGCTAGCAACCTCCCGGTCGCTCTCTGACCGCATATTTCCAGAGTGAACAGGAGGTCGCTAACCACACAAAAACGGCCCCGCAGCAAAAGCCACGGAGCCGCGAATCCAAAAAGCGGTGTCAACTCTTTGGGGTGTCCTAATTCTAATTCGCCCTGGTGAAGCGCAATGTTTTCATGTTGCCGTCTGTGGCTGTAAAGCGTAAGAAGTAAGCACCAGGGCTAAGGTTCGTCACGTTGATGGCCGTGCTGCCTTCGCCGGCCTGGCCGGTGGCAATCTGCTGACCAGTAGTGCTAACGATCTCGTAGGTACCGGCGGTGATACTACGCAGTTGCAGGGATTCGCCAGCCGGATTGGGAGAAACCGAAATACTTTCTTCCAACTGTCCAGTGACTGATGCCGGTAAGGACTGACTGTTGCCATCGCAGGGCTCGCTCTCATAGATGCGAACATTCTGGTAAAAAGAGTTGCCGTTACGTGCCCCCAGATCATGGTCGGCACTGAAGAAAAGGTAACTGGCTTCGCCCGACAGATAGTCGCCCACGGGAATGACGTAATGTTGCCACTGACCGTTATCGGCATAATTATCGAAATCTCCGTTGCCCCAGGTTTGGGTCCCGTGTAGGCGGAAAGTGAATTCAGGCGAGATCCCCAGATTATCGTCGAAGCCAATGCCGTGAATCTCCCCTTCGATTGTTGATCGAAAATCAAACTCAAGTATGGTTTCCGGGGTGATGTCATAGGCCAACTCCACGCCTTTCCAGGCATTGTTACGAATTTCCAGGGTATTGCCACTGTTGCTCACCGTATGCTGGCCGACGTCCTGGCTCATCCCGTAGCTGATCACGGGGTACTCATTGAAATTAAGCTCGATACACTCTTCGTTGCTCACGGGAGGCTCTCCGTCGGGAAGGCAGAAATCGGTCACTTCCGCATCCTCGAATTCAGCACCTTCGGCGAGGATCTCTCCGTCGGGACCGGTAAGTAGGTAGCCGCCTTCACCATATTCGCAGCAGATGCCGTCATCGTCCTCATCTTCCAGCCGGAAAACGTAGCAATCTTCCACCAGACAGAAAGTATCACGAATCACTGTGCCGGATAGTTTCTTGCCGTACGGGCCACCACTGGCCAGCACTTGCTGATTCTCGTCTTCCAACGTCCAGGTCGTTTCCATACCGAAGTGATCCAGGGTAAGTTCCAGTACAACAACGTAATCCTCACATTCGTCGGTTGGTGGTGGGGGTGGAGGCGGTGGGTTACCGCCACAGGTATTTCCGGCAATACAACTAGCGGCGTTAATCGTATTGAAAATTACGGAAGCCGGTTGAGTACCGAAACCTACGTTGAAATTGATTCCCGCGCCGGTCAGGTGGCAGTATGACATAATGTTACCGCCATTCGATGGGTTACCAGGATTGGGGCAACTTCCTTCGGTAAATCCGGCACAGCCGTCAATGGCCGTACCATTGCCGTTCCAGACACAGGCGTGGGTATGCTGACTACCCAACAAATGACCGAGCTCATGGGCAATTACCATGATCGTCCAACTGTAAGTCGGCACCGTCTGAAAATTGGAACCGATGCTAGAGAAGCTCATTCGGGCCGCCGAGATTGGGTGACAAAGCCCGTTCAGCACGGCGATTCCGCCACTGGCCGAGTAGCTCAGTAATTGGGCCACATCGCCGTTAAAACTCGGCCGGTGTTGCTGAAACTGGGTCAGCAGGGTCCCCGAGCTGGTTCCACCGTAGGGAGAGGGAGTATCCCAGACGAAAATCTCACTGATCGTCAGGTCAACGTTACTGGCCGCATACAGGGCTGCCACTTCATTGAAGGCTGCCGTCACGTAACCGGCGGTGTTGATTCCTTTCTCCTGGTAGATGTTGTAATCGACCTCGAAGTAAACACCCACGCAATTGTTAGAGACACTCCGGGGCGTTGCCGGCATTTCCAACATTTCGGGGAGGTAGTCTACGTTGGTGTCTTCGGTGGCGCAATCCAGCTCCTGACTAGCGAAAACCGGATCATCCTGGTAAAGAATGTAAGTGGTAGCATTACGATCATCCTCCCGTAATTTTCCGAGTACCAGATTTTGGCCATCAGCCCCGGCGATCAGACCGGTCAGCTCGCCGTCCAGCAAACTCAGGGCCACGTGACTGCCATTGCGGCCAACTACCCTTCCCCGGTAATGAATACCTGCTTCGGACTGGTTTGCGATCCGCCCGGAAGCAGTACGCAACCGGAAGTTTACGGATAATGGATAGGCACGTTCCAGGCGCAGCGTCATGCTACCACGAGATCCGGGAATTTCCAGTTCCAGCTGTCCGGCGGCCCTGGCTTTTAACTCGGTCAGGCTTTCAACGTTCAACGCCATTAATTGGAATTCGGTGATGTTGTCATCTACCAGCTGGTTTTCCGGTGCCCGTTCCGGAAGCTGGGTGAAAAGGTCGCTGGCCGTAGCTACTGAACGCTCATTGGTTAGCGGAGTTCCGTAGGCTTGCCGCGTTTGAATTTGGGCATGAAGATTTAGAGTCAGGCATAGGCACATTAGCCCGCTGACGAGGGAAAAAATAAATTTCATAGAATAGTTGCGTGTCTGCTTGGGCCGGCCTGGCGACGGGCCAAAATTCTTAAATCGGTTGATGATACTACAGGGACGTCACATAAGGTCAACGTACCCGTCCACGTCAGCTCGCCCGGGAAAAGGCGAGTTGGATTGCCAACGTAGTAGTGGCTGGCGCGTAACTGTAAACCGATCAACGGACCAGACCAGGTTGAGAGAACTCGGGCTGATTGATGAACGGATCATCAGTACGTACCGATGCCGTTAAAAATATATTAGATGTGGAAACGTAATCCCGGAGACCATCCACTAATGTGGGGCTCTTTTACTACGTGCGCCCGGTTCCGTTCGGGGGAGGTGACGGCAGGGCTAAAATGTATATGTTCACGGGATTAATACGACGAATGGTGGGAATAAATAAAATACTGAATTCGCCGAAAAAAAAAATTGAAAGGCTTAAAATAGAATATGGGTATACTCGTAAAATCTGGAAGGGATTGATTTTGGGTGTCTTCCGTTCGGTTCGTAAAGGTAACGGCCGCTTTTCTGGCATCTTGTGTGCTTACGGATAAAATTTATCGCCGCTTAGGTAACGGGGTGTTTTAACCAGGGAGCGGTAAAAATAAACGAGCCGACGCCGAAATAAATCGGCGTCGGCTCGTGAAACCACGAAGGGTCATGGTCCGTCGTTATACTTTGTCAGGATTTTCTAAGCATGAAATACAGCGGAGCTAATCTGGCCAAAGAAAATCGACTTTAGACAAAGGATGAAAGTCCTAATCAAGCGCTTACTCCTCGTCGAATGACATTTTTTTGATCTTGAGGGCTCCGTTGACCTGCGCCAAATAGATCACTACCCGGAAAGTCTTGCCGCCGGCCTCCAGGTTGCCGATGCAGTATTCGGCCTGGGTGGTGGGAGAGGTTCCCGTATGGATCTGGGTGAATTTGGTAGCGGCGTGTTTGGCAAAAAAGCTTTTCAGTTGTGCCGTAGCCTCGGCTTTGCTGAAAAAGTCGTCCGCGCCGAGCACGGAAAGTTCCACCTCACTATCCAGGAATTTGTCCAGGGCAGCTACGTCTCCGGCACCGAGTGCACGGGAAATATCCGCCAGACTTTCTACGCTACTGGCCAGTAGTAAACTCGGTAACAATAGCAGTTGGATGAATAATAGTTTCATGGTATTCTAATTTTAGGAGACGAGAACTACCACTAAAGTAGCAGATTTAAAGCAGTTGAATCGAGATTCGGTCTGCTTTAACGTCACCATTTAGACGAGCCTGGGATAGTCCCGTCACAAATTGTCACACCAACGACGTTTCACCGGCACCGACACCCCATAAACGAGCTTTTGGTATGCCTATTACAAATTTTAACGTTTCAGGTGCATGATGGGTCATGACTTCAACTCCAAGGACCGAAGGGATGATCAGCGAAGCTAAAGTAGCCATGTTTTAGAGTCCCCATTCAATTTTGCCGGCACTTGCCACTTGGTACAATCGTGGGAATCATATCTTACGGCCAGAAAATATGACCCCATGGAAGCCAGCAAAGCATTTTTGATCATTTTAGACGGTTGGGGCCTCGGCCAACGCCCGGAAGCCGACGCCATCGCCCAGGCCGACACCCCCGTTTTTGACAAGCTGTGGGCCGAGAACCCCCATGCTACCTTGGTAACCTACGGCGAAGAAGTAGGTCTACCCGAAGGTCAGATGGGCAACAGCGAAGTCGGCCACCTTAATATTGGAGCCGGAAGAGTGGTCTATCAAAGTTTCGCCCGCATCAACAAGGCGATTCGCGACGGGGAACTGGAAAAACATCCAATCCTGCAAAACGCCCTGAAACTGGCCAGAGAAAATGACAAGCAGGTGCACCTGGTGGGGCTGCTCAGCGACGGCGGTGTCCATAGTCACATCAATCATTTGCTGACCCTTTGCGACATTGCTAACGATGCCGGCAACGAAAAAGTGAGGGTACATGCCTTTACCGATGGTCGGGACGTAGCCCCCGGCAGTGGCTCCACTTACCTTGCTACTTTGTTAGCCAAAATCAAAGGCAAACCCATCAAACTGGCCAGTATCACCGGTCGCTTCTACGCCATGGACCGCGATACCCGCTGGGAAAGAATCAAGGTTGCCCACGATGCCCTGGTAAACGGCCACGGGGAAAAGACCACCGACCCCCTGGCGACTATGGAGGCCCGCTACGCCGCCGGACAGACCGATGAATTTATCGAACCGATCATCTGCACCGATGCCGATGGAGAACCCGTGGGCAATATCGAAGCCGGCGACACCGTGATCTTCTTTAATTTCCGGACCGACCGCCCCCGCCAAATCACCCGTGCTCTCCACCTGGAAAGCTTTCCGGAGCAGGACATGCACCCGGTGGCCAATCTCCACTACGTGACCATGACGCAGTACGACGAGAATTTCACCAACCTCAATATTCTATACCCACAGGAGGAACTGCGCAAAACCATCGGTGAGGTCGTCAGTGCCGCCGGCAAGACCCAGGTGCGGATCGCCGAAACAGAAAAATACGCTCACGTTACTTTCTTCCTGAATGGTGGAGAGGAAAGCGAATTCCCCGGCGAACGGCGCATCCTCGTCGATTCCCCCCGCGATGTAGAGACCTACGACGAAAAGCCAGAAATGAGTGCCCGCGAAGTCACTGCGGCCATCATCGACGACATGAACGCCAACCAGCCGGATTTCATCTGCCTGAATTTTGCCAACACCGATATGGTGGGCCACACCGGCAGTATGGACGCCGCCAAAGCCAGCGCCGAAGTGGTGGATACTTGCCTGGGGCAGATTCTGGAAACCGCCGAACGCCACGACTATCAGGTTCTCATCATCGCCGACCACGGCAACTCCGATATTATGTTCACTGAGCAGGGCGACCCGCACACCGCCCACACCACCAACCTGGTGCCGGTGATCTACGTGGGCAAAGATGCCGATAAAGTGAAACTGAATAGTGGAAAACTGGGTGACGTGGCCCCTACCCTATTGGCATTGATGGGCATTGAGGTGCCGGAGGAGATGACGGGGGAGAATTTAATACGGTAGGCCTCTAAAAAATAAATAAAATTGAATTAAAACCAAGCCTTAAAAGATATTTTATTTCGATAAATTGAATATTTATTTATATTTATTCTTTTCGTGTGTGAACATCTGATATTGTAATAACGTATCAGCCACCCAAGCATTTTTAAACACCTAATATTTCATAACTCTTAAACCGTTTCGAATGAAACTATTTACCCCCCCCATTTCATAGCCCTGTTATTCGCGCTTTTCGTGGGTAGTCTTGGTGCCCAAAACACCGATTGTGGTGAGCTTTCCATCGAGAATGTCCAATACCTCGGTGATGATGCATTTTCCTTCGACATTCGTTTAGAGAACAGCCTAAATCCATCGGATTGTTACACTGGTTTTGAATTCGATGTATCCTTACCCGGTATCCTCACTATCTCTTCCTCCGTTGCGGCTGGTGTCGAATTGAATTCCAGCGTAAATGGAAGTACGGTCGAGTTTGTCGGTGCTTCTAATGATGCAGATATTCCAAATGGGCTTCTCGGCTCAGTTACCTTTAGCCAACCCGACGATGGTTGTGTGCAAACCGCGTTGACGATGAGTTCTTCTTTTACTTGTAATCCGCTGACCATTTGTGACGGGCCGAGCGCACTACCAGGACCAGAAATTTGCAATACTTTCCTTACCGTAGCGGGTGAAGTGTATAGCCCAGTCCCTGGCATGGGCACCGCCGAATTACCAGAGTTTGGTATCAGGACTGAAATTGGCGGTGACAAATATGATAATTCAGCAGTATTTAACTCTGTAAACACTGAAAACGAATACATAAATGAAGGTATCCCGACCACTGATGCACAAGATGATGGTTTTACGGCGGGTTTGATTGACCCTGCTGAGACCGAGCTAACTTTACCCGATGTCGAAGACGCATGTGGTGTAAATATTGTTGACATCATAGCCACCCGTCGCTTATTTTTGGGCCTTGAAGACTTAGTTGGATGGCAAAGAGTTGCGGCGGACGCTAATCAAAATGATCTTATTAGTACGCAAGACATAATTTTGATGACTCGGTTAATTCTCGGAATTGAACCGGACCCTTTCGACTACAGTGTGCGATTTCCCACCCCTGCTAACCTGGATGATCTCGATGACTTATCGATGAATACACAAGATGCTAGTTACAGTGGAACTCGTGCGTGGGAACCATTAGGGTCGAGTCAGGCAGATGTTGACTTTGCTGCCGTAAAACTCGGCGACGTTACCGGCGACTGTTTTCTTTTAGGTGCTTCCGACGATCCTATGGACGAACAAGACACCACCAGGCTTACCAGCACCATCGACTTCACCATAAGTCCTGTATCAGGTACAACCGACCAGTACGAAACTAACTTTTACGCAGCTGATTTCAACGCCAATAGCATCTTAAGTATGGAATTTTTACTCAACGCAGGTTTCGAGGTTGTTTCCATCGCTGACGGTGCCGTTGAGTTTAGTCCAGACAACCACGTCTTGAAGTCGACGAACGAATCTCTAAGGTTTATTCACGTGGATTCTACTTTTTCTGGCACCTCCACCCTAATATTCTCAGCCATAATCGAGCAGACCGACCCGAGCGCAGATATCTTGCAGGCGATTAATCCTGCTCCAGCTAACGGCTACCTCGGTGAACTTTACGTCGGCGAAGACAACGGTGAGGCGGATATCCGCAATCTAACCCTAAATCGCATTACCACGCCTCCGTCCACGCCTTCTTCTTCTACAACAAAAGGCAACGCAACCATCTTCCCGAACCCAGCCAACGAAGTATTAAGCTATCGCTTTGATCAACCGTTAGCCAAGAACGCGACTTTACGGGTGCTTTCTATCTCGGGTCAGCAAATATTGGAAGTTATCCCTGAGCCAAACGCCACCTTCGGTTCAATTAATATCCGCTCGCTTCCCACGGGTTTCTTTATCCTCACGACCGAGTTTGAAGACGGTTCCATCATTACACATCGTTTCGTCAAGCAATAATTCTAAACCCTTTTCCCTCTGTACGCTTCGTACAGGGGGATTTTTAAATTAATGGATGATGAAAAGATGGACCTATCTTGTTATATTTCTTATTCTATATAGCCTACAGTTAAAAACCCAATTTTTTTTTAGCAGCCATCGAAGGTGGCCTTGCTCAATATAATGCCATCACTTGCGACACAATCCTTTATCCAGAAACCATCCGTCCAGGAGCAATAGGCCCTAACGGGCTTCTGTATCGAGCATTTAGCGTTTCTTCCGACGACAGCGTTCGTCTCCGGCGTTACGACATAAACGGAGCTAGTTTTAACAACATGATCTTACCCGCAAGAGAGGGTTATTTTGACAATACGAATCCTCAGCTAGTTGGCCTCACCAATACCGGCAGTAAATTTATGTTCGCCAGTCGATTCAGGCTAGGGGAGTACTCTCCAGAAATCGACACAATAAGGCCCTTACCATTATTCAACGGATTCATTACGGGAGACGTAACATATCTTAACGGTCATTATTTCGGAATATCACTAAATTTCAATACTGGACAAAATCAAGTTATAAAAATTGATTCCATCAGTGGGCAAATTCTTGACACCATATTCCAAGATGATTTCTTGATTGCTGATTTAAAGGTAGATTTTCTACCCGGTATCAGTACTGCTGAAGATGATGATTGTAGTGGAGGCTCTTATCTCATTCAGCCTTTCAGGCTACTGGACACTAGTGAAAATGCCGATCCCTTTCCTGACTTCGCTCCGTTTGGGGTCGTAATAATTGACCCTGAGAGTGGCACCCACGAAATACGATGCTTACAAGAACATCAGGTTACGAACGCGCAAGCGGGATTTTACGATGCGGCATCCCTCGACATTCACCGCCAAACCTGCGAAGTCCGCCTGGACCTGGACGCCGATAATCGCGCCGGGCGCGTAGGGCCACACTTCCAAAGTTTTCTCATGTGTGCAGATCGCTTTCCTTTAGCCGATGAAGACGTAGAAATCTGGACGGTCGACGACCGTCCCATTGACTCGATGACGGTCATAATCAAGGACGACGGACCACTGGGAAGTGCCGCGCCGAGTTTACATTATCCAGGCACGGAGGGTTTTACAGTCGTCAATCAGGCCGATACGTTGCTGCGGGTATATCCGAACGACCCTAGCGTGGCCGGCAATTACGCAGCATGGACGGCCTTCATTCAGCAAGTGGAACTGGAAATTCCACTGCCCCGTCCTGAAGGCTATCGGGTAACCGAAATTTTCCTTCACGCCGACGGATTAACTTCCGATAGAGCGAGAAGTTACCTATACGGGCGGCCTGATTTTTTTCCTACCGGACGCGACATCACCATTTATGTGTGCCGCAACAATACGGCGCTACCATTCAGCGCTTTGCCCGATGCCTTCCCCGGTGGCCGCTGGGAACCGGAACTGGGTACTAATTTTCAAGACGATCCATTTTTCGATAATACCGTTCATCCATTCGGCACCTACCACTACATCACGGATTTTGAAAATTGCCAGCCGGATACCGCCATCGTCCGAATACTACCCCGTCCGGAACCGGAACTGGCTTTCCCCAACCAAAACGACACCGTTTACATCTGCGCGGGCGAAAGTTACGTCTTCGACCCTGCCAGCCGACCAAATACAGTCTTTTATTTCTACAATGATTTTTTCCCCGAGAGTTACCGGGAGATTTCAGAACCGGTGACCGTTCAGGCTTTCGTCAGTTATTTAGACGCTACTACTGGTGGAGATATTATCCCTTGTCAAGAGACCATCTCCCTCACCGTGCTGGACACCACGGCCACGGCCCTCACGCGTAACCTGGACACCACCATCTGTGCCGGCGACAGCTTGTACTTAGCCGGTTTCAGCTTTTTCGAGGCGGGGCAGTTTACTTTCACCGCCGGGGGCAATGGCTGTGATACACTCTACGACCTCACGTTGAGTTTACAGGAAGAAGAAAGCGCCGAGGTCTCCTTCACCCTTTGCCCCGGCGATAGCCTCCTATTCGGCGGCCAGGTGTACCTCACGCCCGGCAGCTACGAACTGGCCTCGGCCGGTCCGGGTTGCGACACCCTCTACCAAATTGAGATACTGCCCGCCGAAGTGCCCGCAGTAAATCTGGACACCAGCATTTGCGTGGGCCAAATCCTGGAAATAAGCGGTGAAGCTTTTTCCGAGGCGGGCAGCTATTTTTTCTCGGTCCCGGCCGCAGGCGGGGCGGGTTGTGATACGGCCTATTCTCTGCAACTCACGGTAAGACCCCTGGTCCAGTTCGATGCGGACACTATTCTCCAGGAAGGGCAAACCTTTCAAGCTCCGGGTATACTAGTTTCCGCGCCCATCGATACGGTCTACCAGTGGCCGGGGCAAAACGGCGACTGCGACACCATCGTAAAACTGGTGGTGGATTACGTGAGCAGCACGCATGTTCCAGGCTCGGCGATCACCCAGGGCTACCGCATCCAGAATCCGCTGCGGGCCGGGGAGCGTTTCCGGCTCTGGCAGATCAACGAAAATGGCACGCCGCAACCAATAGGCTGGCAAGACCTGCAACTGTTCAGTGCGCGCGGGCATTCCACTGGCATCATTTCCTCTGATCGTGAACGCATAGTAAATGATTTACCGGTCGGGCTGTACTATTACCGGCTACGGACGGTGAACAGTAGTTCTTGGGTAAGTGGGAAGGTCTTGCTTGTCCGTTAGTGTCTTGCCGGAAAGGGTGAATCTAGTTACTAAGAGCGACCAGGAGGTCGCTAACCGGTATCCCCTCAAATTTACTTTAGCCCTGCTACTTTGCTAGTCAACACGAAAAATTACCTTTACGGAGTATGCAACGTCTATTTATTATTTCCCTGCTCCTGCTACTCTGCGGCGGGTTTTCTGATTTGTACTGTCAAACCCGCCCGGCTGACAGCCAGGTCGGACGGGGTAGCTCTAATGATCCCGCGAAGCTGAAAGAGCAGCTGGCCCAGGCGACCGACAAAAAAGAGCGCTACTCCATCCTTTTTCAGCTTACGAAAGTGCTGACCAAGGACGAAGCTGAACAAGCCATCGATTACGGTAAAGATGCCGTGGACGTAGCCGAATCCATCGGGGACCGTCAATTGATCGCCGATGCCAGTTATGCCCTGGCCCTGGCTTACGAGCGCGACCGCAACCTGGGAAAAACCGAGGCCTGGCTGAAGACCACTACCCGCCACGCCATGGCCGTTAAAGATGCCAACCTTATCCTGCGGGCCGTAGATAAACGTACCCGTATGGCGACTCGCGACCGCAACTACCGCCGGGCCACCGAGATCAATCGGGAAGCATTGGACTTTTTCACCCAGGATGGCAACGACATCGCCAGCCTCCGCGCCGAAGCCGAAGGAGAACGCAGCCGATTGGAAAAAATGGCGAACGACCTCGCCAGGCGCCGCGCTCAACTGCAGGACGAACTGGAAATTTTGCAAGAAGAGCAGGAGATTCTGGAAGAAGAAAACGACCAGCTACTGACCGCCAACGAGCGGCGTAAAAAGCAGTTGGAGCAGAAACAGGAGGAGCTCAGCCAGGTAGAACAGGAAAAAGTAGAGGTAGAAGAACGCATGGCCGTCAGTGAGGCTCAGGTAGCCAGCCTATCGCGCGAAGCACTGGAAAAGCAAGCCGCCGTAGACCGGGTGGAACGGGAACTGGCCGAACAGGAGCTGGCCGCCAGCCAGGCCGAACTACGGGCCGCTGAAGCGGAAGTGGCCCAGAATGAAAGCGAAAATCTGCGCAACTACGCCATCGGTATCGGGTCCATCCTTTTGTTGCTGTCCGGCTTGCTTTACACCCGTTTCGTTTCCAAGCGCAGGGATGCCAAGGCTCTGGCCGCCAGCAACGCCGAACTGGCCGAGAGCCGCGAACGCTCCGATGAACTGCTGTTGAATATCCTTCCGGCCAACATCGCCGAAGAACTGAAACAAAACGGTAAAGCTGCCGCCCGAAAATTCGAAGACACGACCATTCTGTTCAGCGATTTCGTCAATTTCACCAGTATCAGCGAAAAACTGGGGCCGGAAGACCTGGTAAAGGAACTTGACGTCTGCTTCCGCGCCTTCGATGAGATCGTGGACCAGTACGATGACGTGGAAAAGATCAAAACTATCGGTGATGCCTACATGGTTGCTCACGGGCTGGACAATCGCAAGTCTATTCCCGTCAACCTCATCGAGGCCGCCAAGCAAATGCAGGAGTTTTTAGCCCGACGCGGAGAAGAGCGCACCCGCCTGGGTCTGCCATATTTCACTTCCCGTATCGGGCTGCATACCGGACCGGTAGTAGCCGGTGTGGTGGGCGTAAGAAAGTTTGCCTACGATGTCTGGGGAGATACCGTGAACACCGCTGCCAGGGTAGAGAACCAATGCGAGCCGGGCCGGATCAATGTATCGGAGACAACTTACCGCCTCATCAAGTATCAGTTTGAATGCCAGTACCGGGGTAAGGTAATGGCGAAGAACAAGGGCTATATCGACATGTACTACGTCAATTTATAGCAGGCACCCCTATTCCTAATGCTGTATTATTAAAATAAAAAAGCCTTCCGACTGAGAGTCGGAAGGCTTCTTTATTTTAACGAAGCTTACTAAGCGGTGCTTAGTTGTTGTTCATCAGGGTACCGAGGGCCGGGTTAGGCACGATCTCGGTACGGCGGTTTTCGGAACGACCTTCGCTGGTGCTGTTGTCACCGATGGGGTCGTGCTCGCCACGGCCGGCTACGGTCAGCATTTCCGGGCTCATGCCCTTACGGATGAGGCGGGAGGCAACGGCCTTGGCGCGGCGGTAGCTGAGGTCCCAGTTGTCCATACCTTTCTGGCTGTCGGCGTGGCCGACGATGGTCAGTGGGATGTTGCTTCCAGCCAGTTTCTCGGCCATAGCATCGATGGCGTTGCGCTCATCGCGGCTCAGGCGAGCGCTACCGCTACCGAAGTTAAAGGGAGTTTCGGTGGCGATGTAGAGCTGGCCGTCGCGGTTGGCAACAGTCAGGCCGGCGGTTTCGTACTGATTGAACAGATCAGAAACCATCATGCGAGCTTTTTCGAGCTCGGCTTCAGTAGCAGACAAGCGAGTATTGATCTCGTTCATCTGAGCGGCCTGGGCGTCCATGTCGCTACGCAGTCCGGAAATCTCACCGTTGAGGCGTTCTTTCTCAGACTTCATTTCCATGGCCAGGGCATCCTTTTCGGATTCCAGGTCTTTGAGTTCGGTGCGGGTTTGAGCCAGTTGGGCGTCGGTGGCAGCTTTAGAGGCACTCAGTTCTTCGTATTTCTTTTTGGAGACACAACTTGAGAAGCCCGCCAGAAGGACGACGAAGGCTAACATTTTGGTAGTAAAACGCATTGTTTTGGTTTTGTGAAAAGAATTTCCGGTTAGCACGAATACTAGCCGGTTGTTGGTTATAGTAGATGTATGAAGTTGCAAAGCAACGGAATTTTGTGGGAATCCTCCCTTTATTCTTAGCCGATTAATTTAGCAAAAGTTCACTTTTTAACGTTTTTGTCCATCTTTGTGCTGTATTTGAGGCTATTTTGGACCAAAAGCTATAGTCCTTAGTCAGCGCTCAGGTGATCTTACATCCTAACCACATTATGCAATACGCCTACGAAAGAGACGGTAAATACGAGTTCCTGGAAACCGGTACGGAAACCAAGGAACCCCTGATGCTATTACATGGCCTCTTCGGCGGACTAAGTAATTTCGGAGAAGTGATCACTCATTTCTCTCCGCATTACAACGTCGTGATGCCAACGCTTCCGATGTTCGACCTTCCGCTACGCAAGGTTTCTCTCTCCGGCCTGGTCGATCACCTGGCCGATTTCATCGAGTACAAAGGCTACGAGCGCGTACATATTCTGGGTAACTCCCTGGGCGGCCACGTCGCCATCCTTTACGCCCTGGCCCACCAGGAAAAACTGGCCACCATTACCCTGACGGGCAGTAGCGGTCTATTTGAGAGCGCAATGGGCAATACTTTTCCCAAGCGGAATAATTACGAGTTCATCAAACAAAAGACCGAAAGCACCTTTTATCGACCGGAAGTGGCCACTAAAGAGTTGGTCGACGAGGTTTTCAACACCGTTACCGATCGCAATAAAGGCCTGCGGGTAATCATGACGGCCAAAAGCGCCGTACGCCACAACCTGGGCGACAAACTACACCTTATCCAGCGCCCCACTTTGCTGATCTGGGGTAACCAGGATACGATCACGCCGCCCTTCGTAGGGGAGAAATTCAATGAGCTTATTGAGGATTCCGAACTACACTTCATCGATGAATGCGCCCACGCGCCAATGATGGAAGAGCCGGAACAGTTCAATGCTATTTTGGAGCAGTTCTTGAATAAACAATGATAAAATGAATTAATGTTTGAGTGATCTAATGTGCTATTTAATCATTGTCTCATTTGATCATTGATCACTTCCGTCTTTCAACGACATAATTCACCAGTTTCTCCATCGATTCTCGTGCCGGGCTGTCCGGAAGGCGCCTCAACAGAGCGAAAGCTTCATCACGATAGCGGTACATCACTTCTTCGGCGTAACGCATCCCGCCACTTTTGCGAACGAAATCAATCACTTCGGCCACTTTTTTCTTGTCTTCGTTGTGGTACTTGATCAGCTTCATGATGCGGCGACGATCACGGCGTTCTGCGTTTTGCAGGGCATGGATGAGTGGCAGGGTCATCTTTTTTTCCTTGATGTCGATGCCGAGTGGTTTACCAACGTCGTCAGCCCCCAGGTCGAACAGATCGTCTTTGATCTGGAAAGCAATACCGATCTTTTCGCCAAAATCATGCAAGAGCGCCTGGGTATCCTCATCTTCGGTTACCGAAGCAGCCCCCGCCTGGCAACTGGCTGCGATCAGTGAAGCCGTCTTCTGGCGAATAACCTCGTAGTAGACTTCTTCATCGATGTCTAGCCGGCGGGCTTTTTCAATCTGTAGTAATTCTCCCTCGCTCATGGCTTCCACGGCTTCGGAGGTGATTTCCAGAATGCGGTACTGTTTATGTTTCAGTGCGATCAGCAGCCCCTTACTCAGGAAAAAATCACCGACTAAAACGGCGATCTTGTTCTTCCAAAGCGCATTAATGCTGAAAAAGCCGCGGCGCTCGTAGGCATCGTCCACCACATCGTCGTGTACCAGGCTGGCGGTGTGTAAAAGCTCAATTAATGAAGCAGCTACGTAGCTGTTGGCTGTAGTGTTGCCACAGACCTTAGCCGCCAGAAATACGAACATTGGCCGCATCTGCTTACCCTTGCGCTTCACGATGTAGTAAGTAATGCGGTCCATCAGCGGAACCTTGGAACGCAGAATATCTCGGAACTGCCGCTCGAAATTCGACAATTCTTCCGCAATTGGGGCCTTGATCAGGGAAAGGGACTTGCTCATCGGTGGTCGGGTGCCAAAACACCATTTTAGCCAGTTAATGACTATTAAACCCCTCTGGCAAAATTAAGTTTCAGTAAAAATTGAAAGTACAGAGATTAGGACGCTCGTGCCTCGCTTTAGAACACCTTGCTTTAGTCAGCTAGTAGCGTTCTAAAGCGCAACGTTCCAAAGCGCAGTGTCCTAAAAGAACTACGCCCGCGCCCTGACTACCATCTTTTCCCTAACTGCACCTGCATGAACAGGCTCAGCCGAAGATTACTGTTCGTGACCCCCGGCGTAAGGTCGCTTTCCACCATGATGTCGCTATCGCGGAAGAAGAAATCACCTTGTACACCAACTTCCAACGACTTAGCCATTTCATCGTAAGCTCCAAAGCCAAAATGCACGGATGCACGGCCGTGGATACCTGGAATCAGTTTGATTTCATCCAGTCCCTTACCCCAGGCGGAAGCGCCGAAAATGCTGAAACGATCCAGGAAAAGCGCCTCGGTTTCTTCGCTGTAGGCGATGTCACGGACGGTGGGATTGTCGGTTGTGCCAGTCTGTACTTCCAGGTAGTAAGGTTTAAGTAACCCGAGAGTGGGGCCAATTTCCCAGGAATAGCCCATGGCCACACCTCTCTGCTTTGCTTTTTCGGAGAGATAAACACGCTTACCGAAACCGACGCGCAGGGCGTACAACTGGTTTTGTTTTCCGTACACAAATGGCCGGCTTACCTGATTAGTCGATAAAATGATACGCTCGAAATTAGTACGTTGCTCACGACTGTGCCGAATATCACCCAGGTAAACAGTAAAAAAGGAAGACTTGTTATATGCCTTCAATTTAGCTTTAGTAAAGCCCAGGAAAAGATTGCGTGGTGTGCCCAGGCCGAAGTTGAATGTCCACTCGTTGTCGTAGACGAATCCGGGACCATTGGCATCGTAAATATTGGCGTTGCCGGGCAGCCGCTTTTGAGCTCCGACGTTGGAGATAGCGAAAACAAACAACAAAAAGGCCAGTAAACTGCGCATGGGCGGATATGTTAAGAGCTACAATCTACTAAATAAGCCGATAAGCCGCTTTATTGTTTAGGTAGCGCTGATGCGAACCCTATCTTTACGCAATGTCGTCAACCAACGAAATCGCCATCCTGGCACCCCACCGGCATCCGCGGCTCCGCTACGTGTTGCGGCAACTCTCCGATTGGTGGGGCGTTAAACTGCGCCTGTTTACCGAGCGGGACAGCTACCTGGCCCAAACTTCCGAAGTTGGCCGTATCGCTTACGGGGTAGCGAGTAGTGATCTTGAGGAGGTCCATTTATTCGCCGATGCCTTCATGCAGGGGGAGGATAGTGTCGTGGCTAACAAAGTAGCAATGCCCATGGAGAACACGGGGCGCACGCTCCCGAGTGGTCTGTTCCCCAACCCAACCGCCAGCGACTTCGACCCTTTCGCCGCCATTTTTTTCTGTCTCAGTCGTTTTGAGGAATATCAACCCTTCAAGGCCGATTCTCACGGGCGATTTTCCGCAGCGGCCTCCCACGCCCACAGACATCAATACCTGACCAGGCCGGTAGTTAATCAGGTCGTAAATGATCTGGCACGGCGGCTGAATTCTCATTTCCCCGATCTTGAGCTAAAACTACCGCCACCCAGTTTACAACTCACCTACGACGTAGACGTCCCCTACGCTTATCGCTACCGGGGCTGGCGGGGTATAGCGTCTGGGCTGCGGGATGCATTAACCGGCCACCCCGGCCGTAGTATCAAACGACTTCGAGCAGCCAATGGTAACACAAAAGTCGGTGATCCTTACGACACTTTCGACTGGCTGGAAAAAATTCACCAGCGTCACGGCATCCGGGCCACCTACTTCTGGCTACTGGCTAACAAAAGGACCTCCCTGGACCCAAATCCAGACCCCGATACTCCGGCCATCCAGCAACTGATTAGGCATCTGGACGGAAAAGCAGATACCGGCATCCATCCTTCCTATCGCAGCAGTGACGATACAGGACTCTTCACCAGCGAAAAGGAAAAGCTGGCCGGGATAGTCGGTCATTCGGTGGAAAAAAGCCGCCAACATTTCCTCCGTTTCCGATTGCCGGTCACCTACCGTGAAATTCTACGCGCTGGCCTCCGCCAGGATTACAGCATGGGATATGCCGATGCCAGCGGTTACCGTGCCGGCACCAATCTCCCCTTTTACTGGTACGACCTGGAAAGAGAAGAAGCTAGCTGGCTGAAAGTCCATCCGTTCGTCGCCATGGACGTCACCCTCGCCAAGTACCAAAAGCATGGCTACTTTGCCAGTCAAAAAATTCTTCTCAAAATGGCCGAAGACATTCAGGAAGCCGGTGGTCCATTCACCCTTTTATGGCACAATAGCAGCTTCGCGCCCGAGTTTGGCTGGAAGGGCTGGGCGGAGATGTACGAGGGTTTAGTTGGTGAGTTGAATGCGCTTTTTAAGACATAAGACCACTTGTTCGCTTCACTCACTGCGTAGGAAGGATGCCAGCTCTCTCGTGTGCGCTCGTAGGAATAGTTCCCAGCCACGCTCTTGGCGTAGCGAACGCGAGTGACCTGCCGCAAAGCGGCTGTGGGGATTATTCCTATTAGCGTACACGCAACAATGGGTTTCCTTCCTACGCAGTGGCCAATGGCCACGAGCTATCTTGCGTCTTTTCAGTAGTGAACTAAAAGTAACGGTCACCTATTTAATCTAAAACGAAAAATATGTCCATCGACACCGGCGACCTCCGCGTAGACTATCAACTCGGCGAACTCGTTGAAGGCCAGGCTTCTGATAATCCGTTCGAGCAATTCGAGCAGTGGTTTAAAACGGCTAAAGATTCGGACTGCCCGGAGCCCAACGCCATGATCGTGGCGACCGTACAGGCTGATGGTCGCCCCGCCGCCCGGGTTGTGCTGCTGAAAGAAGTGACGGAAAAAGGATTCATTTTCTACACCAACTACAACAGCCGCAAAGGCCAGGAACTGGATGAGAACCCCGTAGCGGCCCTGGTCTTCAACTGGCTGGAGTTACAGCGTCAAGTTCGCATCGAGGGGCGGGTAGAAAGAGTCAGCCCGGAAAAATCGACAGCCTACTATCAAAGTCGGCCGAAAGGGAGTCAGTTGGGTGCTTGGGCCAGTCCACAGAGCCAGGTTATCGAGAGTCGTGAAGTGTTGGAAAAGAATAAAGCCGCCTTGGAAGCGGAATTTGCGGACCAGGACAACCTCCCCCGCCCCGATCACTGGGGAGGCTATCTCGTCAAACCCGATCTGATCGAATTTTGGCAAGGAAGGAGCAGCCGTTTACATGATCGTTTGTGCTATCGACTGATAGACGGGGAATGGACGAGGGAGCGGCTGGCACCTTGAGAAGTATGGTCAGTCTAGAGTCAGTCTAGAGTCGAGAGTGCCCGGGCTCACAAACTCTCGACTCTAGACTGACTGACTCCTGACTAACTGCACTCTCGACTGCCTACCGACTCACTGCCACCACCTCTCCTTCCGCCAATACAAATACCCGATCGCCTTCGCGAACCGTCACCTCGGCGCAACCCGTAAATTCTCCGAACGCGGGTAAGATGGCTTGTTCCACTCCGAAGTAGAAGCAGGGTAATTTCAGCTGATTGCGGCGGCCGTTATTGAGGGTTACACAGGGGTGCAAGTGACCGGAAAAATTGTAAAGATCCGGATTAACCTCCTCCGCTTTCTGCGGATAATGAGAGAAAGAAAAAGGTGGACTAACAAAGTAGCAAGGGTGGATTTTAAGGGAAGAATCCCGGTAATCCTGGTCGGGTAGAATGTCGTGATTACCTGGGACCAGCTCAAAACTGACCGTTGGTCGTTCGGTCATGAAATTTTTGAATAGCGGCCAGACATGGTTGTAATCGCTGTGGAAAAGATCGCCGAGTAGCAAGACCGTTTCAGGTTGAAAATCCTGTAGCATTTTATCCAGCCGCTGAAAATTGCCACTCGTAACGGCAAGGGGTACCGGGATACCGGCTTTACGAAAATGAGCTCCTTTCCCAAGGTGAAGGTCGGCAACTAACAAAGTTGACCTGGCTTCCCAAAAAATACCCTTTTCGGGGTGAAGCCACATTTTTTCGCCACGGATAAACTGGTGTTCCATCTAGGCGCAAAAGTACGTCGCCAAACGCCATTGACCCCTAAAAAATGACCGTTTCGAAAGTGAGGTGTCTGGAATGATACAATTGTTAAATTTATATCCGTTATTAAGGAAGCGGCTGAAACTGATTGTTCAAACCGCTTTCATTAGAACTATCTATTTATAATCTTGAATGAACCGCATGGCTAAACTTCTTTGTCTCCTCTTTACTGTACTGATTTACTACTATTCAACCACGGATATCCAGGCCCAGGCTCCGGCACCGGTCGGGTACGACTTCGACCATCCGACCTTACTGGCGAAGTTGCCCAAAAAACTGAAAGAAATTTCCGGCCTGAGTCTCAGCCCCCGGAATAATGAATTATTGGCCGTCCAAGACGAAGACGGACTCTTTTTCCGATTGGATATTCGCGACGGCCAATTGCTGGGATCCACGGAGTTCTGGAAGGACGGCGATTACGAAGGTATCGAAGCCGTGGGTGAAGATATCTGGATAGTAAAGAGCACTGGCACGCTGTACAAAATTACCAACCCTGGTACCGGAGGGCAGGAAGTAACCAAATACAACGGATTCCTGAGCGAGGAGAACGACGTGGAAGGCCTTACTTACGACCGGGCCAACAACCGCCTCCTGCTTTCCTGCAAATCGCATTACGGTGGGTTTACCGAAACACGTTCGGTCTTTTCATTCGACCTCGCTACCCGTCAATTCAAAGGCAGACCCGTCTTTACCGTTGGTCGGGAGGCACTTAAGGATTATCTGATGCAGTGCCCCAAGAGTAGTCGCCACGAAAAAATTTTCGAGTTCGTAAGTGAAAAAAAGGATTTTAATCTGGGGCCTTCCGCCATTGGCATTCACCCGATAACGGGTAGAATTTTCATTGCCTCTTCGGCCGGCAAATTAATCCTGGTACTTACTCCTGACGGGAAGGTCGAGCACCTACGTCGCCTCGACAAAAAGATATTTCCTCAACCGGAAGGCCTTGCCTTTACCAGCGACGGTACGCTGTATATCAGTACCGAGGCCAGGGATGATGAGCCGGCCAAGATTTACAGACTACCCTATCAGCCGGGATTCAACGGACTATAAAATAGTGAGGACTGAAGAGTGGAAATCAGGCTGGTTACCAGCTACCATTCATTCCTTCATCCTTCAGTCCTTGCTTATTACCTTTGGCCGCCCAAATAACCCCAACGAATGAGTTTCCGTTTCGGCCTAGCTATTACTGCCCTGTTTATCCTTGGAACCGGGTGTTCAGACCAGCGCGATATTCGTGATTACTATTTCCCGGTTCGTGATTTGGACGAGGGGCTCGTTTATGCCTACACCCCCCAGAATAGTCCAGATACCAATACAGTCTATTGGTACGCCATCGGTCTAGATCAGGACACTGCCCTTTACCTCAACATTACCACTTACGATGAAAGGCTCAACCCTGCCACCCTGGTCAGTGAGGCTATAACCAATGAAGGAGTGGTCACTCGCCAAGTGCTTATTTACTCCACCGACTCCACCGGCCGCAGTGTTAAAACCCAGGCTGATATTTTATTTGACCAAAGCTTCCCTTTTTTCGTAGCCCGGAATTATGAGGATGATCAGAACATTCAGGTCTATCAAATCGATTACAGTCCCGTTACCAGCCCCACAAGCCGTTATCGAATCACTTACAACCGCAGTTTCAGCAGAGATACCATTGCGATGATCGACGGACTGGAATATCCAGCCATTCGCCTGGAAATGACCGGAGAAACCAGCGTTCGTGATGCCGTGGAAGGAGATATCTCCCCCACCTTCCGGGGTTTCGAGATCTACGCTAAGGGTGTCGGCCTCGTAGAGAGTTACCGGAACTTCGATGGCTTCATTTTACACCAAAAACTGACTGATCGTTTTTCCATGGAAGAGCTTCAGCATAAAGCTAAACAGCTTTATGGGACGTCGTCCTCCGCCGGAGGTAGCGATTAATACCGGCGTAACCGAATACCGCCAGCATAATGATGAGCGTGCCGAGGTAAAAGCTGGGCGTCAGTTCCTGAGCGTCATTCAGTAGAAAGTAGGCCAGGAAAATACCATAGACTGGCTCCAGGTTTATCGTCAGGTTAGTGGCGAAAGCCGATAATTTACGTAATGCCCGTAAGCTTAACACGTAAGTCAGGGTAGTACACAGTAAGGCCAGGGTCAATAGATATACCCAGTCGATTTCCCGATCCGGCCAGAACGGTTCAGTACCGAAGAACGGCAGCAACAGGGCCAGAAAAACCGTTGCACCGCCCAATTCAACAAAGGTTACGCGCAGAGCATCAGTATCCCCCATATAGCGCTTGTTCAGGTTGGTGAATAGTGCGGCCAGAAAGGCGGACACCAGTCCCACCATAATCCCTAAATTCATGCTATCCGCGCTGCCATCCACGACCAACCAGATTCCCGGCAGAATGGCTACGCCTAGTAGTAATTCATACCAGCGAAACGGACTACGTACAATTAGTGGCTCCAAAAGACTACTGAATAGTGAGGTAGTAGCCATACAAATCAGCGCGATACTCGCATTCGCCAGTTTGATACTACCGTAGAAGGCCACCCAGTGCAAACCGGTCAACAAGCCGATACCGACCAGAGTCAATAGCTTTCTCCACCCTACCTCACGGTACAGGCTTCCGATTCGGATGAAGGCCAGCAAGCTCATACTCGTCAGAAACACCCTCCACCAGACCAGCGTCAGGGCCGAAAGGTCAATCAGATCACCGAGGATGGCTGTAAAGCCCCACAGGAAAACGGCGAGGTGCAATTCCAGATAAGCGCGGGTGGTGGTGTATGCCATTGGGCAAATATAGACCTTCTAAAAATCTAGCCTAATAACAGCACGCAGACGGTGCCGACGAATAGTCAGGCTAAGGCAGTCCCACTGACGAGCGGACATTTTGCAAGCATCAATAGCCATACATTACACCTTCACTACATTCAACCCATAGGTGTAAAGTAGTGCCTCTTCGTTCAGGGTCAGTGGTGGCGCAGCCCCGTCGTTTCGTTTCAGTAAAGTGCAACCGATGCTACATTCCAGGCAGCGGCTTCGGTCACAATAATATTTTTTCAGTTCCAACAGGGCCTGGGTATCGGCTGCATCGTGGGCTTTCATACCGTTGGCGGCCCATTTGGAGATCAGGTTGTTCTTTTCGGCCGGGACGGAGTTGAGCAAGTCGATAGCTTGTTCCCGGATGGATTCATCGTCACGGAGCTTGCCGTATAACTCCAGGAGCGGAGCAACGGTGTTGATCAGGATGGAATGAATCGTACTAATACCCAGCCGCTTGAAACTGCGTTTACTTTCCTGCCCAAAGCGATGGTGGTTACGCCAGTAGTTGCTCAATTCTACGTTGTACATATTTTCTAATTCGCGCGTATTGGCGGCGGCCAGGGTCTTTCCAAACAATTGCCCCGAGGTAACAATCAGGCGAGCCAGTTGAGCAATGCGAATGGTTGGAAAATTAGCCGGACGAAGTCTCAGATAGCGCCAAACGGCCACCGGCAAAGGGCGAAGTTCATACTTAATTGCCAGCAATCGATATTCCCTTAGCAGCACTTGGGGGTAATCCTCTTCACTATCTTCGGGTAACAAGCCGGATTGACCAAACAGCAGGGCTTCTACCTGAAGCTGACTGTGTTTGTGTCGCAGTAAAACCCGTAAGGGGATCGACCGGGCCAGCATTTCCATCGCATCGGCATTGACTTTGCCCCCTAAACTGCGCGCGATAGACTGGTAGAAGACCTCTTCCCAGTCGCGGCGGCCGTCTTCCAACCGCTGCTCTAATTCGGCACTGCGTCGGGCCAGTCTCTCCCGTAAAAGACGATCCAGCCACTGCCGGCGAACCAGTTCGGAAACGGAGTCTAATTGAGTCTGACAGGGAATCCAGTACTCGTTATGCATCAAACGCCAGTAGTTGTTGATCAACCGGGCCGGCACCCGTCCTTTTAGCTCGAGACAGGGAATTTGTTCTCCATTGGCGCGGTAGACCGGGCGGTCTTCTTCGAGGACGACGTGTAGAATGACGTTATCATAAGCCGGATCCGACTGATGACCATGAGCGTACCAATCCGAAGAACGGATGTGAATTTCCACGTGGCCCGCCCAGTTCATACCGTTAATTTTCAGGCGGGCACCGTTGAAATCGGGACCGGCGTTGGAATTGTGGAGTCCGAAATTGATAATTTCGATCTGCTCGTATGCTGTGGTTCTGAGCTGATGGAGGTCGAAGGCGGCGGTGCGCCAGAGAAAATGGAGAAAGTCTTCACGCATGGCGTAAATAGTTGTGGAATGGCCCTCGCTTTCTCACCCGATGGCCAGTAGATTGTTGTAATTTCCTTTGTTGGGGCTAAGTTAAAATATTTTTCCAATAAAACACATTTTGTTTTAATTATTTTCAACAAGACATCTGCCCGAATACCCCGTAGCAGATGCCACAGCCACCCTCAATTAGGTCGGATCAACTACTGAGGGATGAGTTTAAGCGAGCTGAACTTCACCGACACTGCTACTTTGCCAGCCAAAATAAAGAATCTAAGTTTCAACCCGTAGATTAGCCGTCCAATATCCAAACCTCTCCACATGACCATCCCCCAACGCCTCGCCGCCCTGCGCACCGCCATGAAAGCCCATGATCTGGATGCTTATTACGTCGCCGACCTGGACCCCCACCAGAGTGAATATGTAGCTGACCACTGGAAGAGCCGGACCTGGCTGAGTGGCTTCGACGGATCCGCCGGCACCCTGATCGTAACCGCCGACGAGGCCAAATTGTGGACCGACAGTCGCTATTTCCTCCAGGGTGAAAGTCAGCTGGCCGGCACCGGGATCGATTTGATGCGGCAAGGTGAAAAAGGTGTAATGACCATTCAAAAATGGCTGAATAAAAAATTAATCGCCGGGGATAGACTGGGTAGAGATGGCAATATAGTCTCCGTGGGAGCGGCCAATCGACTGGAGGAAAAGCTCTCGAAACGAGATATTGAGGTCTGCTATGACCATGATCTATTCGCAGACGTCTGGCCGGATCGCCCGCCCTTGCCCGCCACTGAAGCCCTGGAACACGACGAAAAATTCACCCAGGAAACGCGGACCGAAAAACTACAAAGACTGCGTGATTTCATGGCAAAGAATGAGCTTGAGCATTACCTCCTCGTAGGCCTGGACGAGATTGCCTGGACGCTGAACGTGCGCGGAAATGACGTAGAGTTTAATCCACTCGTCCTCTCCTATTTGCTGGTTCACCGAGAAGGAGCTACCTGGTTCTGCGGGCCAGAGCGCATTCCCGGCGAGTTGAGTAGAAGATTAAAGGAAGAAGGTGTAAAAATAGCCGACTACGCCGATGTTATTCCCGCTCTCCAGCGCATCAACGCCACGGATGAGCCCCTCGGACTGGACCCCAACCTCACCGCCGCTTGCATCTACCTGGCGGCCGGAGGCGATCGCACCCACCAAATTTTCAGTCCGGTGGCTCGCTGGAAATCCATCAAAGGACCCAAAGAAATTGAACACATCCGTGCATCTATGGCCAGGGATGGAGTGGCACTGCTCCGACTGAGGCGTTGGCTGAGCGAGGCAGTAAATAGGGGAACTAACGAAGTAGCAGTGTCTGAAAAACTCACTGAGCTGAGGGCCACGGGGGCGAACTATTTTGGCGACAGTTTTCCCGCGATAGTCGGTTATCGGGGCAACGGAGCCATCGTTCACTACCGCGCCGAAGCGAATAGCTGTGCCGAGATCGAAGCTTCTGGATTACTGTTACTGGATAGTGGCGGGCAATACCTGGATGGCACCACTGATATTACCCGCACCTTTGCCCTGAGCGATCCAACGGCCGACGAAAAATTGCATTATACCCTGGTCCTGCAAGGTCACATCAACTTGGGCATGGCCCGCTTTCCGGAAGGGACGGTCGGCCGCCAGCTGGATGTACTGGCCCGTAACCCACTCTGGCAACATGCCCTGAACTACGGACACGGTACCGGACACGGGGTCGGCTACTTCCTGAACGTTCACGAGGGCCCCATGGGTATCCGCGGCAACCATACCAAAGGCAGCAGCCAGGAAGCTCTGCGCGCCGGTCAAATCCTGAGTAACGAACCCGGCTATTACCGCACGGGGGAATACGGCATCCGCATTGAAAATCTGGTAGTCGTTAAAGCCACTGAACCGGAAGGCTGGCTGGAGTTTGAAGACCTGACCGTTTTTCCCATGGAGCGTAGCCTGGTAGATTTTAGTTTGCTCAGCGAAGCACAGAAAACCTGGCTACGGGATTATCACGCCAAGGTAGAGGCGGCGATACTCCCTTTGCTGGAAGATGAAGGGGAGATTGACTGGCTCAAGCAAGCTTGTGGAGGTTGGTAGGCCTGCCAGATTTCTTTCGTAACTTTCCACCGTGCCCGATTTTAGTAAACAAAAGGCTCTGTTTTTTCTCTCCCTGATCTGGCTGGTCAGCTTCAACGTTGCGGCCCAGACCCTTCCGTACCCGGATTCCATTGTCAACTACGAGGAAGAAGATTACGGTCAAACGGATCCTTACGAAGAAGAGGAGGTTGGCTACATATACGTTCCACCACCCGATGAAACCTCTCTAGTTCCGCTATCACCCGATCTCCACCGCGAGCTGATCGAGGAATTCGATTACAACGACGACAAGAAAGACAAAGAGGCCGAAGAGGAACGCCTGAAGCAACAGGAAGAAAGGGATAACTGGCTGGAGAAATTCTTCGACGGGATTTCCTTCGGCAGTATCGAATTGGGGCCGATCACTTCCCTCATCTTGATATTACTATTAGCCGGTGGACTAGGCTATTTCATTTTCCGTTTTCTGGATGTACCGACGACCTACCGCTCTAAAGCCGAGCGAGATGCTGCAAGGGTTGACGTCTCAGAGTTAGAGGACGAAAAACTTACCCTCACCGAAACGGAAAGCCTGCTGCAACGAGCCGAAAAGAACGAGCAATTCGAACTGGCCGTCCGCCTGCAATTCCTGGCCTTGTTGAAAAGGCTTCATGAGGAAGATTACATTAAATTTGCCAAGGACAAGATCAACCGCGCCTACCTGCGGGAGATGGAAGAATACCCGGAGCTCTCCGCCGGCTTTCGCAAACTGACCCACAATTTTGAACGAAATTGGTACGGGCAGTACCCCATCGATCCGTTCACCTACCGCCTGATTGCCGACACCTACCGGGATTACAACCGTCAACTGGACGTCCACCGCCAAGCTAATACCACCGATGCTTAGTGCCCGACAACAGAACGGCGGCCCAATCACCCTGTTGGCCTTTCTCCTGCTGACGCTCAGCAGCGGATGCGGCTATTCCTGGTGGGAAAGCTACCGTTATAATAAGGAAGAGCCCTACGATTTGCACGCGCTTTATAGTCTGCTGGAAGCAAGACCCTCCGGCTTTACCCATAATCGGGATACCCTGGGGGCACTCGACTTCGACAGCAGTCTAGTCGCCAGCTATCTTTACGTAGGAGCAAATATTTACCTGGATGAGGAAGACGTTACGAGTCTACTCAATTTCGTGGAAGCGGGTAATAAGGCCATGCTTATCACCAAGAACATACCTAACGATATCAGCTATCACCTTTTCGGGCCGAATTGCTATTATTTCTACGAAGACAGCTACTACTCCAATAGCGATCTGGAATACGTCTACGATACCACCCTAAGTCTCTTCCTCACCAATCCGGCCCTGCTGCCCAAGGACTCCGTCCAGCTATATTTCGCTTACGATTCCGAGCCCATCGCCCATAGTTGGGGCTATTTACGGGAAGAATGGCTCTGTGACCCCGGATTTGGCAACGAAATCCTCGGCACCCTGGATAGTAACCGGGTTAATTTCATCCGCCTCCGCTACGGTGAGGGAGAATTACTCGTACATACCAACCCGGAACTCTTCACCAATTATTACTTAACTGATAGTAGTCGCTACCATTACGCACTTGGCGTATTAAGCTACCTGGGCGATGGCCCGGTGATCTGGGACGAATACGCCCGCAACTATCACCTGCCGCCCAGCCAGCGCAACCAAAGTAATTATAACCCAAACGGGGGCCGCAATCTCTTTACCGAAAATCACGCTCTCCGTTATATCTTGGAACAACCACCCCTGGCCCTGGCCTGGTACTTATTGCTGATCGGTGGTTTTTTATACGTTATCTTTCGGGGGAAGCGCCGGCAACGGATCGTGCCTTTCCGCACTAAACCGGAAAACAGTAGTCGGCAATTCGTGGATACCATCGCACGATTGGCCTACCAACACGGCAACCACGCCCAATTGGCCAAACGTGAGATCACCATGCTGCGGCAGTATCTCCAGGAGCGTTTCCAGGTCCGTTGGCCGGAAGGCAAAGAGCTGCCCGATGATACAGCCTTACGCACCGGCCTGCCTCAGGAAGTGGTGGATCACGCCGCCCGCCAAATTCGCTTCGTCGATCAACGCGATTACATCGAAGAAGGAGATTTGATGTTATTTTATCGCGCCATTCATCCCATTTACCAAGCCTAACGCCAATACAATATGTATCCCGAAGAAGACCACATCACCCCCGAGCAGCCGGAGCAAGACCCCATTAACGATGGCAGGTATCTGGAGCAAACCCGACCCGACGCTACCCTGCCCATTCCCGAAGCAAGTACCGGTGGTTTCAGTGAAACCGTAGCCGCCAATCAGCAGGATCGTGATCTGAATCGCCTGCGCGAAGCTGCCGCTATGGCCCGCCGCGAGATGGGTAAACTGATCGTCGGCCAAGAAGATTTTATCGAGCTGCTCATCGCTGCGCTGCTGGCTGGTGGCCATATCCTGGTAGAGGGTGTTCCTGGTATCGCTAAAACCCTTACCGCCCGTCTGCTGGCCAAAACCGTCTCGGCCGATTATAACCGGATCCAGTTCACTCCGGACCTGATGCCCAGCGATGTCACCGGCACCACCGTCTTTAACATGGCCGAGAGCAGCTTTACCTTCAACCCCGGTCCCATCTTCTCCAACATCATCCTGATCGACGAGATCAACCGGGCCCCGGCCAAGACCCAGGCAGCCCTATTTGAGGTCATGGAAGAAGCTCAGGTCACCGTAGACGGGCAGACCTACCCGATGGAAGAGCCCTTCTTCGTCATTGCGACCCAGAACCCCATCGAGCAGGAAGGTACTTACAAGCTCCCCGAAGCCCAACTCGACCGCTTCCTGGCCCGCATCGTTATCGACTATCCGGACCTGGAACAAGAGCAAAATATTCTTCGCCGCTTCCGCAGTGATTTCAAGCGTCGCCGTGAAAACGAAGTCGAAGCCGTCTTTACCCCCGAAGATATCGCCACTTTCCGCACCCTCATCGAGGAAGTCCACATCAAGGATGAATTGCTCGATTATATCGCCGCCATTGTTTTCCGCACCCGCACCCACGCCGATCTTTATCTGGGAGCTTCACCGCGGGCATCCCTGGCCATTCTGCGTCTCTCCAAAGCTTTCGCCGCGCTGGCCGGCCGCAGTTTCGTTACTCCGGACGACATCCAGGTCGTGGCCTTCCCCGTTTTGAATCACCGGATCATCCTCACCCCGGAGCGGGAAATGGAGGGCTATACCGGCCGGGAAGTGATCCGGGAGATCGTCAAGAGTATTGAAGTACCGAGGTAGGCAACTATTGATGGGGTTGAGGTATTTTCTATTTGGACTTCAACTCCGAGGAGCAAAATTCGATTTAGTCATTTCTTGGCTAACAAAGTAGCAGAGTTGGCTGGATGCGGGAATAATCTTATCCTGCGACGATCAGCGAAGCTAAAGTAGCAAGCTTAAACAAGGACCTAGGAACGGAGCCCGGGATCGAGGACCTCTGGTCCGAGGTGTTCGCAAAAGCGGCAAAAGTGACACTCGAACCAAAGGTTCTCGAACCTGAGTTCGTCTTTAGACTAGCTTGAGTCAGTAACTTACTGCTAATTGAATGACCAATCTGCCATCCTGACTTAGCCATGGGTTAGCAAGCTGGTCGCACCTCACTTTAGCATTGCTACTTTAGCTTCGCTGATCGTCCCTTCGGTCCTCGGAACTGAAACCATAACCTTTACCAAAAAAACTTATATCCATGCACTTAGCAGAAAGAATCACCACTGATATGAAGACCGCCATGAAGGCGAAAGACCAAACAAGTCTAAGGGGTATCCGAGCCATTAAATCCGCGCTCTTGCTGGCTAAAACAGATGGTAGCGGCAAGGAATTGACCGAAGCGGACGAGATCGCCCTGGTCCAGAAACTGGTGAAGCAACGACAAGAAAGCCTGAGGATCTACGAAGAGCAAAACCGGGAAGATCTGGCCGTTACCGAGCGGGAAGAGATCGAAGTACTCAACCGTTACCTGCCCGAGCCGATGGACGAAGCCGCCCTGGATAAGATGGTGGCCGACATCATTGAAAAGACCGGAGCCAGCTCCATGAAAGATATGGGCCGCGTAATGGGTATGGCCAACAAGGAAGCTGCCGGACGGGCCGATGGAAAAACCATTGCCGCCACGGTGAAACGTTTGCTAAGTGCGGGATAAAACAACTACGGTTGATTTTACCAGGCAGTAAAACCGCCAGCAGAACCAACCGTAGTTATTCAACTCAAACCAGTAATAAGACCGGTTGAACTGTAAAGGTTTTTATCGTGTAGTCTGCTCTTCCTCCCCCAGCCAGACCTTCATTCGTCCGCTTTGTTTATCGTAACTGCCGTAGAAGACGAGTTGACCGCTATTCCGGACACTCAGTCTACCCTGACCGCTGCCGGCAATCGTTTGTTCCTGCTGGCGCTCTACGTAACGGCGGCCGTTCCACACCCGAGTTTTACCCACGTAAACGGATTTTGTCTCGACCTGGTAATCATAGGTGCCGGGACGAAGCTTTAGATTCAGGGTCTGCTGATTCCGCTGTCCTTCCTGAAGACGAAACTCGTAGCGACGATTATTAATCGTCAGTTGTATAACCTCACTACTCACACCCTGACCGAGGTGATTACTAATGCTGACCGTATGGTAGTTGACCGTTGGTTCCGTTCTACGGCTTGGCTGAGTGCGCGTTGGTTGAGTACGCGTACGCGTCGGTGTATTGCCGGCCGTTCCGCTGGTTGTCGTGGTTGGAGGATTATAGCTGCGGCCCGGATAAAGTTTGGAGATGAAATTCATATCCGTAGTAGACAGCGCAGAGTTCAGGCCCACGGAATAGTTGCCCATAGTCAGGCTGGGATCTACGGGATAATGCATGATGGAGCGGGCATCGTAGGAGGAGTACTGCGTCTCGTTGTGACTCTGACGCGCGATGACGTTGGTATAGGTCGTCTGGCGGTCCCA
Organism: Lewinellaceae bacterium SD302; assembly: GCA_002591745.1. Taxonomy (GTDB): domain Bacteria; phylum Bacteroidota; class Bacteroidia; order Chitinophagales; family Saprospiraceae; genus Neolewinella. The sequence continues at coordinate 67,857 of PDLQ01000019.1, forward strand.
ACCCTGGGTACGGGCGTAGAAAGCGTATACGGCATCTTCGTCCCAGGGAATGCCTCCACTGGGGTTCTGGTGCTCGTGCAGGAGACCCAGGGCATGACCGAATTCGTGTAAAACGGTACGGCGAAACTCGGCATCGGATGTCTGGTCGGTGAACCAGCCAAAATTCATTGTAGCCTGATGGTCCGGCGCATAACTGGCCTGGCGACCCAGCATTGACCAGGAACTGCCATTGTTCACAAAAGAGATCTGGATGTCGCTGGACCCGGAAGTGACAAACTGCATATTTACATTAGCGTAGCGCGTCCATTCCCTGGCGTGCTGTTCTACTTTCTGGCGCACGTAAGCGGAGCCGCTCAGAAATTTGATCCTAATCGTGCTACCACTGGTCCAGAAATTACTAAATCCACGGCCGGAGTTGCCCAGGGCCACAGCCCGGTTCACCCCCGCCGGAAGATTCGACGCCGGAGCAGACTGGCTGAAACTACCCGTGGCTCCCGTGCTCGGCATCACCACGCAAGCATGTACCTGCTGGGCTGACAGTGACGGTGGACTGGCGATAAAAAGCCCAAGAGCTAAAAATAGAAGACTAAAAGAATGAAGGCTTTTCATGGGTAAATACTTTAAAGATCAGCGAGAACATTCGCCGATCCAATCGACGCAAACATTAACTGCATCCACAAGTCAAAAAATATGTCGCTAGATTTTTTTTAACGCTGCCCGGGTTGAATTAAGGAAATTTAACGCTTGGCTGAAAGTGGCGTAGAAACGCAAATAAACTTTTCACTTTAAACCAATAAAAAAACCCGCTTCGATGATCAGTCGAAGCAGGTCTGGAAAATTGGGGTTATCGAGTCATTTACTCTAGCTGAAACTTGATGGGCAGGTTGAAGCGTACGGCTACCGGTTTTCCATCGTGCATTCCGGCCGTCCAGCTTTGGGGCAGGTTCATGGCGGTGTTCAAAGCGGCGGCATCCAGGGATTCGTAAGCTTCTTTTTCAGTAGCCGTTTGTAGCGGGATGTCTTCCTTACTGTAGCCTACTACGGTAAGGTCCTTGCCTTCAGCACGCAACGCTTTGCGGTAATTATTTTCGGCCGTGCCACGCACAATTTCAATATTCCGGATTTCGCCACCGGAAGCAGGGACGACGAAAGTCATAATGACCAATCCTTCAGCACCCGCCTCACGGGCGGCGGCCGGATACTTAATGTTGGTGTAGATATCGGTCAGTAGTTTCGTGTTTCCACAATTGACGGCTTCTTCCAAATCACCGGTAGCCAGTTCAGCGGAGCAGTCACCATAGATCGGCATTTGATCCACTGATTTATAGATTTTCTGGCCGTCTATCAGATCGAATTCGCCCAGACCTTCGGCTTTGGCATTTTCACGGGCCATAGCCGCTTCGGTTTCGGCCATGTTTGTGCCGGTAATGTCGCCGGACTCTTCGTTACAGGCCCAGAGTAGCATGATGAATAAGGGAAGGATAGCCAACAGTTTCCAGCTGGCTCCTTTGGGTTGGGTAAGCATAATGATGCGATTTTTAAGATGAGAATGATAAAATGCGTGTCCGGGACGGGGTACCCAACCCACCAGTTGGTGCTGCAGCAAAAGCCGGGCGTAGTCTCGAACGTTGGTTCTTTGATTTTCGGTAGCGGCCGCGTCGGCCAGATATTCATGTTGGAGGCGCAGGGAGCGACGGTACAAGTACGGCAGGGGGTTCCACCAGAGAGCCACATTAAGGATATCTACCAGCAGTAGATCATAAGTGTGGCCCTGGCGGATGTGGGCGCGCTCGTGGGCAAAAACTGCTTGCCATTGCATAGCCTCAGGGTTCATATCCTCGGGCCAAAAGAGTAAATTAGCGTAACTGAACGGGCTACCACCACTTGGAATGGACACCAATCGGTAATCTTCCAGTTCGGTTATATTTTTTGCCCGGCGCAGCAAAAGATAGAGTTGACGCCAACCACCGAACAATCGGAACAGGCTAAACAATGATCCGGCGATCCAGGTCCAAAACAGCCAGTTCACACCCCCAGGCTCAGTTCCGGTTATCTCACCCGCTGCTCCGTAACCAATTACGGTCACTTGCTCCAATTGAGCCATGAAAGTCTCGCTCAGGTCCGCCGCCGGGAACAGGTTTATGGTAGGGAAAAGTGGAATCAGCGGTCCCGCCAGTAAACTGAAGAGCAGGAAGAAACGATTCGCCCGCGGCATCCGCTCATTGCGCAGCCACAAGTAATAAAACAGATAGCAAGCCAACCAGACGAGGGTCATTTCAAGCAGATAGCTAAGGTTCATGAGCCCTTGTTTTCATCGTTAATACGCCGGGTGAGTTCCTCCAGATCTTCCAGGCTCAGATCATTCTCTTCCACGAGAAAGCTGACCATTTTTTGCGGACTGCCTCCGAAGAAACGACCGACCAGACTTTTGAGCCTGCCACGACTATACTCGTCTTTGCTCACAATGGGATTGTACACGTAAGTGCGGCCGTAAGACTTGAAACCGATGTATTCCTTATCTCGTAGCGCCTTCAGTACCGTACTTACCGTTGAATGAGCCGCCAATTTCTTATTGGGATATTTAGCCGCCATGGCGTCGCGAATATTACCGATGGTACACTCGCCCAGTTCCCAGACGTAGCGCATAACTTCTTCCTCCGCTTTGGTTAATTTGCTCTTCATACAGATTTCACGTTAATTAACTAGTTTTATAGTTATACGCAAACATAATTATTTTGTTCGACACTTAACTAAAAATATAGTTACTGGTCAGATGCGGGCAATTTCTACTTTGGTGGGAGGGCCTGAAAAAAAATTTACTCTTATTCTACTTTTGAGGTTTTCGCTACTTCAAAGTAGCAGAGTCAGTTGATTCATTGGAGCAAGTCTGTACTGTAGTCCCGGATCAACTTAATCGTCAAACCAGCATCTCAAACAGCATTGGGTTATCGTTGATGTGTTCGAAGTTGATGCCCTCGGCCCGCATCCTGGCCAGTAGAGGTTTGAAGTCATCGGGGTTCTTCAGTTCCAGGCCGACCAGTGCCGGACCGCTCGCCCGATTGGTTTTCTTAGTGTATTCAAAATGAGTAATGTCGTCTTCGGGGCCGAGAACATGTAAGAAATCACGCAGTGCTCCGGACCGTTGTGGAAAGCGAACGATAAAAAAGTGTTTCCGCCCCTCGTGCAGCATCGCCCGTTCGGTGATTTCCTGGGTACGGTGGACGTCATTGTTACCCCCACAAAGGATCACCCCTACCCTTTTCCCCCGGATCACTCCGGCCAATTGCTCTAATGCGGCAATGGCAGCTGCTCCGGCCGGTTCTGCCACGATCGCCTGCTCATTGTAGAGTTGCAGAATAGCCGAACATATGGCTCCTTCGGGCACGATTAAATGATCGTCAATCACCTCCTGAATGATGGGAAATGTTTTTAACCCGATCTCCTTGACCGCTATCCCGTCGGCGAAGGCATCGATCTTATCCAGACGGACGCGTTTACCTGCTTCCATCGAAGCCGCCAGTGCCGCTGCCCCGGCAGCTTCCACGGCAATAATTTTGGTGCCCGGACTAAGTTGCCTGAAATAGGAACCTACCCCCGACAGCAAGCCTCCACCACCAACGGCAACCAGCAAAACATCCAGCGGCCGGTCCAGTTGCTCCAGCATTTCCTTGGCGATGGTTCCCTGTCCGGCAATGACTTCTTTATCGTCAAACGGGTGGACGAAACTGGCTGCCTCCCGCGCTGAATGTTCGAGGGCTGCCGCGTAAGCATCATCAAAGGTATCACCGGACAGAATCACTTTTACCCAATCACCGCCAAATGCCCGTACTTTGGTTACTTTCTGGCTCGGTGTGGGATCTGGCATATAAATCGTGCCACGAATACCCAGTTTAGCGCAGGCAAAAGCTACTCCTTGTGCGTGATTTCCAGCACTGGCACACACTACTCCGTTTACCGCCTCTGTCTCGGAGAGTCCTTTGATTTTGTTGTATGCTCCCCGAATCTTGAAAGAGCGCACTGATTGCATATCCTCCCTTTTCAGAAACAGGTCACAGCCGTAACGCTCCGATAGATCGTGGTTCCTCAGACAAGGCGTTTCCAGAACGACCTGCCGAATCCTTGCGTGGGCCTCGTCGATCGCCGCGAGCGGGATCAACGAGGCAGTAATTGCATTTTCCATCCGGATCGGTATTAGTTCTTCGGCCGCAGACTTCTCACCGCCCGGCCGGCTTGCCACATTTCTGAATTTTTCAGTTCATCCAGTTCGGCTTCCAGTTTTTCCCGGTAATCGGGCTGGCTATTGCTGTCGATGGAAAGTTGGGCCTCCCGGCCGGTTTCCACGCTTTCGTAGAGTTCATCAAAGACGGGGCGAACGGCGTCGCGGAATTTTTTCCACCAGTCCAGGGCACCACGCTGAGCCGTGGTACTACAGTTGGCGTACATCCAATCCATACCGTTCTCGGCCACCAGCGGATAGAGAGATTCGGTCGCTTCTTCCACGGTTTCGTTGAAGGCTTCGGAGGGAGAGTGCCCTTTGGAACGTAGTAAGTCATACTGAGCGGCAAATAGGCCCTGGATCGCGCCCATCAAAGAACCGCGTTCTCCGGTTAGATCGGAGTAGACCTCTCTTTTGAACGTCGTCTCGAACAGGTAGCCGGAACCGATGCCGATGCCCAGGGCAATCACTCGGTCGCGGGCCCGTCCGGTGGCGTCCTGGAAAATAGCGAAGGAAGAGTTGAGGCCTTTTCCTTCTACAAAGAGTCGGCGCAGGGAAGTTCCCGATCCTTTCGGGGCCGCCAGAATGACGTCCACATCTGCCGGTGGAACGATGCCGGTTCTCTCCTTGTAGGTAATGCCGAATCCGTGACTGAAGTACAGGGCCTTACCGGCGGTCAGGTAAGGCTTCACGGTTGGCCAGAGCTGAATCTGGGCGGCGTCGGAAAGCAGGTACTGGATTACGGTACCCCGCTCGCAAGCTTCTTCGATGGAAAAAAGGGTTTCTCCGGGTACCCAACCATCGCTGACGGCCTTGTCCCAGGATTTGGAGGGGCTACGCTGGCCGATAATGACATTAAAGCCATTATCGCGCAAATTCAGAGCTTGCCCCGGCCCCTGCACGCCGTAGCCTACAATAGCGATCGTTTCGTCCTTCAAGACCTCGCGGGCCTTGTCATAAGTGAATTCTTCACGGGTGACGACGTTCTCTTCAATGCCGCCGAAATTAAACTGTGCCATGATATTGGAATTATATTTTTGTTCTATGTTCGTCGCCTGGCCGGTCAGTGTTTTTGGTTTGCCGGCTTTGCTACTTTGTTAGTAAAAAGAAAATTAGAGCTTGAAAATTGGAGGTTAGATACACTCCAGCGTGCCTGTCTAATTTCCAACTTCTCCAGCCTCGATGCTCGCCAGATAGTTGTTCAACCGTTCCATTTCCTTGACGATCACCACCCGTCCGGAGCGTACGAATTCGTAGACCCCGAACGGCCGGAGGTCCTCCAACAGTGCTTCCGTTTCGTTATAATGGCCCGTCTTTTCGATGACAATGTATTCGGGTTCAATGGTCAGGACACGCGCGTTATGCTTGCGTACCAGAGATTCGGTGGTGTTGCCTTCATAAAAGGTTTTGGCCGGTATTTTATAGAGTGCGATTTCCTGATAGACGACCTCATCATTGGTGTAGTAGAAGGTTTTTAGTACATCTACCTGCTTGTCGATCTGGGCCGTGAGTTTGCGGATGCGCTCTTCACTCAGTCGCACTACGATCGTGTAACGATGAATCCCCTGCATGCTGGACACCGAAGTATTGAGGCTTTCGATATTGATATGCCGCCGGGTGATGATGGTCACTATTCGGGCCAGTATGCCCATCAGGTTCTCTGAAAAAACCACCAGGGTGTAGAGCCGCTCTTTGTTACTTTTCTGTTCCATTCTGGTGGTATTTTAGCTCAGGACGATCTCGTCGACGGCTTTTCCGCTGGCGATCATCGGGAAGATATTCTCTTCCTTTTCCACGCGTACATGTAGTAAAAAAGGTCCATTGTGATTCAGCATTTTTGCAATGCTAGCTTCTACTTCACTGCTATCGCTCACGGTCATCCCGGCGACGCCAAAGCCTTCGGCTATCTTTACGAAGTCCGGATTTTCCAGTTCCACGAAGCTGTAGCGACGCTCAAAAAAGAGTTGTTGCCACTGACGGACCATGCCGAGGTAATTGTTATCCAGCAACAGAATTTTCACCGGTAGTTTCCACTGGCTCAGCACCCCGAGTTCCTGAATGGTCATTTGAAACCCACCGTCGCCCACTACGCAAAGTACGGTGGCCTCCGGTCGGGCGAGCTGGGCACCAATGGCTGCCGGTAGCCCGAAGCCCATCGTACCCGCACCACCTGAGGATAGCCATTGATCGTAACCATTGTAATTATAGTAGCGAGCCGCAATCATCTGGTGCTGCCCCACGTCGGTGGCCACGATCGCCTGGTCATCCGTTTGTTTGGAAACCTCCCGTATCACTCGCCCCATGGTGATAGGCCCGCTGGCTTTTGGTGCGCAATCTCGTTGGATTACTTTTTCATCTTCTTGCTCATCACAAGCCGCGAACCTGGCCAACCATTCCGGATAACTACGTTTTTCAACCAGGGGCAACAGCTCTTCCAGTGCGGCACCGGCATCCGCCAGCACGGGCACGTGGGCCAGTACATTTTTATCGATCTCACTCGGGTCAATCTCAATGTGAATGACTTTCGCTTGTTTGGCGTAGCGCTCCAGGTTTCCGGTTACTCGGTCGTCAAAACGCATCCCGATAGCAATCAAGACATCACATTGATTGGTCATCATATTGGGGCCGTAATTACCGTGCATTCCCAGCATGCCCATGTGTAGCGGGTGGTCATCGGGCAGGGCAGAAAGCCCGTGGATCGTACTACCGACCGGGATCCCACTTTGCTCAACGAAAGCCCGAAAAACCGACTGTGCCCCCGATATATGAATTCCGTGACCAGCCAGAATAAACGGCCGTTCGGCGGTATTGATCAGTTCGGCCGCTTTACGAATCTGGTCATTATTGACGACAGGCTGCGGATTATAGCTTCTCAGTTTTGGTCGTTCTGCCAGTGTGAAATCCGCCATCTCCAGTTGAGCATCTTTGGTTATATCGATCACCACCGGACCCGGTTTTCCGGAATTGGCCACGTAAAACGCCTTGGCAAAAACTTCCGGAATTTCACTGGCCCGCGTAATCTGGTAATTCCATTTACTAATTGAGGTTGTGCAACCGATCACGTCAGCTTCCTGAAAAGCATCTGACCCCAGCAGTTTACTGGTGATCTGCCCGGTTACGCAAACCAGCGGCGTTGAATCCATTAGAGCATCCAGTAATCCGGTGAAGAGATTGGTCGCCCCCGGTCCGGAAGTGGCAAAAACCACGGCGGTTTTCCGCTTCATTCGCGCGTAACCTTCAGCGGCGTGAATGGCCCCTTGCTCGTGCCGTGTCAGAATGTGGCGAATCCGATCTGAATAGTCGTACAAGGCGTCGTAGATCGGCATAATTGCTCCACCAGGGTAGCCAAAAACAGTTTCGATCTCGTGCTGTAGCAGACACTCCAGAACTGCGGCAGCTCCGGAAATTTGCTGCGGAGCCATGACCTTATTTTTTCTTTCAATGGTCGTTGCTGTATTCATGATCTAAAGATTTTAGCTTCAACTTCGAGGACCGAAAGGACGATCAGCGAGTCTCATTTTTTGATTAACAAAGTAGCAGTGCTAAATGCAAGCTGACCAATCTTACCAGCCAGCAAACGCCCACCCGACTTAGTTCTAGATTGAAGGAACTGGTGAGATTATCGACGGCGAGATGCTCCTGAGAGGGCGGCTGAACGAATCAGGTTGTCTTATTTAATAGTCTCCGTCCGTAATGCAGCCCTCACTCGCGGAGCTGACCACATGACGGTATTTTTTAAGAAAACCCGTGAGTGGTACACCTTTCGGTTTTTTATAATTAGCCCGGCGGCGAGTAATTTCCGCTTCACTCAAGTCTACGTTAATGCTGTTCTCGGCGGCATCGATGGTAATCACGTCCCCATCCTCCAGCAATCCGATCATTCCGCCTTCATAAGCTTCGGGGCTAACGTGACCAACAACAAAGCCGTGGGTACCTCCGGAAAAACGTCCATCGGTGATCAGCGCTACCTTATCCCCCAAGCCAGCGCCCATCAGTAAGCCCGTCGGCTTCAGCATTTCCGGCATTCCCGGTGCTCCTTTCGGGCCGGAATGGCGAATTACAATTACTGAACCCGCATTAATCTTCCTGGCCTGAATGGCTTCGTTGGTAGCTACTTCCGAATCGAAAACCTGAGCGGGTCCGGTAAACTTCACCCCTTCCTTACCAGTAATCTTGGCCACGGCTCCCTTCTCAGCCAAGTTTCCGAAGAGAATTTGCAGGTGGCCGGATTCCTTGATTGGCTCTGCTACCGGATAGATCACTTTTTGATCATTACTCAGCGGCTGGACCTGTCCCAAATTTTCGGCGATCGTTTTACCGGTTACACTCAGGCAACTTCCGTCAATAATGCCTTCTTCGAGTAGTAATTTCATGACCGCTGGAACGCCGCCGACATTGTGCAGGTCCTGCATAACGTACTTCCCACTTGGTTTTAAGTCTGCCAGGAAAGGGGTCGAATCCGTGATCTTTTGAAAATCCCTCAAGCCCCAGTCAATGTTGTAAGCTTTAGCAATAGCCAGAAAATGTAGTACAGCATTTGTGGAACCGCCAAGTACGGTAACCAGCTTGAAAGCATTTTCCATGGCTACCTTGGTGACGATATCCCTTGGCTTAATATCTTTCCGGATCAAATGATCAATGGCTGACCCGACTCTTTCCGATTCAATTTGCTTATTGTTGCTCACTGCCGGATTGGATGAGTTATACGGCAGAGCCATACCCATCGCCTCAATTGCCGATGCCATCGTATTAGCGGTATACATACCACCACAAGCTCCTGGTCCCGGACAGGCCTTTTTAATGATCTTGCCCAGTTCCGCTTTATCGATATTACCAGCAATATGTTCTCCTAATGCTTCAAAGGTGGAAATGATGGTCAAATCCTGGCCGGCGTGACACCCTGGGCCAATGGTGCCACCAAAGAAAACTATCCCCGGTCGGTTAAGTCGCCCCAGTGCCATCATTGCTCCGGGCATATTCTTGTCGCAACCAACCACCGCCACCACGGCATCGTACCATTGGGCGGACATCACGGTTTCAATACTATCTGCAATCACATCTCTGGAAGGCAAAGAGAAACGCATCCCCGCCGTTCCCATCGAAATTCCGTCACTCACTCCAATGGTGTGAAAGATCAGGCCGATTAGGTCTTGTTGGTTCACCCCCGCTTTAATATGTTCCGCCAGGCCATTCAGGTGCATATTGCATGGATTGCCTTCCCAACCCATACTGGCGATCCCTACCTGGGGCTTCTTCAAATCCTCTGTATCCAGGCCGATTGCGTGCAACATAGCCTGGGCGGCTGGTTGATTCGGGTCAGAAGTAACGTGTTTACTGTATTTATTCAATTCCATCGGTCCGCATTTTTGCTACTTAGGAACGGCCAATGTATAGGGCTACTTCAGTCCCGCCTACCCATAATCAATTTTTAGCACTCCTAATTCCAGTGTGATTTACGGTCGCTAATTCACAATATCATGATGTTGGAAGTACGGACAATTCAATACTTATTTACGGTGCCCAAAGAGGGCTATTTCGCAAAAAAATGCCCCGGCACTAATGAGTACCGGGGCATTTTAATTTCAATACTTGTTGTGCTTAGCGCACCACTACCATTTGGCGAGTAGCTGTAAAGTTACCGGCTACGATGGTGTAGCTCAGTACTCCGGAAGCGCCTCCGAGTTGATCGGCTTCGATCCGGAAACTGTTATAACCCTGTACACCTTCCAGTTGGCGGCTAAGGATTACCCGTCCGTTTACGTCGTTGATCACCAATTGAGCCTGACCGGCTTCAGTAAGATCAAATCCGATCGTAGTAAATCCACTAACCGGGTTTGGTGTGTTCTGGTAAAGTACATTACTGGCTCCAGTCGTTTTCACGCCGCTTACGGAGAAATTGAGACTGTACAGGTCTCCAGCCTCGCCATAAGCTTCGGCGCTGGTATAGGCACTGTTCAACTCAATGGCCTCCAGTACATCGGTGTCACTACCGGCGCGTACAACCAGCGTAAATAATGGCGTGTCCTTAGCAATCGTGCTAGCGGCATTGTAAGAGAAGGTCAGCAGACCACGGTCGATCATAGTGTAACCAAAGTGGCCATCAGCTTTCGCCTGTCCGTCGAGTACTTCCACCAGCTCCGTTCCGTTAGCCAGTTCGAAAGTGGCTTGCAGACCGATCAAATCGGCAGTAGCGTAAACTGGAATTTCCGTTACCTCACCAGCGTAAAGTTGCTGAACGCCAGTTTCAAGTTCAACGCCAGAGCGGAATTGCGGTAAGTCACCTTCTGCTCCGGTAGACAGCAGTGGGTTGGCATTACCGTTAACGTCTCCAGTCTTCACAGCAACGAATTCGCTGAATAGGTTACCAGCCAGGTTGTTGTAGTTCAACACTTCCGGGAAGGCTTCTACCCATGGGTTTGCCAGATCAGGGAAATTATAGCCAGCATCAATGAAGCGCCAGCTGGTGTTGTTGTCGAAGTCCGTTTCCAAACCAAGGATCAACTTACGGATCGCCAGAATGTCAACTACCGTAATAGCTTTACTGTCGTTGGCGTCAGCAGCAATCATCTGATAGACGGTGCTAAGTGGCTCCAGACCAAGAATATGGCGGCTGATCATCAGGATATCCTGAGTAGAAACACCATTCATGTGGTCTGCGTCCAGGTATGGGAAAAGAGTATAATCTTCACCCAGTGGCAAGTTTTCAAAGGCAAACTGACCGTTACTGGTCGTCGTCGTCTGTTGGTTGATCATTCCCGTAATAGAAACTTCAACGCCAGATACCGGATCACCAGCGTCAGTAGCGATCAAGCCCGCCAGGGCTCCGGCATCACCGCCTGGATCACATACTGTAGGTGCAAAGGCCTGAACAGTCAGCGTCGTTAAGCAGTAATCGGATAAGCCGACACCGTCAATGGCGTAAACGCGGATCATCTGAAGTCCAAGGTCATCACAAGTGAGGGTCAATCCTACGTCCTGAGTGTTAGGACCAGGGAAAGTTGGATCGGAAGCCACTTCGTCCAGGTAAATTGCGTACTTGATTGGACCGGAACAGTCTGTAGAACCGCTGGCAATAAAGTCCACAGCCCAAATCTCAGCCATACCGCCACCCTCTCCGTCGGGCATCAGCGTAGCCGTCAGGCCGTTGATACAGATCGGGGTGGGTGCTTTACAATCTTCTACTTCGAAGATCAGCAGATCGATCGCCGTGTTGCCACAACCGTCAGTAGCGCGGATGCGCAGGGCGTGACGACCGATCGGAATGTTCGGCAGGTTGATCGTGAAGGTGCCGTCACCGTTGTTGGTTACGAAGTCCGTCACGTCCTGGTCGTTGATGAACTCGGCCAGGGTGTAGATACCGTCCATGCCTCCGTCGATGAAGGCGTCCAGCTCAACCGTGGAGTTCACGCTCAGCGGGCTACACTCGTCGTCGATGCTCCAGCTCAGTTCTACGTCAGCGTCACAATCGACATTGTCGAAAGAACAGAATTCCTCTTCTCCTGGAATCATCAGGGTTGGTGGGGTGTCGTCGTAGACTTTGATGAACTGCTCGTAGATGAAGGCGCCGCGGCTGCCGTCAAGACCGTAGCCTTCTACGTCGCTGCCCGCCAGGATACCACCGTCACCGGTGTCCAGGTTGCCAATCGCGTTGAAGTTGTTGCGGTTAACGTCGCGGTCCAGGAAGGCCACGTCGTCGGCCAGGCCGTCTGCGTTAGGAACTACGTGGAGTACCGTCGTGTCCATGTCCAGGATACCGTCGTTGTCAGCGTCCCGGGGGATTTCGTAGGCAGGGTCGATGGTATTGTACTCACACCAGTTGAGCACCTCGTAGGTGATCCGCAGCTTGTAGCACTCGTCGGCCGTGGCCGTGAAGGTATCAATGCTCGTGGATACCGTGATCAGGTCACAGCCGAAGGTCTCGTAGTTCACGCCGTTGTAGTCAGGCTCGACACACTGGTCGCTCTCCTGGTCGCCAGGGAAGACCACCGTGTAGTCGTGAATACCGATCACGTTGATCGTCTGTACACAGCCCGGAGGAGCCGTGAAGCCCTGGGCATCCGTTACCGTGAAGGTACGGGTGATCAGACCTACGCCACAGCTGTTGCGGCCGTCTACCACCGTTTGGGTAACGATAGGGTCAGGACAGTTGTCCAGGCCGGTGGCCACACCGAACTGAGCGTCCAGCAGCGCTGCCGTACCCACCGGATCGATGGCGAACTCTACGTTCAGGTCTTGGGGGAAGCCTTCTTCCAGGTCAGCACAGGTCACCGTTTGCGGAGCCGGAGCGATACAGACCGGAGCAGTCTTGTCTTCCACCAGGATGTTCAACCAGCAGGAGTTCACGTTGTCGACCTGTGGGTCGAAGATGCCATCTTCGTTACCGTCGTCGGTCACCCGCAGCTCAACCTCAATCGTACCCAGTTGGGCACAGGTCAACGTCTTGCACTCCTCGAATGCGAACAGTGGGCTGAAGGGAGATACGGCGATGCCGTTGACCTGGGTGATCCGGATGTCGCGGCGGATGTCAGAACAAGCGTCGTAAGAAGCACGGTCGACGTCCTCGGCACAAATCTGGGCCGTTCCGCCCTGAGGGCCGATCGGACCACCGATGCTTACGTTCAGGCCGTCCTCACAGATGGCCACCGGAGCAGTCTCGTCGCCGATCAGCAGATCAACGTCCAGGGTGGCGGAGTTGCCACAGGCGTCAGTAGCTACGTAGCGCAGGGTATGCAGACCGCGGGGGATACCACCCAGGGTTGGAGCACCCACGGCGAAGGGACCGAAGGCCAGGGCCGTCGTGTCCTGGAAAGGATAGACAACTACCGATACCGATGGGTTGGGGTCACAGGCGTCCGTGGCACTGCCGGCAGGAATAATGAAGACCGCCTCACAGTCCGAGGTGTTGGCACTGAAGAACAGTGGGCCCTGGTCAGGGACACCGTTGAAATCCAGGTCCTGGGTCGGAGCCGTGATGATGGGGTCGTCGAAGTCACCAACTTTCACCAGTTGGGTGAAGGTCTTGATGTTGTTCACGTCACACCAGTCGATCACCGTCCAGGTACGGACGAACTTGTACGTCTGGGGACAGGTGATGATCCGGGGACCGTCCTCGAAGGTGGCGCCCAGGTTACAGAAGCCCTGGTCGTCCAGGTACACCCGCTCGCCGTTGGCGCGGGTGATGAAGGGGTAGTCGTCAAAGGCAGGAACGGGGTTGGCGTCGCCAAAACCGTTGACCGGCAGCAGTACCAGGGGAGCATCACAGTCGAACTCGGCACCTCCGGCATCGCTCATCACTGAGTCAACGTCGGGGCGGGTGAAGATGATCTCGTAAGAGAAGACCGTCGGGGCATTCTCTTCGTCGCTGACGCTCTCGCAGTCGATACCGTCGGTGGCGGTGAACACACGGGTGATCACTACGTCGTCACAAAGGTCGGTAGCCGGCACCAGGTCGTTCACACAGATCTCCATGGCGCTACAGCCATCGAAGAAACCGGGGATCACGCCGGTGGCGGAACCGGCAGCCAGGCGTTGGCCCAGGGCGGTGAAGTAGAAACCAGCGGCTACGTTACCGGCAGCGTCCACTTCGAAACAGCGGCTGACGTTAGCCGGAAGCTCGTTCAGGTTAACGGTCGGCAGGTCTACGCAGAACAGTTCGGCCGGAGCCACGATGCTGTCCTGGATGCGCGGAGAGGTTTTGTCCTCGGCGTTGACGTAACCCCAGCAGCCCAGGAAGTTCTCCAGGACCATGCCGTCGCTGCCGTCACCGGCTTCGATGGTGTAGATGAACTGACCACAGCCGTCGATGACCGCTCCGTTAGTTGTATCCTCGTCCATCACCACGATGTCGAAATCGAATTCGCTCAGGCAGACCGTGTTGCCGGCCAGTACCATTTCGGGGATGAGGGTAGTTTCACAATTTTCGTCTAGGATGACGTTCACCTCGTTGATACAACCCAGCTCGGGCTCGTTGAAAAGCACTTCAACATTGACCATTACAGTCGTTTCGTTACCGGCACTATCCGTGGCAGTTACTTCAAAGGTTTGTACACCAATATCTTCACAACCGAATTCAAGGCTACGACTGGCTTCAAGTCCGGCTACGCCGCTACAGGCGTCAGTAACGGTAACCAAGTCCTCGATATCGACACTGGCCATACCATTATCATCCAAAGTTACTTGCTGATCGTTGGGGGTTACTTCTGGACCCAGGGTATCGATCACAGTAATCGTTTGGGTCATGACAGATTCGTTGCCACATTCGTCGATGGCGGTGAATTCACGTACGATCGTTGAGATAACGTTATCATCATCATTGTCGTCGTCAGTCGTCGTTTCGTTAGTCAGGGTAGCAACGATTTCGCCGGCAATAGTTTGCTCAGCGTTGAGCGTACCAGGAGACTCAGCGGAAGGTCCGGTCCAGGTAAAATCGCTGTACTGGTTGCCGGAACCACTAAGCTGTAGTGACTGTCCGACGGGAGTCGTTCCTGGCTCTTCTACCATTACATCCATCGCCATCATTCCGGCGGCGGGGCCATTATTGGCTACGAAATCTCCTTCATAGGAGATGAATTGCAAAACAGTTCCTTGTGGGTCGACTAGTGCAATACCGTCCGGTGATCCGTTCTGGAGGCCATTAGAAGGGTAAACAATGGTTACTGCACCGTATCCATCGCCTTCGTCGGGAATAATGCCCATCGCACCGTCGGTGTCATAAGTAACGCCTCCGTTACCATTATAAAGAACAACCTGGTACCCCGTGAGGTCCAAGCCTGCGGTACCAGCTAGTTCTACGAACTCTCCAGTATCTCCACCGACGTTATCGTAGTGGAATTCGTTGATCCAAACCTGATCGGGGAAGCAATTATCCGTAGCCGTAACCTCTTCTGCGTCGGCAATGGCACTACACTCTACGGTCGTATCGGCGGGGAAGTTGACGAATACGGGACCGGTGGTGTCGATCACATTGATGATTTGAACAAAAGAAGTGTCGTCACAGCCGGAGACGCTGGCCGTGAAGGTGCGGGTAAGGGTAAATTCACCGTTACAGGCACCATCGGTGCGTACTTCGGTAAAGGTTACGGGTACTTCATCGTCGGCCTCACACTCGTCTTCGCTGATTTCGAAGTCAGCATTAAGATCACCGGGACTTTCGGCCAGTGGGCCGATCCAGATGAAATCTTCCGGCTGGCAAGCAGGTGCTCCGTTATCATTGACTCTTTGAAGTGATTGGGTGGGAGCCGTATTCGAACCTTCCGCCACTCCAATGTCAGTAGAAACTTCACCGTCGGCGGGTCCGCCGTTAGCGGTAAGGGTTCCCTCGTAGCTCAGAAATTCAACGACTTCGCCCATGGGGTCTACGAGGGCGAAACCATCGGGGGCACCGTTCTGGATGCCATTAGGGGCATAGGCGAAACTGAGTGCGCCAAAACCGTCTCCTTCATCGTCAATAACACCACTAAGTGCAGTGGTAGAGTATGGAGAGCCGTTAGAACCATTATATAGTACGATACTCCAGCCAGTCAGATCCAGTCCAGCCGTACCGACGATTTCGATGAATTCGCCGACGTCACCGCCTTCGTTATCGTAGTGAAACTCAGATACGAAAGCGAAAGGGAAAACCATTGCCTGATCGCTCGTAGCCGTTACGTCCGCCATTTCGGGGATATCGTCACATTCTACCGTCATGGGTGTTTCGGGAGTATTGTTGAAGGTGATTTCGGGGCAAACAGGCTCTTCTAAAATTTCGCTCACCGTACCATCGAACACCACGTTATCAAATCGCAGGGTGCCCGTACCACTGGCACCATATCCGAAAACGCGTATCAGAATTTGCTCGCCGACGAAACTGCCACTAAAAGAGAAGCTTTCGAAACTGGTAGAAGCCAATTCGGTGTTAAAAGAACCTCCGTAGGCCATGTTAGGCGTAAAAGTGGGGTCCGCACTCAAGATGACGGCGAAGCTATCCGGGCCAGTGCCGGAGCGATCGAGATCGAAAGATATATTCGTGATATCCAGTTCAAAGCCAGCGTCGGCTTCCAGGACAAACTCAATATACTTAAGGCTATTAATTCCGCCCGTACCCCAGGTACTGGCTGCGTAGGCCTCCCCAGGATTGCCGCCAAAGAAAGACGGGCTGGTCACCCCACCGGTAGCGGTATTGAACTCGGCGTTCGAAGCCGTCACCATGGCCGCCACCGAGGCAGGAGCGTTGGTTCCGGGGTCCGGTTCGAAATCATAAGTTGCCAATTGGGCCGAAAGTCCCAAAATCGTACAACTAGCCAATAGAGATAGTAATAGTTTTTTCATCAAGATTACGATTAAAATCACCGGTCGAATGGTGAAGGTCAATAGGCTCACCTGGTCAGGGAGAGCTGGTCGAATACTAAAATACTCCGCAAAGTAAGAAATTTAAGTACGCGAATAAGTCTAATTCGTTCTAAAATGTGATTAAACAGCCAGAATTTAACGTACGGATAATCCGGCCGTTTGAAAATCGGTGGCAGACTGCCTGATTTATTCGGCGATAAAGGCGCCGTCTTTAGCCGTAAAGTGGAACTTGCTCGTAGTTGAATCTACTGCCCCTTCCAGCATTTCATCCCGTGTATAATAGCGCGTTTTCCCGTCGATCACCCAGCTTTTGGCTGGCTCCGCAGCCCCCTTTTCGGAGAAGTTGTGAGGCAGTATAAAATCCACCTCTATCATCTCAGTTTCTGTGCTGTAAGCATTTTCGATCAACCAGCTTCCCTGGGCTGTAAAAAGCAGGTTTCCAACTACGGTCGCAACCCCCGGAAGCTCATAAGTTTTAGCGGCCGGCAGGTACAGCGTAGTATCAATCCGGTAGCCCCTGGCACTCTGGTGATTTTCGGCGGTGTAGCGCAGTTTTTCCGGGTCCACTTCGGGAGAGATCAGTCGTAAGGCCCGGTTTCCGCTCACAATATCGATCACCCGCCCGTTGCCTTGGTTATAGACAACCGTTCGCCGCTGTTCTTTACGAACTTTGCTACTTTGCCAGCCAAAAAACGATAAGCCCAGTAAACAAATAAGGACAGCTGCTAAAGAATTAAAATCACGCCGCCGCAGCCACCAGCCAAAAATGACGATTGACAGCAGCAGTAGACCGAATTCCCAGCTACTGATCCAGGCCGTTTCCTGGCGCGCTCCGGGCAGTTGCCTGCCCCAAAAAACGACCGCATTCTGCAACTCTACGAAGAAGTTGAGCACAGCGCCGGTCAAGAAAGATAACTTACTAAAAGCCAACGAAATAAACCCGTGAAGGATTCCAGTCAGCAGGATGGCAAAAGCACTGTATACGACCACCGTGCCAGTCAGCAAAAAGTAGAGTGGAAACTGATGAAAGTAATACAGGCAAAAGGGCAAAGTACCCAGGGTTGCGGCCAGGCTGACGGACAAGGCAGCCGTAATTTTATTCACCCATCTGAAGCGGCTGAATAGCAGTCCCGCCAGCCATTTCTGAAACAGCCCGATGCCAGCTACGGCGGCAAAGGATAGCTGAAAGCCCACCTGAAAAATTTGGCGGGGATCGACGAGTAATATCGCCAGCGCCGCGAAGCCCAGCAAGTTAAAAAGATGGGTTTTGCGCCGCCCCAGTCCACCCGCCGCCAGCACGGAAAACATGGCCGCCGCGCGCAGTACCGAAGCACTGCCCCCGGTCAGGATAGCAAAACCCCAAATGCCGGCAATTGTTAGCCCCACTTTAATGATCCGCCACCACAATCCTCGCCACGGGAAGAGCCCCAGCAGGCCGCTGAAGAGCAGGCTGACGATGCCTACGTGCAGCCCCGAAACGGCCAGTACGTGCACCGCTCCCGTGTCCGCGTAAGCACTGCGCAAATCCTCGGTCAGCAGGTCTTTTTTGCCCAGGACCAGGGCGGCGGCCACGGCCAACTCATTCCCCACGAGGTGATCACGGAAACTATTCAGCCAGGATTCCCGCAAAGTGGTGGCCCAGGCCCGCAGCCCCGGCCTAGCTTTCCGAGTAAGTTGCCAAGCCTCGTTCTCCCGCACAAAAAGTCGGTGAAAAATCCCTTTTCCCGCCCAGTAACTCGCCGCGTCAAAAGCGTGAGGATTTAGAGGTGGGCTAATTTGCTCGGGACGGCCAGCAAATAAAATCCGGTCGCCGAAATTGAGCGCAGCCACACGTTCATTTACCGGCAAGTATAGCAGCAATTTTCCACTGACCGGCTTACGCAGAGAGTCGCTCACCAGCATTTCCACTTCCGTTTCCAACCGGATACTTTTTTCTCCCGGTCGGACGCTTTTTATTTGGACTAACAAAGTAGCCGTGCCGGTAGCGGGCAAGGCCTCCACGAAAAATGGCGAATGATTTGGCGGGTGATGCAAGGTCGAGCACCAATAGCCCGCAAGACTGAACAGCAGCACGATCAAGTACCCCAACCGGCGGCGTACTACAGGTTCTTTCCAAGTCCGCAACACCATGAAGAGAAGCAGTACGGCAAGCAATACGGACGCCCACCAACCTGAGGTCAGTTTCGGATAACCGCAGCAAGCCGCTACCAGGATACCTACGCCAAAAGCGATTGCAGGAGCCACTAGTGGAAAGCGGCCAGCGCGGAAAGCTGTTCTAGGGTCAACGAAAGGTGAAGGCATCAGGGGAGTAAAGAAAAGGAAATTATGCCTACTTTGCGATGATGTCGGATTTTGCCACCGGACAAGGCTATTATCTCGCCGAATTGATCAAGCATTATCATCGGCTGCGTGAGGAGTACCTGGAATGGGCGGGGCCACTCTTCGACACCCGTACGGATGCTATCAGCACTTACCAGCGCTCCTTACTCGCCTGGTACGAAGCCCGTATCCTTCTCAAGGACCCTTACGCCGGGGAAGTCATGGTTTTTTTGCGTGCTGCCACCGCTGCCTATACCGGTACTCTGGACGAATTTTTAGAGGACTGGGCCGACCAGGGCCTTGCTACCCTCGGGCCAGACCCCGTACGTTACCTGCCCCGGCCGGTAAAGCTATCTGCCCGCCAGGAAAAAATGATGGCCGCCTACGAACTGATGGACCGGCCGGTACGCGATCTGCTACTGCTTGCCTACTACCACCAACTCAGCGATGCCCGGCTACACGACGTACTGGAAGTGGGCCACAATGCCGATGCCGCCAGTCAACTACGGCACAGTTACCTTCGGATGCTGAGAGACGACTGGCGCAGTATCGGCCTCATGGACGATCGCTTCGAGGTCACCCCCGAACAGCAGGAGACCATCGACCGCTACCTGCGCGATGAACTGGACGTTGCCCAACGCTGGGAAGTAGAAGCACGCCGCAGCAGCGAACCCAATTTCAGCAGCGCACTGCAATTGCGGGAAGACTGGGAAGAGGGCCTCAAAATAGTAGGCCGCAACGATACTTTGGAAACCCTGGCCAAAGAAGAAGAAAGATACCGTCCCAAAGTGGTCGTACCCGTAAATAGCAGCCGGTGGATCGACGGGCGTACTTTGCAGGGCTTGCTCGCGGGGATACTGGCAGTTGTACTGATCTACCTCCTGTACACCACCTTTGCCCCGACCGGAGAGCGAACCTATTTCGCCGAATACTTTCGACCTTTCCCCAACATTACCCGTACACAGGATAGTTTAGCGCAGCCGATCTCCGGACGGGAGGACCTGGCGGAAATGCTGGTTCCCTACGACCGCCGCGACTACTACGCCGCCTACGACGAATTGTTGCCAGCGGCCACCGCCTATCCCGCGGCCAAACTGTACCTGGGAGTTTGCGCCCTGGCTCTGGAGCAGCCCCAGAGGGCCCGTGACTGGCTGGAGCAATATCTGCCCGGAGAAAAATACCACCCTTACGCCCGCTGGTATATCGCGCTGGCCTACCTTGCTGACGAACGCCGGGGCATGGCGCTGCGGGAGTTGGTGGAAATTGCCGGTATTCCCGGCCACCCTTACGAAATGCCGGCTACCCGCCTGATCGAAGCCCTGGAATAATCAATGAGCAAGCAAATAACACAACGAGGTATTTTGAGCTGGCCGGAACGTATCCGAACTGGCTGGAATCGACTGTACCTGACGAATCGCTTCTTCATCGGCCTGCTGGCCATCGGTCTGCTATCGGCACTTACCTACGCCTACCCCAGCCTCTTTTTCATTCCGGCCACCTTACTTACCACATTTCTAGGCACCGTGGCCTTTGATGGCTGGCAACTTTTTGGCCGGCGCCTGCGCATTGGCGCTGTCCGTCGCTTACCTAAAGTGCTTTCGCTGGGCGACGAATCCATCATCCGGATTCGTTTGGCGAACCTCTCCAAGCAGGAGCTTAAAGTGGTGGTGATTGACGAATTACCATTTCAGTTACAAAAGCGTGATCTGGAAATCACTACGGAGTTACAGCCAGCTCAGCGACGAGAAGTCAGCTACCTGATCCGACCGACGGAACGCGGGGCTTACCGATTTGGCGATGTTAACGTATTTATCTCTACTGTACTCGGACTGGTAGAACGACGATTGATCATCGACCAGGAAGCCGAACTCCCCGTCTACCCCAGCATTGTGCAAATGAAGGCTTTTGCCGCCGCCGCAGACACCTCGGTAGCCGCCGCCGGAAGCCGAAAACTACGCCGACTTGGGAAGAGCTACGAATTTGATCAGATCAAAAACTACGTACGGGGAGACGATTACCGTCTCATTAACTGGCGGGCAACCGGACGGCGCAACGAACTGATGGTTAACATCTACGAAGACGAGCGTGCCCAGCAGATCTATTGTCTCATTGACAAGAGCCGCAGTATGCACATGCCCTTTGCCGGACTAAGCCTGCTCGACTACGCCATTAACGCCTCTTTGGCCCTCAGCAATGTGGTGTTGCGTAAAGACGACCGGGCTGGTCTGATCACATACTCCGATAAAATTGGCAGCGTAGTGCGGGCCGACGGGAAATCCACCCAGCTTCAGAAAATCCTGCAAACTCTCTACCGGGAAAAGGCTCGTGAGGTAGAAGCCAACCCGGAATTGCTCTACTACGCCAGCCGCAAGTTCATTTCCAGCCGTAGCCTACTACTGCTCTTCTCCAATTTCAGCAGCAGCTATGCCCTGGAACGAGCCTTACCCGTACTCCGTCGTATCAACACCTCTCACTTACTGGTTGTCATCCTCTTCGAAAACACGGAAATCCGCCAGGAAACTTTTGGAGAAGCCAACAACATCGAAGCCGTCTACCACCAGAGTACGGCCCGCAACTTCATCTACGAGAAAAAGATGCTGGCACAGCAATTACGGCAATACGGTATCCAGGTTATCCTCACCAAACCGGAAGACCTCACGGGGGAGGTAATTGAGAAGTACTTGGAGTTGAAACGAAGGGCGATGATTTAAGTCGGGAGTGGATTAATCAAGAGTCAAGAGTCAAGAGTAAAAATCAAGAGCCAGACTTATCGACTCTAGACTTTCCGCTGCTAAATGACTCCAGACTAAATCGCACAGCGATACTGCTGACTCTTGACTAATCTATTCCTGACTCCCTATCTTCGCTCCATGGCACAAGGCTACACCATAAAACTTCCCCAGTTCCAGGGACCTTTCGATCTGTTACTTTTTTTCATCGAGCGAGACGAACTGGACATTTATGACATTCCGATCGCTAAAGTGACGGATGATTTCCTGCAATATCTTCGCCAGGCTGAGACAATGAACGTAGACCTGGCCAGCGAATTTGTCTTGGTGGCGGCCACTCTCTGCCGGATAAAAGCGAAAATGCTCATTCCCCGCAAGCCGGTTGACGAGGAAGGTAATGAGATCGACCCCCGGGAAGAACTGGTCCAGCGCCTTCTGGAATATAAGCGCTACAAGAGTGTGCTGGACGACATGCGCAGACTGGAAACCGCCCGCAGTATGCGCAGTTACCGCGGTAACGTGAGTGCTGAACTTGCCGAGATCGCCACCAAGGCGCTGGTTGACGTGGAACTGGAAAGTGTTACGCTTTTCAAACTCCTCAAAGCCTTCGAGCGGTTGATGACAAAAATGGAGGAACGTAACCAGAAACCGGTGGTCCACGAAATCGCCCAGTTCAGCTATACCATCGAGGACCAGCAGATCAGAATTATGGATATGGTCGGCCGTATCCGCATCGGGGGCGATCGCCCCTCTTTCACCGATGTATTTGCCGCCTGTGACAGCAGGATTCACGCCATCATTACCTTTCTGGGCCTTTTGGAACTACTTAATTTACAGCGGGTAAGGTTAATCCCGGGCGAAGGGTTCAATAATTTTTGGTTGGAGCCTTTTTCTTCCGAAGAAGAATAGACGGGCTTCGCCCTTTTGCCCGTCCAAAATAGCGCTTCGCGCGCCTAAAACGAAGTCTTTCCTCTAAAAACACTTACCCCAGGGTGCATTGGATTTCCCGTCGTGCGCCGAAAGCTGACCAGTTGGCCGACGTGGTAAAGAGCATCGGACATCTGTCCGTTAATGGCCAACCATAAGTCCATTTCATTTACTTTACCGTCTCGTTCAAACTTGAGCTTGGTCCTTGCCATTTGCTCAGCCGTTTTGCCATTAAAGTACTCGCTGGCTAGTTGGAAATTCAGGAGGGTAGCGGAACGCAGGTCTTCGAAGGTCATTTCTTCCTTTGGCCCACGGGTGTTGGGGGTATTACGGGCTAAGTTGAGGATCGTTTTTGAAAGACCATAGACATGTTCCAGGGTTTCAAAACTGGAGCTGGCTTCGGGGGTCGGGCGGTACGCCAGATCATTTTCACCCAGGCCTTCGGTGGCCCAGTGGTAGCGGTAGCCGAGTCCGTCTACGTAGCGGGCCAGCATACTACCGGGGCCAAAGTCCTCGGGGTAATCACCAATTTCAAAATATGGCAGGGTGTCTTTACTCATCGTTTGTGAGGTGGTTGGGTTAAGGAAGCAGACGGTAATCAGTGCAGTAAGCAAATATTTCATTGGCGGTTATTTGGATAGGAACGAAGATAGGAATTAGCCGGTTAGATCGCCTTTGAGTTTAGACTAACAAAGTAGCAATGCCCTCTAAGATATCAGCGCTGACTTTCTCAAGACAGTAGCGGATTTCCTTCCCGCAAAGGATCCTGACCTAACAGTAATGACATATGATGATAGAGCTCCGGCAGCTGTGCTTCAAACTCTGTCGGCTGCTCGAAGAAAGTTTCCACACAAACGGCAAACATCTCCCCCATATTTACACCACCGTAACTTTTGAGGAACTCGTGTTGTCCGGCACGTATCATTTTCATTTTCTCGAAGGCGAGTTTCCCCCACTGCTGCCAATCTGTGGTGCGAAAAAATTTGCCGTAGATTCCCTGATAAGCATTTTCGTGTTCCAGGACGTGGGCCATTTCATGTAGGGCAACGTTAACAGCATCGTCGGGCACCAGATAGCCCTGGCGGACGTCTTCCCAACTGAAATAAACCAGTCTGGCCCGGGAATCGACGTGGCCAAGAAAGGGTTGGCCATAACCTGGATATAGATAACGGCGTGGCATGACAATAATGGTCCGGAACTGCTCCGGCAAATAGCGGTCCAGACCGAATGTGATCTCCACAATGGCACAGGCGATCACCGTGCGCATCTCTCGCGAGACATGCCTTATTCCCTGGCCGCCGGCGAAGGAGATCGTATTCAATAATTTATAGATCCGGAAACGGAAGCGCTTTTGCATATCCGAATTCAATCTACGGTAATAGAGGGAATACTCAGAGAGAATACGGTGATAGTCTTGAGCGATCGTTGGCGGCGGATCACGCCGGAAGAGCGATCTGATAAAATTCAGCATCGGATCACGTTAGTTGCGTGGCGCGCTCTGCCAGATGATGTGCTTAATTTTCCAGCTTCCCCCGACTTTTGCCAGTTGGAAATAATCAATGCCCCACGTGGCGGTAAGTTTGCCTACTGCGGTTTTGTCGTTCACTTCAAAAACCTCGATCTCGCGGGGTGAATCTTCGTTGGCCATATCTCCTTCGGAATTCCATTTCCCGGCCAGGCTATAGAGCTGATCGTAAGTCATGGGCAAGTTATCACGATAGCTCTCCTTTTCCTCATTAAAGTAATAACCTATCTTTTTGAGTTCAGTATCGACGCTCCGAGCAATTAATTCGGGCTTTACGGCATAGATGGCCTCGACGTAATCGTTAATGGCCGTATAAACAGCCTGGTAATCAGCCACCCTCTCTTGCTTGGTGGAGGGTGACAACACAGCCCCGGTTGGCTGACGAGCAGTACAACTGAACAAAGAGACGAGAAATAGAGCGAATAAAATGCGCATAGTAGAATTATTGGTCTTCCCGGAAAATACAAAAGGTGAGGGCATTGTTGCGTTCTCGGGTTCGAATAGCCGAAGGAGGATCGTAGTCAGTCAGTAATTGCGCGCCAATTTTACGGGCAGCCCCTTGGGAACGGAAATTATCCGCCGCAATATTCAGGAACACCTCGGAAAAATGCTGGTGAGCATAATCGATCATTAGCCGCTTGATGGCGTGATTATAAACACCTCCCCAGTAAGCCCTGGCCAGAAAGGTCCAACCAATCTCGATGGCACGGTCTGTTCCTTCGACCAATTTATAGCGGCTGCTGCCAATAATTTTGTCATTTTCCCGATCAATGATCACGAAAGCACCGCCGGATGTTATTGATTCGTTGAAGAATTTTTCAAACCCTTCCGGTGTGCTGCGCGACTGACCGTTCTTATGTAGTTCCCAAATCAGTGGATCAGCAGCGGCTAGTCGCAGGGCCTCATAATCAGCTATTACCAAAGGTCGGAGGGTAACGAGTTCGTCGCTAAGAGTGGGTTGTAAGTTCATCCTAATTCAGGCTGTTTAGATAACGCTCAGCGTCAGTGTCGTTTTTAAAAACATGTAATTTCTGGGCCGGACCTAGCCGGTCAAGCTGTTGAAGGATGAGTTTTTTCCTGGTCAAGTTGAAGGTAGCTACGTAATGGAAAAATCCCCAGTCGAAACGTTCATTACAGCCCGGTGGCATATCCGGCCGGTTGCGACCGTGATACCTGCTTACTCTTTTCACCACCCGCCAAAGACATTTTGCCGTAGGATAATCCAGGTAAAAAACGACATCGGCCCGTGGAATACGAACCGACATTGAGCCAGAGTAATTACCGTCCATAATCCAGCGATCGCGGGCGGCCAGCGCTTTGATTTTTACTGCCCATTCTTCTTTGGGCGTTTCCACCCAGTCGGGTTTCCAGTATTCCTGGTCGAGATGAATAATGGGCAGGTCAGTCCGCTCGGCAAGTTTACGGGCGAAGGTAGACTTTCCGGCACCGCAGCAGCCGATGATCAGGATTCTTTGGGGCGGATAATCGATATCTTTTCTCATCTGGCAGAAATATACATACCGTTAGATTATGTATCGAATACCTGCCTCGACGGCATCCGTGGCCCTGGCCCAGGTGAATTTTTCTTTCTGCTCCCGGCCGGCAGCCACCAAACGGGCAACCAGTGTGCCATCTTCACTGATTAGCCGCAGTGCGTTGGCGATAGCATCGGTGCTTTCGGGGTCTATCAATAACCCGGCATCTCCGGCCACTTCGGGCAGACTGGTGGTATTGCTGGTGATCACCGGGACTTCGCAGTACATCGCCTCCAACAATGGCACTCCGAAGCCCTCGCTTAAACTGGGGTAAACCAGGGCGTGGGCTGATCCCAGCAGGCGAGGCAGGTCTTTGGAGTCAACGTAGCCCAAAAAGCGAATGTCTTCTCTAAAAGCCGATCCGGCGTGAATGTTACGGGTAGCATCGGTCTGCCAGGCCAGACGGCCACCGAGCAGTAATTTGTAAGGACGCCCACCCTTAGCCCGGTAACGATCGTAGGCCTGGATGAGGCGTTCGATATTCTTACGAGGATGGACGGCGCCGAGGTAAAAAAAGTAAGCCTCACCATCACTAAATTCGGAACGGGTGGTTAGTCTTTCCTCAGCCGTAGCGGGCCGAAAACCTGGTTTGATACCGTTACAGCCCACAAACATTCGATTTGGGTCAATCCCGAAGTGCTGGCGAATGTCTTCCTTCACAAACTCGGAAACGGTCACGATGCTCTCCGCCCGGTGCAGAAACCTGGGCACGTTGCGCTGGTAATAACGGCGGGCACGATAAGGAATCTGCTTCGGGTAATGGACGTGGGCTATGTCGTGGGTGACCATTACCGTGGGGGTCTTGGCGCGCAGGCTACAATAACCGTCGGGAGAGAAGAAAAGATCGGCTTTCCACTTTTTTAATGCTTTGGGCACGGCGTATTCAAACCAGGCCGTCCAGAGAATGGGGTCCCGGGCGGGCGGAGCCAGAGACATTGCTTCTATGTTAGTCCCGAACATATATTTGCCCTGGTCGAACTTACGGTCGAAGAGAAATAAAAATTCATCATCCGGCCTTCGGCGTACCAATTCCCGGCAAACTTCCTGGGTGTAGTAGCCGATGCCTTCCATGCGGTCCGGCAATAGAAAACGGGTGTTAACGGCAATTCTCACGCGCCGGACAGTTTTTCGCCGAGGTAATGTTTTTTCAGCCCGAATTCATGCATCAGGTTCTTGATCTCCGTTTCGGCGGCCGCACGGGGCTGGCCTTTAACGGCGGTGATCATCACGTTCTTGGCCGTGTGTTCTAACGCGATGAATTCAAAGACCTTGGTTTGGTAACCTTCCCTTTCCAGATAGAGGCTCCGCAGGGCGTCGGTAAGCATGGCTGCCTGTCGTTCCAACAGGATGCCGTGTTTGAGTAGAGGCCGTAGTTGCGGTGTAGGGTCCAGGTCTTTACGGACCTGTTTCTGGCAGCAAGGGGCAACGACCATGATCTCCGCCCCGGCCCGAATGCCGTGGAACAGCGCATCGTCGGTGGCCGTATCACAGGCATGGAGAGCAATGAGCATATCCAGTCGCACCGGCTTGAAATTGTCGATATAGCCTTCCACGAAACTCAGGCCCGTCAATTCATTTTCCCGGGCGATGCGATTGCATTTTTCCACCAGATCGGGCCGTATTTCCACCCCCGTCACTTTTACCTTTAGCCCCAAATTATTGGCCAGGTGATCATAAAGGGCGAAGGTTAAGTAACCTTTGCCGGAGCCCATATCTACGATCTCCGCTTCGGTGGGCAGATTGTGGCGATTCACCAAACCGTCGATGATCTCCACGAATTTATTGATCTGCTTAAACTTGTTCTGGCCGGCCGCCAGAACTTTCCCGTCAGTTCCGGTAATCCCCAGCGCACGCAGGTAGGGGCGCTCTGCACTGATGTTGCGCAGTTTAACCCGATTGTGGCTGGCCATTGCCGGCTTCTGGTGGCGGGCCGAGGTGCTGTGAATCCGCGCCTTGCCCTTGCGGCTTATTTGTACGGAGACCTGCTCGGTGAGGGTATAGAGGTCGGCGGTCAGAAAATCGCTGCCCAAGGGCTCCCGTAGTACATCAATCGCCGCGGCGGGAGCCAGGTTTTTGACCTCATCCCTCTTTTCGTAACGATAAGTGAATTGTAATTGGACTTCCCCCTTTAGTTCAACGGGGCGTACGTAGATGTTTTTCAACTTGGGCGTGTCGCGATTGCGGCTTTTGCCCAATGTAAGTTTAACGAAAGTAGCTTCTCCGAGGGCCCGGCGAAAGGCGGTAAAGAATGTATCGAGGGGATCATTTTGCATCGACGCGAAGATAGTTCGTTATCCCCGAATCAAGGTGTTCAGGAATGGATATACCTGTATCAAGGTGATTTGGTTCGGGTATAGTTTCAATCTACTGCGTAACGATCGCCCAAAAAAATGCATAAAGGGCCAAACACCGATCTATGCTAAATACCGAAAATATCAGCTCCGGTTTCGACGTAGAGCTGCACCTGGGAGCCCGTTGGCTCCGAACTGCCCTGTCAATCATCATCGCGGAAAGATCCGCCGATCTGCCTTTCGAGCCTACCATCATATCCGTACAGATCATTGATGAGGGAGGCTGGGATTTACGCGTACGCCTGGCCATCCTTGGCAACGTTAACGCCAGCGTATCCCTCAACGCCACGGGCGATGCCCTGGTCCTGAATACCGACAACCCGCTGCTACCCATCGAAACCGTCAGTCTCCCACCCTTCGGCGCTTTAGCCGGTCCGCCTCAGCTCCGAAAAGTCATGGGTGATGACGACCACGAAAGCGCATTGGCGCTGCTCCTCAACATCAACATTCGGGCCAGTGCCCAAGATGTCGACCCCCTCCCTTCCGGTACTCACCTGGACCGCGGCAACCCTGCCTCCCTGAGTCCGTACCTACCCAACGGGCAGCATCTGGCACTGGGTATCAGTTCGACCACCTTCCAACGCTTCGCCAACCACATCTGGCACGACAGCCTGAGAAACGAGGACGGCCGGCACCTCATCCTCGACGATGGTGAACGTCGTGGATTCTGGAAACGGGTTGATGTGGACCTCAACGACGAAAGAATCCGCTTTCAAGTCAAGGGTGAAGCGGATATCGACAATGGATTTCTAGACTTTTTCATTGATGCCGACATCAACTTCACCCTGACGCTGACTCCGGTGCTGACCGACGACGGCCGTCTTAAGTTCGAAACCTCAACGGACCTGAATATCGACACCGGCCTTATGGGAGATTTTCTCGCCTTCCTGACCGGCGGATTGCTAGCCTTCCCGTTGATGGCCATTAGCGGCGGGCTTCTCAATCCGCTCACCTTAGGTATCGGGGCCGTAGTTGCCCTGGAAGTTGCCGAGAACGTGGTAGGAGACGTCGTCTTAAGGGAAGTGATCGGCGAGGCAGACGACGCCGAAATTATCCGTTCCCGCCAACAAACCTGCCACGAAGGACTCATCAAACTGGCCAGTCCTCCCCCTCCGGAAGAAGATTCGGCAATATCCGTTGGCCCGTTGGATGCCATACCTTCAGACATCACCCTGATTACCGACCGGGAGCCGGAACTCTACACCCGTTACTTGAGTGTAAACGCTAACTTCACGGAGCTGGCCATGAGTGGAAACGGTTTTGGTGTAGCCGGCAGTAGTTCCGCCGGTGAGAAAATCATTCCTCACCCCGTGGAGATCAACGAAGTCATCTACGAAGAAGATGAACTTCAGGGCATCACCTACCAGAGATTGGCCACTACCACCCGAAAGTACCTGACCGTAGCAGAAATGGAAAGTCGCCTCGCGGAAGGTAGCATCAACCTCCCCGTCAGACTTAGGATGGCGGACACTGACAGTGATTACCAGCTACCGGAAGGAAAATTGGCCACCCTCTGCCTTTACCCACAACGGATTCGGCGGGTGGATACGGTGATTACTCACTTCGAGTTCCCTGGCCCTCACGTGTTGTCCGTCGCAGATTGCGTAAGACTACAAAACGCCGGGGTGCTTTACTTGCGTGGACTTCAACTGATTGAGCCACGGGATGGCACCACACCCTACTTCCGTTCCCGTCCGGATGCCTCACCGGATAATAATCTGGAAAGCTTGCCGGAGTTTTGATTATAGTTGGGAGTTGGATAGTCGAGAGTCGGGAGTCAAGAGTCGAGAGTCGGGGGTCGGACTTTTTAGGAATAATAGATTTGGGGCTACAACAGGGTAGACAAAACACGACTTCTGCCAATTACAATTGACTCCTGACTCCTGACTAATTTCACCCTCCTTCCACCACGATCACCACCTTCGTACCCGTTTCCTCCCGCTCCGGATACAAGTCCTCCGTAGTGATCTGCAGATCGGTTTCTCCGGTGCGCTGGAAGATATTCAACCGTTCGGTAACGATCTGGGTAGCGCGGCTTTTGTGCTTTCGATAGGTCTTTTTGCGAAGTTCAGCAGCGGCTTTTCGGCCGATACCGTCATCGGAGATGGTGCAAATGATACGTTCTTCTTCGTCCTGTCGCATGCCGATCGTGAGCGTACCGTGGCGTTTGAGGTGAAACAGGCCGTGGTTGATCGCATTTTCTACGAAAGGTTGTAATAGCAGGGAGGGAATATCTTCCATTTCCAGGTCGAGGTCCGGGTCGATATCGTAGACGACGTCGAAACTGTCTTTGAAGCGTAGTCGCTCCAGCCGGACGTAAAGTTTGATCAGCTCTAACTCGTCATTGAGGAAGATGTAGGACTGTTTGGAACTTTCCAGAAACATCCGCATCAGCTTGGCAAAATCGGCCAGATAGGCCATGGCCGCCCGACCCTTTTGCTGTTGGATAAAGTGTTGAATAGCCCCCAGTGCATTGAAGATAAAATGAGGATTGAGTTGCTGCCGCAAAATCTTCAATTCCAATTCCGCCAGTTGTTTGGCAACCCGCCGGTTTTCTGCTTCTTCTGCCTGAATCCGCTTCACCCGGTTACGATACAGTAACACCCCGAAGGCAATCAGCAATAACTGAGTCAGGAGGATAAACCAGGGCCGAAGATACCAGGGAGCTTGCACCCGGATTGCCAGCTGTAATGGTGTGGCACTTTCCTCCCCCTCGGTCGTAACGGCCTTGGCGTGCAGGGTATAGCTACCGGCCGGAACCCGTAAATATTCTGCGTTGGCCGAACTTTTC
The DNA here is from genome assembly GCA_002591745.1 of Lewinellaceae bacterium SD302. Classification (GTDB taxonomy): domain Bacteria; phylum Bacteroidota; class Bacteroidia; order Chitinophagales; family Saprospiraceae; genus Neolewinella. Next base: position 98,577 of record PDLQ01000019.1, read on the forward strand.
ACGGGGCCATAATCCAGTTCGTAGCCCTCCAGCCAGGTCCGGTATTGGGCACTGCGAGCGCCGGGAGTCAACAAATCCAAGCCGAAACGCAACTGACCCGGGGGAACGATGATTTGCCTCAATTCCTCTCTCGGAGCGGGGAAATAAACGGTTTCCTGGCGTTCATCTTCGTCGAAAAAGTAGTAGCGGCTTAGCTGCGGACTTGGGCCGGTGGGCTTGGGCAACAGGTCGTTTTCACCGATGCGCGCGAAACCATTGATCCCCCCCAGGTAAACCATGCCTTGGCTACTTTTGAACGCGGCCAGTCGGTTGAACTCATCATTCGGCAAGCCATCCTCGGAGGTATAAGTGATGCTCTGACGGGTGTCGAGGTCAGCCACTACCAGGCCATTAAAGGTCGTGATTGCCAGGTAATTTCCACTCAAGGGCAGTACTTCGGCGATGAGGTTACTGGGTAGTTCAATCGTACCGGCGGGGGAATTGCCTGAGCGGGGGTCAAAAGCAATGGTCCTCAATCTTCGGCTTTCGGGATTGAACGACTGTACACCCTCCCCCAGGGTACCGAGCAGGATATTTCCATCGTTTTCCAGCACCAGGGACTGGACGTGAAAATTGATCTCCCGGTAGCGTTCCGGAGTTTTATTTTTGGCTTCAAAGTAGCAAGGCTGGTTGCGCGCGCAATACGGATAAGCAAATAAACCATTTCCTACGGCTACCCATATTTTCTGGCGCGTTGAATCGTAAATAACGTTCTGTACAGCCGTGCGGGAACGGCGGGGCAGTTCTTCGTTAATCGTCCCCCAGTTAAGGAAATCCTGATCATCGGGATTGAACCGAAAAACCATGGTGGCTCGGTCTTCCCTTCGAAAAGTAAAGAGCATCAAATCTCCGTCGGGCAGTGGTTGAATGAAGCGTACGAAAGACTTGGGTTCCGGAATCTCAAAGCGCTCCCAGGTTTGCCGTTTTACGTGATAGCGGGTTAAGTAATTTTTACGAATTTCAGTACTGGCATCACCGTAACTACCGTAGATGTAATCGTCTTGGGCTATTAGGTTGTGACCAGCACCGGTAAGTCCTCGTAATGAACGGCCGGATTCATCGTGGATGACCAGCGTATCCAATTCCGCCGAGTCGGCAGATAAGCGAAACCACAAGGCTCCTTCCGTATTTCCATACACACGACCGTCACTCCCTTCGGCGAAGCCCCGGATGATGTAGCCGAAGTTGTTTTTGACTAATTCAGAATTATAAAGAAAGATGTCTGTCGATAAGCGGGATTTTTTTCGGTCAAAACGGTAGTAACCACCGTGGGTAGCCAGTTCGATAGACTGTTGAAAATCTTTACCGGCCAGCGCGACAATTTTATTCTCTACTCGCAAAAACCGGCGAAGATCTTCGAGAGAATCGGAGGGCCCTAATAAAACTAAGGCATCCGTGATCGTGGGCTTGATGACCCCGAAAATCAAATTGCCTTTTTCATCCTCAAAGATGCGATTGAAGCGAGATTCGTTTTCTGGACGGCTCAGTTTTTGCCAATTCACAAAATGTTCATTACCAGGGAGTAACACCCTAAGCTGGGAAGAGTCATCGGCTTGCCACCAGATTCGGTCCGCAGCATCAAGGTAAAGGATCAGGGGAGGGCGATCGGTAGCCGGGGTGCTGATCCTTATTTCGCTTTGCCCACCAATTTGGAGTTCATTATTTTTCTGGCTGTACAGGACCGGTTTGCCGCTACGCTTTCGCCCCAGATACTGGACGTGTCCGGAAAGGGTTTGGCGCAGTACCAGTTGAGCAGAGGTATCTTTTAGCTCATAGACGCTGATCTCTTCTCCATTCCTGCTCAGTTCGGCAATGGCCTGCCTTGGCTGAAGCAGAAAACTCTGGTGTTCGCGTAATCGTCCTGACTCAGTCCGGGCAACCAGCGACAACCTTGCTACTTTGTTAGTACCCCCATCGATGTACTGCAGATAGTCGCTCCCCCCCGTCCAGCAAATTACGCGTCCATGATCATCCAAAACCATTTTACGGATCACGTTTTCCCCGTCCAGCTTTAGTGCTTCCAGAAAATCAGGGCGATCGAAACGATGGCCGTCAAAACGTACGATTCCCGTCTCCAGAGCCAGCCAACTGAAGCCAAAGGAATCAGTGGCTACGGCGTTGACCGTGCGGTCCGGCAGCCCGTCGGATGTACTGAATTGACGAACATTCCAGCCTGACTGGGCATACCCAGACAAAGGCAGCAAGAAGCAAAACAGCAAACTCAGACCAAAGCGCATGGTGGATAATTTCGTTAAAAAAGCCGACAATAAACATCCTAAAGTAAAATCCGTTACATTAGGGCTTCTTGAATACGTTCTATTGGAGGCCTTTATCCCCCCGTAAAACCCAGGCTCCGATACCAATTGATCTCACGTGAAAAAGTCGACCTAGTTTACACGACCTTGAGAGATACATGACTGCTTTAATCATCGACGACGAAGCCCACGCCGTGGCTACCCTCCGTAACTTACTGGCTGAACACTGCCCACAGGTAGAAGTGGTCGCTACGGCCAGTGACGTAGAAAGCGGCCTAAGAGCCGTGGACCTTCACCAACCAGACCTCATATTTCTGGATGTAATCATGCCCAGGGCTACTGGTTTCGATCTCGTACGGGAATTGCCGAAAGTCAACAGCCCGGAAATCATTTTTGTGACCAGTTTCGACTCTTACGCGCTGGAGGCCATCAAGGTTTGCGCCCTGGCCTATATCGTAAAGCCAATCAATGTGAGTGAATTGATCAATGGAGTGGCGTTGGCCCAGCAACGCATCGGTCAACGCATCAGCTACGAACGTACACGAGAGTTGCTACGCAATATCAACAACCCGCGTTCAGCAACTAACCGTATCGGTATCCCGAGTGAACGGGGATTGGAATTTGTGGAAACCGGCAACATCATTCGCTGTGAAGGCCTGGATGGGGCTACCCGCATTGTGATGAAAGAAAGCAAAGATTTTTTGAGTTCCTATAACCTCGGAGAGTTTCGGAAGCTGCTCGAAGCTTACAATTTTTATGCTCCTCATAAATCGCATTTGGTCAATCTGGACCAGATCGTTCGCTACGATAAAGATGGCACGATTTTAATGAGCGACGAGGCGGTAATCCCGGTAAGCAGGAGAAGACGGCAAGACTTTTTAGAGCAGATGACGCGCTTGTAGGGAACATAAAAAGGGCCGACCCTGAAAAGGACCGGCCGAGTAAGTTTATCTGTTCAATAATTGGGATTAATAAAAATAGGAAAACACTGTTCTGGGATTACAATCAAATTCTAGTGTCGTCTAAAAATCAGGACGTTCTTAATTTTCATTTCCGGAGATGGGTATAGGTTTTAATAACCCCGGAGATAAAAGCCGGCCGTGATTTGAGTTGTCACACATTCGCAACGCTACAAACCCCCGCCGGCGCCACTTTCCCGCCCTTGTAATTCGGGAAAGCGTATAAGAACGACAGTTCAAATATAGGGCATGGGGCCACCCCATGGATGGATCATCGGCGGAACGGTCGGTTTCGTCGAAGGAACGGTAAGCAGCCAGTTATAAAGTGCACTCCGTAGAAATATTTACCTTCGGTCTTTACAATTAGTAAACTAAACTAGCCCATTATGAAAAAGCTCTTTCCGCTCGCAGCGGCTTTTATCGCACTGCTACTTTGTAGTAGCCATGATATGTATTTGAAGCTGGACTCCTTCTTTTTGCAACCAGACAGCAAGGCCAGTATTCTACTCTACAATGGCACCTTTGCGGCCAGTGAAAACGTGATTGACCGTGACCGGATGCTGGACGTAAGTATTGTAGCCAACGGACAACGTAATCGTATTGACACCACCAACTGGAGGGAGGACGACAACGTAACCATTCTGGACGTGACCACCGGTGAGCCAGGCACTTACGTAGTTGGTGTCTCCACCAAGGCCAGGACTATCGAAATGGAAGCCGAAGCTTTTAACAACTACCTGGCTCACGACGGCGTACAGGATATGCTCACTAACCGGACGGATAACGATAAATTAACCCAAGACGCTAACGAACTCTACTCCAAGCACGTCAAAGCCATCTACCAGGTCGGTGACAACAAGACCAGCGACTGGAAAATCAAGCTGGGCTACCCCATCGAATTCATCCCCCGGGCTAACCCCTACAATCTAAAGGTCGGCGGTGTACTCCCCGTACAATTGCTATTAGATGGCAAACCACTGGCCAACCAGATCGTGACCATCGACTCTGACGGCGGATCTCACGCGCATGGCCACGATCACGAGCATGCTGACGGAGAAGAACACGAGCACGACAGCGAAGACGGTCATACCCACGACGGTGGCACCCAGGTACGCACCGATGCCAACGGCAACTTCACCGTAAACATTGCCAACGACGGGCAGTGGTACCTGCGCACCATTCACATGGTAGAAGTGGAGGACGAAGAACTAACCCACGAATCCAACTGGGCAACGCTCACTTTTGAAGTCGCCCACGGCCACGATCACGCCGACGGTGATCACGCCCACGACGGTGATGCCCATACCCACGCCGATGGCACCACCCATAGTCACGAAGGAGACGATCATCACCACGAAGAGGGTGGCCTGCCCGGTTACGTATGGTGGTTGGGCAGTCTGGTCCTGGTAGCGATCCTATTCGTTTACTTTAAGCGCCAGCAAGCATGAACCGACTAGCTAAACTCCTCCCCTTCCTTATCCTGTTGGCTTACCCGATGGTCGTGTCCGCCCACGGGGTCAGTGATAGCGACCAAGAGATACTCAACAACGGCGGACTGCTAGCCTACATATTAGTGGGTGCCAAACACATGGTTACCGGCTACGACCATTTGCTGTTCCTGGCTGGAGTAATTTTCTACCTCAGTGGCTTCAAGGACATCGTGCGTTTCATCACCGTTTTCACCATCGGCCACAGTATTACACTGATTGGCGCGACCTATCTCGGTATTAAAGCCGATGAACATTTGATCGACGCCGTGATCGCGCTGAGCGTTCTTTACAAGGGGTTTGAGAATCTGAAAGGATTTGAGAAGTACTTCAAGACCCAATCGCCCAACCTGCTGTTCATGGTCTTCATCTTCGGGCTCATTCACGGTTTTGGTTTATCTACCCGTCTACAATCGTTTGCCATCGGGACAGAGAGCTTCCTGGCCAAGATCGTCTGTTTTAATATCGGCGTGGAACTGGGGCAAATTGCCGCGCTCATCCCCATTGTTTTTCTCATCACCCGTTGGCAGAAGCTAAAGAGCTATCAAGCTTTTTACAAGGCTGCGAACGTATACCTGATCATTGCGGGGGTGGCGCTGTTTGTGTACCAGATGTGGGGGTATTTTAATGGGGGGCACTAAATAAAAGAAGCCGCGACACCCAAAGGCATCGCGGCTTCTTATAATTTTTCGCCTCAGCGAAATGTCTTACACCAGTGAAACGTGCTTGAAGGCCGTAGCCGTCAAACCTTTCTCCACACTGGTCAGGTACTGGGCAACGGTCTTCTTGCTGTCCTTTACGTACATCTGGTTGACCAAGGTGTTCTCCTTGAAGAATTTGTTCAGTTTACCAAGGGCGATCTTTTCGATCATCGCCTCCGGCTTACCTTCCTGGCGGGCGAGGTCTTTACCGATCTCGATCTCCTGCTCGATCACCTTCTGGTCTACACCGTCCTTGTCCAGAGCGACGGGGCGCATGGCGGCTACTTGCATAGCTACGTTGCGGCCGGCTTCGAAAGCCTCTTCGCTGTTGACGCTCAGACCAACCAATACGGCGGCACGATTGCCACTGTGGATGTAGGGAGCGACCATTTCACCAACTAATTGCTCGTAAGCGGTTACGTCGATCTTTTCGTTGATCTTACCCACCATTTCGGTGACTTTGTCCTGAATAGTGTGGTCACCGTCCATTTTGAGAGCCATCAGGGCCTCACGATCAGCCGGGCGGTATTCCAGGGCCAGATCGGCCAGCTTCTCAGCGAAAGCGACGAAGTCATCGTTTTTGGAAACGAAGTCAGTTTCGCTGCTCAGCTTTACGATCACGCCGTAAGTCTTATCGGCGGATACGCGGGCGATTACGGCACCTTCGTTAGCTTCACGATCACCACGCTTGGCGGCTACTTTTTCGCCGCGCTTACGCAGGATTTCGATCGCTTTGTCAAAATCGCCTTCGCTCTCGGCCAGGGCTCTTTTGCAGTCCATCATACCGGAACCGGTCATGTCCCGCAATTTCTTTACATCGGCTGCTTTGATTGCCATTGTAGATTAGTTTTATTGGTTTTTATGAGAAAATCCGATCGCCCCTGGGGGACGATCGGATAACTTATTTACTGGTTCGGCTTTGCCGGTCGGAAAAAGAGATTTGGCCTAGGCGGCGGTCTCTTCTTTCTTTTGGGCCTGGGCCTCTTTGTTGTCCTTATCGGCACTGCGCTCGGCCAAACCTTGCTTGATGGCTTCGGTCAGGTAGTTCGTCATGATGGCGATGGACTTACTGGCGTCGTCGTTGCCGGGGATGGCGTAGTCGATGCTGGTAGGATCGGCGTTGGTATCACAAATACCGAAAGTACGCAGGTTCAGTTTCTTGGCTTCGGCCACGGCGAGGTGCTCGTGTACGATGTCCACTACGAACATGGCATTGGGGATGCGGTTCAGGTCGGCGATACCACCCAATACTTTGTTCTTCTTGGCGTGCTCCCGCGTCAAGTCCAGACGTTCTTTCTTCGTTACGTTGTCGAAAGTACCGTCGTTGAGCATCCGCTCGATGTTCTGCATCTTACGGATGGAACGGCGAATGGTGTTGAAATTGGTCAACATACCACCCTGCCAGCGGTCGGTGATGTAAGGCATGCCGACGCTTTTGGCGGCTTCCGTTACGATCTCACGAGCTTGCTTCTTGGTAGCTACGAAAAGAATCTTCTTACCGGCCTTGGCAATCTGGCGCATGGCGTTGGCGGCACGCTCCAGTCCCTGGACGGTCATGTTGAGGTCGATGAGGTGGATCCCGTTCTTTTCGGTGAAGATGTAAGGAGACATCTTGGGGTTCCACTTCTTGCGCAGGTGACCGAAGTGGACACCGGCTTCCAGGAGTTGCGTCTGAGTTGGCTTATCCATGGTTTTTTTATGAAGTCGGGCTTTAAATAATGATCAAATAATACAATGATCGAATGATTTAATGTCCCGTGATTATTTAAATAGTTGAAACTCAAATGGTTTCAAATATTCGTGCGGATGCTGGTCGAAAGCGAGCTGTTTTTTTGATTAGGCGACTATTCAGGTTGGGAGCTTAGCCTAAGCTAAGTGACCGTTCTGAATGGGAAGCATAATCGGAAAAGAGCCGATTGCAGACCGCATTTGCACGGATAGTTGAAGCCAATACTAGCGCTTGCTAAACTGGAAGCTCTTACGGGCCTTGGGCTTACCGTATTTTTTCCGTTCTACCACGCGGCTGTCGCGGGTCAGCAGTTTCTCGCCTTTCAGCGGGCTGCGGAAATCTTCGTTCAGTTTCACCAGGGCGCGGCTGATGGCCAGACGAATCGCTTCGGCCTGTCCTTTGTAACCACCGCCGTCTACGAGGACCTTCAGATCATAGATCTTGTTGTCTACCTCAACGGTACGGAAAGGCTGGGTGAGTTTCAGTTGAATAAACTCCTGGGGGAAGTAAACCGTGTAGTCACGGCCATTCACCATGATGTTTCCTTTGCCTTGCGTCAGGTAAACGCGGGCAACGGCGGCTTTTCTTCTACCGATGGCATTGATCATTTCCATGTTCGGAAGGGGGATTTATAGTTTGAATTCTTTGGGTTGCTGGGCGCTGTGCGGGTGCTCGGCACCGGCGTACAGATGCAGCTTCTTGATCTGGGCGCGGCCAAGTTTGGTCTTCGGAAGCATACCTTTTACGGCATTGCGCAGTACCAACTCCGGCTTGCGAGCCAACAGGTCATTAGGCGTAGCGGCGCGTTGGCCACCGGGGTAACCGGTGTGGCGCAGGTAAACCTTCTTGGACATCTTCTGGCCGGTGAAGCGTACCTTCTCAGCGTTGATCACGATCACGTGGTCACCGTTGTCGAAGTGCGGCGTGTAGTCCGGCTTGTGCTTGCCCCGCAGGACAGTGGCGATGCGGCTGGCCAGACGACCAACTACTTCACCGTCGGCGTCGATAACGTGCCACTCCCGTACTACGGTGGACTCGTTGGCCGATTTGGTTTTGTAAGACAGTGTATTCACTACAATTACTTTATTTTGTTCAGTTCGCCGGAGCGGATCGGGCCCAAAATGAACCAGGCCCTGCCTAAGCGGACGCAAATGTACGTAGCTCCCCCAACCATTGCAAGCTTTTTGCTGCTTTTATTCGTATTTAATTTTCGTAACTGACTGAAAAACAGTCCGATTTTCGCAAAATTGATCCTGCCATCCAGCTTTCCGAAAGGATATGGCCGGCTGTTTTGCCAATTGTGCTACCTTTATTAGGTCTTCAAAGTAGCAAGGTTGGTGGAAGGGTACACGGATGATTGGATATGCCCCGTCTCCAATCATCCGTGCACCCAATCATCTCAATATCCTCAACAAGCACTGCTACTTTGTTAGGCAAAACACCGGCTACTACATTGAGATATCCCTCAGAGTTGAAGCCAAAATTCAACTTGTCCGCCTTATAAGCAGTTATTGAGCTATGGAAAAGAACACCGACTCTAATTTCCCGGAAACCACCAAGGCCGATTGGCTGGAACAAGTACGTAAAGAAACCAAGGGCAAAGACCCTATGGAACTCGACTGGCAGTTCAACGAACGGATTCGCCTGTCTCCCTTGTACACACCGGAGGAAGCACCAGCCCGATCTGAACTGCCCGTGGACACCGGTTGGCAGACGGGGAGTTACGTCGGGGCCGGCCACGCTGACGCGGTAAATACCCGCGCGCTGGAAGAACTGGCCGGTGGATCCGAAGCCCTGTTGTTCAACCTTTACCACCAGCCCGACCTGGAGGAGATGGCCAGGATTCTCGAAAATATCGAGCTGCCTTACATCTCACTACACTGTGCTCTTTATTTCCCGGACCGCGACCCGGCCGAGTTGTTTCGTGATCTGATCTATTACCTCCGTCACAAAAAATACGACCTGGCTAAAATTCAGGGCTCGGTCGACTTCGACCCGCTTTTCGACTGGAGTGACCCGCCCATCAAACCCCTGATCAGGTTGTTGCATTTCGTGAGTAAGCGAATGCCGGGCTTTCGGGTTTTACAAGTTAATGGTAGTGCCTTCAATACCGGCCCGGAACGTTCTGACTCCGAACTGGCCCTCACCATTGCCAAGGGTGCCGAATACCTGAACATGCTCAAGGAGGGCGGCATCCCCCCGGAGATCAGCAACCACCATATGCAGTTTTCCCTTTCCTTGGGAAACAGCTACTACACTAATATCGCCAAGTTGCGGGCACTAAGGATTCTTTGGGCCAACGTCCTCAAAGGCTTCGGCGTGAAAGATATCGTGCTGCCTCACGTAGCCGCCCACAGCGGACTGGACAGCCTGACCAGCGACGTGAACGGCAATTTGCTGAAACTGACCGTACAGGCCATGAGCGCCGTCAGTGCCGGAGCCGACGTTCTCTTCCTGCTTCCGGCCGACCTGCCGACTGAAAAAGGCCCCACCGGCTACGGTTACCGGATGTCGCGTAATATCCAGCAATTGCTAAAACTGGAGGCCGGCTTCAACGAACTCAACGACCCGGCCGCCGGCTCACACTTCCTGGATACGATGACCGAGAAGTTGGCCGAAAGTGCCTGGGAGCAGTTCCTGGAGATTGAAAAGCAAGGGGGCTTTGCGGAGGTGGAGACGATTTAGACTGGCTAGCGCCATCCTGGTCGCTCTGGATTTCGACGCGGATTAGCTTCGCTGATCGTCGTTCCTCCTCAGATTTTTCGCGGATCAACACGGATTGCCCGTAACGACTGCGCTGTCCGTCAGCACACGGCTAGCGACCTGGAGGTCGCTCTAATTTCGGCCAAGAATTTTAGCGGATTAGTGCAGCTAATCCGCATAAAAATCTTTAATAGAGCGACCTGAAGGTCGCTAGCCACTATTCCTTCTCTTTACTCAACTTCCATTCTATTATACTCTATTTTTGTCTTCAAAGTAGCCATGCCAAAAGTAACCCAAGTCACCTCTATTGAATCCGACGGCCACCCCTTCACCCTGCATCAACTGACCAACGACAGTGGAGCCTCCATAAGCGTTTGTAATTGGGGCCTAAGTATTCAATCCATCCAGGTACCGGACCGGGATGGACAACTGGGGGAAGTGGTGATCGGTTACGACGATCTGTTAAAGTATCGCGATAATCCTGTCTCTTTCGGAGCTATGGTAGGCCGCTTTGCCAACCGCATTGGCGGGGCGAAATTTAAGATCGGTGACGAAGAATATATTTTAACGGCCAACGACGGCAAAAACTGCCTCCACGGCGGCCCCCGCAGTATGAGTCACCGGCCCTGGACGATCCACGACACGGGAAATGACGAACAGTTGGCCTACTTAAGCGCTACTTTCAGTAGTCCGGACGGCTTCAACGGCTTCCCCGGCAACCTGGTCATTGGCGTCACTATTCTCTGGACCAACGACAATCAACTGATCCTTAATTATCGGGCCAAGACCGATGCGCCTACGGTGATCAACCTTACCAACCATAGCTATTTTAACTTGGCTGGCGGCGGAAACGTTCTGGACCATGAGTTGATCCTGAACGCCGATTTCTATACCCCGAAAAATGGAATGAATGTGCCTAGTGGTGAAGTGATTTCCGTAGTGGACACACCATACGACTTCACCAGTCAGAAAAGAATAAGTAAGGATTTGGAAGCAGCCATCGCCGAAGACGGTTACGACCATAATTTCGTGGTAAACGGACCCAGCGGGCAACTGCGGCCGGTAGGTAAACTGTCGGACCCGTTGAGCGGGCGCAGCATGAGTTGCCTGACCACCCAGCCGGGCGTGCAACTCTTTACGGCGAATTTTGACGATGGTGCTTTTGCGCACCGGGGTGGCCAACCACTGGTAAAACACGGTGGCGTATGCCTGGAAACCCAGTATTTTCCGGATTCTCCTAATCAGCCGGGCTTCCCGAGTACCGTCTTGCGCCCCGGGGAAGCCTATACGGAGAAGACAGTTTATGCCTTTTCAGCGATGATCAAATGATTTAATGATACAATGAGGCAATGTTTACACCCTCATTGTATCATTAAATCATTAACCCATTTTATCATTCTTGATAGCATCAATGCGCTGATGTATCCGCACTAATAAATCCGGAGCCGGCTTTTGGTGGGGCAAATTACGTTTGATAAAGACTTTGAAAAGCTTGAGGTTTTCTTCCTCTTTGGTAAGAGCCGTTCGCTGTTCCTTGGGAGACTCGGGATCGCTATAGAGGGGAAAATTATCGAGGACAGTGACGGTTGGGGACGACGAATTGCCGCCCGGTGTACACTGGCTGCCGTTGGTGGCCTTGCGCTGTGGCTGGCCGTTGGCACCGTTCAAAAAATCTTTGCTCATAACAGTTTACTTTAAAAAAGAACGCCGCCACCCGCATCCACAGAAGGGACGCGAACGGCGGCGGTTTGGTTTAACCTAGATTTCTGCTGGTGGAGACCCCGTAAGTTCCCTCGGCGTACTCGCCGAGCAAACGGATCAGTTTCAGTCGGGCCCGGTGGGTCCGTGATTTGATCGTATTCAGGTTCTCGTCCATCACCTCGGCGATCTCTTTTTCAGAGTAATCGTAAAGATCGGCCATGATGATGATGCTCCGCTGATTCTCGTTGAGCTGGGCCAGAGCGGCCACTACGCTATCGGAGAAATTTTGCTCCAGCACCCCTTCCCGACGCAGGTCGTCGAAGGCTACCATGGCGTTACCCTTGTCTACTTGCTGGTAGGCAATTCGCTCGTCCATCTCGGTCTCGTTGCGGCGATTCTTTTTCCGCCAGGCGTTGATGAAGAGGTTGTGGGCAATGGTAAACAGCCAGGCCCGGGCGTTAGACCCGGCGGTATAGGTATGCAGTTTCCGGTAGGCACGTACGAAGGTATCCTGTACCAGATCGTCCGCATCGGTGTCATTACCGGTCAGCCGGAGGAGGAAATTATACACGGCTTTATAGTGTACGATCATCTCCAACTCAAAAATCTGGTCGTATTCGTTACGTACCATGGTAGGCTAGTTGTTGTGGTGAAAAAATGCAGTTATGGTAGCCGGCTTACTGACCACCGCGCTGCGTTGACGGGCGTTGAACGCTCGCTTTTCACTCTAAAGTTCCGGGAGTTGGAGAAAAAGTGCAACTAATATGAAAAACTACCCTATTTATCTTGCTTTGGGTCGTGCGGGTAATTCGGCTCACTGCCATTTTGGTCAGTCTTACCGGGGTGATCGGTTTTACCGGCGTCAGCTTTGAGGTGACGCTGTGGATCTTTACCCATTCCGTCTTTTTTATTGGTGGGCGTCATGTTGGGCTTTTGCTTGTCGGCCATTGTGATTTTAATTTATTGGTGCATTGATTCAAAATCGAATCACTTGCTGTAACGGATAATCAGCTCCGTTTGATCGAATTTTGCCAAACATTTACTGGTTTCAACTTGCGCTTACAGTAAACTTGTGGTTTAAGAGCTTGTTTGGATTTCTATTTCCTGAAAAACAAGCATTTATGAACCTGGCGTCACCAAAAATAGATCGCTTGACCCGCCAAGCTCACAATTTTATGGTATTGTCAGAACCATAAATCATTGTTTTTCAGTTCATAGCAATTCCCAAACAAGCTCTAATCTGGACTTTAGCGGTTTGCTAACCGGCCAGTATTTTAAAGAAACTCTGATGTGAAGTAGATTAAGGTATCTGACATCTTGATCATGCTTCGTATACCACCAGAGTTTCAGTCGGTAAT
>PDLQ01000002.1 GCA_002591745.1 Lewinellaceae bacterium SD302
CCTTATTGTCGATCTTCCCTTCGCAGCGAATGTCGCCATGATGGTCCATCAGGCAATAGTTGACGTCATTTTTGCTAACATCCCACCCCAAAAAATATCCGTACTTTTGACGCATAATAGTTTGTTTTAGAAAGACGCGTTTGGAATAGCTCGATGTCTTAACTAGAGGGTTATTATCCCGAGATTGCTATAAGAGTTGATCTTCCAAACAATGGCCGGCGTGCTAAATCCAAAAATGGGCTAGAACAGTAATTCTTCCCAGGACGCACAGTGCTTTACGCCGGCCATGTCTTTTTTAGTTTATAAATCTCGATAAAATTAATATATCGAGTTGTCAAGCTAGTACAAACTTAAAAGACGCTCGTTCCTCGCTTTTGGAGAAGTTGGTTTTTGAATCCAAAACTTTCTGTCTTTGACTTCAGCTTCCCACAAGGTCGCTTCAGCGATCATCCAAAAGGCGCTTGCGCCGTCTAAAAGTGCGAAGCGCGTCCAATAGCCGAAGGCGTCTAGCAAACCACGGTATCCATTTATTATCTTCGGCCATGCGAATATTCATACTTGTTTTACTATTCTGTATTACGGACCTGGCCGCTCAATCCGGCATCCTGAATCTCCGGCAACAGGGCGAGTTGAGGGACGAATGGCTCAAACTCCGCGCCGAAAAGGTGTTGCCGGATTTAATGCGCCGGGCCGAGGTGGATATGTGGCTTCTCATCAGCCGGGAGTACAACGAAGACCCCGTACTGAACACCATGCTGCCGAGTAACTGGATGGGCGCGCGGCGAACCACCATGCTGGTCATCTACGATACCGGAGATAGTATCGAAACCCTGGCCTGTGCCCGCTACGATGTAGGTGAGGTCTTCAAAAAAGCCTGGGATAAAGACCGGCAACCCGATCAATGGGCGCGCTTACTGGAGATTATCGAAGAGCGGGACCCCCAAAAGATCGCTGTCAATCGTAGCGCTGATTTTGGCTTGGCTGACGGTATGACTTCTTACCACTACGACAAACTGAAGGAAACGCTGCCGGATAAGTACGACGCACGATTGGTCAATGGCGAGAACCTGGCCATCGGTTGGCTGGAAACGCGAATTCCCGAGGAAATGACGGTTTATCGCCACGTGATGCGGGTCGCTCACGAGATCATTGCCGAGGCGTTCAGTGAAAAGGTGATCACGCCCGGCCTGACGGCCACGGAAGACGTCGTCTGGTTCCTGCGTGAACGGAGCCGTGAACTGGGGCTGGAGGTCTGGTTTCACCCCACGGTAGATATTCAACGGTTTAGTCCGGAGCGTTTTGATCACCTGCGCTCCTTTAGCAAGCGGCCGGGGCGGGACGTTATTTTACCCGGTGACCTGCTGCACTGCGATTTTGGCATTACCTATTGCGGCCTCAATACCGATACCCAACACAATGCCTACGTATTGAAACCCGGCGAGACGAAACCACCTGCCTACCTGGTAGCCGCCCATGATAAGGGTATGCAACTGATGGACATCCTGACGGGCCAATACCAAAACGGCCGAACGGGCAACGAATTATTGAGCGGAGCACTACGAGAGGCCAAAGCCGCCGGCTTGCGCCCCACCATTTACACCCATCCGATCGGCTATCACGGCCACGCTGCCGGCCCAACCATCGGCCTCTGGGACCAACAGGGTGGGGTAGCGGGTAAGGGGGATTACCCGCTCTATCCCAATACAGCCTACAGTATTGAACTCAACACGGCCGTATTCATCAGGGAATGGAATAAAGATATCCGGATGATGATGGAAGAAGATGGCTTCTGGAACGGAGAACGCTTTGAGTACATTGATGGTCGGCAGCGGGAGTTGTATTTGATTCCGCGAAATCGGAATTAGGAGATAGGAACGCTGCGCTTTTGGAAATAGGAGCCCGCCTGATAGTCGACCGCCATGCGGTCTAATCTCAGTAGGGACGAGTAGCATTGGTTTTATATCCCGGACGCATCCCATTCGGCTCCTATTTCCCAAAGCCAAGGAAGCGCAGCGACCAAGGGCGCTCCTATCTCCTATTTCCAATCCCAACATTCAACCAGGGAATTTCAAAAGCGTTTACAACTCAAACCACCCACAAATGACCGCAGACGGCAACATCTTCCTCACCGTAATTGACCGCCAGGGCAAAGCCCACGAACTGGAAGCTCCCACGGATATGAACATGAACCTCATGGAGGTCTGTAAATCTTACGAACTGCCCGTGAAAGGTACCTGTGGTGGCATGGCCCTGTGCAGCACTTGCCATTGCTACGTATTGAGCGAAGAAACCGATCTGCCGGAAATGCGCGAGGATGAGGAAGATATGCTGGATCAGGCGTTTTTCGTGGAAGACAACAGCCGTCTGGGCTGCCAACTGCGGATTACCGAGGCGCTGGACGGGCTGAAAGTGCAGCTGGCACCGGAGAGCGAAGAATAAATTTCTTTAATCTTCAGGAAACTTTTGCAGTTTCAGGATTGTATCTATATTTGCAGCCCGTTACGATGGTAGCGTGGTAAAAATTAACATCGCGGGGTGGAGCAGTTGGTAGCTCGTCGGGCTCAAGAATTGTTCTATTTAAGTTTACACATTTTGCGCTTGCACGCAGTGTAAATTACGGATTCGAAATACACTTAGTCGAATCTGACAAGCGTCAAAGAAAGCCGCGTTCAGCGGAGTTTCGAGAAGCTTGGAATCTAATAGAGCATTGGGCTGCCTCAGAGGAAACTCTGGGGTGAATTTCATCAAATTCGGGGAAGCCTTTAGTATGGTAATCCCGAGCCAAGCCTTTTTCGGCTTAGTCGAAATGGGAAGGTGTAGAGACTTTATGGTGAACACCGTAGTTCAGTTTACTGGGCCGGTGAAGAGAAAGTCCAGACCATCAAATCTACTCAAAGTGAGTAGGCGTAGCGAAAGCTATAGTGGTAAGCATAACCCGAAGGTCGTAGGTTCGAGTCCTACCCCCGCTACTAAGCGATAAGCCGATTCAACGCAAGTTGAATCGGCTTTTTTTATCCGGTGGTCTACCAATGATCAAAGGAAAGTTGTACCCAATCAGGAATTTTAATGGATGGATGGCGTAGTTCCGTAGCTTATGCTGGCCAATAAATTTCATGGGCTAGCAGTAGACTTGTCAGGTCAATTCCCGCTTAACCAACGCTACGTTCCCCGCGTGAAACTTCCCCATGATCCTCGGAAACCGGTAGTTGGCGAATAAGGCTTCCGTATCAAAAGGAGTATTATTGACGACGCTAATCTCCAGTTCATCCAAATAACTACGGGCGGATTTGAGCCGGGCCTGCATATCGCTTCTTTCGGTTGCGACCGGGCCGTGGCCGGGGATGAGGACTTCGGGATTTTCAACTTCGATCAGTTCTTCGAATTTATTCAGGCTATTGCGGTAACGAGCCAGACTATCGTAGAGGTAGGGAAATTCAACGGCGCAGAGATAATCGCCGGCAATCAAGATGTTTCGGCTGCGGTTATAAGTAATCAGCCCGTCGGCGTTATGGCCGGGCGCATGAAAAAACTGGTATTCATCTTCGCCGAGTTGGAGCAGAGTACCTTCCTCGCAGATCACCAGGTTGATGAGTGGATATTCGATAGGGTAGGAGCGCTGGATATAGTACTCATCGTCGAAGGTCCGGATTTGCTCAAGTTGCTTCTCTTGCTCCGGATTGTCGACGAAGGCCTGGGAGGCGATGGTGGTATAATCCTCAAAACGGCCGGCACCAATGATGTGATCGTAATCAGAGTGGGTAAAAAGCAAGAACTTCTGCTTATTGTCACCGGCGGCTAATTCGGCGGCGGCGTGGATCTCGTTTACTTCCTCCGGTAGCCAGTTGGGGTCAACGACAAGGACATATTTTTGGCCGACTAACAAAGTAGCAGTGGTCTGAAACAAGGCACTTTGAAATACGGTGAGGCAATCGGTCTGGTGTATTTCTCTCATGGTTTTGGAAGGATACTCAGGAAAAAATAATGCTCCAAAATGCAAAAAATAACGGAAGGGTAACCTTGACACTGGGCGCCAACTCTTGCCTGCGCCTTTAATGGCCAAGCTGATTTCGAAAAACCCGCTGCAGTTGGGCGATTGTTTAAATGAATGGGAAAAGGGTTTCAATAGAAGCCGACGGGGTAGCGAGCGACATATTTATCAGTATTCATGGATGGAAGGTAAGAGGATTGATAAAAAAGAGCCACTCCCGAGACCGGGAAGTGGCTTGATTAATTGCGGCTCGCAATAGCTAAGACTATCCACTCAACCAGAGCGCCAGCATGGTCAATAAGACCAGAGCCAGCGAAATGCTGAGTCCCAGAATCTGCTTCTGCTTACGGCGGCGGCGACGTACGGCAACCCTGACATCCAGGAAGTTGCTTTTGGCAGCCTGGCTACCTGGCCGAGCGGATCTGGTGGAAAGGTTGGCGTTAGCGGGCTTTTTGCTCAGCGGAATACCTTTTGCGCCATACTTAATGGTGGTCATAATACAAGGATTTAAAGGGTGATTGATGTTCCATAAATTAATGGAAAACGACCCTCGAGTCCAGTTGTCACGACGAGTGTCCCGGGAAATACGACCAATTTTACCGACCGGCAGCTGACAACTTTTGTCCACCCATAGCATTGCTACTTTGTCAGCCACAATGCATTTAAAGACCGTGCTAACGCAAAATATTCTGATTCCGCTGACCTGAACCTGCTGCGCCAGGATGGATAAAGAGAGAGGGAAAATGACCCGGCGGGATTTTGAGCCATCTCGAACACCTTGTATCGGCCAATGTTACCTCTGTGTTAAGCCCTAGCCTAATCGGGCTTTTTATCGTTAATTTGCCAATTCACCCAGTAAGTACTAATGGATCCCAGCTTTATCATCATGTGGACCGGTTTTATTCTGGCCGGTTACGCAGTGGTCGGAAATGATTCCATACAGACCCTCGGTACTTTTCTTTCTTCGAATGAAGACAAACCATGGTACGTACTCTGGGGCTTCGCCGGGTCCATCCTGGCAGCTACATTGGTCTACGGCTGGTTTGCGTATTCGGGCGACGTCAGCTACGGCCGCTTGGAAAAGTATGCCTTCGTGGATAACATGAGTTGGCCCTACCTGCTGCCACCGCTGGTCCTGATGCTGCTGACGCGGACGGGCATTCCCGTTAGTACCAGCTTCTTGGTGCTCACCTTCTTCAAGCCGAAAGGGTTATGGGACATGACTGAAAAGTCTGTCCTTGGCTACGCCCTGGCTTTTTGTGTAGCCATTATGGTCTGGCAACTGGTGACCAAAATGCTGGACAGGAAATTTATGGAGACCCCGCTAACGACCAGCTCCAAACGAAACTGGACGATCCTGCAATGGTCTTCCACCGGATTTCTCTGGGGGCAGTGGCTCATTCAGGATTTTGCCAACATCTACGTCTATTTGCCACGTGCCCTCACGGGTATGGAGATTACCATATCCCTCTTTGTGCTGCTTACCATGTTGGGTATCATCTTTTACATTCGGGGCGGCAATATTCAAAAGATCGTCAAGGAAAAAACGAATACGACCGATATCCGATCGGCCACTATCGTCGACTTCATCTACGGCCTGCTTCTCCTCTTTTTCAAAGAGTTCAGCAACGTGCCTATGTCCACTACCTGGGTATTTCTGGGGCTATTGGCCGGCCGCGAAATCGCCATTCGTTACGTCATGGAACTGATCAAAGAGCCCAGCGACCTGGAAAAAGCCAAGGGCTGGCATATTCTGGGGCTGGTGCTCAACGTAGTCATTATCGGCCTTATCGGCTATGTTGTTTACCTGCGTGACCAGGCTACGGAGATCGACTGGATCATTCCTACCATGGCCGCTGCCATGATCAGCCGTGCTTTCGTCGCTTACCAGGAAACCATCCCTGGCCGGCTCAACCTTAAAGCAGCTTTCAGGGATATTGGCCGTGATTTGGCAAAGGTCAGTTTCGGATTGGCGGTTAGCGTAGCCTTGGTTTATCTGATGCGCTATTTGCTGACGGGAAGTTTGTCCGGAGCGATTTAAACGGGTTCATTACCTTTAAGCAACTTAACATCCCTGACAAACACGGCTTTTATGAAATCGCTATTCGGTATCCTCTTGGTATTCGTCCTGACTACGGTTAGCCTGGCCGCCCAAGAGATCAAAGACAATAACCTCAATTCCTATAATGCCTTGTCGGCCAAGGTGCTGAGTATCGACTACGGCACGCCCAACGACCTCGATGACCTGGGCAGCTCGTTCGGCGTAGAGCTCAGCTACCGCCGTCAACTCGGTAAGCTCTTTGGCCTGGCCGTCCCGCTAAAGATCGGTGTGATCGACGTAGGAGCAACGGAGAACCTGAATTTCGTAAGTATCGATTTACTCGGCCATTTCTATCCAGTCGGAAGCGATGCTAAACTGTCACCTTACCTATTGGCCGGTTACGGAGTGGTTTCCGAAGATTTCGATAGCTCCAACGGCCAGTTGCCACTTGGAGCAGGTTTGAATTTGAAACTCGGCGAGAACAGCTTCCTCGGCGTGCAGGGTGAATACCGCATTTCCAGCGCTGACTTACGCGATAATCTACAATTTGGCCTCGGGTACATCTACCGCATCAGTAGCGTGGACAACGACGGCGACGGTATCGTTAATCGCCTCGACCAGTGCCCGGATGAGTTCGGACCGGCATCCACTAACGGCTGCCCGGACCAGGACCTGGACGGTATCGTAGACACCGAGGACCAATGCCCGACCTTACCCGGAACGGCCGAACTGATGGGCTGCCCCGATACGGACGAAGACGGCATCATCGACCCACAGGATAAATGCCCCACCGTGGCCGGTGTAGCTTCCGCTATGGGCTGCCCCGACCAGGATGGCGACGGAATTGCCGACGCCGACGATGCCTGCCCCACTAAAGCCGGCACCCCGGAAAACGACGGATGCCCCGATAGTGACGGCGATGGTTTCTTCGACAACAAGGATAACTGCCCCGACGTAGCCGGTCCCGATCAGGGCTGCCCACCCGCTGATACGGACGGCGACGGCATACCCGACGCTGAAGACGAATGTCCCAACGAAGCCGGCCCCCTCCGTGGTTGCCCCGATCAGGACGGTGACCGAGTGGCGGACAAGGACGATCGCTGCCCCACGGAAGCCGGCCCCCCCAGCAACCAGGGCTGTCCGGAGATCAAACAGGAAGTTGTCGAATTACTGGAATTCGCCACCCAGGCCGTACAGTTCGAAACTGGCAGCGCTAAATTGAAGCAAGAATCCTTCTTTACGCTCGACGAGATCGTGCAGATCATGAAGGAATACCCTGCTTACAGCCTCGTCATCAGTGGCCACACCGATAACGTGGGCAACGACGACAACAACCAGGTACTTAGTGAAGACCGGGCCAAATCGTGCCGTGATTACCTCGTGGCCCGTGGCATTCGCCCCACGCGGCTGACCTATATCGGTTACGGAGAAAGCCGCCCGCGCGCCAATAATGAAACCGTCAGTGGTCGCCGCCTCAACCGCCGGGTAGAGTTCGACCTGCGCTTGCTTTAGTCGGGTATGCTCAGCGTACTCATTCCGGTCTATGACTACCACGTCGGGCCGCTGGTTCGTCAGTTGGTAGCTCAATTGCAGCCGGTAGATTTCCCCTGGGAGGTACGGGTGTACGAAGATGCGAGTCCGCCGGGGGATTCAGATTTTAACGCCGAACTTCGTGAATTAGCTGATCGGGTGGTCTATACCGTCCTTGTTGAAAACCACGGCCGGGCCGCCATCCGTAATCGGTTGGCCCGTGAGGCCCGTTATGAAAATCTGATTTTTCTGGACGCCGACGGGGCCATCCCAACGGGTTTTATCACGGCCTACGCACCCTATCTGGACAGTGGAAAAGTAGTCTCCGGAGGTCGATTTTACTCGGAAGAAAGGTCCATTCCGGGTGATGCATTCCTCCATTGGCTCTACGGTCGAAAACGGGAAAGTAAACCCGCGCTGGTCAGAAGCAAGCAGCCTTACGTCGGTTTCCAGACCAATAATTTTCTGGCTCCAAAATCATTGCTACTTTGGCAGCCATTCGATGAAAAAGCCGTCGGCTACGGCCACGAAGACACCCTCTGGGGCTGGGAGTTAAAGGCGAAAAATATCGAATTGCTACACATCGACAATGCCGTGGAACACTTGGGGCTGGAGGACCACGGGACGTTTTTACGGAAGCAGGAACGGGCGGTCCACAACCTTAGGGTGTTGCAAGAAAGTCACCCCGGTCTCCCGAGCCGTTTAAGTAGTTTGGCTAGCAAAGTAGCCATGTTCAAATTTGCCCTGATGCCCTTGCTGTCGATACTGGCACCCCTGGCCAGGCGGCGACTGGACCGGACCCTGCCGGGCAGTTTATACTGGCTGGACCTGCTGAAACTTTACTGGTTCTGGAGAGAATGAATTTATATCACTTCCAGGTCTTCCCCTGAAAGCCAGCCTTGCTTGCCATCTCTTAGCGCCACTTTAAAATACTTGCCCTGATATTCATCGATGATCCTCAATCTTTGGCCGGCGGTCAATTGCTGTTCAAGGGTGGCTTCGGGGCCCGGGGCTACCCGCAATGGAGCCCGCTCGCTAACGAGTACGGCCTGGTCAGAACGGGACAGTTCGGCGGCACGGCTATTCCCCAGGAAATAGAAGGTAATGGCCAGCACCAGGGCTGCGCCGGCGGCGGGTAAAAGCAGGAAGCGACGTTTTTCCGAGAGCCCGGCCCGTTTGAAAAACCAGATGGCAAAGGCTGCTACCGCCAACCACCAGAATAGTCCGGCGAGCAGGTAGGAAATGGAAATCCCCAGGCGGCTGCCCAGCCATTTCCACCAGCGTTGCAGAAAGAAGCCGGGAAGATCTGCCAGTACGGTTTCCAATTGAGTCTCCGCGAATTTTAGATTATTGACGAGGTCTTTTTGCCCCGGTTTAAGGCGCAAACCCCGTTCGTAGGCGAGGATAGCTCTGCCTTCGTCACCGGCAGCCAGATAGGCATTTCCCTGGGCGAGATAGAGTTCCGGGGAAGCGAAGCCGCTACTGCGAATGGAATCATAAATAGCGGCGGCATCGGCGGTCTTTCCTTCTTCGAATGCAGTGGTAGCAGCCTGAAGCTGGCCGTTGAAGTCTTGGGCGGCCAATTGCTCAGCCACGCAAATTTGCACATTCGCAAACATCCAGATTTGCAAAAAATGTAAAAGGAACCTCTTCATGCCGCGAAGATAAGGATTAGCCTCCGGTGTCGGGTACTACGTATTCCTCTTCGGTAGCTTCTTCCAGGGGCACCACGGCCCTGGCCCGCTTTGAAGGTCCGAACAGATCATCCAGGCTGGCCGGCCGGGCATCACTTTCCCAGCGGAATCCATCCAGTGTCGGCTGGTTATTGCCATTGATGCCATTGAGCGGGTCTAGTCGGCCGCTCGGGGCAGTGATGAAACGGATGAAGCGGATGCCACCGCTCAAAAAATCTAACGACATAGCGCTGCACGCCGTCTTGTTTACGCCGATGTAGGCACCTTCGGCGTCCTGGGCATAGTAGATCACTTCAGCGTTACCCTTCACGTCGGTACGGCGCAGTTCCGTACTGTCGAAATAGGCAAAGATGTTCTTGCCCTTCACCTGGTTGAAAAAGATCAGGTCAGGACTGGTAACGACCAGGGCACGCCGTTTCAGGTGGACCTTGTCCAATGCATCGTTTTTCAGATAGATGTCTACCGTGTCAGCCAGTAACTGAGAAGTATCCTGCCAGAGAATGGGATCTTCGTAGAGCGTCAGAATACTGTCGGTGGTATTAAATGATAAAGAGTCACAGAGCGCCTGCATATCGGACTTGTAGACCCGAACATCGCGGTATGCGGAAATTTTGCGAGTTTTTGTAGTCTGTTGGTCCTGTAGACCGGTGGTCTGGTGGTCTTTTGGTCTGGTGATCGTGTCCACCAGTGTACTATCCATACTATTTACTATCAGACTATCACTACTCCCGACTACACCACTCTCGACTAAAGAACTATCGACTACCGTACTATCGCCACTCCCGACTGAAGAACTCCCGACTATCAAACTATCCACTACTTCCTGACTAAACAGCGTATCCGCAGATAAATAAAGACTGTCTCCATCAAGTACCGTGATGAGCAGAGCCCGATTGCCTCGCCCGCCACTAGCTTTCAGATAGCCGGTTTCCTGGTTGTACTGAGCACGCGCGGCGCGAATCTCCAGGTTGGAACTGGTGTCTTGCCAGACGACCTGCCCGGTAGCAAATCCGAATCCGCTGGCGTTATCGAAATCAAGGTTGTCGGCGGTGAGGATCATGGTGCCATCAATGACTTCGGGGCGGCCACCACTGATCTGGTAGGCGTCGTTCAGTTTGTCGTAGGTAACGGCTTCGCCACGAACGGTGCGGGCGGAGTCGCGGAGCAGGGCATTGCCTTTCAGGTCGTAGGTTTCCAGGTCTTTACGGTAGGTGATTTTGTCGGCGCGGGCAAACTGGCTATCTCCGTCGCGAACGTAGGCCTGACCTTCGAGGATGTATTCCTGACGCTGACCGAAATAGCTGATACTGTCAGCCGCCGCGATCTGGCTGCCACTGCGGTATTGGGCGTTCTGGCGGAATACGGCCTGATTGGTGGTGACGTTGTAGAAGCCATCTTCGCAGTAGATCTCGGCCGTATCGGTGCGGATGACCGTAGGGCCGAGGAAATAAACTGTTTCGCTGGGCGAGTCGTACATCAGGGTGTCGGCGCGAAGCTCGAACTGCTCGCCGATGACCACTACGGAGTCGCGAAAGTAAATTCGATCGGCTGCGGCATAGTAGTAGCCACGGGTGCTGAAGAGCTGGGTCTTGCCGTCGGTGAGGCGACCCCCGGTGGTATAGGTGGCCAGTTTTTCGGCCAGGTCGTAGCGGAGGGCATCGGTGTAAAGTTCGCGGTCGCCGTTTTGAAGGACTACGTTCCTTCTCAGGTCAGCCAGCTGGGTTTCGGCATTGTAGTCCAGGTATTCGGCGAAGGCTGCGATACTGTCACCTTGCTGGATGATGACGTTGTTGTAAGCGTAGAGCTGGACTTCCTCCACCAGATCGGCGGAGTCGCAGTACATGTAAATGCTATCCTGACTCAGTTCTACCTGACCGATCAGTTTTTGGACAACCCGGCGATTTCTACCTCGGAGTACCCGTAGTTGCTCGGAAAAGTCGATATTGATGATCTCGGTCCCGGAGGTGTCGGGCCTGGATTCCGGAGCTGTCTGCGCTGCTACTTTGCTAGTAAACATAGCCATACTGCCCGCAAAAAGCAGGAAGATGATGCGGAAGGATATGGTAGGTTTTGGACTCATGCGCGGTAAAAACAACGCACAAAGGTAAAGCAATGCCGCCAGTGTGGGAGGACTTAACTTTTTTTTAGAACTTTGCGCCATGATTCAACGTATCCAGTCCATTTTTCTGCTGCTGGCCTCTGGCAGCTGTTTTAGTCTTTTCGGCCTGCCGGTAGCGGATACCGAGCAAGCCCAGGCGGGTAGCGAACTATTTGCCGACGCCGAATTCACGCTCTTTGACGCACCGGTATTGCTGGGCCTGATCGGCTTGGCCGGGGCCATTTTGCTGGTCGGCATTTTCCTGTTCCGCAACCGCAAGCTT
Organism: Lewinellaceae bacterium SD302; assembly: GCA_002591745.1. Lineage (GTDB taxonomy): Bacteria > Bacteroidota > Bacteroidia > Chitinophagales > Saprospiraceae > Neolewinella. Next base: position 11,635 of record PDLQ01000002.1, read on the forward strand.
CAGAGCAGTCTGAGTATGTTGGCCGTTGCCCTGGTGGCCGCTGGTGTCGCTTATGGTTTCTACGAGTTGTCCACCGATGCTGCCCAAGAGATGGCCACTTTCGCCTCCGGCACGGTCTTGCCGCTGGTAGCGATGGTGTTTGCTTATCTGGCGAAGGTGTTCATCAATAAAGATGAGAAACTGGTGCGCAGCGCTGATCGTTTGCGGTAAGCGACGTGAACTTAGGGTTCTTCGCCGGGACGCTTTGCAAGTAGGCGTATTTTTGACTTCAACTCCGAGGACCGAAGGGACGATCACCGAAGGTAAAGTAGCCATGTTGGTTAAGGGCTAACTCTGAGAGTCCTGCAATGATCGCTGAAGGTGAAATAGCAAGGCTGTTGGCCTTCAGAGAAGGAATAATTTTAAAAACAAAATGTTTGTTTTGTTTCTTTCGTCTCGTTATATTTGCAAAGCCCACCGCGAGAACTAAATCCTCCAGGTTTCAATCATTATCTTCGCGTGAGCCTCATCAGTTGTTCGTGGCCACATGAACGAAATGATGGTTTTAATACAGTGAAAATTATACCATGGCGCAGAGCAATTATACCGAAGACAACATCCGCAGCCTTGACTGGAAAGAGCATATTCGCCTCCGGCCGGGGATGTACATCGGTAAGCTGGGCGACGGTGCCTCGCCGGACGACGGTATCTATATATTGCTCAAGGAAGTACTGGACAACTGCATTGATGAGTTCGTGATGGGCTTCGGAAAGCAGGTGGAAATCAACATTAAGGACGGAGTGGTGTCTATCCGTGATTACGGCCGGGGAATTCCGCTGGGTAAGGTGATCGACTGTGTCTCCAAGATCAATACCGGTGGTAAATACGATAGTAAAGCCTTCAAAAAATCCGTCGGTCTGAACGGAGTGGGTACCAAGGCCGTGAATGCCCTGAGTGACAATTTCAAGGTCATGGCCGTCCGCGAAGGCAAAGCTAAGGAAGCCGATTTTGAGAAAGGCGTATTGGTGAAGGACCACCGGGTGAAAAAGACCACCGAAGGCAACGGCACCCTGGTTTCTTTCGTACCCGATGCTTCCATCTTTAAGAATTATAAGTTTCGCCAGGATTACGTAGAAAATCAACTCTGGAACTACGCTTATCTCAATGCCGGGCTCAAACTGAAGTACAACGGTAAAACGCTGGTTTCTAAAAACGGCCTGCTGGATCTGCTGACCCGCAAGACCAATCCGGAAAATCTGCGTTACCCGATCATTCACATCAAGGGTCACGACATCGAGGTTGCCGTTACTCACGGGAATGCTTACGGAGAGACGATCCATAGTTTCGTCAACGGCCAACACACTACCCAAGGGGGAACACACCTGAATGCCTTCCGCGAAGCTTACGTAGATACCATTCAAAAACACTTCAACAAAAACTACGATCGCCGCGATATTCTGGCGAGTATCATCAGTGCTATAGCCATCAAAGTAGAGGAGCCGGTCTTTGAGTCTCAGACGAAAACCAAACTTGGCTCTACCGACATCGGACCAAACGGGCCGACCGTCCGTACTTTTCTCAAGAACTTCCTGAACGAGAAGCTGGATAATTTCCTGCACATCAACCCCACGGTAGCCGAGGCTATTGAAAAGCGGATCAAACAATCGGAAAGGGAGCGAAAAGAGATTGCCGGTATCAAAAAACTGGCTAATCAACGTGCCAAGAAGGCTAATCTGCACAACAAGAAGCTGCGCGATTGCCGGAACCACTACAATGATAAATCCAAAAAAGTAACCGAAGAAAATAAGCTGGCGACCACCATTTTTATCACCGAGGGTGATTCGGCCAGCGGTTCGATCACCGTAGCCCGCGATGTGCAAAGCCAGGCAGTATTTTCCCTGCGGGGTAAGCCACTGAACTGCTTCGGACTGACCAAAAAAGTAGTTTACGAAAATGAGGAGTTCAACCTCCTTCAACACGCGCTCAATATTGAAGACGGGGTAGAGGGCATTCGTTACAACCGCGTGGTGATTGCCACCGACGCGGACGTGGATGGTATGCACATTCGCCTGCTGCTACTGACTTTCTTCCTCCAGTTCTTTCCGGATATGGTGGAGAAAGGGCATCTCTATATTCTGGAAACGCCCCTCTTCCGGGTACGCGACAAGCAATTCACCTTCTATTGTTACAGCGAAGCCGAAAAACAGGAAGCCATCGCTGCCCTGCGCGGTAAGCCAGAAATTACCCGTTTCAAGGGACTGGGCGAGATCAGCCCCGACGAATTTAAAGGCTTCATCGATGATAACATCAAGCTAGAGCCGGTGGTGATGCCCGAAGGCACCAATATCGAAGAAATCCTATCCTACTACATGGGTAAGAATACACCGACCCGCCAGAAATTCATCATCAATAACCTGCGCCTGGAAAAAGACGAGGATATGGATGACGATGGCGTAAAGGATGTAGAACAATTGGAAGGCGCTGCGGCTTAGAGCTACCAGGCCATTTCCTGAAACTTAATACCAAGTGATTTCTCAATACCCGGTATCTTATGTTTTTCACCGGCGGTGATCAGTGCAATAGACTGACCCACCTTGCCAGCTCTGGCCGTACGACCACTTCGGTGGGTGTAGTACTCCAGTTGTTCCGGCAATTGGTGGTGTAAAATGAAGGTCAGGTCATTTACGTCAATTCCTCTGGCGGAAACATCAGTGGATACTAATACTTGAAGGTTTTCTTTTCTGAAGGCACGCATTACTTTGTCCCGTTCTTTCTGCTTCATGTCACCCTCTAATGCACCAACGGGAAATCCTTTTTCTTGTAGCTGCTTGGTCAATGTCCTGACGCCAGCTTTGGTTCTACAAAAAATGATACCTCTCTCCCCTTTGCTTTCATTCAAAATTCCGGAAATCACGTCCAATTTTTGCTTGATCTCGGTTTTTATGAAGCGATGCGTAATGTTTGAGTTAACTACAGACTTTTTATTGACCTGGATATTGACCGAGTCTGCGGACATGAACCGTTTTACAATCTGTTTGATCCCTTCGGGCATCGTAGCCGAAAATAACCAAGTGTTACGCTGAGATTTATTGTAACTCAGAATCCTGTTCAGGTCTTGCTTGAATCCCATGCTGAGCATTTCATCTGCCTCATCCAGTACAACCGTCTTGACGTGAGCGATATCTACCCCTCCGCGCTCAATGAGGTCCAACAAACGCCCCGGAGTAGCCACGACTATGTGGGTTGGTCTTTTCAGGGCTTTCATTTGCCGGCCTATTTTTTCACCGCCATAAACAGCTTCCGCGAAAATCTTCTCATCAATATATTTCGTGAATTTGAAGAGTTGCTTTTTGATCTGCTGAACGAGTTCACGGGTAGGAGCAATAACCAAACCCTGCACCACTGGCTGATCGACATCGATTGACTTCAATAGGGGGAGTCCGAAGGCAGCTGTTTTACCGGTCCCGGTCTGGGCCAGGCCGATCAGGTCCGTCCGCCTGCTTAAAAGCAACGGGATCGCGGCTTCCTGAATTTGGGTCGGGTTTATAATATTAAGCTCATTCAAGCCTTTTACGTAATCACTACTGATGCCCAGGTCGGTAAACGTTTTCATTCTTTTTTCATAAAGGTAGTCTGTATTTTAGCAAACGATGGATGCTCTGATGAAATTACGCTACGAAGGCTGCCTGTCTACACCGGCGCTTTGGCGGGGTGAGGCTGCATTCCCATATCGGCAAATCACCTTGAAAGAAGGCTACAATCACAAGGGGGCCACTGCTGTTTTCAAAAGCCGGCGCCTGGGAAAACTAGTCGAGGAGCTTATTTTTTATCAGTTGAAAAAGCAGGATTCAATCAGCTGGATTTGCGATAATCTTCAAATTCAGGACGGTAAGCGAACGATCGGGGAGATTGACGCACTTTTCTATCGGAATGATCAAGCCGTTCATTTGGAAGTTGCTTACAAGTTTTATCTGTACGATACACTTGAGCAGTATGATCAGCCACTTGGGCATTGGATCGGGCCCAATCGAAATGATCGGCTAGATTACAAGCTGAAGAAGTTACACGACCGCCAGTTCTCGTTGTTGTTCAATGATCTTACTAAACCTTACCTCGAACGACACGGACTGAAAGCGGATCAAATTATTCAGAAAGTTTGCTTCAAGGCGCAGTTGTTCGTCCCTTATGGTCATACGTCTTTCGCTGTCTCCCCAATAAACTCAAAATGTGTAGTCGGCTATTATATCTCTCACCGTGAATTAGGGATATTGAGTACTTGCAAATTTTATCTTCCGCAAAAAATCGATTGGCTGATCGCACCGTACCCCGGCGTAAGTTGGATCGATCATTCCAGGATGATCGAAGAAGTTCAACCATTAATTAATAACGGGAGATCGCCGCTGGTCTGGGTAAAAGATAAAGATGATGTACTGACCAAATGCTTTATCGTTTACTGGTAAATAGTTGGGTGAAACTGATTACTTCTCTACTAGTATAACCCGCTCCCCTTCCTTAAACCCAAGCTGTTCCGTTTTAGGATCACTGGGAAAAGCCAATACTTCAACCCCAAAGCCTGCGGAAGATAACCGTTCCGTCAAGTCCCTCACCGAATAAATTCGCACGTGATCGTCTTGCCCGAAATGTTCCAGCCGCCCCTCCGGCGTAGTAATACTATAATCTTCTAAGGAAGAGCCATCTACGGAGCAGTAAGGGGTCTGAATAAAGCCGCTGCCACCGGGTCTCAGGATGCGGTAAAGTTCATTCATCGCCTGTCTGTCCTCTACGATGTGTTCGAGGATGTGGTAACAGATGACCAGGTCGTAGCTATCATCATTCAGCCTGGTGTCACGGAGGTCAAAGGAGTTCTCAGCGTCGAACTCCCCTACGTAATCGCTGGTGTGGTAAGTAAGCTCCGGGTAAGTGGTAATAATTTTATCCCGGAAGTAGCTGGCGGGAGACAGGTGCAATACTTTGGTTTTCGGTCCGCGCCGCTCAATCTCGTCGGACAGAAGCGTAAACAAGCGCCGCCCCCGGGCCAGAGAACCACAGCGCGGACAAATCCGCTGCTCCCCCACAAATCCGCGTAGTTGCGCCTCGCAAATGTTACAGCGATGAGCGGCTCCCCTGAAAAATGGATACGCCAGATTCCGCAACATCCTTTCATTCTTTTGAATGAAGTCATTTGGTACGAGACGTTTGAGCGTGTTTTTAAGGAGGTTGTACATTAACGGATATTGGTCTAGGCCAAAGGTACTACAAGCAAACCACCCAATAGGCGTGGACCGGAATGCCCATTACAGTCTACTCCAAGGTGCATATACGGGTGCGCAAGCCCTGTCTTCATTATGGATGGCGCACGGGTACGTTCTCAACTCAAAAGGGAGAAGTTGCTATCCATAACGATTCTAATAATTCAAAAACACGACGGAGTGGTTAACGAGCAAATCCGAACTCATCGGCAAAATCTGCGGCCAAATCCAGAGCGACCTGGAGGTCGCTAGCCAATTCCCGCTAACGCCTTCTCCGCATTATCCGTCACTTCCAGCCCGGCCCAGCCCGCTTCACCTTCGTATAGCAACTCCCCCCGATAACGGAAACTGACGGCCAATTCCGCCCGTAGACTCTCATTGATTTTGCCAGTCATTGCACCCTGGATCGGACTGGCCAGATCACCGCCGGCACCGGGCCTGCCAGTGACCCTTAGTAATCTCTTCTTATCGCTCAATTCTATGGTGACTTGATTAGCCTTGAAATGCAACTTGGCCTTGGCTCCCGTCCAGGTCGCGAGGGTATGTAGCTCCCCGTCGAAGAGGAAGGTGGACAGAAAACCGACGAAACTCGTCCCCAACCAGGGAATATCCGCCACCGAGACCATTAAACTATTGGGGGCGGGATGATTCAGGTGATTGCTTTGTAGCCAGACCCAGGCGTTGGGGAAGCTCTTTCCCCAGTCTTTTTCGATATAGCCAACGGCTTGCTTGCTGAATGCTCTTTTGCCGTTCTGATCTTCCAACCAGCCTTCCAGACGATGGTGCAAGCTTACCAGCCCGTGATAGCACTGCATACCGGGAACGTAACCGTACCAGCCCATCACTCCGGGAGCCGCTCGCCGGCTGGGCCAGGGCACTGCTACTTTGTTAGTCACCTTCATTTTTAGATCTGATAGATTCAGCTCCAATTCATCAGCACTGAAATGATTTTCACCGATGCTGACCGCGAAACGATCTTTCTTCGCCTGAAATTCTTCGAAAGCAAAACGATGATAACTGCTCGTGGCGGCCACTCCATCCAGGACCTGGATGAAGGCATGCTGCTCCCCGTCTTCGCCCATACTGACGCCTGGTATAATGGCGTAAGCTACGTCCAGTTCTGGGTCTACAAGCTTAAAATACCAGCCTTCGAAATAACGCCGGCTTTGCCCCCAGCCCTGGTAGCGAGTAGGGTGCAGAGCCATGCGTCGGTAGTTTTTCAAACTATTTTGATTCAGGTGCAAGATCAGCGAAGTAGTGTAATCTCGCCTTTAAGCAATTCCTTACGACCATCTTCCAGATTGACGAAAACCTGGAAAACGTAGACGCCGGGGTTGACGGGTTCGCCACGGTGGCGACCGTCCCAGCCCCAGGCCGGATCGTTCTTGGTCAGGTTGCCGGTGGCTTCGTGGACAACGTCGCCCCAACGGTCGAAGATGTAGAAATCCTGGTAATCCACAATGCCCCGGTCGCCGAAGAAGGTGAAAAGATCATTGACGCCATCGCCGTTCGGACTGAAACCGGAAGGCACGAAAACGGGAACATTCCGATCTACCCTCACCATTACTTCACTACTGACGGAACAACCTGCGGCATCGTAGACGGTAAGGCGATAAATCGCGTTTTCGGTTGGACTAACAAAGTAGCCAAGTCTCTGGAGATCAGTAAGGCTGTCGGGGCCAGGCGACCATACTGCACTGTCCACGATCAAATTGGTCTGGGCGGTCAATAATAGACTGTCACCAAGCAATAGCACGGGAGCGTCCGGGCTGATGACCAACTGACCGACGGGCGGATCCACCAAATCAAATTGCTCGCTAACGACACAACCATTAACATCCTGGACTTCCAGATTCACTGCTCCGGCCCGGTGGCGAATCTCAACAGGGAAATCACCGACTGGCGCAAATACACCCTGGTCGAAGCGGTAGAGGTAAGGCCCTCCGGAGCCACCATCGACGGTGTCGAGCCGAACGCCCGGTGGGTTACCGAAGCAGTCGCCTTCGATTGCCGAGGCGGTGAAGAACATGGGCAGCGGTTCGTTCAGGAGCATTTCGGAAGAAACCGAACAGCCATTCGGATGAGTAGCGGTAACGGAGTAGTTGCCGGCCGGCAGTCCACTTACCTCATTACCGGTTGCACCGTTCGACCAGCGTAAGCTGTAAGCTTCAACGTCATCACCAGTGAGTTCTGCCAGTATACGGCCGTCAATTCCGCCAGCACAACTGATGGCGTTAGTGCCGTCGCCACTCAGAACACTCAGACTCAGGGTAGGAGCCTGGGGAACAGCTACGTTGCCCGAGAAAGCCAGGGCGCAGGTCTCGCTTATTGCAATGGCATTAATCAGTCCAATTTCATTACCTCCCGCCGGGCTTACGGTAATACTGCTCGTGCCGGCGGGTAAAGTGTAGGTAGCCTGACTTGTATTACTGAGGCTTAGTTCCAGGTCGCCTCCGCCGTTGTAATCGAAAGTGAGGGTGAATACTTCGTCGCCGCAATTACCTTCAATATCGACCAGGGAAACGGCCAGCGGTTCATCGAAAGAAAGGTTTACCTGTACGGTGGAATCACAACCATTGGCGGACATGCCGGCCAATACGACGCTACCACTCGGATTCGCCTGATTAAAAGTTTGTCCACCGACGGAGACGTTTTCATCCGGACAGACCGTTGGATTGAACGCGCCAACGGCCGGTGCAAAGAAGTCAAGACTTACCGCCACGGTAGAATCACAGCCGTTGACAGACATGCCGGTCAACACCACATTTCCACTCGGGTTATCCACATCGAAGGTGACGCCTCCGAACACGAATTCGTCGGTACTACAGATGGTGGTATTCAGGACGCCGGTTGCCGGGGGGAAGAAATCTACGGTGACCGTTACCGTTGAGTCACAGCCGTTGACCGAAGCGCCGGTAAGCACAACGTCGTCGGTCGGGTTGTTCACGTCGAAGGTGACGCCACCGAATACAAACTGGTCGGTACTACAGATGGTGGTATTCAGGACGCCGGTTGCCGGGGGGAAGAAATCTACGGTGACCGTTACCGTGGAGTCACAGCCGTTGACCGAAGCGCCGGTGAGCACAACGTCGTCGGTCGGATTGTCCACGTCGAAGGTGACGCCTCCGAATACAAACTGGTCGGTACTACAGATGGTGGTGTTCAGAACGCCGGTTGCCGGGGGGAAGAAATCTACGGAGACCGTTACCGTGGAGTCACAGCCGTTGACCGAAGCACCGTTGAGCACAACGTCGTCGGTCGGGTTGTCCACGTCGAAGGTAATACCACCGAATACAAACTGGTCGGTACTACAGATGGTGGTGTTCAGAACGCCGGTTGCCGGGGGAAAGAAATCTACGGTGACCGTTACGGTGGAGTCACAGCCGTTGACCGAAGCACCGTTGAGCAGAACGTCGTCGGTCGGGTTGTCCACGTCGAAGGTGACACCTTCATAGATAAACTGGTCGGTACTACAGATGGTGGTATTCAGGACGCCGGTTGCCGGGGGGAAGAAATCTACGGTGACCGTTACCGTGGAGTCACAGCCATTGACCGAAGCGCCGGTGAGCACAACGTCGTCGGTCGGGTTGTCCACGTCGAAGGTGACGCCACCGAATACGAACTGGTCAGTACTACAGATGGTGGGATTCAGGACGCCGGTTGCCGGGGGAAAGAAGTTAACGGTGACCGTTACGGTAGAATCACATCCGTTGATCGAAGCACCGGGCAATAGTACGTCGTCGGTCGGATTATTGATGTCAAATATGGTCCCACCTACGGTAATGGCATCTGTACTACAAATGGTCGGTGTGAAAGTACCGGTAGCGGGAGGAAAGAAAGTCAGGTTTACATTCACGATACTGTCGCAACCCTGTACGGACGGGAAAGCGGAAAGGAAAAAGCCCATTGGCGTGGCTGCGTCGAAAACGTTTCCTTCCAGCGTCAGACTTTCACCCGGGCAAAGTGTTGTATTCACCGTTTCACTCACTGCGGAAACAAAGGTCAGGTCCACTACCAGTAAGCTGTCGCATCCGTTTGCGGACTGTCCCGCCAACACGATTTCGTCACCGGGGTTGTTTTCGTCAAAGTTCTGACCGGCAATGGTGACCACATCACCGGAACAGAATGTCTGTCTGATCGTGTCCGTGGCCAGGTCAAAATGATTAATCGTGAGTTCTTCCATAACTGCCACGGCGGAACCACAGAGATCGTCACTGAGAAACAAGGCTACCAGGCTGTAATTTTCCAAGTCCGTAGAGCCACCGGGAGGGAGATCGGCCGGGCATAAGTTGATCGTCGTATCATTCGTCGTCACTACGTCGAGTACGGCAGGAAAATCGTTGCCGGTCGTCTGATCAATCAGTGAATAGCCGATTCTGAAAGGTGGAGTGCCGGTGAGGCTGATGTCGACTGTAACGCATTCACCCGCGCATATTGAATCGGGCGCGTCAATTGAAATTTCGGGAAAGTCGGTAAAGGCTACTAAAGTATCGAAGGAGGTAGCCGAACAACCATTCGCATCAGTGACCAGTAATTCGTAAGGACCGGCAGGTACATTCATGGGGTTGGCGACATTGCCCAGATCGGGTGTCCATGCATAGGTGAATGGAGCCGTCCCATCACTTACCGTTGCCACGAAGCTGCCCGTATTCGGGGAGTCACAGTCGGGCTGGGTAGCTGCTACGCTAACCGTCATAATACAGCCACCGGGGTCTACCACTACGGTACATTCCTCGGTACAGCCGTTCGCATCGGTAATGGTGTAATTGTAGGTGCCGGGGGAAACATTGTTAAAAATCACGGGCGCATCCGCTGCGGTCAGTCCCGTAGAGTCAAGATCACCAGAGATGTCAAAAGGTTCCTCTCCGGAGAAGTCGATGGTAATAGTGCCGTCGTTGAGTCCACTGGCCGTCTCGTTGGTGGAGGAGCAATTCAGCACCAGGTCCATCGGCTCAGTGATGAGGATGGTATCCGCGGCGGTACAACCAGTATTGTCGGTGACGGTTACTTGGTATTCTCCGGCGGGCAAACCACTAGGGTTGTCATCATCTCCGATGGCCGCAACGTTCCACGCATAAGCGTAGGGTGGGACACCAGCGGAGAGGATGGTAGATAGTGCGGCCGTGCTGTCGCCGTGACAATCGATCATCGCCGCCAGGGTAATCTCAACGTCGAATAGAGGTGGGTCGGTCAGGACGATAGTTTCGGTGGCCAGTATGCAGTTGGTGTCACCTACGGTCAGTTCATAGGAGCCGGCCATCAGTCCGCCCAGTACTGGCTCACCATCGTTGCCGGCTACGGACCAGATGATGGTACTGTCGCCGGCCGCGTCCATAATTGTTACGGTGATGCTGCCGTCGGCGGAACCGTTACAGCTGGGGTTTACAATTTCGGTGGTGTAGCTGATATCGCACTGAATCTCTTCCACTTCGAAGAAGCAGAATTCCGTACAGCCGTTGGCATCGGTAATCGTGGCAACGTAGGTATCTGGCGGCAGGTCAGGAATCACGGTGCCCGAAACGTAATCGGTGAAGAGTGAACCATTCAGGTCGAGGTCATAGGGAGCTGTTCCACCGGAGACATCTACGGTCACGGTACCATCGTCGTCGCCGAAATTAGAGGGTGTTCCGGAGCAAGAAACCGTCAAAACATCCGGCTCTTCCACAGTGAAGGAAATGCCGGTGATCTCACAACCTTCTTCGTCATTTACGTTGAGGGTATAAACACCGGCCGCAAGTCCACTGATGTCTTCGGTATTAGCGGTGAAGGTGCCGGGGCCGCTCCAGTCGAAGGTAAAATCCGGGTAGCCGCCGGCCAGGGTGATGTCGATGGCTCCGTCGTCACTACCCGAACAAGTCAGGTCGGTGACAATACTGTCGTCCAGCATCAGGGTGGCACAGTCAACGACCAGAATCGTCAGCTGGCAGGTTTCTTCACATGCCGCGCCATTGGCATCCTGAATGGTAAAGGTGTAGTCGCCGTTAGAAAGGGGAGGCGTCGTAAAGTTATTGACGCTGAAGGTTTCACTACCAGTGTCTCCTCCGCTCCAACTGACGGTATAGGGTTGCACACCACCGACCAAAAAGAAGCTCACGCTGTTGTCCGCATTGGGCATGGTGGGGCAGGACGTACCGAAAGTGCAGAAAGGATTCATGACGAAAACCGTACACATCTCCTCACAGCCGTTGGCGTCCATTACGGTGATGGTATAATTGCCTTCGCTGGCGCCAGTAACGGTGTTGGTGCCGAAGTTGCCCGGGCTGGAACCGGTAGACGGGCCCACCCAACTGAACGTGAAGGGCGCGGTACCCTGGGTGATGTTGAATGAGATCGTACCGTCATTACCCCCGATCAGGGTTGGGCTGGTCGGCATACATTCCGTGATCTCCAGCCCGTTGGTCTCGGGGATCTCAATGTTCTGAATGATGCCCTCGCAACCGTAGAAGTCGGTCATGGTAACGGAATAAAAGCCGGGTGGTACGTTGTTGATGCCCGGTGTGGTGGCACCGTTGCTCCACTGGTAGGTCACGTTGCCGGCGTTGGGGTCGTCCGGGCAGTAGGCATCGGGTATTGCGCCCAGATTGATAGAGCCGCCGTTACTGTTACAGGTAGAGCCTACTACGGTTGGGTTAACGCTGCTGGCGTAATCGAAGCAGGTAGGGACGAAGTTGACCATACAGGTCTGAACGCAGCCCTCGTCGTCCGTCACCCGGATGGTGTACATACCCATCAGGATACAAGTCTGGGAAGTCGTCGTGTTGCTCACGCTGAAATCGCGGGGGCTGTTGTAGAGGTTGAAACCCGGCCCGAAACCACCGACGATCTGATAAGTAACGCCGGATTCGTGGACCAATTCGCAGAAAACGGGGTTGGCACCGCCTTCTACCCGCCACTCGATCAGGCCGGCTCCGACCATATTGCCGGGGTCGGTTCGGTCATCGGCCTGGCAATTAAGGATTGCCAGGGGTGGGCTAGCGGTACACATCATCTCCGGCTGGTGCCACACGAGTTCCAGTTCTTCCGGCGTCAGGACCCGGTCGAATTGCGGGGTCATGGTGACCAGCCTTGACGATTCAGGGGCAGCGCTGCGCTGATCGGTCGTAATCGTTGGATGAAGAACGGGATTTTGTGCAAATATGGCCAAAGAGAAAAGCAGGAATAACGGCAGTATAGTTAGTCTCATTAGATAGGGGGATAACGTAAAAGTGCAAATGCGAGAAGATAAATATACGGTGGTTCGTAGAATTGGGATAGTTAGCGGCTTCTGCTTAGGAATCCGATTAGTGAATTTTATGACAATGGCCAGACTTTTGAGTGTCGGAGAAGATTATTCGGTGCCCTTCGAGACTGACCTACATACTTTCCGGCTTTCCATTATTTCACGAGTTTTGTATTTGTGGCTGACAAAGTAGCAGTGTCTGATTTCGGACTATAAACCTTGCTACTTTGAAGCCAGGGAAAAAAAGCAAGCACATCGCAGGTAATAAGATAGAATCTGCCTACATTTGCGGTCAATTTCCAAGCCAGTTAAACTACTCGGTGTGAAAGCTATTTTGCGAATTGCTATTTCCGGACTCATCTGTTTGCTCGTTCTCGTAGGGGGACTGAGCGCTCAAGCTGGTCACGACGGCCACGACCACGATGGCCACGATCACCCGGTTGAGAAAGACAGTGGTGCCCACGGTGAGGAAGCAACTTACGATCCCGTTTCCACCATCATGCATCACATTGCCGATGCTAACGAATTCCACCTCTTCGGTGAAGTTAGTATCCCCCTTCCCGTGATCCTTTACGCTCCCGGCCACGGTTTTACCACTGGCCTGAGCAGTATGTTCCACCACGGAGCTACCGCCGTAGACGGTTACGTGATGAACCACGGCCGGGTTAACCGCATTGCCGATGCTTCTTTCCCCGAGGGGCACGTCGACCTGGAAGGTGAGGGTCATCACTTCGTTCACGAAAGCGAAGACGGCGAGAGTGCCTACGTCATGGCCGGTGGCAAGCAGTATATGCTGGACAAGCCTTCTACCCTGGACGGTGGTCTGATGGGTGGAGGCATCACGAGCTTTTACGACTTCAGTATCACCAAGAACGTGCTGACCATGATGTTGGCCGCCCTGTTGTTGTTCATCATCTTCGGTCGGGTGAGCAGTGCTTACAAGAAACGTGGCGATAATGCTCCCTCTGGTCTGCAGGGTTTTCTGGAGCCGGTATTTGTTTTTATCCGTGACGAAGTGGCCAGGCCAATGATCGGTGAGAAGCATTACGAGCGCTTCCTGCCCTTCATCATGTCGATCTTCTTCTTTATTCTGGTTTGTAACCTCCTGGGACTGATTCCTTTCTTCCCGGGTAGTTCCAACGTTACCGGCAACATCGGTGTGACGATGGTACTGGCCTTTTTGGTCTTCCTGGTCACCAACTTCAGCGGCAACAAGCACTACTGGGAGCACACGCTCTGGATGCCCGGTGTACCCTGGTGGGTAAAATTGTTTGTACTGACCCCGGTAGAAGTGCTGGGATTGGTCATCAAGCCCGTATCCCTGATGATTCGTCTGTTTGCCAACATCACGGCCGGACACATCATCATTCTGAGCCTGATCGGTCTGATTTTCGTCTTCGGTAACAATGGAGCCAGTGTGGGCGGTGCCGCTACCGGTGCGGTAGTCGGTGGACTGTTCACGGCTTTCATGAACCTGATCGAATTACTGGTGGCCTTCCTCCAGGCCTTCATTTTCGCCATGCTGAGCGCCAGCTACATCGGTGCGGCGGTAGAAGACCACGACCACCACGATGAGGACCACGCTACGGATCACCACCATGGTGGAGCCTACGCAGAAAAGGTTGCTCACCACTAAAAGAAACTTCGTTCGTAACCGCCTGGCGGCCACGAACTTTAAGAATAACTGAATTTTTTAACCTTACAATTCCATCATTATGGGAGCTCTAGGAGCAGGTATTGCAGCACTCGGCGCCGGTATCGGTGTAGGTCTGATCGGTAGCAAAGCCACCGAATCTATCGCACGTCAACCAGAAGCCAGTGGCGACATCCGTACCGCGATGATCATCACCGCGGCCTTGGTAGAGGGTGCCGCCCTCTTCGCCATCGTAGTAGGTCTTTTGGCCAACGGATAGTATCCGACTACCACTGCAAAAGGAAAGAACCGGCGGTCGATTCGCGCTTGGCGGCGGCCCCGGTTCAACCCTTTAACTTTCAGTAAGTAATTTTTAAGGTAAGAATACCATGTACCAACTTTTCCTCATCGATTTCAGCGTCATCAAGCCCGACCCGGGTTTGCTTTTCTGGACCAGCGTTATTTTCCTGCTGGTATGGTTCGGTCTCGGCCGTACTGCTTTCAAGCCGATTCAGAAGGCACTGAAGAAGCGCGAAAACGAAATCCAGGACAGCATTGACGAAGCCAAGCGCGTACAGGCGGAAATGGCTCAGCTCAAAGCTGACAACCAGCAACTGCTGGCCGAAGCCCGCGAAGAAGGCATGCGCATCAAGCGCGACGCCGAAGGCGCCGCCAATCGCATCATCAGTGAAGCCAAGGAAGAAGCCAAGGCCCAGCAGCAAAAGATCGCCGCTGACGCCAAACGCGACATCGACAACATGCGCAACGCCGCCATGGTCGACCTCAAGCAACAAGTGGGCATCATGGCCCTCGAGATTGCCGAAAAGGTGGTCCGCAAAGAACTCAGCGACGACAAAGGCCAGCAACAGTTGGTGGATAAGTTGGTTGCAAACCTGAATTAGAGACGCTAGACAATAGACGCTAGACGCTAGATGCCGCATACGCGGTCATTCATAGCGAGTCTGGCATCTAGTGTCTGGTATCTAGCATCTAGTGTCTTAACAAATGAAGAACCTCAGAGTAGCCGCCCGTTACGCAAAGTCACTTCTCGACCTGGCCCAGGACCAGAACAAGCTCGATGTGATCAAAGGCGACGTGGACAACCTGCAGGAAATGCTGGGCAACCGGGATTTCTACCTGCTGATGAAGAGCCCCATCGTGAGCCCGGCCAAAAAGAAGAGCATCCTGGAAAGTATCTTCTCCGCCGCCAAGCTCGATGAGATGACGACCGCTTTCGCCCGTATCCTGATCACCAAAGGTCGGGAAAGCAACTTGCCGGAAATCGTCAGCGCTTTTCAGCAGCAGTACAAATCGCTGAAGAACATCACCAGTGTACAGATCACCAGTGCTACACCGCTGACCGAGGTCGAAATGCACGACATCCGCGCCAAGCTGCTGGCCAGCGAGGCCACCGGACAGGAAGTAGATATCGAAACGACTATCGACGAAAGTCTGATCGGTGGTTTTGTACTGGAATACAATGGTAAAGTGTACGACGGCAGTGTAGCCCACAAACTCAAGGAAATCCGTAAGGAATTCTCCAAGCCGAACATTTACGTGTCGCAGATCGACCAGTCGTAAAAGAAACGTGCGGTTTTAATCCGCGCAACAAATTTAAATCCAAGGATTGAAGCCCCGTGCGGGTTAAAATCCGCACAAGTTTTATAAAACTATTACCATGGCAGACGTAAAGCCTGACGAAATCTCAGCCATCCTCAAGCAGCAGTTGTCCGGATTCGACAACGCTACCGAGCTGGAGGAATATGGAACCGTACTCCAGGTAGGAGACGGTATTGCTCGTGTCTACGGACTGAACAACGCCCAGGCGGGTGAACTTGTGAAGTTCGATAATGGCACCGAGGCGATCGTACTTAACCTGGAAGAAGACAACGTTGGTGTTGTACTGATGGGTTCCGGTGATGGTATCGCCGAGGGAAGCCGCGTATCCCGTACCAAACGGATCGCTTCGATCAACGTTGGCGAAGGTTTCGTTGGCCGCGTAGTCAACCCACTCGGCGAGCCGCTGGACGGTAAGGGACCGATTCAGGGTAAGACCTACGAAATGCCCCTGGAACGTAAAGCTCCCGGTGTAATCTTCCGCCAGCCGGTAGACGAGCCGCTGCAAACCGGTATCAAGGCCATCGACGCGATGATTCCAATTGGCCGTGGCCAGCGGGAGCTCATCATCGGTGACCGCCAGACTGGTAAAACGGCCATCGCCATCGATACCATCCTGAACCAGAAAGAGTTCTACGATCGTGGCGAGCCCGTATTCTGTATCTACGTAGCCTGTGGCCAGAAATCCTCTACGGTTGCCCAGGTAGCCAAGACCCTGGAAGAAAACGGCGCCATGGATTATTCCGTGATCGTATCTTCTTCCGCCGCTGACCCCGCTCCGCTGCAATTCTACGCACCCTTCGCCGGTGCCGCCATTGGCGAGTTCTTCCGCGATACGGGCCGCCCCGCACTGATCATTTACGATGATCTGTCCAAGCAAGCCGTTGCTTACCGTGAGGTATCCCTGTTGCTGCGTCGCCCACCGGGCCGTGAAGCTTACCCAGGTGACGTATTCTACCTGCACAGCCGTCTGCTGGAGCGCGCCGCCAAGGTGATCGACTCCGACAAGATCGCCCAGGACATGAATGACCTGCCCGACAGCCTTAAAAACGCCGGCATCGTGAAAGGTGGTGGTTCTTTGACGGCCCTGCCGATCATCGAAACCCAGGCCGGTGACGTTTCCGCTTACATCCCGACCAACGTGATCTCCATCACCGACGGTCAGATCTTCCTGGAATCCAGCCTCTTCAACAACGGTATCCGCCCGGCCATTAACGTAGGTATCTCCGTATCCCGCGTTGGTGGATCTGCCCAGATCAAGCCGATGAAGAAAGTGTCCGGTACCCTGAAACTCGACCAGGCCGCCTACCGCGAGCTGGAGGCTTTCGCCAAGTTCGGTTCCGATCTCGATGCCTCTACCATGAGCATCCTTGAGAAAGGTAAGCGTAACGTAGAGATCCTCAAGCAGCCACAATACAGCCCCGTGGCCGTAGAAAAGCAGGTGGCCATCATCTACCTCGGTACCCAGAACCTCATTGCCGACGTACCGGTAGAGAAGGTGAAAGAATTTGAAACTTACTACCTCGGTGAGCTGGAACGTCAGCACCCCGAAGTACTGGAGAACTTCCGCAGCAAGATCTACGACAAGGCCGATCTGGCTAAAGTTGCTGAGCTGGCCAAGAAGATCACTCCACAGTTTGCTTAAAGTAAACCGGTCGGGATATTTTTGCAAAAAAAATCCGACCTCCAGCGAAACGTAGATACCCGGATGCGGGATGAAATTGCTGCGGTTCGTGATTGTAATTTTGGCTTCAAAGTAGCATGGGCTAGCTCGTCCGCCGAGGCGAGGCTCGTCGGCCGAGCTGGCACATTGTTGTCCGTCATGTGGAGTTGAGGTTCTCTTAAGTGGAACCCGCTCGGCGGACGAGTCAGGCTCACGCCGCCTCGGCCGACGAGCTCCTTGCTACTTTGAAGTCACCTTGAAAAGATGAATGGATAAGGAGAATTACTGGATGATTGAATAGCGCATATCCAATCATCTAATCATCCTGAAATCCAATCATGTATAAAAATCCATTATGGCTAACTTAAAGGAAGTACGCGAAAGAATCCGCTCGGTGCAGAATACCCAGCAGATCACCAGTGCCATGAAAATGGTATCGGCGGCTAAACTGCGTCGTGCGCAGATGGCGATCACGGATATGCGTCCGTACGCCAACAAGCTGAACGATATGCTGCGGAATATCCTGGCTAACCTGGATGGCGATGCCTCTACCAGTTTCAATCAGGAACGACCGTTGCAACGTGCGGCCCTGGTGGTGGTGACTTCCAACCGTGGTCTGGCCGGTGCCTTTAACACCAACGTGATCAAGTCGGCCGTAAAGACCTTGAAGGAGGACCTTTCGGGAGCCACCCAGATCGACGTTTACGCCATTGGTAAAAAGGGTAACGACTATTTCCGCCGCAACTTCGCCAAGGATGAGCGGGTAAACCTGATCAGCGATTACGTGGGCCTGTTCGAAGACCTGGCTTTTGACAATACTCAGCAAGTCCCCTTACGGATCATGAATGCCTTTGAAGCCGGAGATTACGACCGTGCTTACGTCAGCTACGCCCGTTTCCGCAACGCCGCCGTGCAGTTCGCTGAGACAGAGCAATTCCTGCCCGTGCTTCCACCGGAAGTGGAGGAAGGTGCCGAAACCGGTAAGTTCAAGGCCGATTACATTTTCGAGCCCAGCCAGGAAGAACTGCTGAATTACCTGGTGCCCAGCATCCTGCAGACCAGTTTCCACAAGTACCTGCTGGATACCCACGCCAGCGAGCACGGTGCCCGGATGACGGCTATGGACAAAGCCACTGAGAACGCCCAGGAACTGCTGCGCGACCTCAAGATCAGCTACAACAAAGCCCGCCAGGAAGCGATTACCAATGAGATCCTGGAGATTGTTGGTGGTGCTGCTGCGCTGGAAGATGGGTAACTCCGCAATGATTAAATGTGGAAATGATCTATTGATAAAATGGCCCTCGCGCCCGCTCATTGGATCATTGCCTCGCTAGATCAGCTTATCATTAGAGAAACAGGACAGCCTGGATCGTTTGGTCGATCCGGGCTGTTTTTTTGTGGCCTTTTATTTTTTGTCTTGCCAATCATCAGGGCGAGAATCGTAGCCACGACTTTGCCAGTAAGCGTCATTGTTGTCGTTGAGCTGGTTGGAGTGGTTGTTTTGGTCAGCTTTGTCGTCTTCACAAAGGTCGATAAGCGATAAATTGAGCATAACAGTATAATTTGGTTATTTGCTAAAATAAAATAAATCAATAAATTAAAACTCAAAAAACGTAAGGGAAGCGCATATTTTGAATAGGTAGAATGACTCAATCCTAATGGCCTACTGATAATTTTTTATCAATAGATTACGATCGATAAAGTAATTATTAAATTATGGTTAATGCCATTCAAAAAGGGGGGGCATTGTCTAACCAGGGGCACGGTAATTGGGCAAAACTACGTCGAAGAAAAAGGTGATCAGCTACGTGCCCACGAATTTTGATTAAAACTAATACAGTTCATCAAATCTTTCCGATCTGCCGAAGTAAGGCCAAAGGTTATCTAAATGGAACTTCGTTACATTTATACTTAGCAAGGCAAATTTTATAAACTCGAATGATAATTCATCACCAAGCTCAGTACTACGCTCATCAACTCTCCCGCCGAACCCCGGCGAACTCCCTCGAAAAGTTCGCTGCGACCCTCGTTGACGCTCAGGTAGACCTCAATCCCCACCAGGTAGAAGCAGCTCTTTTTGCTTTCCGGTCTCCCTTGTCCAAAGGAGCGATGCTCGCCGATGAGGTGGGACTGGGTAAAACCATTGAAGCTGGCCTCGTGATCTCCCAAAAATGGGCAGAACAAAAACGACGGATGCTCATCATCGCCCCTTCTTCTCTCCGCAAGCAGTGGAGCCAGGAGCTCTCCGACAAATTCTTCCTTCCCTCCGTCGTCATCGAAAAGAAGTTATTCGACCAAGAGATTAAGAGTGGCAACCGAAACCCCTTCCACCAGAATGACCGAATCGTCATTTGTTCCTACCACTTCGCTAGGAATAAAGAAGACTATCTAAAACAAACCAACTGGGACCTTGCCATCCTGGATGAAGCCCATAAACTTCGTAATGTCTACCGTAACGACAACCAGATCGGTACCAGCATCCGTGCCAGCCTGCGTGATGTGCCTAAAATCCTACTAACCGCCACCCCGCTTCAGAACTCTCTTTTGGAGCTCTACGGAATGGTCAGCATCATTGATGAGCAAATCTTTGGCGACTTCGTAAGCTTCAAAGACCAATACAGCCGACTCGATAACGAAACTTTTACGGAACTACAACAACGCTTGCGGCCCGTTTGTAAACGGACCCTACGGCGGGACGTACTTGAGTATATCAAATACACTAAGCGGAACCCACTGCTGCAGTCCTATCAACCTTACGAAGACGAACAGCGACTATATGACATGGTCTCCAGTTACCTGCAGTCAGATAACTTATACGCACTGCCGGCAAGTCAACGGAGCCTCATGACATTAATTCTCCGAAAGCTGTTGGCATCTTCCAGTTACGCTATTTCCGGAACTCTGACCCGTCTGGCATTGAAACTCGAACTGATGCTTGAACATGGCGCGGCAGCCGGAGCCAGTGAATTCTCAGAAGACTACGAGGCCCTCGATGATACTGCTGACGAATGGGGTGGGGAAGAAGAGTTTCATAACCAGTCGGCTGCTGAGTTCAAAATCGAACAAATAAAGGCCGAACTGAAATTCTTGAAGGAAACCGGTAAACTGGCTACCTCTATCAAACGGAATGCAAAAGGTGAAGCATTACTCAAAGCACTGAAAACAGGCTTTGAGGCAATGGCCGAACAAGGGGCTAACCGGAAAGCTATGATTTTTACTGAAAGTCGCCGCACGCAAGAGTATCTGCTAAATCTCCTGGAAGAAAACGGATACGCTGGCGAAGTCGTCTTATTCAATGGTGACAACAGTACTGCTACCTCAAAAGCAATTTATCAGAGATATATTGAAAAGCATAAGGAAACCGATCGCATTTCCGGCGCCAGATCTGCTGATCAACGCGCTGCTCTCGTCGATCATTTTCGAGACAAGGCATCGATAATGATTGCGACCGAAGCTGCGGCTGAAGGCATCAACCTCCAGTTTTGTTCTTTATTGGTCAATTACGACCTCCCTTGGAACCCACAACGAATTGAGCAACGCATTGGCCGCTGTCATCGCTATGGGCAAAAACATGATGTGGTCGTGGTTAATTTCCTAAACGAAAACAACGCCGCTGATCGCCGGGTCTATGAACTGCTAAACTCCAAGTTCAACCTCTTCGATGGGGTATTTGGAGCGAGCGACGAAGTTCTCGGAAGTATTGAAAGTGGTGTCGATATCGAAAAGCGAATTTCGGCTATCTATCAGAATTGCCGTACTGAATCTGAAATCCAAGCCGGATTCGATGCTCTTCAGCAAGATATGGAAGAGCAGATCAATACGCGTATGTCTAAAACCAAACAACAACTATTAGAACACTTTGATACGGAAGTACACGAAAAATTAAGAATTAGCCTGGAAGAAAGCCGGGCTTATCTTAATACGTGGCAAAACTGGCTTTGGCAACTCACCCGATTCGCCCTGGCGAACTGTGCTACCTTCGCCGATGAAGGTGCTTATGAGTTCTCCTTGCTACGAAACCCTTTCTCAGGGATTGATGTACCAACCGGCCGTTACCGCCTGGGAAAAGGAAAAAGCGCTGCCTTTAATTATCGTATTGGTCACCCCCTTGCTCAATCAATCATCGACAGTACCCGTAACCGCTCGCCTGAAAGCACTCGACTACTTTTTAACTACTCAAAGGCTCCCCAGAAAATCAGCATACTTGAACCCTTAATCGGTGAGAAAGGAGTAATTCAGCTTAGCCGTCTAAGCATTAGCTCCTTCGAGAGGGAAGACTACTTACGAATATTTGCCATTACGGAGAGTGGACAGCATTTAAGCCAGGAACAGGCGGAGCGGTTGTTTACCTTGCCCGCAGTAGAAGAAGGTGAGGCGCGGCCGCGGGTGCAAAGTGAGTTGTTGGAACAAGCATTCGCCTCCTGGAAATCAGACCTGATCGCGGAAAACATGGGCCGCAATGGAACCTTCTTCGATGAAGAAATGACTAAACTGGACCATTGGGCTGATGACCAAAAGAACGCACTTGACCTCAAACTACGCCAGCTCGAAATAGAGATCAAAACCCGCAAAACCAACGCCCGGAAGCTCCTCGACCTCGCCGAAAAATTAGCGGAGCAACGCGCCATCAAAAAACTCGAAAGCGAGCGCAGCGAGCTGCGCGCCAAGCTGTTTCACGCCCAGGATGAAATCGACGAGCGTAAAGAGGAATTGCTCAATACCGTAGAAGACCGGATGCGGCAGCAAATTGAAGTAGAAACAGTATTTAGGGTGGAGTGGAAGTTGGTGTGAGTTGAGCGAAAACTTATAAAGTGAAAATAATTTCAGGCCATGGGGTGGTAAGTGAAAAGCGTTAAGGTTAAATTACCGCAATTCATCCCCTTTTTGAGTTTACACCCACCCACATTTTGAAAGACTTCTTTAAGCAACACTATACGCTTACTTCTGACCAATTATTGGCTATCAGCAGCTTAAGTGAATTCTTAGTCTCCGAAAACGCTTGCTTCATTCTGCGTGGTTACGCCGGTACCGGTAAGACGTTCCTCCTCGATGGCTTGTCTCGCTATTTCAGACAAGAGAGGAAGCAACTAATATTCGCCGCCCCAACCGGTCGGGCAGCCAAGGTGATCAAAGAAAAAACAGGAACCGACGCTTTCACTATCCATAAGACTATTTACAGCAGTCAAAACCTCACGGAGTACAAGACGGAAGGTGTAGATGGCAGCGAATCCTTCAAGTTTTCTTTCGGGCTGAAAAAAAATGAGGACAACATAGACGCCGTCTACATCATCGACGAAGCGTCAATGATATCCAACGTTTACTCCGAAGGGGAGTTCTTTCGGTTTGGTAGTGGTTATCTCCTCAACGATCTACTGGATTTTGTCAGGCCAAATGAACCAGGAGTTCAACGAAAAATCATCTTCGTAGGTGACAATGCACAGCTACCACCGGTCAACATGAAAGTTTCACCTGCGTTGTCCGAAAGTAACCTGAGTAAGCGCCTTTCGGGCATTAAGAGTTATGAACTGACCGAAGTAGTCCGCCAGAAAGAGGCAAGTACTATCTTGAGTAATGCCACCACCCTGCGAAATGCTATTCGTGAAAAGGCCTTCTATAAGCTCAAGCTTAAATACGATAGCAAGGCTATGTTTCCGCTGCCAACTGATAGCCTCGCGGAAACCTATCGCCAGCTTTGGACAACGAACGGTGTAGCGGACACGGTAATAATCGCTTATGCCAACAGCACTGTGAATGATTACAACAAGCTCGCGCGGAGCCAACTATTTCCGAGAGTAACCACGATCACCCCAACCGATCGGGTAATTCTGGTCAGCAACAACTATAACTACGAAATTGACCTGTTTAATGGTGACTTCGCCACAGTCGTAGCTGTGGATGATACCATCACTCGTAGATTAGTTCAGATCAAAAACAAAGATGAAGATGGTAAGGTAGAGACCAAGACGATCCCTCTCTCTTTTCGCCAGGTCCAGCTAAGCTTCGAACAATTAAATGGTACCCCAGCCCAGGTATCCTGCCTCATCTTCGAGCAGTTACTCTACTCCGATCACCGGGACCTGACTTCGGACGAAACAAAAGCCCTATACATCGACTTCAAAATTCGTAATCAACACCTCAAGCCAGGCTCCGAAGATTTTAAAAGAGCACTTCGGTCAGACAGGATGTTCAACGCCCTTCGCATTAAATTTGGTTATGCAGTTACTTGCCATAAAGCGCAAGGTGGGGAGTGGTCCTCCGTAATTATTGATGCCGCTGCCCACGGAGCTAAAAATAATAGTAACTATTTCCGTTGGCTTTACACCGCCATCACCCGATCAAGTGAGAACCTTTACGTACTCGATGCGCCGCACTACGATAATGGTGACGCGCTAAAAATCGTGAAAATACCAGGAATGCCGACGGGAGTATCAGTGGCCGGAGTAAGTAGGGTGGACATCGCTACACCTCATCCGACCGCTGCTCCTACAACTCCCATTACACCCGCGTCCGCGCCTGTCAAAACCGAACCAGCGCCTGAACCTCAGCCAGTAAATCATATGTCTCCCTCAACGCCATCGCCCAACGAGAATCCCGCTCCTAAAGATGCCGGTAATAAGGTGGAAGTCAACGCGAGCTACCAGCCTGAATTCGCCCCCGGACAAGAGTCGCTGGTAAAAATCTTTTGGAAAGTAACCAGCCTTACCGCACCGGCAGGTTACGAAATTACCGACCTAGCCCACAAGCAGTACCACGAAATCTACTCTTTCAAACTAGACGAAACGCTTACCCGCATTACCATCAATTATAAAGGCGACGGCAAAATCTCGAAGATGCGCGCCAACGATATGACGGATCACCACCTGGACCTGATCGCCCGCCTGCAACCGCTAATCGGGTTTGATTCCGTTGGCCCACCAGCTGCGCCGACACCCGGAACCATCCCCTCATTTACCTTCCCGGAGCCTTTCTTGGAAGAGTTTTACGAAACCATAAAATCTAAGGTAACCCCGGTAGGTATTCACATCGCTGACGTCCAACACATGCAGTACCACGAGGTGTACACCTTCGTAAGGGATGAACTGCAGGCAGTGTATCGCTTTTACTACAACGGCAAAAAGCAGTTTGGCAAGGTGAGCCCCATCCTTACCAAGACCACAGGCTTAATAGAAGAGATAAATACACTGCTATAATTACGGTTGCAATCAAACACACCGAAATACGAACCCTATGGACTCCACCGAATTATTCGCAAGGAGAAAAGAAGCTAAAGACCTATCTCCAACCCCAAGAATAACCGCCCTGCTTGACTTGAAAATGCAAGGCCTGAAACTCGTCGCTTTTGATGATGATGCCTGGAACCAGCGCGCCCTCGCCTGGATCCTTATCGACTTGTGCAAACTCTTTTCTAACGTAGGAAACTACCTGCAGGCGCAAAGTAATTATGGCGAACTCCTAAAATTAGCGACCTATGATGACATCATTGAGGGACAGCAAGAACACCTGGCGAAGATTGTCGACCCATTTCATGAACAGGTCAATGCCCTCAACCAAAAAAGTAAAAACGGTCACCACGATGAAGCAGTGAATGGGTTTTCCTCCATGCTCGCGGCCAACCAGCTCAGCCCCGTTCACCACGAAACTTACGGCTGGGCCATTTACCGGCTTCTTAAAGCCAAATCAGGGGACTATACTTCCGTCCAAGTACGCCGCTGGCTTAAACACTATCTCGACCTCAAGAACGACCGCCCCTCCATGGTCCACTCCCAAATCCTTAACTGGACCATGAAGTACGCCGAAACGGACCCCGAACTGCGTACGATGGACTTCCTTAAAATCTGGGACGCCAGTAACCTTAGTCTGGAAGACGTGCGCGAAGGAGATATTGACGGCAATCCAATTCCTTCCCTGTTCACTCGCTTGTGCCGGAAATTAGTCGCTGACCCGCATGGAGTCGATGTTCCTTACCTCCTATCAACGGTCGATACCCAGCCGGGACACTGGGACGAAACCAATGAGGTCCGCATTATTGACGAACTGCGCCAACAGGTGTTCTGGCAAATCCTCAAGGCTGGTAATGAAAACCGTCTTGGTGCCCTGTGGCAATTACTGGACAACTACCTCGCGGTCTACGCCGACTACCCCGCCAGCCACTGGCACTCTGAAGTTCTTCAACTTGCCGAACGCTTCACCAAAGAACAGAATGCGGCCCGCTTTCTGCCTTTTTTCAAACGCTGGAAGCCCGAAAAATTGCGGGATGCCGACTGGAAAGAAGTAACTAAGCAGGGAGACGGTGGAGAATTTACCATCAAACCATTAGCACAGAAGGCATTGAAAAAAGCCAGTACCGTAGCCTTAGCCATTGTCGCTGCACCGGGAAGCCTTGATTGGCTAGTTGATCTGTACACAATCGCAGTAGAAAAACTTCCTTTCGACGATTACCTGCCCCGTGATCGCGCCAAGCTGCTAAAGCATAGCGGACAGCCCGAAGCCGCCCAAATCGCCTACCGCTCCCTCGTACTGGACTTGAGCGACAAATATTACGTCTGGAAAGAATTTGCGGACCTGCTGGGAAATAACGAAACGGAAGTACAAGCCGGCATGCTGGCCAAAGCCCTGCGCCTGGAAAAGAACGAGGATTACCTCGGTGAAATACATTTGCTGCTGGCCACCAGTTTACTACAACTCAACCGCTCTGCTGACGCAGCCCACGAACTAAAGCTGTATCACAAGCACCGCACTGCTAAAGGCTGGAATATTGAGTCACACTATCAGGAACTTCGCAAACAAGTAGCCGACGTGGAGATTCCCGATAATCACCGCCCCGACTACCGGCTTCTAATCAATGCCGCAGACGAGTACGCCTACAGCTCCATTCCGTGGACCGACATGACCGTCATCAGCCGCTGGAAAACCGATAATGGCAAAGAGAAACTTAAGCTCTACGCCAGTGCCGACCTTACGGTATCAGTTAGTTCCCGCCGCTTTCAACCGCTCCGAAAAGCAAAACTCGGGACCGTCATGGAGGTGAAAGTTCATAAAGGGCTGTCCGCTGATGGGCAGCGAGTAGTTTACCGTCCACTATTGATTCGGACCAGTAATGCCGAGTGCTGGTCAGCACTCCCCGAGACTTACGCGATCGTCGATTACATCAATGAGAAAAAGAAGATCGTTCACGCCATTACCCAGGACAATTACCAGGTTTTCTTTCCGATCAAACTGCTCTCCGGCGAAGTATCGGCCGGTCAGTACCTTTCGGGTAGGCTGGCGGTAGAGCATAGGGAAGAGAATGTCGAACCAGAGCACCCTTGGGGATCGGAAACCACTACTGTCCGGTCGTACTACAACTTCTTTGTTCCACAACTCACCACCCCAGAGGTTGCTGAGTCCGCTTTTTCCGAACGCCTCATCCTGGTAGACAGCGTCAACCACAAAAAACATCTCTTCCATTTTATCACCGAAACTGAGGTAGATGGTGTCGTCCACTTTGACCGCTCTGACCTGCGCCCCGTTCCTGGCGATCACTTTTTGGCGCGTGGCTACGAAAAGGCCAATAGTAGAGATAATTCAGTTCGCTTCCAGCTAATCAGTACCCAACCTACAGAGGAAAAACTGACGGGGAAAATCAAGCAGCTGATCGATGAGGTCAGCGTCATCCACAAAAATGGAAAAACCTTTGGCTTCATCGACGATGTCTACGTTCACGGTAGAGTATTAAGCGGTGCCGGTATATTCGATGATTGTATGGCAAGCGCTACTGCAGTAAAAAGTAAAGGAAAGTGGTCCGTAATCAGCATCGAGTCGCTGGAATCTGCATCTCCGGATCAAAAAGCATAGATATAGGCCGCGGCCGCAGGTGCAGTGAAGGATTAAAAGAGCAATGCCCGAACCACCTCCACCTCTTTCAATACCCGTGTCCAAACAAATACAAAATTTTCATTTTTCACCCATTTAGCCGCCCCCGGTTTTTATCTTAACCGCTCCAACTTCTACGCCGTCCACCCTCTCCTGTGGAGAGGGGCCGGGGGAGAGGACCACACCCAACTTTATAGATACCCCAACCCATGCCCCAACAACGCCTCGAACTTACCTGGATCGGCAAAGGCGACGAGCCCCTGCTCGAACCCCGCATCCTCATCGAAGACCCCGATAAATCCTACGGTGAAACGGATACTGATAACATGCTCATCCACGGCGATAACCTGCTCGCGCTTAAAGCACTGGAACAGGAGTATGCGGGGAAGGTGAAGTGTGTTTATATCGATCCGCCTTATAATACGAAGTCGGCATTTGAGCATTATGACGATGGAGTTGAACATTCCCTTTGGCTCCAATTAATCTCACAAAGACTCAAGATAATTGCTAAACTTATAAGTGAAGATGGTAGTGTCTGGATATCCATAGATGATAATGAATGCCATTACCTCAAGGTATTATGTGACGAAATATTCGGTAGGAAAAGCTTTGTCGCATCTGTTGTTTGGGAGAACTTTTACGGGAGAAGTAATGCGGCTGGGATTTCACCTGCTCATAACTATAAGCTTATATATGCCCCCATGGGCAAGGAGTGGAAAAAAGTACGAAACCTGCTTCCACGAGGAGCTAAAAATTTAAAGAATTACTCTAATCCAGATAAAGATCCTCGTGGACCTTGGAGAACTGGACCAATATTTGCTTCTGGAGAAAGACATGAAGGGTTGATGTATACAATTACAACTCCTTCAGGAAAAAGTGTTAGTCCTCCCAAGGGGAGCCATTGGAGAATGACAGAGGAAAACTTCTGGAAAATGGTTGATTTAGGAGACATAACATTTGGTGATGATGGCGATAACATTCCTGCTACGAAGCTTTATCTGAGTGAGGTACAAGATGGTCTTGTGGCTAGAACTTGGTGGCCTCATACAGAAGTTGGGCACAGCCAAGAGGCAAAAAGAGAAGTTTCTGCAATACTATCAGATCAATCTGTTTTTGATACACCAAAACCTGAAAGGCTAGTTGAAAGAATATTTACAATAGGTAGCAACCCTGGGGACCTAGTCCTAGACTCCTTTCTAGGCTCCGGCACCACCGCCGCCGTTGCCCACAAGATGGGCCGCCGCTGGATCGGCATCGAACTCGGCGAGCACGCCAACACCCACTGCCTGCCGCGCCTCAAAAAAGTGGTGGATGGCCTCGACGAGGGCGGTATCACCAAAGCCCAAAATTGGCGGGGTGGGGGCGGCTTTAAATTCTACAACCTGGCCCCGTCCCTCCTCCGCAAAGACGACCTCGGGCAGTGGGTCATCGACGAGCGCTACAACGCCGACCAGCTTGCCGCCGCCATGGCCAAGCACGAGGGCTACACCTACGCCCCCGACGCCGACCGCTACTGGAAGCAGGCCTACAGCACCGAAAACGACTACCTCTACACCACCACCCAGCTCGTCACCGCCGCCACCATCGACCACCTCGCCGAGCAGCTGGGTCCGGACGAAAGTCTTCTGATCTGCTGCAAGGCCTACCAGTCTGCTGCCGAGGGGCGGGATGCCCGCATCAACCTCGTCAAAATTCCCGCCATGCTGGCCGACCGCTGCGAATTCGGCAAAGACGACTACAGCCTCAACATCGTCGATGCCCCCAAAGACGAGGATCAGGAAGCCTTCGTCCCCGCCGGCCAGCTCGCCGCCAGGGAAGCCGAAGCCGAAGAGCTCCGCAAATACGGCAGGCAAAAAGAAATGTTCGACTAAGCCTTCGACGTCTGAGCCGCCCACCCTTTCCCTCGGACCTCCATAGGAAGCCGCGCAGCGAAAGGGGCCGGGGGAGAGGACTCCCTTGCTCCTTCCAACCTTCCCCCTGCACCTGCGTCCTCGCCCCATTTTTTCTTTCCAACAGCAGCCCACTTCACACCTATAAAAAATGCACCCCAAAGTCAATTTCATCAGCAACCGCCTCTCCCTGCGCACACCTCAACGGAAGAGCCTCGAACTGCTGGCCGCCATCAGCGCCGATCTGGACCTGACCAAAAGCCAGGGCGACGCCGCTTTCTTAAGCAAAGAACTCGTTAAGGTGACGCAACACAGCGGAGTATTCGAAGACTTCGAGCGCGATTTTCCCTCCCTTTGTTTCAGTCTTGCTACCGGGGTGGGAAAAACCCGTCTGGCGGGTGCCTGTATCGCTTATTTGTACAAAGCGCATGGCATCAAAAACTTCTTCGTGCTGGCGCCCAACCTCACGATCTACAACAAACTGATCGAAGACTTCTCCCAGCCTAACAGCAAAAAGTACGTCTTCAAAGGGCTCATCGGCAGCACCATCCAGGGCGAGCCCAACGTGATCACCGGCGACAACTACCGGGAGTACGCCGCCAGCCGCCTGTTCCGCTCCGACCTGAACATCAACGTCTTCAACATCTCCAAAATCAACAGTAAGGAGAAGGGCAGTACCACGCCCAACATCCGTAAGATGGCCGAGTACCTGGGCCAGAGCTATTTCGACTACCTCGCCGGCCTGGAAGACCTGGTACTGGTCATGGACGAAAGCCACCACTACCGCGCCAAAAGCGGCATGAAAGTCCTCAACGAACTCGACCCCGTGCTTGGCCTCGAACTGACGGCTACGCCGCAGGTCATTAAGGGCAGCAAAACGGTGAAATTTAAAAACGTTGTTTACGAATACAGCCTGGCCAAAGCCATCCGGGATGGCTTCGTGAAAAAGCCGGCCGTAGCCACCCGCAAGGATTTCAAACCGGAGGATTATAACGATCGGGAGAAGGACCGCATCAAGTTGCGGGACGGCATCGCCCTTCACGAAGATGCCCGCACGGCGCTGGACCAATACGCGCGTGAAATTGGCGGACGGGCCGTGAAGCCGTTTATGCTGGTGGTAGCTAAAGACACTACCCACGCTGCCGAGCTGAAGCGTTTCATCAAGTCGGCCGACTTTTTCGAAGGTCGCTATGCCGATAAGGTGATGGACATTCACTCTAACCAGAAGGGAAGTGAAAAAGACGACAACATCGCCCGGCTGGTCAGTCTGGAACATCCGGACAACGACATCGAGATCGTCATCCACGTCAATATGCTCAAAGAGGGCTGGGACGTGACGAACCTCTACACCATCGTGCCCCTGCGTGCCTCGGCTTCCGATACCCTGACCGAGCAAACCATCGGCCGCGGCCTGCGCCTGCCCTACGGCCGCCTGACCGGTAACGAACTGGTGGACCGGCTCAGCATCGTTGCCCACGACAACTTCCAGGCCATCGTGGATGAAGCCAATAAACCGGGCTCGATCATCAATAAAGACTTCATCGTCGAAATCGACCCGAACGAGCTGAACCGCCGCAAGGAAGTGGTTACCACCACTTCTTACGCCGAAAGCGAATACGACCAGCGGGAGGCGGAGATCACGCAAATCGCCGAACCGGAACGCCGTGCCGTAGCCAAGCGGGAAAACGACATGATGCGGGCCATCCACCGGCAGTTGCCGAAGATGAACGACAAGGTGGCCTCGGTGGAAGAACTCCGTAAGCCGGAGGTCCGGGCGGAGGTCGTCCGCCAGGTGATCGAAAAGGTCACCTACGGCCAGGCACCGGGCATGTTTGACGATAGCCTCGTGGAGGAAGCCGAGGCGGTGTACGAGCGGGTAGTGAACACCTTCGTGGCCAAGTTCATCTCCATCCCCCGTATCACCATCACGCCGAAGGCGGGCCGCAAGCACGGCTTCCACGATTTTGACCTCGACACCTCCGGCCTGAACCAGCAACCGGTGAGCCATGAGATCCTGATCCGGGAAATGCAGAGTGGGAAGACCAGTTCACTGGCCACCAACAACCAGAACCTGAGTGCCGCCTCTCCCTTCGAGCTCATCCTGGTGGAACTCTTAAATCAGCCCGAGGTCGACCATTCCGAGCATCCGGAACTGCTCCGCAAACTGGTGGAGCAGGCCGTGGCCCACTACCAGTCTTACCTGAGTAATGAAGACGACGTACAGAACGTCGTTATCGTCAACCGCCGCGCCATCGCCGAGCTCATCTACCGCCAGATGATGAACCACTTCTACCTCGAAGACCTGGAGTTCGATGAGGTGGACATCAATACCAGGCCCTACACCGAAATCTTTCCCCACCACTATACCAAGTACGGGGACGACCGCATCGAGGACTTCAAATCAAACGTCGGCAACGCCGGTGTCCTGAAAATGAAGCTCTTCACCGGTTTCGCCAAAGCCTGCCACGAGTACTACAAATTCGACTCCTACACCGAGCAGTTATTCGCCCAGCTCTGTGAGCAGGACGATTACGTTGAACGGTGGCTGCGCCCCGCCCAGCGGCAGTTCCGCATCTACTACGGCCACGAGGGGAAACTGTACGTCCCCGATTTCGTCGTGGAGTGCCAGGATGCCATCTACATGGTCGAACCCAAAATGGCCAAAGACATGGACGCCAAAGACGTGCAGGATAAAGCTACGGCGGCGGTGGAATATTGCAAGTACGCATCGGCGCACACGGCGAAGCACGGCGGTAAGCCGTGGCGGTACGTGCTGGTTCCGCATACGGCGGTGACGCTGAATCGGAGTGTGAAGGGGTTGATGGGGGAGTTTACCCAAGAAGAATAATATGCACTACCTGAAATCTTTGACCGTCAATAATTATCGGTCCATAAAAGAGGAATCTTTTCCCTTTGAACCCTTCACCGGAATGATTGGCTACAATAATTCTGGAAAAACAAGTGTCTTATCGGCTTGTAAATGGTTATTGAAAAGATCCACATTAGCTACTACGGATTTCAATGACGTAGATAAGCCGGTGGAGGTCACGGGAAAGATAGTAGGTGTTTCTGCCGAGCTTCTCGAAAAGTTAGAAAGCAAGCACGCAAAGTCATTGGCTCCTTATGTGGTTGCCGACGAAATTACCATTCGTAGGGTACAGCTATCCCCAGGCGGCAGAATAGGTGATATCAAGCTGTACGTGCGGAAGCCTGAAGTAAGTGAGGACGAAGATCCCTGGGCATCAAACCCCGCTGGCCTGGATGTAGCCATTGATAAAATATTCCCGGACCCAATCGAACTTGGGGCGTTAGAAAATATCCAGGAAGACGTTGCGAAGAATAAGAGCACTACTACAATAGGACGACTGATCGCTGAACTAATGGCTCCCATTAGAGAACGCCACGGCGCGGATGCGCAAAAGGCACTAGCGGAACTCACCAGTGTAATTGACGCAGATGGCGACAATCGGGCAGAGGAACTTAAAGATTTTGACCGGGAAACGTCTCAAAAAGTCAATGAGCTTTTTCCGGATGTTTCTATAAAACTTCATGTTCCAACTCCGGACCTAACGGACATATTCAAGTCTGGAACGATCAAAGTTTACGAAGATGGGCATGATGGTGGCCGGGACATCACAACTTTAGGAAGCGGTTCGCAAAGAGCCATCCAAATGGCTCTTATCAGGCAGCTTGCTGAAAACAAGCGCGGACAATCAGATTCTCCCACTTGTACGCTGTTACTTATTGATGAGCCGGAACTCTACCTTCACCCTCATGCTATTGAGCAGACGCGAATCGCGCTAAAGCAACTTTCCGCATTAGGCTACCAAGTAATTTTTGCAACGCATTCCGCCCAGATGATCAAGATGGAAGATGCAATGAACGCGCTGCTACTGCGGAAAAACCGTGCAAGAGGGACTTTCCGGCGGAAAACTATCGCGACAGCCGTTCAGGAATTGGTCGATGGGGGAAAACATACTCACATGCTCAAGACGATGTTTGAGCTAACCCATTCTTCAAGGATCCTGTTTGCGGATACCGTTATTCTTGTCGAAGGGAAAACGGAAAAGAGAGTCATCCCAAAGCTATTTGAACATCTCAATGAAGGATTAACATTGGGTTGCCATCGTTGTGCGTTGGTTCCACAGGGAGGAGCTAGCAATACCGCCAAGTCCAAAGCTATCCTAGAAGCTCTTGATCTACCAGTTAAGGTCGTGACGGATATGGACTATGCTTTCGGACAGGCCATAAAAAAAGGTTGGCTTCAGGAAGACTCAGAGGATATGATCTTATGCTTTGATCACTTTGAAGAGCTACAGCGAATGGGGACAATTCGACTTGATAACCGTCGTCCGGACAAACACCACACAAAAATAGGCTATAACGCATTGTACGAGAACGAAGAGACTAAAGTTGCTGTAACTAATATTCATAACTCTCTTTTAGAACGCGGAATTTGGGTATGGCGACGTGGTGTGATAGAATCGCATCTTGGGATTGAAGGAAAAGATGAGGAGGCTTGGCATGAACTTCTGATCAATGTAAAAAACCAAGGTATCACCGAAGCGATAAGTGACGACGATGAGGTGTCGAGAATGCTCAATTGGTTAATACAGTCACCCGTTACCTATTAATATGCCTGATATTTCTAACCTGTTGCCCGCCGCCTACCGCCACCTCCTCGAAACCATCGCCACAAAACCTCACCAGTTTTCCGGCCATCAACTCGTAGCCTTCCACCCCATGCGGGGACCCGGTAAAACCGTAGACACTTTATACATCGGTCGGGCCCTCAACGGCTGGCATTGGGACTTTACGGTGGAAGCACTTCAGGCAGACCTAGAAGGGCACCTTCGAAAAATTCTGGAAGACAAGCACGAAGCCGCAGCCTACGAAGACCGCCTGAATTGGGTAGAAAAATACTGGCAGAACGGCACCAAAGGATACAATACCGCCAAGTCCCAGTTCTGGCAGGTCATCCGGCAAATCAGCATCGAGCGCAGCAAGGAAGGTGAACAGTGGTGGGATGACATCGTGTGGACCAATTTCTTCAAAATCGCCCCCGCTAAAAGAAACCCAACCGGGAAAATGATCAACATTATGGGGCAAGCTTCCCATGACTTGCTCATGGCCGAAATCGCCTACTACCAACCTCGAAATATCGTATGCCTCTCCGGACTTAACTACGCCGCCCATCTTCTGGCAAGTGCAAAGTCTACCGTTAGTATCGATCGTAACACACCGCTTATTGAATATGCCGGCGATGTATGCTGGCAGGGTGATGAAGTGATAAGGTTGGTCATCTCCCCTCACCCCCAAAGCCGTTCTACCGCTCGTATTGCGAAGGAAATAATGCCGTTACTGAAAGACCGTAACTCCGAAAAGACCTAAACACTAACCTCTCATGGCAATCACCCTATTCAAAGAAGTCCGTTACGACCTCAACACCCTCATCGCTAACATCGATCTGGGTATAATTGGCTTACCGGACATCCAGCGCCCCTTCGTCTGGAAGAATACCAAAGTAAAGCAGCTCTTCGACAGCATGTACAAAGGCTATCCCGTAGGCTATTTCCTCTTCTGGCAAACCCCGCTGGAGGGTGGGGGAGAGAAGGGCATCGGTACGGAGGCCAAGCAGAAGGCTCCCTCCTTGCTCATCGTTGATGGGCAACAGCGGCTGACTTCGCTTTATGCCGTACTGAAATCTAGAGAGGTAGTCCGAGAGAATTACGATAAGGAAAAGATCGTCATCTCTTTTAAACCTACCACTGGTGAGTTTGAGGTTCCCGATGCCGCCACCCGCCGAAGTCCGGAATACGTACAGGATATTTCCGTTCTCTGGGATCCTGAGACAGATATCATCGACTTTACTATGGACTTTGTCAGTAAGCTAACGGCTAGTCGTGAAGTTTCGGACGCTGAACGAAAGAAAATCCAAAAAGCTATTGGTAAACTGAAAACACTAGAGAGCTATCCCTTTTCTGCTCTTGAATTGCTCAAGACGGTATCTGAAGAGGATGTATCCGATGTCTTTGTCCGCATTAATAGCGAAGGTAAAAAGTTAAATCAGGCTGATTTTATCCTTACCATCATGTCTGTATTCTGGGATGAGGGCCGCCTGGAACTCGAGGAGTTTTGCCGCGATGCCCGTACCGCCGGCTCAACCGGACCCAGTGCCTACAACTACCTCATCTGGCCCGACCCCGATCAGATGCTTCGCGTCGCCGTCGGTCTGGCGTTTCAGCGCGCCCGCTTGCAGTATGTGTACAGCATCTTACGGGGGAAAGATCTCCGGACGGGAGAGTTCAGCTCCGAACAACGGGACAAACAATTCGGATTGCTTAAAACAGCCCAGAGCAAAGTCCTCAACCTTACCAACTGGCACGAATACCTTAAAGCCGTTCAACAAGCCGGGTACCAGCGGGGAGATTTTATCAGCTCAAAAAACAACCTCATTTACTGCTACCTCATGTTCCTCATCGGCCGAGAACAGTTCAAGATGGATTATGGAACGTTGAGGAAATTGATCTCTCGCTGGTTTTTTATGACATCACTCACCGGGCGTTACACCGGCTCACCTGAGTCCCGCATGGAGAATGATTTGGCCAGCCTCCGGGAAGCGCAAAGTGCCGCAGACTTCACAACCATTATTAATGGATTTATTACCCAGGCCTTCACCAGTGATTTCTGGACGATCAATCTACCAGGAGAACTAGCTACCTCCGCCAGTAGAGGTGCATCACTTTTCGGATACTACGCCGCACTGGACGTACTTGACGCCCGTGGCCTTTTCTCCAACTTACGAATTAACAACTTGCTCACGGCGGGAATTAAATCTAAAAAGTCTGCTCTTGAGCGCCATCATTTGTTCCCCAAAGCATACTTGGAAAAGCAGAGGATTACGGACAAACGTACGACTAACCAAATTGCCAACTTCGCGTTGGTGGAGTGGGGCGATAATATCGAGATATCGGATGCAGCTCCAGCGGAGTATTTGCCTGTACAGCTGGCTAAACTGACCCATGAGGATAGACTGATACAATACCATCATCACGCGCTTTGGGAAGGATGGGAGGACGTTCCATATCGTGACTTTCTGGAGGAAAGACGTAGACGTATTGCCGAAGTGATTCAGGAGGCTTGGAAGAAGCTTGATGCTTGAACAGGTAAGATTTTTTAACAAAACAACTAAATGGATTCCACCTACAATCACCAAGAACACCTCCACCGCTTTGCCTGCTGGACCGCCGCCCGCGCTGCTCAGCGCGGTTGGAAGAGAGCCAATACTAAATCCATCTCCGATGCCTTGGAGTCGATTGAATTTTCGGAAAAACTGTTGGCGCTTTTCAATGCACAACCTGATTCTTCCACCTTTGATCTTTGGCACGCTGAGCGGGCTAAAGAATTGAAGAGGGAACTGTTACGACAGCAGTTGGTAGAAGAGACCATTTCCTACGGCCGCCTGGCTAAGATCATCGCCATTTACATTAAAACTATATACGTTTCGGCTAATCCAAATTCAGCACTAGCTCGGGTGGCGCATCCGCCCATTGATGTTATTTTACTACGAAATATTAAAGCGCACCTCAAACAGGAAAGCATTGGTATTACTTATCCAGTAAAGCTCGGTTTTCACTGGACTAAGTTTGATGAAAAAGCTTACCAACAAGCTGTTGAATTTCTCCGCCAGGTAAATGGACATCAGCCTTTTTGGGCGATTGAAGTCTTCTGGAAAGCAAGTTGATTAAATTTCTATAGCCGATGCTGCAGGACAATCGGAATCGAAGAATCATACAAGCATAAAGAAGAAAGATCAACAAATAGAGCCGGACAGGCAACCCCCTCACTCCCGCTCCTCCACCGTCCCGTCCGGATACTTCGCAAAGCGCCCCCGTTCCCGCGGGTGCACGAACTCGGAGCTCGGCCAGGGCCAGCCGCCAAATTGGGTTTTGCGGTATTCGGCGAAAGCGAGCGAGATTTCTTCTTGGGTGTTCATCACGAAAGGTCCGTGCTGGACTACGGGCTCGCCGATCGGGCGACCCTGTAGTACGAGCAGTTCTACGGCCTCGCTTCCGGCCGTTAGGGTGATTTCAACGTCCGGGCGGACTTGCACTCCTTTATAATTTTCAACGTCGACACCATCAACGGCGGCTCCGGCACCCTTGTAGAGGTAGAGCACGCGGTTGGTGCCGGGCTTGGCGGCGGGCAGGGTGAGCTGACCACTGGCGGCTACGCTGACCAGCCAAACCGCCAGGTCGCTATCTTTTTCGGAGGCCCACGAGTGGGGTGGGGGAGTCAGGGGGTTGACGTTTTTATAGGCTCCCGCAACCACCTTTATCCGGTGGGTTTTTCCGTCCTCGTCTTTTCCTTCGATCACGGGAATATCCTCCGCCCAGAGCATTTGATAGTTGGGTTCTACCAGCTTACTCTTGCGCGGCAGGTTTAGCCAGATCTGGAATAACTCCAGTGTGTTTTCTCCTTCGGGGTTGACCAGGGGAAACATCTCCGAGTGGTTGACGCCTTTTCCGGCGGTCATCCACTGTACGTCTCCTTTGCCGAAGCGGCCCGTAGCACCCAGGGAATCGGTATGGTCCGCAAATCCCCGCTCGACCACCGTGATGGTTTCAAAACCTTTGTGGGGGTGGTGCGGAAAACCGGGAACGGTCTGCCCGTGGTACATATTCCAGCCGTCAATACCGCCGAAGTCCTGACCAATTGGCCGCCCGGCAGTACCGGGAGCGGGGCCCAGTTGTTCGTTGCCGGCGGGGTAATGGTCGAGGTGGTGAACGCTGAACAAAAAGGGGTCGAGCGTCTGCCAGGGTTGCTTCCCCAGGGGGATGATGGCGAGGATATTGTCGGACATACGTAAAGGCGATTAACTTCCACCAGTCAACAATAGATGTATGTACATTGTTTTGCGGGTCTTCTAGTGGTGATGGTCGAGTAGCTGAACTATGAAAAGTGTTGCAATGTCTTGAAGTTATTACGCCAAGCGATGGATTTTATTTCTTACAAAAAAGTAGCCAGCGAGGAAAAGAGGTAATTAGGTTGACACTACAATAACTATGCTTTCTATGATACCCTGCTACTTTACCTTCGGTGATCGCTCCCGGTGTACACCGGGACGTCTCAGAGTTGAAGTCAAAAATCCACCTACTACGCAAAAAGCGCCATCCACCTCACAAAAGTTAATGAATAGCAAAGCCCGCTCCCGTTAAAAAATAGCGTTAGGTAATCACGTACATTAGTTCGAAATACTTATTGAAGCCTTTTAATCTTATTCTATCCGTCTGCGCTACAAGCCCGATGGAACCTGGACTGCACCTACTTTTTCGTCCGTACCCTCCAGGTACGCACTCAAAACCGAGGCTTGCCAGAACCCATCGGGCTTGCAGCTCGCCAGAAAACAATAAGTTTAAATGGCTTCATTGTAGCAACATCTTTTTCCCCGACTTTGGCGTTCACCTATCTTCGCACAGTTGTTGATTGTTGACGACGGCGTGCTAACCAATCCAGCGTATGAAACCATTATTATCTTTCGTGCTGACGTGCCTGACCGCACTGCTGCTTACCGCCTGCGGCTCCGACGAAGCAGCCGCCCCCGCCGCCAAAAAATCGGGACCCGGGGTGTTGGAGGCCGAAGTTATTTTGCCGGAGCAATCCGATTTACAGCAACAGGCTAGTTCCACCGGAACTTTTGTGGCGGAGGACCAGGTAATGATCGCTTCGGAGACGGCGGGCTACCTCAAGAAGATCTATTTCCGGGAAGGTGATTTCAAGCGCAAGGGGGCCTTACTGGCCAAACTCAACGACGCGGAGTTGCAGGCCCGCAAGGCCAAGATGTCCGTTGAGTTGGAATACGCCCGGACGGAACTGGCCCGCGCCGAAAAGTTGAGCGACTTACAGGCCATCAACGCTGAAGAAGTTGACCGGCTGCGGAATGCTGCCAAAGTAATTGAGGCCGACATTGCGGTGCTGGACGCCCAGATTGCCCAGACCGACGTTTACGCGCCATTTTCCGGGAGGGTGGGGCTCAAGCTGCTGAGCGAAGGCGCTTACGTATCACCCGGAACGGGGATGGCGGAATTGCTGCGCCTCGACCCGATCAAACTGGAATTCTTTATCCCGGAGAAATTGGCGGGAAGTCTGACGGTGGGCGACGAAATCACCTTTACTATTCCCGCCAGCAAAGACACCTTTCGGGCGGAAATTTACCTGGTTTCACCAACACTGGACGAAAACAACCGCGCGCTAAGGATGCGTTGCCGCCTGGCCAACAACAAGGGGCTGTTTTTACCCGGGGGCTACGCGGAGGTGCAGTACGCCCTCCAAAATCAGGGTGCTTCTCTGCTGATCCCGGCCGAGGCGATCATTCCCGTACTGGACGGTCAGAAGGTATTGATCATTAAGGACGGCGTAGTTACCTCCCGTCCCGTGGAAGTCGGTGTACGCACCCCCACCTCCGTACAAATCCTGGGCGGCATTACCGAGCGGGACTCGGTGCTGGTCACGGGGATTCTGAGTGCCACCGACGGTATGCCCGTCAGAGCCAAACTAAAAGAAGCCCGCTAATGAACCTGTCTTCTCTGAATATCGAAAGGCCGGTATTGTCTTCGGTCCTTTCCATCGTTATCATCATTTTCGGTTTCATCGGCTTCTCTTACCTGGGTGTGCGGGAGTATCCTTCGGTGGACCCGCCCATTATCTCGGTGGTAGCCAATTATCCCGGCGCGAATGCCGACGTGATGGAGTCGCAGATCACCGAACCGCTGGAGGAAAGTATTAACGGCATTTCCGGTATCCGGACGATCTCTTCGGTCAGTTCCGACGGCCGTTCGACGGTCACCGTTGAATTTGAACTGGACGTTGACCTGGAAGCCGCCGCCAACGACGTGCGCGACCGCGTTTCCCGTTCCATTCGTTCGCTACCCCCGGACGTGGAACCTCCCATCGTGAATAAGGCCGATGCCGATGCGACGACCATCATGGCCCTCACCATTCAATCGAACAACCGCTCCCTGCTTGACCTGACGGATATGGCCGACAAATTTTTCAAGGAAAGGCTGCAAACCGTGCAGGGAATTGCCAATATCCGAATATGGGGCTCGAAGGAGTACTCTATGCGACTCAACCTGGACCCCGGTAAAATGGCGGCCCTGCAAATTGCGCCCACTGACGTACGGGATGCCCTGGCCCGGGAGAACGTGGAGTTACCCACGGGAAAGATCGAAGGCTATCGTCAGGAACTGACCATCCGCACCTTCGGACGTTTAGAGACTGCGGAGGAGTTTAACGAATTGATCATTGCCGAAAAAGAAGGAACGATCATTCGCCTCAAGGACATCGGTAACGCCAGGGTAGAAGCGTTGAACAAGCGCACCCTGCTGCGTGGCAAAAACATCATTCCGATGGTGGGCGTCGCCATTACGCCCCAGCCGGGTGCTAACTACATTGAAATTGCGGACGACATCTACGAAAGAGTCAAACGCATCGAGCAGGAACTACCCGAGGACATCAAAGTAGGCTACGCCTTCGACAACACCGAGCCGATCCGGGCGGCCATCGATGAAGTACAGAATACCATCTTCGTCGCTTTCGGGCTGGTGGTACTGGTGATCTTTGCGTTTCTGCGCGACTGGCGGACCACGATCATTCCGGTACTGGTTATGCCGATTTCGTTGCTCGGCGCATTCTTTGTGTTGTACGTCATGGATTATTCCATCAACATCCTTACCCTGCTGGGCGTCGTATTGTCCACGGGGCTGGTGGTAGACGACGCCATTGTGATGCTGGAGAACATCTACCAAAAAATCGAAGACGGGATGGAGCCGAAGGAAGCGGCCCACGAAGGTGCAAAGGAGATTTTCTTTGCCATCATTGCTACTTCGGTGACGCTGATCGCCGTCTTTATGCCCGTAATCTTCTTATCCGGTTTGTCGGGGCGGCTTTTCCGGGAGTTTGGTTTTGTGGTGGGTGGAGCCATCGTTATTTCCACCTTCGTTTCACTGACGCTGACACCCATGCTGTCTTCCCGAATGTTGAAAAAGCGGGAGAAGCACAATGCTTTTTACAACCTCACCGAACGCTTCTTCGTAGGCATGACGCGTAACTACCGCAGTAGCCTGGAACGTTTCCTGCGGGTCAAATGGATATCTCCACTCATCATCCTGGCCGCTTTTGGGGGTATTTACTGGGTTGGTAAGTCGATTCCCTCAGAATTGGCACCCATGGAGGATAAGGGTGCTTTCCGGGTCTTCGCTACGGCGCCGGAAGGAACCAGCTATGAGCTGATGGATGAGTACATGCTGGAACTGCTGAACATCATGGACACCATTCCGGAGCGGCAAGCCTACATTGCCGTTACCTCCCCCGGATTCGGATCATCTACTTCGGTCAATTCCGGCTTCGTCTTTTTCAATCTGACGCGCCCAGAGGAACGGGAACGTTCGCAGCAGGAGATTGTCAATAGTATTACCCCTTTGATCAAGGGTAAGAACTTCGCACGTGCCTTCGCTATTCAGCCACAGACCATCGAGGTATCCCGCTCCTTGGGTGGACTGCCCGTGCAGTACGTACTGCAAGCACCTACGCTGGAGAAACTCAAGGAGGTAATTCCCGACTTTATTAAGCGAGCGGAAGACAACCCGGCTTTCAACGTGGTGGACATCAACTTGAAATTCACCAAACCCGAGCTGACAGTCACCATTGATCGGGAAAAAGCCCGCACCCTGGGCGTTTCCGTTCGCGACGTGGCCAGTACGCTACAACTCTTCTTTGCTGGTCAGCGCTACGGCTACTTCATCCGCGACGGCAAGCAGTACGAAGTGATCGGGGAGGCGGGACGGAATTTTCGCGATGAACCGCTGGACCTGACCTCCTCCAACGTGCGGGCCGATAATGGGCGGCTAGTCAAGTTATCGGAGGTGGTCAATTTGGAAGAGACCTCTTCGCCACCCCAGTTATTCCGCTACAACCGCTATGTGTCGGCCACCATCAACGCCGGGCTCAACGACGGTTATACCATCGGAATGGGGATTGAAGAAATGGACAAGATCGCCGACGAACTACTCGACGAATCTTTTTCTACCTCGCTGTCCGGTAGCTCCAAGGAACTGGAAGAAAGTTCGAGTGGACTCCTGTTTGCTTTTGGGCTGGCCCTGTTGCTGGTATTTTTAACCCTGGCGGCCCAGTTTGAATCCTACGTCGATCCGGTGATCATTATGGTGACCGTTCCGCTGGCTATTCTCGGAGCTCTGCTATGCCTTTACTTCTTCGGTCATACCCTCAATATTTTCTCACAGATTGGGATTATCGTGCTGATTGGTATCGTGACCAAAAACGGTATTTTGATCGTGGAATTTGCTAACCAGCAATTAACAACGGCAAAATCAAAAAGAGCGGCTATCCTGGACGCTTCGGCTTCGCGCTTGCGGCCCATCCTGATGACCTCCCTGGCAACGGTACTAGGTACGCTACCCATCGCGCTCGCGCTTGGTTCAGCGTCTACTTCCCGGATTCCGATGGGTGTCGCCATCATCGGGGGGCTATTGTTTTCGCTACTACTGACGTTGTACCTGATCCCATCCATGTATTTATTGATTTCCCGCAAAAAAGCGGCGGCAACGGAAGACCTATGATTCTGAATAATAGCTGTTTATTACATCCAAATTGTTGGCTTACGGTGAGCCTTTTATTGCTGCTTTCTTCCGTTAATGCCCAGTACCTGAGCCTGGAAGAAGCCGTGGAAATCGGGCTTCGCGAAAACTTAGGACTGGTCACCGCGGACGCGCGCATCACTGCCGCCGGGGTAAATACCGGAGCTGGTGCTGCGGGCATGCTACCCAGTGTTACCGCTCAGGGTGGCGGCTCGTTTACGCTGGATAATGCCACCCAGACTTTCCTGGATGGACGGGAAAACGTGATTCGGGGTGGGGTAGACCTGCGCTTCAACGCCGGCGTAAGGATGGACTGGACGATCTACGACGGTAAGGCCATGTACCTGCGTCGCGATCAATTGCAGGACACTTATGAATTGGCTTCTCTGACCAAACAGCGGGAAGCCCAGCAGCTCGTGGCCACCATCGCGCGATCTTACCAGGAATTAGTACTTCAAAGTAGCATTGTTGCGATTCTCGAGCAGAATATTAGCTACCTCGAAGATATTCTCGAATTGACCGAAGCCAAATTGTCCATCGGTTCGGCTACCCGACTGGATGTGCTTCAGGCTAAAACGGACCTGAACGAACTCATCAATACCCGCCAATTGGCGCTGTTGCAGTACGATATTGTTGCCGGCGCCCTGAACCGCGAGCTCAATCGAGATGCCAATATCCAGGTTACGGTCGATACGACCTTTTTGGCCTACGACGAAGTAAAGCCCTACGAGCAATGGACGGAGCGGGCCCTGCGCTCCAACCCCGACATTCAGGTTTCGGCCAAGGAACTCTCCATCGCCGAACGGGAAATAGACCTGGCGGAAGCCGAGCGACTCCCGCAAGTCAACTTGAACGCCGGCCTTAACTATGGCTACCTATCCTCCAATTCCGGCTTCTTATTGAGTAATCAGTCCTACGGCCCCTTCTTTGGAGTGACGGCCAACTACAACATCTTCGATGGCAATCGGGTAGACCGCAATGTTGAATTGGCCCAGCTGAATGTCACTATCGCCAGACTTGCCTACGATCAAGCCTCATTAACTACCAAAAATGAGCTCTACCTGCTTTACCAGCAGTACGAGTATTACGTCGCTCAAGCCCGCATTGAGCAAGAAAACCTGGACCTTTCAGCCGATAACTTTGCCCTGGCCGATGAACTCTACCGCAACGGCCGGATCAACCAGTTTGAACTGCGGCAAGTCCGTCTGCAACGACTAGCGATTGAGCGTCGCCTGGCTCAAGCGGAATACCAGCAAGTGCTGGCTTACGTCGGGTTGATGGAATTGAGCGGAGATTCATTGTTTTAGCCTTTTCGGTCTGATGAAATTGGGCTTATTTAGCTAGCAAAGATTAACCCCTTGCTACTTTGAAGTCCCTATTTGCCTTCGGTTGGGGGCTAGCCAACATCGGAACTGCGCGCAACTGGACTGGAAACTTTTTGGTCAGGCCGACTGGTACAATTTTGGGCGATTGGCCCGACACCCGGTAGCGAGCAGCGATGTTATATTCCGGGAATGGTCTGCCAGGACCTTTCCTGGTAACCAGGGTGTGCAACAAATAGCAGTCAGGCTTCATTCTAGCAGTGAAGACCAGCACGGGGTAGGGAACGCCGGGTGGAAAGAAGCCATCATTCATCAAATCCACGCACTTTAAAAGGCTACCTGCCTTACTAAAGTCAGCACCTTTCTTATAATTCGGCTGACGAGGTTGGTGCAAAATTGTATTACTCCTCTGGGTATTCCGAGTGCTTCTGCTTTTGCATTTAAACCTCAGCCCACCCAGTTGACCGGAGGGCGGCCAGTCCAACGCCAACTGTAACATCCCCGGAATTAGGTGCATGAAATGATAT
Source organism: Lewinellaceae bacterium SD302 (assembly GCA_002591745.1). Lineage (GTDB taxonomy): Bacteria > Bacteroidota > Bacteroidia > Chitinophagales > Saprospiraceae > Neolewinella. Next base: position 56,240 of record PDLQ01000002.1, read on the forward strand.
ACACCTAAAACCGAAACCATGTTCTTTACCAACCAACTGACCCGCTGGGTTTGTATCCTCTGTGTTTTACTCGTGCCGATCACTTTATCGGCCCAAAACATCCAAGACTACAACGTCACAATTAATGGCATCCGCTATGATCCCGAAAAGGGGCCACCGGACGTCGATCCCAAACTTTTGCTAACGGGTACTGCGGCGAATAATGCTCCCGTTCGTCTCATTCAATTCCGACGGCCGCTGAACCGTAAAGATTTTCAGTTGCTGCGGGAAGAATACGGACTGAGCCTGGACCGCTATTTCCCCAATCTGACCTACCTGGAAAAAATGGACGCCAAGCAGGCTGCGAGTTTGGCTGATTTGTCTCAGGTACGCTGGATCGGGGCTTATCACCCCGCTTTCAAATTGTCGTCGACTATCGGTCAGGCGAAATTCGAGACACCAGCACGCAGGAACCAATCTGGCCTGGTCTTATTGCTGCAATTGCATCCGGAGGAGAACCTCGAACGCACTGCTGAAGCTGCTAAGGCTACTGGTGCGGAGATCATGCAACTGTTTCCCCTCGATACCCGGGGAGTGGGTGATCGGATTCGAGTACGAATACCTGATCGCTCTCGCTTAAACGCACTGGCGGCTCTTCCCCAACTGGAATGGATCGAAGAAGAAGGCGATATCACCCTGGATAATGGGGGCGTTTCCGGCGTAATCCAGTCTGGTGGAGCGGGTACGCCGGTCCACGATCGCGGAATCCGGGGAGAAAATCAGATCGTAGGGGTTATCGACGCCATGCTGGATACCAATCATTGTTACTTTGCTGATACTGGTGGTAATCTGGTGGGCCCTTCCCATCGTAAGGTGGTTGCCTTGCGCTCTGACAATCCGGGGACTTTTAGCTCCGCCGCGGGTTGTATTCCGGGGCACGGCACCCATACTTCCGGTACGATCGCCGGCTTTTCGGCCGGAGATGGGAACAATGGGATCGCTTTCAACGCCCGTCTATCATTCGGGCACTTGAGCGATATCATTTTTTCGGATGGGGAAGGCACGAAAACCTTTCTACAGTACCTCAATGCTGCCCGGGCCGACGGGGCCTTTATTCATTCCAATAGCTGGAGCGATAAGGCCAGCGACGTCATTAATGCCTATTCAACGCTTTCTCAGGATCTGGATGTTTTCACTTGGAATAATGAGGAGCAGCTGGTGGTGGTATCGAGTGGGAATAACAACTCCACTACCGGTGCTCCCAGTCCGATCCGCCCGCCCTTTTCTTCGATCAACGGTATTTCGGTCGCCGCTTCCGCCGAAGGAAATACGAATAATGTCTCTACCGGGGCCAGCGGCCCCACCTGGGACAGCCGCATCAAACCAGACATTTATGCGCCGGGCTCCAACACAACTTCCGCTCAGGCCGGAACAAACTGTGGAACCAATGCCTGTGCCGGCAGCAGTATGGCGACCCCGGCGGTAGCCGCCTCGGCTGCCCTGATCCGTCAATATTATACCGAAGGCTGGTACCCTACGGGTACTCAGCGGCCGGACCAGGCATTTATACCAACCGGTGCGCTATTGAAAGCCACCTTGCTGAACAGTACCCGTGACATGACCGGCAACGATGCGTCTGGAAGCTCTGCTCCCCTAAATGGCTACCCAACGAATCTTGAAGGCTGGGGCAACCTGATACTGGATGATGCCCTCTACTTTTCCGGCGATGCCCGCGATCTAATGGTCTGGGGTGTCCGCCACGCCGACGGGCTATTAACCGGAGAAAGTGACTTTCACAATGTAGTGATAGCCGGAAATGCCGAGCCGCTGAAGATCACCCTGGTCTGGAACGGCCCGCCGCCCGCTGCCGCCAACTTTGCCACCCCAGTGATCAATGATTTGAACCTGACCGTTACCGCTCCGGACGGAACGACCTACAACGGCAATGATTTCAGCGCCGGCGTATCGGTGGCCAACAGTGTCACGGTCGATACGGTCAACAATGTGGAAATGATACTGGTAAACAATCCACAACCGGGCAACTGGCAAGTAGAGGTGAATGGACAGCAGGTCAATCAAGGCAACCCCGCCCAGGGATACGCACTGGTGGTGACCGCCGATGGACCGAACCTGCCCGATCCCTCCGGTAACCAGAACACCATCGTCGCCCTTACCAGTCTGCCGGGAACCAACCCTGCTGGACCTCCTTCGGCCGTGCTGGCCCAGGAACTGATCGACGACGTGGCCGCATACATCGATACCATCAGCTACGAGGGCACCACGATCGACCCGGTCTACCTGAACGTCAGCCTCAGCAGTCCGCTGGGCAACTACCTGTCCACCGAGACCAACCCACTGATCGAAATGGCCGAAGATGTGATCGCCGAACTCTTGGCGGCCGACCCGGACGTTTTCGACCGGGGAACCGCCGACCCCGCTGACGACATCGACCGGATGATCATCCTGCTCAATGATCAAAATTTTACCGGAGACTGGGCGACCACCGGCGGCTGGCCCTACGAACTGCCGAATGGGCTGAACCGCCGTATTTCCGTGTCCGTCACTTCAGTGTTCAATGACCCGGCTCGAAGAACCAGCCACGCCCTCGGCCATCAGTTTGGACTGGAAGACCTGTATAACCATCCCGGCGTCGTTTTCGCCCAGCCCCACGTAGATAACTGGGGCTTAATGGCCAACACCTCCCGCCACCAGCCACTGGCCTGGTCGAAGGAGAAAGCCGATTGGCTGACCGACCACGACGCGAACAGCGTTCGCTGGATACCGCGCCCGGCCCCGGGTAGCCCGACGAACGTCACCATCCCCCTGAACTGGCAAATTTCCGATGCCACCGATAATCCACGAGCGATCGCCATCGGGCTGACGCCGGGAGTAACCGATCTTGAGGACGAAAACGTTTTCTACTTCCTGGAAGCCCGGAGCAACGAATTGGGACGCTACGACGGAACCCTGCCGGAAACCGAAGGCGTACTGCTGTATTACGTAAACGAAAATATTCGACAAGGCGAAGGTCCGGTCCGCCTCATCGACCAGGACCTGACAACACCCAATAGCCTGGATGACGCCGCCTTCGGAACCGGAACTATTCCTGCCCCCGGAGGTACGGGGCTGGGCATGGAAGTACTTCCGGCCAGCGGGAGCGAGGCTTACCGTATTCGCATCAACTATGATCCGCCGGCTACAACCAACGATGTAAATATCCGGGTAGGCGATCCCTTCTGGACCAGTCCGGATATCTGGGTGGACGCCCAGCCGGATGGCTTTGACGAAGACGAAGGTCGTAGCCCGGCGGATCGTGAAAATGACCCCATCGCCGGGGAAGACAACCGTATTTATTTCCGGGTAACCAACCCCGGGCCGGGCACTGCCTTTGATGTCACCGTGGCCGTCAGGATTTCCGAACCCTACCATACGGTCGGCGGAGAAGCGGATTTCAACCGCTTCGTAGCCCAGAAATACTACCCGTCCATCGCAGCGGGGGCTACGATCACGGATTACGTCGTCTGGAGACCGGGTGACGAGGCGGACGTTCATGCCTGCATCCAGGTGAAGATTCAGGAAGTCTTCAACGACGTGAACGATTTCAACAATACGGCCCAGCAGAATACGACCACCCGGGAAAGCACCACGGCAAGTCCCTACGAACCGGTCACCTTTGATTTCAGCGTGACCAATCCAGACGATTACCACCAGCTGGTCTACTTCCGTCTGGAAGGACTGCCTCAGGGATGGACCTACGATATGGCGGAGCGCAAGAAGCGACTGGATGCCCAGGAATTGTATTTCGGGCAGGTAACCGTCTATCCACCGGACGACGCTGAGGTCTGCACCGAACATGAACTGTTTGTGACCAGCTGGTTGCCTAAGGGAAATACGCTGGTACCCTTGGGAGGGACGACCCTGAACATCAACCTGAGAAACCGGACTACTTTGACTGCCAATACCCGACTGGGGCGCTGTGGGAAAGATCGGATCGATGCCGTGGCCTACCAGCAAGCAGGTTCGGTGGCAGCGGTCGACCGGCCGCGCTGCGCCGAAATGGTCACCGCCGGCTGTACTGAGCCGGCCCGGCCAAACGAGGAGATTATTCTGCGTTACGAAGCACCGAATGGCGACCCGGTCTACCGCACGGTGATGACCGACGAAAATGGCTGTTATTCGGACACTTACGTAGTCACCGATGGTGGTGAGTGGCGCGTTTCGGCTACCTATCCTGGCGGAGATTGTTCGGGTGGAACTACTACGGGACGTCGGCCGGTTGCAGTGCCAATTCCCGCCGGAAACACTCCCGGAGGAGTAGGGTCGGGGCTGAACGGCAAGCAACTCTGGTATTCTTTCCACCTTGGCTCGGCTCATCCACTGGGTGATTTTGACGACCTATTCGACGCCAATGTCTATGCAGCACTGGATATAACTTATCCTTTTAACGACCGCTTTGACGTGAGTCTGATCGCCGGTCTGGCTCAGTTCACCGCAGAAGTGCCCAGTGGGTTGGAACACGAACGCTATTTGCACTTGTCGGCCAACCTCAACTGGCGTTTCTCAGCTGCTGGTTCCGGCGCCCTGAAACCATATCTACGCGCCGGAACGGGCTACTACCGGAATAAAGCAGGAAATAATAGCCAGGGAATCAACTTTGGCCTGGGCGGCGTGGCCCGGATCGGAGAGCGACTGCTGTTATCTCCGGGCGTGGACCTGCATTACGCCGGACTGGGCAAGGAAGATGCCCGCAGGTCCTTTCTGACGGCCCATCTGGGTATATTATTCCGCTGATCTGAGTAGTGGAGGCAGGTTATGGCTGGCAAAGTAGCAGTGTTTTTCACCAGCCTTTAAAAGCAAAATTGATGGCAATGACGTTCGGGTGAGTTCTCTCAGGGATCTCACCCGAACTCGTTCTTTAGTTGTGGGGCCCCTTTGTACATCCAATTTTGCGGCTCTGACTGGGTTCAGGACTGGTGTAGTTAATATGGATGTTGGGAGAACTTTGCTACTTTGTTAGCCATGATAAATCGAATTATCCACACGCTGATGGGTTTTCTGATTTGGCTTTTATTTCCTCACAAAACTATACAAATAAGGCGCCTTGTGCGACCCACCCGTATAGTGCTTTTCATGGCGAACCAACTTTCCCGAGGCCAGCATCCTTCGTTGAAAGCTACTCCGGTTAAGGGGCTTACCCAGGATAGCTTCGTGGATGTTTTGCAGTTCCTTAATGGTGAATTTTACGGGCAGCATATTAACGCCTACCAGCAGGCTATCGAGGTTTGTACGGAGGATAGAGAGGGCTTTTTGCACGATTTTTTCGTGATCGAACAGTAATTCCGGTAGTTCGGTGATCGTGTACCACTCCAGCGAATCCGAAAGTTTGTCGGGGGTTGGCTGGACTTCAGTGTAATCGATCAGGCTGTAATAGCCCACCGAAACAAAGCGCTCCAGCAACCAGGGGACGTCCTCCGGGTTCGTGCCATTTGCTTCGAGAATACTACGCATTATATCGGGCCGAAAGCGTTCCATACTACCGAAAGTGTAAAACTGTTCCAGGTGAATGTCTTGCAGGCCAGTCCTTTCCCGAAGTCCCTTCATCACAGCCAGGTCCAGGTCTTCTTCTTTTCCCACGAAGCCACCCGGCAAAGCGAACCAACCGGTGTTGTGGTACTCGAGGAGAAGAATTTTCAACTCTTCTCCGGAAAATCCGAAGATGACGATGTCAAAGGCCAGGTGGGGTAAAAAATCAGTAGTCTGAATATCCTGCATAGAAGAAGCGCATACTATTACGCTATGTTAAGGAAAGTTTTTGAAATGGCTGCTGTATTGAAAACTATTGTTGCGTATTGCGACAATAGGGGCTACATTTACCAAATACTTAAGGATTCGATCATGACAAGAATTATTTTCCTCACTCTGCTCCTTTATCTGCTGGGGGTGCAGCTACGGGCACAATTGATCACCAGTAATGATGCCGCCATCACGGCTACCGAAAGTGGTCGCGTTCAGGGGTACATCAGCGATGGCATTTTCACCTTTAAAGGTATTCCTTATGGTCAGGCTGAGCGTTTTGCGATGGCTGCCAAGCCTGCACCCTGGGAAGGTGTACGCAGCTCGCGGACTTATGGTCCCGTTGCTCCCTTACTCACGCCGACCACCTCCGTACGGGATGAAAGCGAATTTGTATTTGACCACGATTGGGGCTATGCCAACGAAGACTGTCTGGTGCTCAATGTCTGGACACCGGCTATCAAAGACGACAAAAAACGACCCGTCATGTTTTGGATCCACGGTGGCGGATTCACCTCCGGATCTTCTCAGGAATTGCCTTCCTATGACGGGGAGAACCTGGCCCGCTCCGGTGAGGTCGTGGTAGTGTCCATCAATCATCGACTCAATGTCCTGGGCTTTCTCGACCTCTCTGCTTACGGGGAAGAGTTCGCCACTTCGGCTAACAACTCCATTGTGGATATGAAACTGGCGCTGGAATGGGTACAGGAAAACATCGAAAATTTCGGTGGCGACCCCGGTAACGTTACCATTTTTGGTCAGTCGGGTGGGGGAGCCAAGGTCAACACCCTGATGGCCATGCCCGCAGCGCAAGGGCTCTTTCACAAAGCCATCAATATGAGCGGCGCTTTTCGCCAGGGCATGATGACCAAAGAGGTCAGCCGGAAAATTGGCGCGGCGACGCTAAAGGAACTTGATATCAGCCCGGAAGAAATAGCCAAAATTCGCGATGTCCCCTTCAATGAATTGTCCGCAGCTTCCAGCCGAGCCCTCAAGACCGTTGAAACTGAACTTAAAGCGAAGGGTGTCAATACTGGTGTGTTTGGGTTGAACTGGGGGCCGAGCCAGGACGGCAAAACATTGCCCTACCAACCGCTGAGTCCGGAGGCACTGGCACTCTCTAAAGACATTCCGCTGATGATCGGTACGGTCAAAAATGAGTTCGCTCCTTTCTTCCTCGGCCCGGTGGCCCAGGGATCCGAAGCCGAAATTATGACCTACATCAAGGAGCAGCACGGAGATCGGGCGGATGAGTTCGTCGCGGCGGTAAAGGAGGCTTATCCCGAAACCACCCACCCTCAGGACCTCATCAACATTGATATGATGTTCCGCCCCGGAGCGGTCCATCAGGCAAACCTCAAATCGGACTTAGCCGGTGGTGCTCAGGTGTATATGTACCTGTTTACCTGGTCGTCTCCCGTGATGGGCGGTAAGTATAAAGCCATTCATTGTGTTGACATTCCTTTTGCTTTCAATACCGTCGATCTGGCGCGTAACATGACTGGCGGCGGGCCGGAAGCACACGCCCTGGCGGAGAGGGTCAGCCGCGCCTACGTCAACTTTGCCTATGGCGGCAACCCCAACCATTCCGGCTTGCCCCGCTGGGAAGCGTATCGGCGGGAGAAGGGAGCTACGATGATGATCGATAAAGAGTGCACTGTACGTTATCACCCTGATCAAAAACTACTTGAGTTCAATAGTGGGCGCTAGTGTTTACCTGCCCGGAACCAATTTCACTGCTTAAAAATCAGCTATGAAAACCAATGTCTATTTACATTTATCAGCGGCTGGACTGCTACTTTTCCTGCTATCTGCCTGCGGACTAAAATGGACCGAAACTTCGGGAGAAGATTTCAATCTATTAATCAACGAGGGCGGCCCGGAGTTAGGCTATTCTCCTTCTTCGGGAGTAAATGTCCTGACCGTAGACCGCTTTGCTTTCAAGGACCTTAATCAGAACGGCAGTCTCGACCCTTACGAAGACTGGCGCCTAAGTACTGATGAGCGCGCCACCGATCTTGCAACGCGCATGAGCATAGAGCAGATCGCTGGACTGATGCTTTACAGCGGTCACCAAGCCATTCCGGGAGGCGGCTACCGGGGCTCCACCTACGGGGGAAAACCTTATCCCGAAAGTGGTAAGGAACCGTATGCCCTGAGCGATCAACAAATCAAATTTCTGACGGAAGATAACTTGCGCCATGTTCTCTACACCAGGGTCGAAAGTCCCGCCGTAGCCGCGCGTTGGAACAACAATGCACAGGCACTTGTGGAAGGCATCGGTTTGGGCATCCCGGCCAATAACAGCTCCGATCCCCGTCACCAGGCAGAAAACAACGATGAGTTCAATATCGGCGCCGGTGGAGATATCTCCCGCTGGCCCAACGCTCTGGGGGTAACCGCCAGTTTCGATCCTGATTTAATGCTGGAGTTCGGAGAAATCGCCTCCAGTGAATACCGCGCGCTCGGCATCGCTACTGCACTGTCTCCCCAGGTAGACCTCGCTACCGACCCACGGTGGTACCGCTTCAACGGCACTTTCGGCCCCGATCCTGCCCTGGCTACTGATATGGCCCGGGCGTACGTGGATGGTTTTCAGACAACGGCATCGGCCAACGGTTGGGGTAATCAAAGCGTCAATGCCATGGTAAAACACTGGCCAGGCGGCGGTACCGGTGAGGCTGGTCGGGACGCCCATTACGGCTTCGGTAAATTCGCCGTTTTTCCGGGCAATAATCTGCAAGACCACCTTAAGCCTTTCGTCGAAGGAGCTTTCAAACTCAATGGCGGCACAGGCTCTGCTTCCGCAGTAATGCCATATTATACGATTTCTACCGGGCTGGATCCGAGCGGGGAAAACGTAGGCAATGCCTTCAGTTCTTACTTTATTAACGATATGCTCCGTGGGGAGTATGGCTACGACGGAGTGATCTGTACCGACTGGGGCGTCACTCGCGAAGATGGAGGAATGGCCCAGTTCGGTGCCACGCCCTGGGGAGTCGAAGGCCTGACCGAAGCTGAACGTCATTATCGCGTACTGATGGCTGGCTGCGATCAGTTCGGTGGCAACAACGCTTCCGGGCCGGTGATCGAGGCCTACGAAATGGGTGTAAAAGAAATTGGTAAAGAAGCGATGCGTAAGCGCATGGAGCAGTCTGCTGTTCGCTTGCTCCGGAATATTTTCAACGTCGGCCTGTTTGAAAACCCTTACATCAATGTAGCAAATACGGAGGCAACCGTGGGTAAGCCTGAATTTATGGAAGCTGGTTACAAGGCTCAGCTACGGTCGTTGGTATTGCTAAAGAACGAAAATAACGTCCTTCCCCTCAACCAGACCACCAAAGTCTACGTTCCCGAACGCTATGACCCCCCAACGGAAGGCTTCTTTGGTCCGGGTAGGCCCGGTGGCTGGGCGGCACCGGTAGATTCGGCGTTGCTGGACCGTTACGTGACGCCAGTGGCGACCGCCGCCGAAGCGGAAGTTGCCATCGTGTTTATTACCGATCCGCAAAACGGCCGTACCGCTGGATACAGCGCTGAGTTGGCCGAGTCTGGTGACAATGGTTTCCTGCCCATCAGTCTTCAGTACGATGCTTACCGGGCTACCGAAGCCCGGGATCCTTCCCTGGCCGGGGATTCCCGCGAGCAAGACGTGCTGAACCGTACTTATAAAAATAAACTAGCCGAGATATCCAACCGGTCTGACCTGGAGTTAGTCCTGAAAACTGTGCAGGAGATGGGTGATAAGCCGGTCGTGGTGGTGCTTAGTCTCAGTAACCCCACTGTGGTTGCCGAGTTTGAAAAAGAGATTGATGGCTTGCTAATTGATTTCGGTGTACAGCGGCAGGCGGTGTTAGAGATACTGACGGGCAAAGAAACCCCTTCCGGGCTTTTACCACTGCAAATGCCCGCGAACATGCTTACCGTTGAGCAACAATTCGAGGATGTACCGCTGGATATGGACCCACACGTAGATGTTTCGGGCCACAGTTACGATTTTGGCTTTGGCCTGAATTGGGACGGTATGATCGAAGATGAGCGTACGGCCAGATATAAAAAAGACTAACCTGCACGCTAGGAGTACTTACTTAGACTGAGCTGATTTTCGGCGTATTTGAAAATTCGATCCTGGCCTGGCTGGGACAAAATTTTCTTCTGAACTACTTTAGCCGACCAGTCACTTAGTTGAGCAGCTTTTGGGTTGGAATTTCAAAGGTTTAGTAAATTCCCTGTTCATGATCTGCTCAACACGCTTGGTTTGTCTTTCACGATGATTGAGGAAATTCTGCTTGCCTCCGTATCCGACGAAGTCATAATTAAGGTAACCGCCAAAGATGGGCTAAGGATTCGTCGGTATACCGTAACTTTCGAGGAAGTCGTCAGTATCATCTATCCCGTTGTATAGCCCAGGTTCCGGGCGCAGCCTAATCTGGTTGCTGTGTCACTCATGCTCAATCTGTCAGATTTCCATGAGTAAAAAGAAAGGATTATTGAGCGTGAGTGGCCGCCAACTTTCGGAACGGAAAGTAATTAACGGGTTATCCCGCCGGCTACACTATGGGTGCTTGTTCCTTTCGTAAACGGTTCGCCGTTGAGCAGGGTGAGAATGACGATACTGGTTGAGTGAAGATTTAAAGCGGAAGAATATGAGTAGTTTGGCTAACAAAGTAGCAGTGGTCACGGGAGGCAACGGCACCCTGGGTAATGCATTCGTCCGGGCCTTGTCGCAAACCGGAGCCAGGGTTTTTATTCTCGGCCGCAACGAAGAGAAATCCGCAAAAGTGGTCGCTGACTTCGCCAGAGAGGGATTGACGATCGAAGCTATCCGTTGTGACGTACTGGAAGAAGAGCAGGTAAACGCCGCCGTGGATACTGTACTGAGTAAAGCCGGCCGCGTGGATATTCTGGTCAACGGAGCGGGTGGTAACCGGGCCGGTGCTACCGTCGGACCGGACAGTTCTATCTTCGAGTTGGGGATCGATGATTTTCGCAAAGTCAACGACCTGAATTTACTCGGCACCGTCATTCCTTCGATTGCCTTCGCCAAGCCAATGGTGGAGCAGGGAAGTGGGTGTATCGTCAATATCTCCAGTATGGCGGCGCTGCTGCCGATCAGTCGGGTCGTGGGCTACTCCGCCGCCAAAGCCGCCGTGGATAATTTTACCCGCTGGCTGGCCGTAGAACTGGCTGCTAAATACGGTGAGGGCATCCGCGTAAATGCTATCGCCCCCGGTTTCTTCATTGCCGAGCAAAATCGTCGTCTCCTCACCGAAGAAGACGGTAGCCTGACCAGCCGGGGAGAAACCATTATCAGCCAAACTCCACTCAAGCGCTTCGGCGAACCGGAAGAGTTGATGAGCACCCTCTTGTGGCTCTGCGACGATAGGTCCTCCTTCGTAAACGGAATCGTGGTGCCGGTAGATGGGGGCTTCAGTGCCTTTTGTGGAGTGTAGCAGCTGTCGCAATGATTTAATGAGCTGATGATTTAATGAGCTGATGATTTAATGTAATCGCGACTCATTGGATCAATGCTACATCAGATCATTGAATCATTCCACTATTCAATCATTTTATCAATCAATCATTAGATCATCAACTCCTTAGAACAAACCTGGCGCTGGTACGGCCCCCAGGACCCCGTGAGCCTCTCGGACATTAGGCAAGCCGGCGCAATCGGCGTAGTGACAGCTTTACACCATATTCCGAATGGTATGGTTTGGCCGGTAGAGGAAATCAAGGCACGTCAGGCGGACCTGGAGCGGACTGGTCTGCGCTGGTCGGTAGTGGAAAGTATTCCAGTTCACGAAGACATCAAGCGAAGGTCCGGAGACTATCAATCCTATATCAATAATTATAAGCAGAGTATTCGCAACCTGGCTAACTGTGGCGTCGGGATCGTTACCTACAACTTCATGCCCGTCATGGACTGGACGCGGACCGACTTGGCCTACTCCCTGCCCGATGGCTCCGAGGCACTTTTCTTCGAACGGGCGGCCTTTGCAGCATTTGATCTGTATATTTTGAAACGCCCGAATGTTTCGCATGAATATTCAGCTTCAGCACAAGCGGAGGCAAGTGAATATTTTGAAAAATTATCCGAGGCCGACCGGGAGCAACTCACCCGAAACATCATTGCCGGATTGCCCGGCGGAACAACTGAAGGACAGGCATCTTTAAACTCGTTTCGGAAAATCCTGGATTCATACGCTGGAATTGATGCTGACCGGCTGCGGGAAAACTTGGTCGGGTTCCTGAAAGAGATCGTACCCGTAGCGGCTGCCACTGGGGTGAAACTGGCGATTCATCCGGATGATCCGCCTTTTCCGTTACTGGGCCTGCCAAGAGTGGTAAGTACGGAGGCTGATGCCCGTTACCTGCTGGAAGCCGTGGATAACCCGGCCAACGGCCTCTGTTTCTGTACGGGTTCTTTCGGTGCGCGGCCCGATAATGATCTGCCGGGAATGGTAGAGCGAATGGGCGACCGCATTCATTTCGTCCATCTACGGGCGACAAAGCGGGATGCCGCCGGCAATTTCTATGAAGCTGATCACCTGGACGGAGACGTGGACATGTACGCAGTGATGAAAAAACTGCTGATCGCCGGCGGAAAACAAGGTGTTCATCTGCCCATGCGGCCGGACCACGGTCACCGGATGTTAGATGACTTGCGTAAGAAAACAAACCCTGGCTATTCCGCCATCGGCCGTTTGCGGGGGTTGGCGGAGCTGAGGGGACTGGAGTTGGGGATCATGCGTTCGGCGGCTGAAGCCAGTTCACGATAGTCTCCACACCACGTACTCAAAAAGCATTGCTACTTTACCTTCGGTGATCGTCGCAGGCTCCTCGGAGTTGCTAGCCACAATACTATGAAACCTTTCCTGAACGAAAATTTTATCCTGCAAAACCGCTTCGCCGAGCGGCTCTACCACGATTACGCAGCCGGGCAGCCGATCATTGATTACCACAATCATTTATCACCGATGGACCTGGCACAGAACCGTCGGTTTACGGACATTACCGCCGCCTGGCTGGAGGGGGATCATTACAAATGGCGGGCAATGCGGGCCAACGGGATTCCGGAAGAACTGATCACGGGAAAGGCCGGCGGGTTGGATAAATTCCGGGCCTGGGCAGCCACTGTACCCAAGACTTTACGTAACCCGCTGTACCACTGGACCCACCTGGAATTGCAACGCTATTTCGGTATTGAAGAGTTATTGAGCGCAGCTAATGCCGACCGTATCTACGAACGGACAACGGCGCGGTTGCGGGAAGACAGCCATCGAGCCCAGGGATTGTTGCAGCAAATGAAAGTGGAGGTGATCTGTACGACCGATCACCCCACGGATCGACTCGAATTTCACAATGCACACCACGAAGCCCGGGTTCAACCGATAATGTTGCCTACTTTTCGACCAGATCGCTATCTGTACGCCGGGGGAGGGTTCGCCGACTACATCACATCGCTGGAGAAAGCGGCTGAGGTGGAAATTCAATCCTTCGGGAAATTAGTCGAAGCCCTGGAAAAACGGATCGATTTTTTTGGTGACCACGGTTGTCAGCTTGCGGACCACGGGTTGGCCTGTCTGTATCCGCTGGATTTTAAGGACGCCAGGCTGGATGATATTTTGGCCCGGGCGAGACGGGGAGAAACCCTTGCGCCACTGGAAAAGCAACAATTTCAAATGGCGCTGCTGCACGAACTCGGTAAATTATACGCGGAGCGGGACTGGACGATGCAACTGCACCTTGGGCCACTGCGGAACAATAATAGCCGCCTGGTAAAACTGATCGGTGCCGACGTCGGCGCTGACAGTATCGGTGATCTTCCTCAGGCAAATGGTTTGGCTTTTTTCCTGGATGCACTGGACGTGATCGGGCGATTACCGAAGACAATACTTTACAACCTGAATCCCCGGGATAATGAGCTATTCGCCACCATGGCTGGTAACTTCAACGACGGCAGCAGGGCCGGAAAAATTCAGTGGGGATCGGCCTGGTGGTTCCTGGACCAAAAGGATGGAATGGAAAAACAGTTCAACACGCTTTCAAATATGGGTCTGCTGAGTCGCTTCGTGGGGATGCTGACGGACAGCCGCAGCTTCCTGTCTTTTCCCCGGCACGAATATTTCCGTCGTATTCTGTGCAATCTGATCGGTCAGGATGTAGAGCAGGGCTTGTTGCCCCACGACGAAAAATTGCTGGGCGAAATGGTTGCCGACATTTGCTACCGTAATGCTCGCGATTATTTCAACTTCACCAGAGAAAGCCAGGACGTATGAGAATAATGAATTATTTGTGGCTACTGTTTTTCGGGGCATTGCTGACGGGCTGCCAGGAGATCGGGGGAAAGAAGACGGTCTATCTGGCACATTCGCTGCCGACGATCCACCCCGTCCACCTGGGCGTGGAGGTTTTTGCCAAGGAACTGCGCAAGAATTCCGGGGGAACAATGGACGTCAAAATTTTTCCGGATGGCCAGTTGGGCTCGGAGCGGGAGGTCCTGGAACTACTTCAGATTGGCAGTATTTCTATGACAAAAGTCAGTGCGGCAACCATGGCCAATTTCGCCCCGGAGTACGAAGTGCTGGGGGTGCCTTATCTGTTCCGGGACAAGGAGCATTTATTCCGGGTGCTGGAAGGGGAAACCGGACAATTCATTCTGGACGCCGGCAGCGAATATTTGTTGCAGGGGCTCTGTTTTTACGATGCCGGCAATCGTAGTTTTTATACCGTAGACAAGCCGATTGAAACGCCAGAAGACCTGGCGGGGATGAAGATTCGCGTGATGAACCACCAGATGTCGATCAAAATGGTCAATGCTATGGGCGGTTCGGCTACTCCGATGGCTTACGGAGAACTGTACTCTGCCCTGGAGCAAGGCGTGGTGGACGGTGCCGAAAATAACGTACCCTCTTTCGTGAGTAGTGGACACTACGAGGTCGCCAAACATTATACGCTGGACGAGCACAGTTCCGTGCCCGACGTGCTGGTGATGGGTGCGACCTATTGGGAAAGCCTCACCCGACAAGAGCAGGAATGGGTAGTGGATGCGGCCCGGAAATCGGCTCAGGCCCAGAAGAAGTTTTGGCGGGACAACGTTGCGGAATGTATGGAAACCCTAAACGCCGCCGGGGTGAATATCTACCGTCCGGATAAATCGGCCTTCGCTACGAGCGCTAAAAGTATCGTAGAGCAATTCAGTCAGGACCCGGCTATGAAAGACCTGGTTGTAGCGATTCAGGCCCAATAAATGACCATGGAAAGAACATATAAGCTATTGAACCGCGCCATTGAATTTCTTTTGATCGCCATATTCAGCCTGCTGGTATTGGACGTGCTCTGGCAGGTCTTTGGTCGCTACGTACTGAACCGCTCCTTTTCTTTTACGGAGGAATTTGCCCGCTTTGCATTGATCTGGCTGACCATCCTGGGAGCAGCCTACCTGAACGGCCACCGTAAGCACTTATCGATGGATTATTGGCTCGATAAACTGGAACCAGTGGCCAAAGCACGGAGGCGTAAGATCATTGAGATGGTCATGCTGCTATTCGCTTTGATCGTTATGGTGATCGGTGGTGGCAACTTGGTCAATACCACCCTCCGGCTCGGGCAGGTCAGTGCGGTAATGAACGTGCCGCTGGGTTTCGTTTACGCGATCGTTCCGTTCAGTGGCCTGCTGATCATGTTTTTCTCGCTTTACAACATTACCCGCCATGAGCATTGAGGTCATTAGTATTTTGCTGCTTTTCGTCAGTTTCTTCGGGTTACTGGCCTACGGAGTGCCGGTTGCGTATAGTATCGGTATTTCCACTACGCTGACCATCCTGCTCAACATCGCTTTTCTGCCGGGTATTACGACGGTGGCCCAGCGGATGACGACGGGTATCGATAGCTTTTCCCTGTTGGCTATTCCCTTTTTCATCTTGGCCGGCGAACTGATGAACCAGGGCGGGGTAGCGAACCGACTGATAAACCTGGCAAAGTCCCTGGTGGGTCGTCTGCCCGGCGGCCTGGCTTACGTCAACACCCTGGCGGCCATGCTTTTCGGGGCCATCTCCGGTAGTGCGGTAGCGGCCGCCTCGGCCATCGGTAGCGTAATGACGGAACCGATGGAGGAGGAAGGCTACCCGCGACCCTTTAGCGCGGCGTTGAACATCACGGCCTCTACGACTGGATTGCTGATCCCGCCCAGTAACGTGCTGATTGTCTACGCCCTGGCGAGTGGTGGGGCGGCCTCGGTGGCGTCGCTCTTCATCGCCGGTTATTTGCCGGGTATTCTGGTGGGGGTGGTATTGATGATCGTGGCGGCGGTGATCGCCCGTAAAAGAAAATTCAGGCGGGGAGAGCAGGTTGCGTTGACGCAGGTCTGGCGAAACTTCCGGCGGGCATTCTTCAGCCTGTTGATGTTGGTGGTGATCGTGGGGGGGATCGTAGCCGGTATCTTTACGGCAACGGAAGCGGCGGCCATCGCCGTACTCTACGCTCTGGTCCTGGGTTTTGCCTACGGAACCATCTCTACGGACAACCTGGCTTCCATCATTTTGAGCAGCGCCAGAACGACGGCTGTAGTTATGTTCCTGATTTGCACGTCGATGGCGATGTCCTGGCTCTTTTCCTTCGAAAGCATTCCGCAGTTGATGACAAATTTCCTGCTGGACACCGTCAGTAATCCTATCCTGATCTTCCTGCTGATCAACCTCACGCTACTCGTCGTTGGCACTTTTATGGACATGACACCGGCCGTACTCATCTTCACGCCCATCTTCTTGCCGGTAGTTACTCAATTAGGGATGCATCCGGTCCATTTCGGTATCATCATGGTGCTTAACCTGTGTATCGGCCTGTGTACGCCGCCGGTGGGGACGATCCTGTTTGTGGGGTCGGGAGTAGCAAAGATATCGGTGACTAAAGTCATTAAACCCCTTTTACCCTTTTTGGCAGCGATGGTCGGCGTCTTGTTTCTCCTGACCTTTTGGGAAGGACTGGCGCTTTGGTTGCCGAGACTGTTTGAGGTGCTTTAAGGACTGAAGGAAAGAAGGATCAGGGGATCGAAGGGAAAGAAAAATGGGTTAAGGAAGAGGCCAGACCACCAATTTTTTGAAACCATAAGTCAGCTTATAAGTTTTACCTTCACCATCAAAACCACAGGCAGTGCTACTGTAGCTTCGCTATCGTCGCAAGCTCCTCGGAGTTGTCGCTGGTAGCTATCTTTCCAGCGATCAGTTATATCTGCTACTTTGTTAGCCAAAACCGACTGAACGTTATATTTGCTCCTCGGAATTGTTAGCCAAAAAAACCAAATGCTGCGCGCCACCGATCTCCAGTACCAATACCCTCAGGGTGAAGCTTTTCGCTTCCCTGACCTAAATTGCCCCGTCGCCAGCCAGTGGCTTATTCTCGGCCCAAGCGGGTCGGGTAAATCGACTTTGCTGCATCTTCTGGCGGGCTTGTTGTCGCCTACTGGGGGAGAACTGAGTTTGAATGACGAACGTTACGACCAGCTATCGGGCAGCGGATTGGATGCTTTTCGCGGGCGCCACATCGGAATGATTTTTCAGCGTTCATATTTCGTGGCGTCGTTGCGGGTAAGGGAAAACCTGGACCTGGCCCAGCAATTGAGTAAACAAAAAGTGGACAAGCCAGCTAACCGGGCTTTGTTGGAGGAGCTGGGGATTGGCCGCCACGCAAATAAATACGCCCATCAGTTGAGTATTGGCGAGCAACAACGGGCGAGTATTGCACGGGGCTTGGTCAACCGGCCGAGTCTGTTACTGGCGGATGAACCTACCGCGGCCCTGGATGCGGCTAACGCTAAGATCGTTAGCCGACTTTTGCGCGAGCGGGCTGCTGAGTTGAACGCCATTTTACTCGTTGTAACTCACGATGAGCGTCTCCTTCCTGATTTCGAGCACGTTATTCGCCTCGGCGACGTAAAATCATAAGCATGTCCATTTTTCGCCTGGCGTTACGCAACCTGTTTCATAAGCCCTGGGGAACCTCCCTCAGTCTCATTCTGGCCGCTTTGGGCGCGGGGCTCATTAGTTTATTATTACTCGTGAGCTGGCAACTGGAAAAGCAGTTCGAGCGTAATCTGGCGGGGATTAACCTGGTGATCGGCGCCAAAGGAAGCCCGCTGCAAATGATCCTCAGCAGTATGTACCACGTAGATGCGCCGACGGGAAACCTCCCGATCGAAGGCATCAGACCTTTTCTCAATCCCGCCCATCCCTACGTGGAGACGGCGGTTCCGCTATCGCTGGGCGACAGCTATCGGGGCAGGAGGGTAGTGGGAACCGCTCCTTCTTTCCTGGAACTTTACGGTGCTGAAGTGGCTGAAGGTGAAATGTGGACTGAAGTGATGGAAGTACTGGCCGGTAGCAGAGTGGCCGAAGAACTGGGGCTGGAGATCGGAGACAATTTCCAAAGTAGCCACGGACTCATTGAAGACAGCCTGTTGATTCACGAAGATGCCCGGCCGTTCAGGATCGTCGGAATTCTTTCGCCCACCGGCACGGTAGCGGATCAGTTGCTGCTAACACCCAACCAAAGCATTTGGGCGGTACACGGGGAGCATGATCATGGAGAAGAGGAGCATGATCACAATGAAGAAGAGCATGATCATGCAAGCCATGAAGATCATAACCATGAAGGCCACGACCACGATGCCTCTCCCCCCGCCCTTTCCGGAGGAGAGGGAGCCGATAAATACGATCTGACCCAGCCCCTGACGAATTTCCCCGAGGAACAGATCACTTCGCTGCTCCTCACTTTTAAGGGAAACAGTGTTTTTTCCCTTAACCTGCAACGCAGCATCAACGAAAATACCAATATGCAGGCGGCTACGCCCAGTATAGAAATCAACCGGCTTTACGATACGATGGGGCCGGGAGAAACCATCCTGAAACGATTGGCGCTGGCCATCGTACTGGTAAGTGTATTCAGCATTTTTATCAGTCTCTATACCTCACTGGCTGAACGCAAAAAGGAATTGGCCCTGATGCGGAGTATGGGAGCCGGACCGGGCAAACTCTTCGGTTTGCTACTCACCGAAGGCGTCTTACTCTCCTTCGGCGGCGCCTTACTGGGCATTATACTGGCGCACCTGGGGTTGTACTTCATCGCTCAGTTCGTGAGCGCGGAGTACCGCTATGATTTCTCGGCTTTCTTTCTGCTGCCGGCCGAGGGCTGGCTACTGCTGGTAGCTCTGGTCATTGGCGTAATCGCGGCCTTTATTCCGGCTTTGCAGGCGGCGAAGACGGACGTGCACGCCACTTTAGCGGAGTAAGCGCTTGTTTGGGATTTCCGATTTTGGACGATGAGTGAATTCCCAGGCAAGCGCTTAGCAATTTAATGTTCCCGATATCCGCGGGGCATCACCCACTTTCGCTTCACCGCCAGGATTCGTAAAACCACCACGATCACACAAATCAGGCTGTAAACTAGGTCGGTCGGCAGTAATCCGCTATCGCGCATGAGCAGGAAGAGCGCACCACCCAACAGACTCAGGGAGGCGTATATCTCCTGGTGGAAGATCAGCGGTACCTTTCCGCACAGGATGTCCCGGATCACCCCGCCGAAGGCCGCGCTCATGGTGCCCAAGAGCAGGCAGATTACCGGGTGAATACCCGCCTGTAAGCCGATCTCTACCCCCGTAATGGTGAATAGTGCCAGCCCGATGGCATCGAACAGGAACATCGTCCGGCGGAAAATGACCAGGTGAGGGCGGAAAGCCATTGCAATGACGGCACCCGCCAGAATAATGTAGAAGTAGTTGATGTCCTGCATCCAGCCTACGGGGCCACGGCCGATCAGCATGTCTCGCAAGCTGCCGCCACCTACGGAAGTCACCAGTGCCAGGATAGCCACGCCGAAGGGGTCGAACTTGCGGTTCATGGCTGCCAGGGCTCCGGAAATGGCGAAAACCAGGGTCCCTACGTAATCGAGGATTTGAAAGATACCCATTTATCAACCCCTGGCTTGGTCGGCCTCGAATTGTTCTCGAATCACTTGCTGTACGGACTTGTCCTCGATCTTGCTTTTTAGCCAACTGGCTACGTCCAGGTAAGTGAAGGTGCGTTGCTCGAAGGGGCGGTCGGATACTCCGTCCAGTTGTTCTTTGAGCTGGATGAACTCTTCCTTTAGCTCCGCTTCCTGAATGCGGGGAAGGCGACGCAGGAATTTGAAAATATGCTGTTGGGTTTCCTGGAGGTGTTCCACCTTGGCCAGGAAGCGGTAGACACTCTTTACCTGGTATTCTACGAGCTGTACATTGCCCATCTCGAAGTGGCAGATCAGGCTCAGGATACGAGCGTAGGCCTGAATGTCGGACCGGTAGTTCGGGCTGCGCTGATTGATGATCAGGTTGAGGTAATCGATCGCCCGATTGTTATCGCCGCTGCCGAAGTACAGGCAGGCAATGCGGTAATAGAAAAGCATGTGGCGATATTCATCCCAGTTATAGGTGTCCTCTTCGATGGCTTCCATCAGTGGCGGTACCAGTTCCAGCCCCTCGCTAAAGGTTCCCCGGATAAAGTGGAGTTGAATACGGTGGGTAAAAGAGTAAAGCTGCCACAGGGATTCGGTATTGGCATCGGTACTCAGGTCGTAAGTTTCGGGGAAGGCCAGCAGGATGTCCAGTTCGGGCTTGAACTTGTCGTACTGCCACATGTTGAACAGGTTGGCCAGGTGAGTATGCAATCCACGCAGGTAGAGGGCCGCGTTGAGTTGGATCATATTTGGCTTGTCGCGAAACATGTCGATCACTCGCTGACTGTAGCGGTAAACCATCGGAAATTCCTGGCAAATGTGGTGCAGCCCCATGTAGGACTGGCAATAATATACCTGCCCCCAGAAGTTAAGTTCCTCGAAATCTTCGGCGGGTAGCAGCTCGTCGAACATGGCTTTGACCTTCAGCTGCTCCGCTTCGTTCTTGACCATTCCTTCGGCCAGATAGTAGCTGTAAAGTCGCAGGCTCAGATTGCTGAAGCGTTCGGTCGCAGCAATATGGCTCACCAGGGCACTGCATTCCTCGGAAAGTTCGGTAGACCGGTTACGGATGCTGCGCGTAACGTATTGCCCCTCAATGAGCTTTTCAAACTGGGCCACTTCCAGGGCCACGGTATGAAATTCGTGGGTCAGCGCACGCTTTTTTACTTTTCCCAATATATCCAGTGACTGGGAATAGAGGCCTTTGTTATACAGGATCCGGGCGTAATCGATATTCTCCCGCAGCATGATCTCCTCGTCCTTGTTGCGGTTCAGCAGCCGCAGCGAAGTGAGTAGCTGCTTATACAGGTGAGCTTTCTGATTGGAGAGTTGACTTTTTTTGATGCCCTTGATGCGCTTCATCAGGTGCTCTTCGTCGTACTCATCCTGTTTTTCCAGATAGTTGAAAAGTTCCAGGAAGAGGATCTCTCCCTTGGCTGCCTGATTGCGTTTTACGAATAGCCGGAAGTGGCGTTTTTCGGCCCGGGTCAACGAGTCGATCAGACGCAACAGGTCATCGGTTTTTTGCTTAGGCATGATTCGGGCAGTCTAATAATATCGTTCGGGTAAAGGTAATGTGCTTCTCGGACAATTTTCCGGAGGAGATTTCAAGGCTCTATTTTTTAAGACTTCAACGCCAAAAAACACCTTTAATCTTGCTTATTGTTCGGGCTAATGTCTCCGAGGAGCAAATATAACGTTCAGTCGGTTTTGACTAGCAAAGTAGCAGGGTGAGCTCGTCCGCCGAGGCGCGAAGTATGAGCTGACTCGTCGGCCGAGCGGAGTTTCTGTAAATTACCAATGGCATACTGCTTGTCCGAGGAACCAGGCCCTGGCAGCTTACATCTCAGGGTTCCTACCCCGTGATGACGCATCGGCGGACGAGTTCAACCCGCTTTGCTACTTTGAAGTCCGAAAAATATTCTTTACAAAACCAGGTTCTGACGAAGTCGAAATTATTTCTTGCACGGCAAGTAAAATACTGTTACCTTTGCCCCGCTTTTAGAGAAACCTGAAAGTTATCTACCGCGGGTGTGATGAAATTGGTAGACATGCTGGATTTAGGATCCAGTGCTTCACGGCGTGTGGGTTCGAGTCCCTCCACCCGCACATAAATCTGAAAAGCCTGCCGCCAACGGCGGGCTTTTCGCTTTTAAACCTTAGCCACAACATCGTTATGCCGAATGTAGTCTTCGATAAAACTTCCGACGTTACCGCCACCCTGACCATCAACGTCAGCAAAGATGAGTTGGACCAAAAGCTGAAAGCCGAGCTCAACAAAGCACGGAAGACCGCCAACCTGAAAGGATTCCGGAAGGGAAAGGCTCCGCTGTCTACCCTCCGTAAAATGATGGGTAACGACCTGTTGAGCCAAATCATGGACCGGGAGATCAACGAGTCTCTCTTCGGCTATATCGACGAAAATAAAGTGGAGGTGATCTTCAGCCCAATGCCCGCCAAGGAGCAGGAATTGGTTGACATCGATGCGAAGAATGTACAGGATGTGGCGCTGGTTTACGACTTGGCTCTGCGTCCTGAATTCGAACTGAAAGTGCCAGGAAAAACTTTTGATAAGTTTGTTCTCCTGACCGACGATGACTTCATCGACGAGCGGGTTTCCGACCTGCGTAAGCAACTTGGTGAGAGCAAGGAAGTGGAGAAGGGCATCCAGGACAACGATGTGGTGACCGTCACTTTCACCCAACTCGACGAAGCCGGGAAGCCAGTGGAAGGCGGCATCACCAATGAAACGAAGCTCTTTACCGATTCCCTGGAAGATAAACTCAAGGAAGAACTTACGGGTAAGGATGTCGGCTTCGAAACCAAAGTGGATCCCACGAAGGTGGAGAAAAGCAGTACTGACACTTACGTTAAGAAATACCTGCTCGGCTTGGACGGTGAAGAAGCCGAAATGCCCGCCGGAGAATTTCAACTGAAAGTAGAAGGCATTACCCGCGTGTCACCTGCGGAACTGGACGAAGAATTCTTCAAGAAATTCGATCCTTCCGGTGAGGTCACCGACGAGGCCGGACTGCGGAAACGCATTCAGGAAGACAACGCCGCAGGTTTCAACAAGCAGGGCGACAGCATGCTGGACTTCCAGATCCAAAAGGAATTGGTGGAGAATACCAAAATGGAACTGCCGACCGAATTCCTCAAGCGGGTGAACGAAGATCAGGAGCAAAGCCTGGAGCGTTTCGAACGCGGGATCCGTTGGATGATGATCCGCAACGAGTACGCCAAGCAACACGAACTGCAGGTTACCCAGGAAGACATCAGCGAAGCCGCCGCCAGCCAACTCATCGGTATGATGGGTGGTCAGCGCCCCGAATGGCTCAACGACGAGTTCATCGACAACTACGCCGCCCGGATGATGGAGGACGAAAAGCAACGCGACGAACTAATCTACCGCACTCTGGAAACCAAGATCATGGAATCGCTACGCGGTGAGGTGAAAACCAAGGATATCGCCATTACGGCCGATGACTTCAACGAAAAGATCAAGGAATTTAACGAAGAATTCAAAGAAAGCGAAGAAGAGTAACTTTTTGCTAACGGTATCGGAATGGATATCGATATAGTTTTATTCCCGGAAATGGGGGTGAACGGCGAGCCCGTTCACCCCCATTGTGTTTTACGCTCAAATAAATAATGTATGCAACCTATAACCCTTCTCTTTTCCGCCCTCACTCTGTTAATCCTAAGTACCGGTTGCGGCCCCAAAGTATATGAATCTCCCGAAGCAGCCCGGTTGACGGACGGCCACGAGATCATTGCCGTTCTGCCACCCGTCGTATCTATTAAAGGCCGCCCTAAAGACGATCCTGAGGTACTCGCCCAGGCAGCCATTACCGATCGTGATGTTTTTCAGCGCGAGATGTATAGTTGGATGTTGCGCCGCAAGCAGCAAGGACGAATTCGCGTAGAGATTCAGGACGTGGAATCAACTATTGCCAAGTTAACCAGGGTCGGTTACTTCGATGAAAATATCCTTACCCCCGCTGAATTGGCGGAAGAGTTGGATGTAGATGCGGTTGTCTCCAGTCGTTATGATATGGCCAAGCCAATGTCGGAAGGAGCTGCCATTGCTTTGGGCATTTTATTCGGTGCCTGGGGCACGACTAATCAGATTAAGGTGAACATGACGCTACACGACCGTGGTACCCGTTCCGCTATCTGGAATTACGACTGGGTAGCTAATGGTTCAACCTTCAGTTCTCCGGATGCTTTAGTGGAAGGTCTGATGCGCAACGCCAGCCGCCGGATGCCTTATGTAGTCAGATAACCGAAGGAGTCAACTCTGAGTAAGTTTAAGCGTTTATAACGGGGATGGGGCAAATCGCTCCATCCCCGTTAAAAATATACCTTCTCGGAAAATTTACGTGGAGCGTGAAAATCTGAAGTCATAAGCGATTGACAATGAGCGTTGGCTCTGGCTTTTTGTGACTTTGAACCACGTAAATTTTCCGAGAATTAAACTAATCCTGATGATTCCGCAGAACGAATTCATGAAATATGCTACCAAGCACCTTGGTATGAGTAGCATGCACCTGGAAAACTACGCCAACCACATCGGCAACGTCGCCGCCCCTAATATCAACGGCTTCACCCCGAACGTTATCGAAGAACGTTCCATGAACATCGCCGCGCTGGACGTTTTCAGCCGACTGATGATGGACCGTATTATTTTTATGGGCGTTGCCGTTAACGACTATGTAGCCAACGTCGTTACTGCTCAGCTCCTTTTCCTGGAAAGTACCGACCCTAAGCGAGACATCCAGATGTTTATCAATAGCCCCGGTGGTAGTGTTATTGCCGGAATGGGCATGTACGATACTATGCAATACGTTACTCCTGACGTGGCGACCATTTGTACCAGTCTCGCTGCCAGTATGGGTGCTGTATTGCTCAGTGCCGGTCACGAGGGGAAACGCTCTATTTTGCCTCACGCCCGGGTAATGATCCACCAGCCCAGCGGTGGCATGCAAGGACAGTTCTCCGACATGGAAATCAATTACAAACTGATTTCCAAGCTTCGGGAAGAACTTTACAACATCCTGGCTCAACACACAGGGAAGACCTTCGATGACATCGCCAAAGACAGCGATCGCGACAATTGGATGACCGCAGCAGAAGCCAAAGCCTACGGTTTAGTAGACGAGGTACTGGTGCGTAAAGCTGATTAGTCCGTAGGTTAATGTGATGGTCTGATAGTAGTGTTCGTAGCCAAGTTGGCTTTACTGCTATCAGACTACCATACTACTTACTACCTTTACTCCATCTAAACACAAAGTTCTACCCCCTTCCTTATGATGCGTGGCAAGAAAGAATACCGTTGCTCCTTTTGTGGACGCGACAAATCTGAATCTCTGGTGCTGATCGCCGGCCTGGACGCGCATATCTGCGAAGTCTGTGTCGAGCAAGCTCAGGAAATTGTTGTTGAGGAAATTTATGGTGGTGCTCCTCCACCGTCCGAAGATGCTCCTCCCCATGAGTTGCCGCGTAAGTCCCAGCCTTTCAAGTTGCCGAAAGGACTGACCCCGCGCAAGATCAAAGCCCACCTGGATGAATACGTGATTGGGCAAGATGAGGCGAAACGCATCATCTCCGTTGCAGTGTATAACCACTACAAACGTCTCCGCGAGGCCGGCAAGAACGCCGACCGTAGTGACGTGGAAGTAATGATTGAAAAAAGTAACATCCTGCTCGTCGGCCGTACTGGTACGGGTAAGACCTTACTTGCCAAAACCATTGCTAAACTGTTGCAAGTACCCTTTGCCATCGTAGATGCTACGGTATTTACCCAGGCTGGTTACGTAGGTGAAGATGTGGAAAGTATTCTTAGCCGATTGCTTCAGGTCTGTAATTTCGATGTGGAGGCCGCAGAGCGTGGAATCGTCTACATCGATGAGATCGATAAGGTTGCCCGTAAAAATGACAATCCTTCCATTACTCGCGACGTATCCGGCGAAGGCGTACAACAGGCTATGCTTAAAATGCTGGAGGGAACTGACGTGAACGTTCCTCCACAGGGCGGCCGTAAACACCCGGAACAAAAGTTGGTGAAAGTCAACACCGAAAATATACTCTTTATCTGCGGCGGAGCTTTCGAGGGCATCGAGCGGATCATCGCCCGCCGTCGCAACACGCAGGTAATTGGTTTTAGTGGTACTAAAGATGATAAACAAGCCGACGATACTCGCTTGTTGCCTTACGTAAACCACACCGATCTGCGCCGTTTCGGCCTCATCCCCGAACTCATTGGCCGGATGCCGGTACTCACTTACCTCAACCCGCTGACCAAAGAGGCGATGCGCGATATCCTCACCGAACCTCGTAACAGCATCCTTAAGCAATTTGGGTACCTCTTCGAGCTGGAAGGGATAAAGCTGGAGTTTTCCGACGAAGCTATCGACTACGTTGCCGGAAAAGCCATCGAGTATGAGTTAGGCGCCCGTGGCTTGCGGAGTATTGTGGAAGCCATTATGACCGACGCCATGTTCAATCTGCCGGGGCAGCAGGGTATTGATACCTACACCGTAGACCTTAGCTACGCCAAAGCTAAAGTGGAAGGAAGTAAGCTGGCGGCTTTGCGGGAAGCGGCCTAAGTAGAATGAGCTGATGGCTTAACGATGGAATGATCCAAGGTGAGTGAGTTGTCTGTTTCTGGTTAAATACCACGAACCGGTAAACCCTTATCGCTTAGGGTCGTTGAAATAAAAAGTCTCTCTACAACGCGAAGCGCAGATTCGGTAGAGTAACAATTTAGAGTAACAATTTGACATCGCATCATCTGATCATTCAATCATCCCCAAGGTGGACCGCCCGAATCACTACTCGCCCCTTTACCGTAACCTTGCGGCTATTGACCCGAAGGACCACCAGCGAATTATTCGGGAATATGAGTACTTGGAGCAACAGATTGGCCAACTCGACCCCGATGAATACTTTAAATTGACCGTCTGGTACGTTGACGCCTTATTCGCTACCGGAGCCCATCGTCGCCATCTACTGATGGTAGACCTGGTGATCTTCGCTTCTATTGATCGCAATATTCAGTTCCTGGACGGTAAGGATATCTACCAACGGATGTTATTCCGGAAGGCTGCCAGCGCCTATCGTATTTTGGATTACGGGCTCTGCGCTCATATCTGCCGTGAGCTGATCCGCATGTACCCCGCTGATCCATCGGCCAGGCAGCTTCTGCAAAGGGCTCTTTTTCAACAGAAAAAGCCCACCTTGCAATTTGGCCGCGCCGCCGCCATTTTCTGTTTCTTGCTTACTGCCCTGGTGATTGTAATCGATCTACTGGTAGTAAAAAACTTCTATCCGGCCGAACATCAGGCCGTAATTTGGATTCGTAATTGTGTATTCTTTGCCGGAGTATTACTTTTTGCCGGAGCTTACGGCTTGGCATTTTACCGTTCCAGACGAGGAGTACAACAATATCTGAAAACCATAAAGAGTAAAACAGTTTGATTATGACCAAACCCAGTTTAGTAATTCTAGCCGCCGGAATGGGCAGCCGCTATGGCGGCCTCAAGCAGATTGATGGCGTCGGCCCCAGTGAAGAGGGGATTATCGAATACAGTATTTATGATGCCATCCAGGCCGGTTTCGGTAAGGTCGTTTTCATAATCCGCAAAGATATCGAAGCGCCATTCCGCGAAAAATTCGATGGCAAATTCGGAGACAAGATCGAAATCGCCTACGCTTTTCAGGAAATGAACAGTTTCGTTCCCGCCGGAATCGACCCCGCCGAACGCGAAAAACCCTGGGGAACGGCTCACGCCATGCTGGTAGCCAAGGATGTGGTCAACGAACCTTTCGCCGTAATCAACGCCGACGACTATTACGGCAGCAAAGCCTTTAAGCAGATCGCTTCTTTCCTGGTCGCCGAGGCTAGTCCGGAACTACACTGTATGGTCGGTTACGTACTACACCGCACCCTTAGTAAGCATGGAACGGTCAACCGTGGCGTTACCATTGCCAGCCAAGACATGCTGCTGGAAACCGTGAAGGAACGCCTTAAGATCCAGAGGGGAACCGATGAGAAAGTTACTTTCCTCGGCGAAGACGGCCACCGTTACGAATTGGCCGACGATAGCCTGGTGTCCATGAATTTCTGGGGTTTCCATCCGAGTATCTTCGATCGTACTCAGGAAATGTTCGATCAGTTCGCCAATGATCATAAGGGACAACCCAGGGCCGAGTTCCTCATTCCCGAGGTAGTGGATGCCATGATCAACGATGGCTCCGCCAAATTCAAAGTCCTGAAAAGCGACGACCGCTGGTACGGTGTCACTTACCAGGAGGATAAGCCTAAAGTACAGGAAGCATTCGCGCTTTTGTATGAAGAAGGAGCTTACCCTAGTCCGTTGTTTTAGCGAACAATGACTTAGATCATTGCCTCATTAGATCATTGCTTCATTTTATCATTAAAAGATACTCACTCCAGCTCCCGGCATACAGGCCCGGCATTTCGCCGTAGGCATGATAATACGCCAGGATATTATGGCAGGCCGTTACGCCGGAGCCACAGTAGAAAACATTTTGAGCCGCTTGTTCCTTCAGGGGAGCAAAGCGGCTTTTTAATTCGGTTACGGGCTTGAAGTTGCCTTCCTTATCCAGGTTCTCCGGCCAGGGCAGGTTAATGGCACCTTCGATGTGACCGGCCACGGGGTCAATAGGTTCGTGCTCGCCACGGTAGCGCTCTGGGGTGCGGGAATCGACGAGGGTGAAATTTTCGGACAAACGGATCTTATCTACTTCCGCTCTGTTGTAGGTCCTGACCTGGGCAGGGTGGGGTGTCTTCAAAGTAGCCAAGTTGGTAAACGCCCGTTCGTCATTGGCTATTTGCTGCTTTTGTACGTATGTCTCCCAAGCCGGAAAGCCACCCTCCAGTACGGCAACGTTTTGGTGCCCTATCCATTTGAACATCCACCAGGCGCGAGCGGCAATACCTCCAAATTTACTATCGTAGAGCACAACTTGCTGGTCACCACCGGGCGTAAAATCCTTGGACTTTATAACCTCAATAAATTTTTCTTTGGTAGGTAGTGGGTGGCGGCCGGTTTGCCCGGGGATAATTGCTCCCGATAGATCCTCGTCTAGGTGGAGGAAATGAGCATTGGCAATTCGGTTTCGTCGCCAGTTCTCCCGACCGGCACCGGGGTTTGTAAGGTCGTGGTGGCAGTCGAATACCAATACGTCTTCAGGTGCATTCAGCAGGCTTTGCAACTGATTGGGGGTGATGATGGCCTTGTACATAACTACTGCTCTTTCCAAAATTTTAGTTCGAGGGATAATTCCGCCTTTCTGCGGTCTCCAGAGACAATGACCTCCTCCCACTCCGGAGCGCGCCATTTGGAGGCCGGGACACCGGAAAAAGCGTAAGGCTCGCTCGGCACACCAAAGAAATTTCGGTTGAGTTTGCCGTCGTTGTTGAGGTCGTGATAAGCAGCAATGGCAAAATCACCCTCCGGAAGATCGCTCAGTTTGAGTTGAATGGGCAGCTTGTTCTTCACCAGTTCGATAACCTGGCCGGAAACGGGTTCTTCTCTCGCCAGGGCATCGGCATCGTCAAATACAGCGAGGCGAATTACACCCTTTCCGGGAGCCGTGGAAGTAAGTTTCAGTGCTATCGAGTCTGGTGCTGAATCGGCAAATCCCAGCAACACCAAAACGATAAAGAATATACTCTTCATGCTGCAAAATGTTTCTTAAGTATTCAAGAGCGATACTTCTGAGAGCTTGTTTGGGAATTGCTATGAACTGAAAAACAATGATTAATGGTTCTGACTATACCATAAAATTGTGAGCTTGGCGGGTCAAGCGATCTATTTTTGGTGACGCCAGGTTCATAAATGCTTGTTTTTCAGGAAATAGAAATCCAAACAAGCTCTAAGTTATCATTCCTTCGGGAACATAAAAAACGGCGCTTACCACGTTACGGGGTAAGCGCCGATCCGTTTTAACGGGATTTTAATTTTCCAGACTAGCAGTAGCGATCGTAGGCCAGTTTCAGGTTAGCGGCAATGATCTCGGCGCTACGGCCTTCGATGTGGTGGCGCTCTAAAAAGTGGACCAACTCTCCATCTTTAAACAGGGCAATGGCGGGGCTACTGGGGGGGTAGGGGAGCAGAAACTCGCGAGCGGTAGCCGTGGCTTCCCGGTCTACACCGGCAAAAACGGTGTAAAGTTTATCCGGAGACTTGTCGTTTTGAACGGAAATTTTGGCACCGGGACGGGCATTTGCAGCCGCGCAGCCACAGACGGAATTGACGACCACCAGGGCGGTACCTTCCTTTTTGCTCAGAGCCTCGGTCACCGAATCGGCGGTCTTGAGACCGGTAAAACCATGGTCCGTCAGATCACGTGACATGGGAACAGTTAGTTCAACGGGGTACATATTCTTTTAATTATTAGTTATCAATTGGGATTATGGCTTCAAAGTAGCAGCGTTTCCGGACAAGACATCGTCTGAATGGTCGAGAAACTAGCGACCTGAAGACTGTCTTCTTGTTCCATCAATCCCCCGTGGAGGACTTCCGGTCCGACGTACTCGTCAAAGCGGCCACAACGACATGCCAGACGCCCCGTGCCAGGAATTTCAGCAAGGCTGTTTTGAACAGTGTGCCGTCCTGACTTAGTCATGCACTGTTAAACTGATCAAAACGGTTCCCCGGAAACTCTGCTACTTTGCTAGCCAAAATAGCTCGCAAATTTACGATATTTGCGAACCAACTTCGGATATACATACAACCCGCTTCGATCAATTGTTGTCGCAGACAATCTAAACCGATGCGATGAGACGTAACTTTTACCCATGAAAAGCTATCTGCCTATCCTGGGAGCCATCCTGCTCCTGACCATCGCAGCCTGTACGACGGACGCCCTGCCGGAACCGGAAATCACGCCTTGCGATGGAATTGAGCCGACTTACATAGACGATATCCGACCCATCATCGAAGCTTCTTGTGCCTACGCTGGTTGCCACCTGGGAGATGCCCCCGGAATTTACGTGGACTATGAAGGTATGCTGCCGAACCTGGAAAGTGGCTTGCTCCGAGAAAGAACGATTGATCTCCAGGATGATGACGTCTTTGGAATGCCGCCGGAATATGCTCCCGAGGACCGCCCCCGTAGCTTGACGGAAGAAGAATTGCTCTTGATCGACTGCTGGTTAACAGCCGGATTTCCCGAAATGTAATTACCCCCCGTATTCATGAACTACCGCAACTTACTACTCTTGGTGCTGGCCTTTTGCTGCACTGTCCTTACCGCTCAGGAAGAGCGTGTTTACCGCACTTTTAAGGATACCCGCGCCGTGAACGTACACTCCGTGGAAACCCTGCCGGCTAAAAAGCTGGATGTGCGCATTAGTCACCGCTTCGGCGATATGTTTGGCGATGAGGGCGGCTGGCCTACTTTCTACGGTCTGGAACGGGCCGAGGACGTTGCGATCGGTGCCGAATACGGTTTCTCCGATAACTTCACCGCCGGTATTTACCGCGCCAAAGGTGCCGGCAGCACGCCGGACAACGACACCGGCTTACGGCAGTTGCTGAACGGTATCTTCAAATATCGTGTTTTGCACCAGACGACGGGAAAGAAAATGCCGCTCTCGGCCGCGCTGGTACTCACCAGCAGTTTTTCTACCTCCACTAAACTGGAGGGCAACGAGAACCAGATTCGCAGTTTCCCGAAATTCGCCCACCGCTTTGCTTTCAATCTTCAAGCTGTACTAGCCCGGAAATTCGGTGACAATTTCAGCGCTCAGGTCATTCCGGGAGTAACCCACCGCAACCTGGTGCCCTTTGCCGGTGAGAATACGATCTTCAGTCTGGGCGTAGCGGGGCGTTTGCAAGTCAGCCGCGTGCTGGGCATCCTGGCCGACGTGACCTATCCGTTCAGCGAAACCCAGAATAACCTGACCGGTTACTATCCGGCGATTGGCTTTGGTTTCGAGTTCGATACCGGCGGCCACGTCTTTCAACTGAACCTGACGAATGCCAAAGGTATCTTTGAAACGGACTTTATCCCGTACACGACCAGTGACTGGACGAAGGGAGAGTTTCGGATCGGGTTTACGATCAGTCGGTGGTTCAATCTATGATAGTTTCCTGAAAGCGCGAAGCCCCTCGCCCAAAAGGACGGGAGCTTCGCTAAAAATTGCTGAGCTAATATCTTAGCTCTGGGTTATGTGTATCCGTAAAGCGGATACGTGTTTTGGTTACCGGGTCGATGTTGGCGTCATCAGTATTTCCCCGTCTTCAATATTACTTTTGATCTTGTCGCGCATGTAAAAGTACAACAATCCAAACAATACTATAAGGATTGCCGGAAACCAGATCATTGTCCCTAAAGTTGCCTGCCCGGCCACGATGTCCGCTTCGGCTCCGGTGATGCCCGCGGCCTCAGCCGTAGCGGCTGCTTCTTCGAGCCAGCCGCCGATAACGGGATTCCAGATCACCATGCTGAACATGCCCGCACCGCCGACCAGGGACATGCCCAGTGCGCCAGTTTCGGGAAGGTACTCGCCAGTAAAACCGATCATGGTTGGCCAGAAGTAGCAAATGCCCAGAGCAAAGATGATGGCACCGCCGTAAACCGCGCCGCCGGTGAGCGTACTGAGCAGATAGACACCTACCGTAGCCAGTATGGCGGAAACCCAGAGTACACCGGTTGGGTTAAAGCGATGAATGATCGGGCCGGCGAAAAAGCGGCCCAGGGCCATAATGCCCGTTACCAGGGCCAGTACGATCAATGGCTGCGCACCACTGGCACTGAGAATGCGCTCTACCCACTGGGTGGTGCTGAATTCGGTGGCGGCGGTGAGCGTCATGCAAACAAGGATGAAAATGAATAGCGGTTTTGCTAATCCGGCGACATTCTTGCCGGTGTCCGCCACGATGTTCTGTGATTTTGGAAACTCCTGACCGAATAGCAGAAAAGCGTAAATGGCCGTTGGAACGAGCATGATGGCAATAAGTCCCTGCCAGCCCATGGAAGCACCCAGGAACTGGGCCACGAGCGAACCGATGACGATTCCGCCGGGAAACCAGACGTGAAACTTATTGAGCATTTGGGTCTTCTTATCCGGGTACATATCCGCGATCATCGGGTTACAGGCCGCTTCTACGCAACCATTGGCAAAGCCGATGAAGAAGGTGGAGAGCAGGAGGTCCATGTACGGGCCCATGAGATCACCGGCGAAGATGGTCCAAACCAGACCAATGACGTGGCAAATGAATGCGGCGTACATGATCTTACGCGGGCCGAGACTGTTGTACAGCGCCCCGCCGATCATCATGGCTACGGGAAAGCCGGCGAAGGCCATCCCGTTCACCCAGCCAAGTTGGGAATCGTCTAACCCGAACTCTACATTGAGATCATTGAGGATACCCGCCCGGATGGCGAAGGTCATGGCGGTGACAATTAGGGCCACGCAGCTGGCTAAAAATAAACGGTCTCTGTTCTGGACGGTTTGCATGAGTCGACTTGATTAAATGAATTAGTTTTGAAAAGTGGTCGCTAAATGTAACCAAAGTCGTTCATTCTGCGAATTTTTTATTTGGAAATAGGAAATAGGATCGCCATCGGTCGCTGCGCTCCCTCGGCTTTGGGAAATAGGAGCCGAGCGGGGTGCGTTCCGGGAATGTGGACCCATTTCGCCCCGTCCCCACTGAGTTTAGACCGCACCGCGGGTGACTGTCGGGCGGGCTCCTATTTCCAGAAGCGCAGCGCTCCTAGTTCTTATTTCCAAAATCCGCCATTCATCAAAGTCGAACCACCTTCACCCGCGCGTGCCACCCTTGCTCATCCACCACCAACAAATAGTGCAAACCGGGCGGCCAGTTTTCAGTGTCCAATGGTAGCGGAGCGCCAAGGTCCTGATCAAAATAAGACCAGCTGCCAGTTTCCACCCCCGCCGCGTTATAGGCGCTGAGGTAGAGTCGGCGCGCTCCGGCGAATGGACTGAGATCCAGTTGTAGCCGCTCACCGCCGACGGGGTTGGGATAGGCGGTGACCTGACTACTTAGATTTGTCGTCGGACTATCATCATAATCCCAGACGGGGGTGAGGGCGCGGGCGATGCAGGAATCGAGGAGAACATCAAAAGTTCTGACAGTGGAAAATAATCTGATTGTATCCCGATGTAAAGGTTGTCCTTCGGGATGAATCGCATAAGTAGAAAAGCCATTGCGTAATATATCATCGATGTATTCAAAGGTCCAGCCTTCGGTAGCGCCGTATAAACACGCATACTGGTGTACACCCATGGAATTATCCAGGTACCAATTATTATTAGTTACCTCATGCAAACGATTATCTACTAAAACCATTCCGGTTTTGCAGGGCCATACATTTCCTGAGGGATCATTAGCCGATGGATCCCATGTCACTCGGATCGGCCAATTTCTTGCTTTAACTAAAAAATAGATATTACCACCATAAGGCGTAGCATTGCAGTTTTCAGAATTGCCGGGATAGGCGGGTGTAAAGTATCTTTTGTAACTATGTACCGGACTTACGTTATTCTCACCGGGTATTTGATAGTTGCCATCACCGTCACCAAGTCTGACTTCAAACTCATCGTCGAAAGGCTCGGCTATCAGACTTTCTCCTTCGTAACCGGGATCAGTTAGGTAGTTGCCAGTTGTCTTGCCATGTATAAAGACAGTGTCTACATTTCCTATCGCGTCTTCAAAAGCAAAATAGGTGCTATAGGTGAGGGTAATCGAATCGGGGATTTGGCTGAATAAGTTATTAGCAGAGAGCAGATAACTTACCAGCAAAAAAAATACTGAATATGATTTCATGTGCACTTATTTACTGTTTTACAATGGTAGTGTAATAATGTCCTCCGTCTACGGTAAAGATGAGGTAGTTGAAACCGTATGCGAGTTGTTGGGGCAGCAGTTGAAGTTGATGGGTACCGATTGGATAATGACCATTTTCTGGGAGTGCAATCTGTACGGACTGTTGACCACCACCATTTCCGACTTTGAATAGCATAGCCTCGATTTGTTTTGACTCTTCCAGGACGAACTCGACCGTAACTGCTTCACTACCGGTGGCTGGGTTAGGGTGAGTACTCGCGATTCGGAAACTTGATCCGCCGCCTGAAGTGTTACAGTTCCTATTGGCAGTATGGAACTCGTACGAGTAGGAGTCTGTATCGCAGCTATTTTTGGTTTCGAGCGTGATTCGGTAATCGGTATTCGGTAACAGGTAAGCATCGGCTATAACTCCTGGGGAGGCAGTTGTAGTAACTAGACAAAAGTACTTTTTTGCCGTACCGTTGATCCAGCCACTATTGTTAATTTCTACTGGAGTAGAAGTAGACACGTCTTCGATCACTACCTTGAATTCGTCTTCATTCATACTTGCCCGAAACCAGAAGGTGAAAGAGCAGTCGTCGGTGAAATCGACGTTTGGTAAAATGGTCACTACCGCGCTAGTAGGAGGACAAAGAGGGTTAACATCGTCCACGTAATCACATTTTTGGTCAGCAATATTAGTCAGGATACGCTCGACCTGGCAAGGAGTAATCGCTGCTTTTGAGGGGGCGAGTGCATGACCGCTATAGCCCATCATATAATTACTTTGATATTCTTGGGCACAGCAAGGATGTACTGTATTTGTAACGGGCTGGGCTGAACAGCCAAAAATACTATTGTCAGTAGTCATTATACCACTTAAGCTATTGTCGCAGAAATCGACTTGCTGCTGTGTAGAACTAAGTTGACCAAAATTGTCATCATCCCAACACCGATTGGAATATGGATATTCGTTAGGATTAGATGGATCTATGGTTGGGTATTCTCTTGTGCCGTCGTTATCAGCGTCCCATTGTTCCGGGCATCTCCACCACGTATCTGCACAGAAATCTCCGAAGGTATCTTCACCCCTGTGCGTATGACGTAAAGTCAAATTATGACCAAATTCGTGAATAAAATTCGAAGGGTGTTGAAAACCAATCGCTGATGCATTTCCTCCCACATAAGCGTAACCGTCTGCAGGAATATTATCTATGATAACGTTGAGGGCACCCTCATACGCGGCAGCATTAATACTTGTCCAGGGAAAATTAGCATCATGAAAGAATACATCCCGGATCAAATACCTGATTGGGAGGCACTGTGCCGTGGTAACTGGAGCGCCATGAAATGCCTGATTCCAAGGAGTATTGTCATCCATGTCCGCGCTAAATGTATTGACTTCAGTCATAAATTGCTGTGAACGAACAATGGCCTGTTCCGGAGTATACCTAGGCTGACCTGACTTTGCAACCGTTAATCCATCGCTAGCGATTTTCCAATGTACATTGACGTTGATATACACGTCATGGCACTGACTTTGAATGAAAGCAGGGTCAAAGTTGGCAGGATCGCAAAAGCTACTACGGCTGCGATCAAAAGGCGCTCTGGTATGTATTATGGATTCGTCCGTTCCACACCATTCAGTAATTGGAGGAGGAGAAGACTGAGCTTGTATGCTCACGCAGAGAAGAGAAGAGAAGAGAAGAGAAGGCAGGTTTCATGTGCTGCGGTTTTTAGTGAATAAAGAATAGGGTTGTAACTATAACGCCGGATTCGGCAACCTTTCGTAGGGAAAACAAAACTGAAAACTGAAATTGAGCGCGATAATCATTTTTAAGATAGGAAAATTATTTTTGACAATTGTTGAAAGCTGTAGAATGCGCCTATTTTCAGACAAAGTTTTGCTAAATAATCCCTAGGGTGGATATCTGAAAATAGGAACCAAGAGCGCCGTCGGTCGCTGCGCTCCCCCCCGGCTTTGGGAGACAGGAGCCGAGCATGATGCGTTCCGGAAACGTGAACCCATCATGCCACGTCTCCACTGAGCTTAGACCGCTTTGGCGGTCGACTGTCAGGCGGGTTCCTATTTCCAAAAGCGCAGCGCTCCTATTTCCTATTTCTGAATATATCAGGCAGGCTCCTATTTTCCAGAAGCGCAGCACTCTTAGCTCCCATTTCTTTCCAGGAGCAACCCGGAGGTCGCTATTCCTTCCGCAACTCACCCAGAATCTCTAACAAAACTCCCTGGGCCGCCCAGGTGCGGTTAGCCGCCTGCTCCATCACCAGCGACTGGTCGCAATCCAGTACGGGGTCATCCACCACTACGTTGCGCCTTACTGGCAGACAATGCATGAATTTGCCGTTGTTGGTCCGGTTCATTAACTCCTGGGTGATGCGCCAGTTTTGTCCCTGGGTGTAAACCTTACCGTAGTCCTGGTAAGAAGACCAGTTTTTGGCGTAAATGAAATCAGCCCCGGCGAAGGCTTTGGCCTGATCGTGGAAAACGGGAGTGTCGCCGATGAAGTCAGGGTCAAGGTCCATGCCGGGTGGGTTGGTAATTACCAGTTCTACCTCACCCCAGGCGCGCATCCACTCAACAAAGCTATTGGGAACGGCCTGGGAAAGGGGAATGGGACAGGGGGCCCAGCTGAGGACGACCTTGGGGCGCGGACGCGAACTTTGTTCCTGAATAGTGATGCAATCCGCCAGACTTTGCAAGGGGTGACGGATGGCACTTTCCAGGTTGATAACCGGTACTTTTGCGTGGCGGACAAAGGAATTGATCACCCGATCCTGGTAGTCTGTCTCCCGGTCATCGAGGTCGGCCGCAGTACGGATGGCCAGCAGATCGGTGTATTGACTGATCACGCCGGCGGCTTCCTTGACGTGTTCTACCGTCTCCAGGTCCATGATGCTGCCATCGAGCAGTTCGATATTCCAGCCGCTACCGAAATCGAGGTTGGCTATATTCATTTCCAGATTACGGGCAGCTTTTTCGGTGCTTAGTCGGGTGCGGAGACTACTGTTGAGGTACAGACAGGTCAGGGTCTTGTTCTCACCGGCGTAACGGGAGGCTTTAGGATCAGCTTTTATGGCCAGGCACTTCTCGATTAAGTCGCTCACCGAGCCGGAAACATCATCAACACCCAAAAATTGTTGCATAGCGGTAAAATAGGAGCGTCGAAGATACAAGAATCAGTCATATTCTGATTTGTTGCGGTATATACTGCCCTTAATCTCACGCAGGCTGCCACCGTTTCGGTTGCGGTGTTGTCGCAAAATATCGCCGGTAATACTCAGGGCAATTTCTTCGGGCCCCTGGGCCCCGATATCCAAACCGACGGGGCCAAATAGAAAGTCGGGCGCCCGCAGCTTCAATTCCGCAAGTAGCTTTTCACGCCGCTTCACCGGCCCCAGCAGGCCAAGGTAAAAAGGCGCAGTGGAAACAAAATGTCGGAGACCTTCGAGGTCTTTTCCGTAATCATGAGACATGAGTACCACGGCGGTGTGCTTATCTACCGTTAAGTTCCCCAGCTCGCTGTAATCGTAGAGCTTATGGGATAACTCAGCGTGTTGTTTATTAAATTTACGCCTGCTGCCTACCAAATGGAATTCCCAACCAAGGATGGCGCACTGTTCGCCGAGGGCCAGGGTGTCGTAATTGTCGCCGAGAGCGATGAGGCGTAGCTCCGGGTTAATTATTTCGGCAAGTAGCGCTATATCTCCCGGAAGTCCTTTAGCCAGTTTTGAGCGACCGGTTCTTTCGACTTCCGAACGGAGTGATCCGATTTGGGCCAGGGACAAATGGCTGTCGCCGGCCAGTATTTCAGGATCGACAAAAGAACGCCCATTCAATGCTTCATCTGCTCCGGCACAAACGGTGAAAAGGATAGCCGGCGACCTGGCCGGCACAAAAGACCTCAGTAATTCAATAAGGTTATTTTTCTCTGAAAGCGGACTAAAGAGTACTTCAATCCGTCCCTGACAGCCCAAACCTACGCCAATTACCGGGTCGTCACCGTCGCGGGTATCGTAGGTGCGGATAAGGGTCCGCTGGTTGAACATGGCTTCCCTGGCCCGGCGAAGCGCGTCTCCCTCCAGGCAGCCGCCACTGATGCCGCCAACCCAGTGGCCGTCTTCCCGTACCAGCATCCTGGCGCCCACACGGCGGTAACTGCTGGCCTCGGTTTCGATTACCGTGGCCAGGGCCATTTGCTTACCCGTGGCCTGCCAGCGGTCGTAATGGGCGATAATGGAACGGATTTCTTTCATTAAAAGAAGGTTGACGACAAAACAAAGGCTTCAATATACCTAAGCTATTTTGAATGCGTTAACTGGTAGTGATAAATTGATAAAGTGTTTAGATGGTAAAATGGTCTGCATTACATCATTCCGACCATTAGTTCATCCAATCATTATTTACCTTTGCGCCCCCAAAGCCAGATCCGATCGTCGCTATGCGAAAAATCATTTTCTCTTCCCTCTTTACCTTGCTACTTTGTAGTCTAAACCTGAACCAGGCCAACGGCCAACTGATCATGCGTGGTCTGGAGGTTGGTCCCTGGGCCGGAACCGCCGTTTATCTGGGGGATCTGAACACCAATTGGCGACTTAATAATCTGAATCTGGCCGGTGGTTTTGCCGCGCGGTACAATTTCAACAATCGCCTTTCCACCCGCTTTAGCTTCAATTACGGTCACCTGGAGGCCTACGATAGCGATAGTAAGAACCCCTTCGAGCGAGTAAGGAATCTGTCCTTTCAATCCGACGTATTCGAAGGAACCGGTCAGTTTGAATTCAATTTCCTGCCCTATATCCACGGCAGCCGCGAATTCTTTTTCACGCCCTACGTTTTTGCCGGCATTAGCGTTTTCAACTACACCCCGAAAACGGTAGCGGATGATGGCGAACTCGTCAGTCTGCGCGAGCTGGGTACGGAAGGCCAATTACGTGGCGAGGAATACCTGAGCATCAGTAGCGCCCTGGCCTACGGGATCGGTATCAAATGGGACATCAATTACGAATGGAGCCTCGATTTTTTCCTGAGTGCCCGTAATACCAGCACGGATTATCTGGACGACGTATCCACCGTTTACCCCGACCGCAGCGATCTGGCCCGCAGCCGCGATGGCATCATCCCTTACGCCACCCAACTCTACGATCGCAGCCTGCCGGAAGGGGACCTCGGTACCCGCGATCGCGAAGGCGAACAGCGAGGCGACGCCACCAATAACGATAAATATTTCTTCGTGGGTGTCGGTATCAATTACTATTTCGGTGACGTGCGTTGTCCGAAGATCGGGCGGCGATAATTTTTGGCCACCACAGCCATTGTAGCATTGCCCTCAGCACCATGAACGCGATCAGACTACCCCACAAGCCCCAGTTTTCGTAATGGCGGCCAATCAGGTAGTAGGTCAGCAAATAGCCGGCGAAGGCCAGCAGCATGGTTTCCCGCATGGCTCGTGAGGCGGTGAGGCCGATGTAAATACCGTCAAAAATATAGCAGGGCGTGGCCAACACGCAAAAGGCCAGTACCACCGGCAGATAGTAAAGACTGGTTTCCAGCACACCCGCTGCCGCCTCGGCGTCGATAAATAAGGATAGGATAGGGCTGCCCAGCAGGGCGTAGGCAACCAGGTAGACGAAACCGAGTCCGATTCCCCAGATGAAGGAAAGTTTTACGGCACGGCTCAATTGTTGCGGCTCGCCACGGCCGTAGTATTTACCTACCAGGCTTTCGGCGGCGTAGGCAAAACCATCCACCCCGTAGCTTAGCCAATTGACCAGTTGCAGCAGCACGACGTTGGCGGCAACGACAAACTCACCCGGCATAGCGTTGGCGCGGTTGTAAAAGAAAGTGAAACTGAGCGTCAGGCAGAGCGTACGCAGAAAAATATCACTGCTCACCCGCAGGAAGGGCATTAGTTCTTCCCGTAGCAACAGGGCTTTGCGGTTGATGAGTTCACGCACCCAGCCATAGCGGTACAGCAGCAGAGCCAATGCCAGGATCAGACCGAAATACTGGGCGGCCACCGTCCCCCAGGCAGCTCCGGCGATGCCATAATCGTACTCCACCACCAGCAGGTAACTCACCCCCATATTGAGGGCATTGATCAGGATGGTCAGGATGAGGGGGAACCAGGCATTTTGCATGCCGAAGAACCAGCCGAAAATAGCCATTAGCGCCAGGGTGGCCGGAGCGGCGTAGATGCGAATGTTGAAATAGCTGTCGAC
Source organism: Lewinellaceae bacterium SD302 (assembly GCA_002591745.1). Taxonomy (GTDB): domain Bacteria; phylum Bacteroidota; class Bacteroidia; order Chitinophagales; family Saprospiraceae; genus Neolewinella. Next base: position 97,066 of record PDLQ01000002.1, read on the forward strand.
CAGGGCAACCTGCTCGCTTTGCACGTTCAGTAACCATTCACTTCCGAGTCTTAGCGGATATTGCAGGAGTAAGATCATTATGGCTAACAAAGTAGCAATGATCATGGCCCGCCCCAGGATGTTGGCGCTTTCCGACTTCGCTTCGCGCCCGTAGGCCTGGGCGGTGAGGCCGGTACTGCCCATGCGTAAAAAGCCGAAGTTCCAGTAAATGAGATTAAAAGCCATTCCACCCAACCCGACTGCCGCAATGTGGCCTCCACTTAGTTGCCCCATCAGGGCAGTGTCGATACTGCTCAGCAAAGGCACCGAAATGTTACTCAGTACGTTAGGTATGGCCAGTCGCAGGATTTCCTTGTTCATCGCTGCTAATTAACGCAACTTTAAGGGCTTGGTAGCAGATTTTTAAGCAAATAGGCGGCCGGCGAGCCTTAACTTTGAGCAAAACCAATGAGAATTATAAAATTAACTTCATGAAAAATCTACTCCTTGCCTTCCTGTTGATCGGCGTTTTCGTTTATACCGGCTGTGGTGATGATGACGAAGACGATACCCGCTTCGGTGAGGTGGCCCTGCGCCACGATGGTGGCAATGTCACCGGTCCTTTTCTGCCCGCCGGCGTCCACGAATTTATCGTCCGCTTCGACGCCGAAGAACTGGCCGAGTACGACGGTCGTACCCTGGATCGCGTGGAATTTTTTCTCGGCGAACTACCGGCCAGCATCAGCGTATTTGTCCTAGAGGGGACCGATCCTGACTCTCCCTCGGATGCTATCTATGGGCAGGACATCAGTAACCGGGTAAATACTACCGGCTGGATCACTCACCGCCCCGCCGAGGTGATCGAGATCAACGGCGATCGTGATCTCTGGTTCAGCATACAGGTAGAGTTGGACCAGGAACAGCGTTCCGTCGGTTGCGACGCAGGGCCCCGCGAACTCGGCGGCGATTTACTACTCCGCGACTTTGACGACAATATCGTTTCCTTTGGTGACATCACCAGTGAGAGCGTGAACTGGAATATTCGGGGTTACTTGGCTCCGGAGGCGGAGTAAAGATAATCGTTCCGATCGCCTCCATGAATGTAGTGAATGCGGTCGGAATGGCTTTGATGCATTTGCCCTGATTTGCAATCCTGCGGACTAATCAGAAAACGGACTATTTCTTATCTTGCATCGTCCTTTTACCTCCCCGGATATCTCGTGAAAACTCCAAAGTCACCTTTGCTGCTCGCTTTTACCCTGCTTTTGCTGGTGGGTTTCAGCAGTTGTGCCGGAGACAATCACCCCGCGGAAGATTTTGAGGTCAGCGGCCTTGACGTTTCCCGTTACCAGGCCATTGTGGATTGGCGGGCCGTTAAATTATCCGGGGTGGATTTTGTTTTCGCCAAAGCCACCGAAGGAGGTGATCACCGCGATCCGCTGTTCGGAGAGAACTGGCAGGAGTTACGGGAGCAACGTATCCGCCGGGGAGCATATCACTTTTTTCGCCCGGGCATTTCCGCTGAATTACAAGCAATGAACTTCATCGCCCAGGTGGGTGATCTGTTACCGGGAGACTTACCCCCCGTATTGGACGTTGAAGATCGGGGCGGACTCACTCACGATGAGTTCAACCACCGCTTGCAAAGCTGGCTGGACCTGGTAGAGGCTCGTTACCGGATCAAACCCATCATTTATAGCGGGCAGGTCTTTTATAATCGGCACCTGGCCGGTCGTTATACGGATTACCCGGTGTGGATAGCCCGCTATAAGGACGAACTACCCGCCCTGGCCGATGGAAGGAATTTTCAGTTCTGGCAATACGGAGATACCGGCAAAGTGCCGGGTATTACCGGGCCGGTAGATTTAAATATCTTTACGGGCAGTCACCTGGAAATGGTTATGATGAGTATCCCTGCCAACCCGCTGGTGAGTGACCCGATGGACCCAATGGCGTCGAACAACTAAATTCCGTGGTTTACGGTTTTAGCTTTCAAAGAACTTATTTACCATGCGTAATACTATCCTGACCCTCAGTCTGCTTTTTATTGCTTTTCTCCAACTGCCCGCTCAGGGCATTGAATTCTTCCACGGAAGCTGGGAGGAAGCATTGGTGAAAGCCCAGCAAGAAGATAAACCCATCTTCGTAGATGCCTACGCCAGCTGGTGCGGCCCCTGTAAGCGGATGGCCGCTCAGGTTTTTCCCGAAGCTGCGGTCGGTGAAGTTTTCAACGCCAACTTCATTTCGTTGAAACTGGATATGGAAAAGCCGGAGGCGGCTTCTTTTCGGGCCAACCATCCCGTGCGAGCTTATCCGACGCTGTTCTTCCTCGATGCCGAAGGGAATACTGTCCATACCGTAGTAGGGGGGCAGCAAGTAAAGGGATTGATCAATCAGGCACGTGAAGCACTTGGTAAAGTGGATGACCTGCCCCGATACGTCAAAAAATACGAAGCCGGCGATCGTGATCCGGCTTTCATGACCCGCTACGTACGGGCACTGGTCCGCCAGGGAGAGCCTCACCTGAGAATTGCTAACGAGTACGTCCGCGACCAAAAAGGAAAACTTTCCGAACCGGATAACCTTCGCTTTCTGCTGGTTGCGGCCACGGATGCCGACAGCCGCATCTTTGATAAGCTGATTGAGCATAAAGCAGCCGTTACGAAACTGATCTCTCAGGACGCTTTTGATAAGCAAGTCGCTTTGGCTTTCAATAAAACCAAGGCAACCGCCATCGAACTGGAGGCTCCGAAATTGCTTTCCGATGCCGCTAAAAAATACAAGAGTATCGATCCGGATGCCGCCGCTACTTATCAGTTGGAAGGAGAATTTCAATTAGCAGCCCTGGGCAACGAAGCCAAAGCTTACCAGAAAGCTGCCAAGAAGTATTTCAAGAGTATTCCTGCGAAAGAGGGGAAAATGCTCACCGACTTGTTTCAGCAGCTTAGCGGTAGCAGGTTCGTAGCCAACGACGCCAAGGTGGAAGACCTGACCGCAGAAGTGGGTTTGGCCGCCGCCGAAGCGACCGACGGCTATCGGGAATACTATTTATACGCCCAGTGGCTCAACGAAGTCGGCCGTAAAAAAGAAGCTATGGACGCCGCCGAAAAATCAAAGACCCTGATTCCTGAGGAGCAACCGAATACGCACCGTCTGGTTGATTTTCTGATCAAGAAGATTCAGGAAGCTTAAAGTACAGTCGCCCGTAAAACGAATATGTCTTACGGGCGATCTTGTTAATGACCTTTCAATAGATGCTGTAAAGCCTTCATCAATTCCGGTTGCGAAAACTCGTAGCCGGCATCTTCGATTTTTTTAGCGGAAACATTGCAGCTGTCCAGGATGGTGTGGGACATTTCTCCCAGCGCCAGTTTCAGCGTGAAGGCCGGCGCTGGAAGTACTGCTGCGACCTGATCGTTGGCTTTGGGCAGTGCTTCGGCAATTTCTTTGTTACGCGCCGGATTCGGGGCAACACCATTGTAAGTGCCAGTCAGGTGTTGCTCGATAGCGTGCAGGTAGATGCCTACGATATCATCCATATGAATCCAGCTATACCATTGCCGGCCGTCTCCGAAATAAGTGGAGGTATAGAATGAAAGCGGGAGGACCATTTTTTGCATGGCGCCACCGTCGGGGTGAAGGACGATGCCGGTACGATTAATAAAGAGTGGAATACCCAAAGCGGAGATGGCCCGGGTGGAATCCTCCCAGGCTACACAACTTTCGCTCAGGAATCCGTCGCCGGCCGGGCTACTTTCATCAACCAATTGCTCACCAGAGTCACCGTAGTAACCGATTGCCGAAGCGGAGAGATAGAGCTTGGGGCGATGATCTATTTTCTGGAGAGTGTCGGCCAACAGTTTGGTGCTGTTTACCCGGCTGTCGATGATGATCTTTTTGCGCTTTTCAGTCCAGCGGGCGTCGGCTATTCCTGCTCCGGCGAGATTGATCAGGTAATCGGCCCGGCCCACGGCCGTTTCGTCTATGCTCTGCTTTTTTATGTCCCAGTGATAAGCGGGAAATTCCGCATCCAGGTTTTCGGTCCGGCTGAGGTGAGCTACTTCGTGACCGCGGTCGCGCAGGGCTTTGCTCAAAAATCCGCCGACGAAGCCGGTACCACCACCGATGAGAATATTGGCCATTTGATCCAGAGTTTATTCTTTTTGGTAGTAACCTGCTGAAGTTGCATAGGGTTCATCGACTTAGTTTTTGTTCATTTCGGTATTTAAAACCCCGCTACTTTATCTACGTTATAATGCAAACTCCCGTCGTGCGTTACTTTTTCCTGCTTCCCGCCATACTCTCTGTCGCTACCCTCGCCGCCCAATTGGAAGCTTGGCAAGGTGTCAGCTTTGAGCACGAGGTGAATCCCCGATACGGCTACGTGCTGGAGGTCGAATATCGCAGCACGCTCGAAGATTATGGAAGAGGAGAATATCTTTTTCTCGGCGGTCTGAACCGCAAGCTGGGCCGTAAATTCAACCTCACGGTAGCCAGTCGCTTTCAAAACGGCGGTCCCGAAGACCCCTCTGAACTTCGTTTACTGGCCGATTTGAATTTCTCCCGCAAGCTGGGCAAGACGCCGCTGACCTTCAAAGCACGCATTCGGGGTCAACGCGACTGGCCGCTCAAAACCAATGCCGAATTTCCCACTACCGATATCCGCCCCCGTGCCGGACTAGATTGTAAGCTCAACGACCGCCTCACCGCCTTCCTGGAATACGAAGGACGTTATCAGCTGGACAAACGCCGCCGTGAATGGACCCGCGTTCGCTATACCGCCGGGCTGGAATTTGAATTGAATAAACAGCTGAACCTGGAACTTTTCTACCGCGAAGAAGATCGTATCAACAACGGTGAGGACAGTAATCGAACGGACAAAATCGTCGGCCTCTTCCTCGGTTATACTTTACCGGATGACCGGGAGCGGGACTGGAAGTACCGGCAGCCTTTCGGGCGGGATCTCTTCAACTAATGATACAATGATACAATGATTGAATGATACAATGATTGAATGAGAAAATGATTGAATGAGAAAATGGTTACTGAACGGTCGATCATTTGCTCAATACCTCGCTCAGTCATTATTTACCAGCACTGCTACTTTGGTAGTCAAAACTACCTAACGTACCACCGTAACATCTCCCGCATAATCTACTACTTCCCCGTTCAGGAAACGGACTCTGAACTGATAGACGAAGACAGCTGAATTGACCGGCTTTCCATCCACCGTACCGTCCCAGCCTAGACTGGCTTCATTTGGCAGGAATTCTTCGGGAGATTCATAGACCAGTCCGCCCCAGCGATTAAATATCTGGAGCAGTTCGATGCTTTCCACGGCCGGGCCAGCGAAGAGGGTGAAGCCGTCATTGATGCCGTCGCCATCCGGACTGAAGCCGTTAGGGATGTAGACGGGTTTGTTGTCCACGACGTTGACCGTCACCTGGTCCTGGGCCGGACATCCCGCGGCGTTGATCCCGGTGACGACGTAGGTGGTGGTGTTAAATGGCCCCACAAGTACCCGGCTGCAATCTAGGTTGAGGCACTGGGCGGTATCCGGTCCCCAGCTATAATCGACGGGACTATAGTTACTGACGACGTTTAGGGTGGTGTCGAAGCCGAGGTCGATCAGTACATCTGGGCCGGCGTCGATAATAAATTCAGCGGGTTGGGTAATGGTGGCCATTACGGTATCGAAGCACCCTTCGGCGTCCATGATCACGAGGTCGTAATCGCCGGCGGGAAGGTTGGTCAGGAGGCTGTCCAGCTGGAAGGTCTGGCCATCAATGCTGTACTCGAAACCGGGAGTGCCACCGCTGGCCGTCAGGCGTACGGATCCTCCGTCTTCACCGAAGCAAACGTTGTCGATGATTTCAATGATCTCACCAAAAATTTCGCCCGGTTCAATGATCGGGGCGCTGGTGATATTGGGGCAGCCGTTGTTGTCGGTCACGGTCAGGAAATAGGTGCCCGCTGCTAATCCGTCGATGAACGGCCCCATTGCACCGGCTACGGACCATTGGTAATTGTAATCCGGTCTGCCGCCGTCAACCGTGGCGGTGATCATGCCATCCACCTGTCCGAAACAACTGATGTTGCTGGTATCCAGGTCTACTTCCAGTACGGGCGGGTCAGGTACGTCGAAATTGAAACTACCCAGGCAACCATTGGCGTCGCGGACTTCCACAGCGTACATCCCCGCCGGGATGTTGCCGATGACGGCTCCATCGTCGAATAAACCATCACCGTTGGTCTCGTAAGCGTATGGCCCCAGGCCGTTGTTAACTGCTAGCGTGATCTGACCGTTGCTCTCGCCATTACAGCGGGGCTCCTGGATAGCAGCTACGGCAGGGTCTAACTCCAGGACCAATTCGTTAACTTCAATATCTAGTTCGACCTCACAACCGGCGGCGTCACGAACGATAACGCTCACGGTGGAGACTGGCAGATTGGTGATGGTATTATTGTTTGAGAAACCCTGGCTGTTGAAGTTGAATTCGTAGCCGGGGGTACCGCCGCCCACGTTAAGCGTCAGAACGCCGTCCTGGCCACCATCACAAGTTGGCATGGTGATCAAGGTGTCGAAAGTGAAGGCTGGTGGCCCGCCCACGTTGAAAGTGCGGACGGTAGAGCAGGTAGACTCGTCGGTGATGGTCACGGTGTATTCCCCGGCGTCCAGGCCGCTGATGTCTTCGGTGGTAGCGCCGTTGCTCCATTCGTATTGGTAGGGGGCGAACATAGTCTGGGGGGTTATATCGATGGATCCCATCAGATCGCCGGGGCAAATGCTGGGCTGGGTGGTGCCGCTTACATCCCACTGAGATTCACAGCAGATCACCTCCAGTTCGTTTTGAATTTCGGTAACCAGACAGCCGCGGTTGGTAGTCACGGCCAGGAGGACGGACTGATTTCCAGGGCGGTTGAAGAAGACGTCGTGAGGTCCGGGGCCGGTAGCCGAGGCGGGCACGGCGTTGGGGCCGAAGTTCCAGTTATAAGAATCGATAGGGTCTAAGGAGTTGGAATTGTCGACGAAAGTGACGGTTTCCCCCACACAAGCCTGACCGAGATCGGCGGTGAAACTGGCCGTTGGCCCCAGAAATGTACCCGTACCACCAAAACTGATGCTGAACCCATCCCCACTGTTGCTGAAATTCATGATCAAGAGGGCGTAGCTGCGGCCGCTGACCATTTCGATGGCTTCGGCGAAGTTGTTATTGCCCGGTTGGCAGCCACACTCTTCCAACTCGTCAGGGTCGTTGAGGCTCAGACCCGTGGCGTTGAGACAGGGTAGGTTTTGAATGTCTGTATTACCCTGAGTTTCGCCGGAGAGCATACAACGGATATTTTCTTTGTTGCTGCAATCGTCCAATCCATTCGGCAATTCGTAAAGCAAAAAGTCGATATCATCACTGGGGCCGCCCAGGGGATCGATGGTAAAGGCCAGGGTGCCGCTTTCATCACAGGTCCATTTGTACCAGGCAGCATTGGCTTCCAGTACGTCGCCGCCCGCACTACAATCCCCTTCGTTACAGAGCAGATCGCCCAGATCGTCATTTACGTTACCGTCACCGGATAAAAAATCTACGGCGAAGGATGACTTGTCACAAAGGATGACGCCGTCCTGGCAGTCGCCGCTGGGCTCGGGCACGGCGTTGAACTGATTAACGCAGAGTTGGAAGGTGCCTTCGGTACTGGTACCACCCACGTTGATGTAATAGGTAGAACCCGGCATCAGTCCGCTAAAAATACCGGATACCTGGTTGATATTACCGAAAGGAGAAAGGCAACCGATTTCAGTGAGGGTGTCACAACCCAGCTCTTCCTCCGAATAAAGGATCATCTGGGGCATTTCCAGGGTGCCGCCGGTAACCAGGGGTACGTCACCGATGATAGAAATGGAAGCGTCCGTAGCCTGGGCAACGAAAGTAAACCAAACATCTACGTGGTCAGCCTCTTCATCGATACAGGCCGGGTAATCCGGAAAAGAGGCCGTAGCCCCCTGGTTCGTAAATTCTCCAATGGCCGAACAGTATTCTTGTTGGAAGGGTAGAGGTAAGGCGTCAACGCATTCATCATTGGCCGGCTGGGCGAAAAGCGTCGTCAGGTAAATCAAACCGGTAATGGTCAGTAAAATTCTGTGCATGGTAAATCGGGGTACTATGGCTTATAAAACAACGGAACACTATAATAGATTGTAAAATAAAGGGTCGGCGTTTGCTCAAACCAGCACTTTCTTGTTAGGGTTGCGTTAATGTTACTAACTTCCCCGCTATGAAAGCCTGGATTCCTAACGCCATCACCCTTCTCAACCTGCTCTGCGGCTGTGCGGCCGTCGTCAATATTCTCGACGGGCAGTTCATACCCGCCTTCTGGTTTCTCTTTGCCGCCGGCTGGTTCGATTTCGCCGACGGGCTGGTGGCTCGCCTCCTCAAGGTCAGCAGCGAACACGGGAAAGAACTGGATAGTCTGGCCGACATGGTCTCCTTCGGTTTCGTGCCGGGGATCATTTATTATGTCTTTTTGTACTATCAAAGTAGCAGTATTAGTATAGACCCCGATGCACTGATGGCCGGCGATGAACTAAGCATCGGCTGGTCCTGGTACGCCGCGCCGGGTTTACTGGTTACCCTGTTCAGTGCTCTTCGCCTAGCCAAATTCAACCTGGATGACCGCCAGACCGACGATTTTATTGGTTTAGCCACCCCCAGTAGTACCGTTTACGCTACGGGGCTCATGCTCATTTACGCTACGGATGCTTTCGGGTGGGGGCATTACGTACTGTCACCATGGGTGCTTTATCCCTCCATCTTACTAATGTCATACCTGCTGGTAGCTGAGATTCCGATGTTCAGCTTCAAAGTCAAGGGTTTTGGTTGGGTAGGCAACCGAAAGCGTTTTATCTTTGCCGCCGTTGCGATCGGCTTACTCGTCTTTTTACGGCAAGCGGCCTTTCCTTTCATCATCATTGCGTACCTGATCATCAATCTGGCGACCCGGCTTTTTGCCCCCTCCGCCGCCTAAGTTTACTTTTCTATGGCCAACTTCCTCGCCCACATCAACATCATGCCCCACGCCGAACTCCTCGACCCCCAGGGCAAAGTGGTGGTCAAGAATCTGCCTTCTCTCGGCGTTGACGGTGTATCCGCCGTCCGCATCGGCAAGCACGTTACCATTAGTCTGGAAGCCGCCAGCCAGCAGGAAGCCCACGATAAAGTAGAAATCGCCTGCAAAAAACTCTTGGCCAACGAGATCATGGAGACCTTTGATTTCGTGGTGGAAGCAGTCTAAGGTTCACACAGAGGGATCGGCAGAACGTAGAAGTTTTTTCGCATTGTCGGGCTTGACTGAGAGGCTCTGTTTTTTCCTTCGCCGACTTCACAACTCGCTGGTCCGCTAGCTTGTAAACGATTCAAGCTCACCAGACAGGCATGGACATCTAAAGATTCGCAACCCCGCTCTTCAAGCGGGGCGAAGTCGTTACGGGCAAGCTGTGCGTTTTCCGCTTCTGGAACTGACTGTCCAAGCTCAATTAAAAGTTACATAATCCCGCCAGCATTCGCCGGGCCGGCTCAAATCCTTCCTGCGCACTTCGTTGTAATTCTGCGCAGCCGTTGGTGTAATTGTCTAACAAGATAAAAGCCAGGCCACGGTTGTAGGTGATTTCCGGCCAGGGTTCAAAGTGGAAGTCCATAGCCTGGTTGTAGGCGGCTACGGCCCCCAGGTAATCGTGGTTAAGCATATCCAGATTTCCCTCTAACATAAAACCGAGGTCTTCGGAAATCAATCGATCTTCCATAAATTCGTGAAGGGTGCGAATGGACGCAGTGCGATTTCCGGCAATCTTGGCTTTTAGGGTCATAGCCAGGGCCGATGAATCGGGTAAATCGATAATGCGCCGCAGTTGCTGATCAAAATAGCTCTCGAGGGAGAAGTCAGCAATTTGAACATCGTCAACATCGTCGCCTAATACGGGGACCGGTAACTCGGATTCAGGGTATAAGGCCAGATAGCTCAATAAAGCGTTTCTCCCTCTTGCCATTAGGAGTCCGGTGGCTATGGGGTCTTGGCGAAGGGCTCTTTGTTTATAACGATCGGCTTCGGCCGTCCGTCCGATGCGGTTAAGTAACTCGGCCTTTCCTACTATGCCCGGTAACCAGTTCGGTCGGATACCAAGGATGGCATCATAACTCATGATCGCTTCCTCCGTACGTCCGAAACGTAGCAGTCGATTAGCTTCGTTGAGCAGGCCCACTTCGCGGCTGTTGAAATTTGCTCGTGGAACATCAGTTGGCAAACCAGCCGAAGAAGGACGATTAACCTGGGCGATCAGGCTGCTGGCCAGCAAAAAAGTTAACAGACTAGCTACTAGCTTAAATCGATTTGGCATGGTTTAGAGCATTGGTTGAACAGGGAAACCACAATCGGGTCTAAGTGTTGCGTATTCGTCTATATCGACTACAATCACTCCCTACATTCCGAGCCGTGTGTTCAAGCACCTAACTGCCTTGATCCGTATCCCTGAAAATTAAGGCTAACCTGCCAGCAGCATTACAGTTCCTTTCGCAGCCGCGCCACCGGCAGCCCCAGTTGTTCCCGGTATTTAGCTACGGTGCGCCGGGCAATAGCGTAGCCTTTCTCCTTCAGAGCGGCTTGTAGCTTGGAGTCGTTGAGCGGTTTACGTTTGTCCTCAGCGGCAATGATTTCACGCAAGACATTCTTGATCTGGATGGTAGAAACCTCTTCTCCTTCGTCGTTGGTCATGCCTTCGCTAAAGAATTTTTTCAGCAGGTAGGTGCCGTATTCCGTCTGAACGTACTTGCTGTTTACAACTCGGCTGATGGTGGAAATATCCAGTCCCAGTGGCTCGGCAATGTCTTTGAGAATCATGGGGCGCAGTCGCTTGTCATCTCCGGTCAAAAAATAATCTTGCTGAATACGCATGATCTGCCGCATAACTCCTTCCAACGTACGCTGACGTTGCTGAATGGCTTCGATGAACCACTTGGCGCTGTCGAGTTTGTCCTTGATGAAAACGATGGCGTCCTTATCCTTGCCGGCTTTGGCTGCGGCGGTATATTCTTCGAGAAGACTCTCGTACCGTCGGCTGACCCGCAGAGGAGGACGCCGGCGCTGCGTCATCTCCAGTTCCAGAACTCCGTCATTATTACGGATGAGGAAGTCAGGAATGATCGTCTGAGAAGGATTACCGCCCCGGGGTGCGAAACCACTGGCCGGTTTGGGATTAAGGCGCAGGACTTCTTTCAGAGCATCGCGGATTTCATCTTCGTCCGCTTCCAGCTTTTCGATCAACTTAGCGTAATGCTTTTTGCTGAAGGCCTCAAAATCTTCGTCGATGATACGGCGGGCAAGGTAGAAATCGGCTAACTGAGCATCGTTCTGATAATCTTCCTCTTCAATTTTGCGGTTAAGCTGAATCAACAGGCACTCCCGCAAGTCGCGGGCGCCTACGCCGGGCGGATCAAGCTGTTGGATGTGTACCAGTATCCGCTGCAATTCTTTGCGTGGTACGTCCAGATCATTGTACAGCAACAGATCGTCTGAGATGGCACTGAGCTTACGGTTCAGGTAACCGTCATCATCCAGGCTGCCCACCAGTTGCTCGGCGATAATACGCTCCCGCTCAGTTTTTAGATCCAGATTGGCCAGCTGGCGTTCCACGAATTCGAAAAAAGATTGCTGTTGAACGGCTTCGGGGCGGTAGACTTCTTCCTCTCCACTCAGTCGGTTTTGGTAGCTACCGGGGTCGTCTTCGATATAACTTTGCACGTATTCATCGAATTCGTAGGTGTCACTGCCGTCATTTTCAGCTTCCCTAAAGTCATCGGAGTCCCTTTGCTCCGGGGCGGAGGATTCTTCCAGGGCCGGATTGGATTCCAGTTCTTGTTCAATACGCTCCTCCAGCGCCGTCAATGGCAGCTGCACCAGTTGCATCAACTGTATCTGGCGGGGCGACAGCTTTTGTTGCTGACTAAGTTTAGTGTATTGACCGAGCATCAAGCAAAACTACATTTCCTCAGTAACATTTGTTCTAAATCCGGGCATGTCCGTTAGCATTTAACCTTTGGCTTGGTTAGAACTCTGCTACTTTGCTAGCCACAAAAGAGAGACTAATCCAAAAGACGCTAGACATTAAGTGAGAATTTATGGTAAGTTCTAACGTCTATTGCCCCGCACTTAGAACATAGATTTCCGTGTAAGGTTGGTACACATCAGGGCAGTGCCTATACACTATCCTCTATATTCTGAAAATCAAATCATGCCCATTATCCCCCCGGCCATGCTCGCCCGCAAAGGAGCCCGTAAACCCGCTGATGTTCCCCGTGAAGTTCTCGCCCTGTTGGAGAAGGGGGAAATAGAAACCGTTAACCTCTCCGAGTGGCTGGCCCTGGACCAACGGAAATTGATTGGCAATACTTTTCCGGCAATGGGTCTGGAAGAACTGATTCCCGGTTTAGAAACGGTGATTGATGAATTGAAGAAAGCGACGGCCATAAAGGTCATCGAAGCGGTCGGCGAGCAGTTGTCGGAATACGCCCTGAGTGAGTGTAAGACAGACGAACTGTTTGAGAAGTTGTCTACGCATCCGGCCGATACGGTACGCTGCTACGCCCCCTATCTTCACGCCAGAGATTCACAACTGGTCGTTAATGAGCAATTGGAGAAGTGCCTGATATCCGTATCCGATGCCCACTTCGGTGTACGGGAGGTAGCCTGGATGGCACTTAGGCCGTCCATCGCCGAAAATCTGAGCCTGGCGATCCCTTTCCTGGAGGAGTGGACCCGGAGCATGGATGAAAATGTACGTCGGTTTACCACTGAAGCCACCCGCCCCCGTGGCGTGTGGTGTACCCACATCGGGGAATTGAAGGAGCATCCGGAACTGGCCCTGCCTTTACTGGAAATGTTGAAGGCGGACCCGGCGCGTTACGTACAAAACAGCGTGGCCAATTGGCTGAACGACGCCAGCAAAACCCGCCCGGATTTCGTGAGCGATCTCACGCAAAGCTGGCTGATGGAGAGCGAGGGGAACAAGGCTACGGCATATATCGTGAAGCGAGCGAGGCGGAGCTTAGGAAAGTAGAGTGTGGGAGCCCACTGTTTAACCGTGAGTCTATATCTCCGCAGCGCTAGCCGTGTTTCCGGAGAAATTCTGCTTTCTGCCGTAGGTACTCTGGATGTTGCTTCGCTCGGTCCCAGGCAGCTTTAAAGATTTTGGCAGAAGCGGCCTTAATGGGGTCTTCTAGCTGACGAGGTAATTGTGGACGACCGTGAGACCCGCTTTGCCCCTTTTTATCGTCTGGAACCGGACCAGCGTACTTCCTGCCTCCTTTGTAATTGGCGTAGCGCCGTGAGCGGGTATAGCCCATTTGAATAAACTTACGAGCCATATCCGCTCCCACGAAATCCTCGTCTTTCAGATAATCCAGGAACATAGCATAGAGCTTGTCAGCGGAAATACGGGCAACTTCGGGATCTTTGAAGCGCCAGTGTGGGAGCAATTCGGATTTGTAAGGTTCTACTAATAAAACCCCTTGTTCTCCGCGCCCGATGGCGTAGAGTTCAGGATTTTTACGGAGATTCAGGACTTTGTAATCCAGTTTGTAGTCGAAGGCACGCACGGCTTTTTACGGTTGTAACAGCAGCTTAGTACCATAATCCTAATGATGGGGTAAACTTTTAGCTATGGGAAACTATAGTTGCAAAGTGTTAAAACATTTTGTATTTTTACCAGGATTTACAAACAGCAAGATTATGAACGTCCAATTGCTTTCCTGTGATGCCCCGCGCCCGGACCGTCGCGCTATTTCTAGGACACTCGTCGAGATCGCCGCCGGTGTAGACCCTGGTTTGGCGGATGAACTGACCGGTATCCTGATCGAAGGTTCCCCGGTTGATATTGAGTTGAATCACGGTTACCACAGCTCGGGTTTGAAGAGTCTGCGTAAATTGCAAATCGACTACGCCATCAACGATTAGCTTATTTACTCTCTTCTTATTAGCCACACTGTATCAGTGTTGGTTTTTGATCTTTGTTTTTCCCCGGGCCTTCGGTTCGCCGGAAGAGGTTGATGATTTTGGCTATCATCACTGCTCGGCCTGGCCAGAAGAAGGAAGGGGCAGCAGTGCCCAAGAATTAATCGAACCCGACTCGTCCGCAGACATCGCTCCTCCGGTTTCCGTAATCATCTGCTGTCGCAACGAAGCCGAACGACTGGCGAAGTACCTTTCGCTCATTCTGGAGCAGGACTATCCAAATTTTGAAGTGGTGGTCGTCGATGATTTTTCTTCCGATAGCACTGCCAAGGTAGTAGCCGACCTTCAATGCAGTTACGATAAATTACGTTTGGTCCGGCCCGAAAAACCGACCCGGCCGGGAAAGAAAGATGCCCTCACTTTTGGTATTGTACAGGCTCGTCATTCCATTTTATTGCTGACCGATGCAGACTGTGCCCCCGTCTCACATCATTGGATCCGCGAAATGGCTGGTCCTTTTCAGCTAGACACTATCGAACTGGTAATTGGCTATTCTCCGTATCGACGCCGATCGGACTGGCTTAATCTCTTTCAGCGTTTTGAAACCACCTATACAGCTTTTCAGTACCTGGGTCTGGCCCGGATCGGCCTGCCTTACATGGCCGTAGGGCGTAACGTAGCTTATCGCAAAACATTTTTTCAGCGAGCCGGTGGACTCGAAAGTCACGCCCACCTAGCTGGTGGCGATGATGATCTGTTGGTCAGCCACCACGCTCGCTCCGAAGCTACGGCTATTGTCACTCACTCGGCGGCACGTACCATTTCCGACCCCGCCACCGACTGGCTGGATTACTGGCAGCGTAAAATGCGGCACGTAGGAGTGGGGGTGGCTTATCCCTTTTTGCCGAAGTTTTTGATTGGTGGATTGGCATTGAGTCACCTGCTCTGGTACGGACTGATGTTTTACGGAGTACTAGCCGGAGAAATAACCCCCTGGTGGCTGGGGTTGATTGTCCTACGGCTGTTGCTGGTCTGCTGGAATTACGGTTTTCGGAACGGGAAAGAGAATGCAGGTGAGCAAACTACATTCTTTGTAAAGGTGAGCGGAGTAACGGGAATTTTTTTAGGCGACTTCATATTGTGCTTTTACTACCTGTTTACAGCTCCGGCTTTATTGGTGGGAGGCAGTAAAGGCGGGTGGAGTTAAGCTTGTCGCTAATAAAGTTTCAGAGGCGTTTCTCCAGAAACTTTGTAACTTGCCAGCAACAGAAATACTTAATGGCTACCGTAATATCATTACTGAATCATAAGGGCGGCGTGGGCAAAACCACGAGTGCGATTAACATTGGCGCGGGACTAGCCGAATTGGGGCAGCGAGTGCTGTTGGTCGATCTGGACCCGCAAGCAAACCTGACCCTTTCCCTGGGCATCGGACGCCAACCCGTCAACATCTACGAGAGTATGATGGGGGAAAGCGATCTGGTCCCGGTGGTTTATAAGGAGAAGGTGCACCTGATCACCAGTTCACTTGATCTTTCCAGTGCTGAAATGGAACTGGTGAACGAAGCCGGTCGGGAATTCATCCTGCGCGAGTTATTCGCCGGAGTTGATGATCAGTACGACTTTATCATCATCGATTGCCCCCCTTCTTTGGGCTTGTTGACCCTCAATGCGCTCACGAGTTCTCAGCAGGTGATTATCCCTTTACAAACCGAATTCCTGGCGATGCAGGGCTTGGCCAAGATCAAACAGGTAATCCAGAAAGTACGTCTGCGGCTCAACAAGGAGCTCCACATCAGTGGCGTGTTGGCTACCATGTACGACGCCCGTAAAGTGCTGAATCGTGACGTGGTGGAAACCATCAAAAAATATTTTGGTCCCCTCTTATTCGAGACTTACATCCGCGATAACGTGGCCCTGGCTGAAGCCCCTGCTCAGCAACAGGACATTTTCGACTACGCCCGGAGCAGCAACGGCGCCGAAGATTACCTGGATGTTTGTAAAGAAATAATTGAGCGCACGAACAACCCCATCCACTCCCGGCCCGTTGCTAAAAAAACGGTTTAATTGACTTATGGCTAAAAAGAGGTTCACTGACGGTCTTTCCAATCTTTTCGATAATCCCTTCGACGAGCCGGAAACCCCTACGCCGAATCTGAAAGCGCCTAATGTAGTTAGCCCGGCTGCGGACGAAGAAAGTATCGAAGTAGACATTCCCCTAAAAAGCGGGAAAGCCAAGAAAAAACTGAGCAGTAAAGGGTTCACCAATAACCTGGATTCCTTCCTCAGCGACAGTTTCGAACGTGAAGCCACCCGCCAACCCGCCACGGCCGGTCCTACCCGCCGTCGCCGCCGCGGTGGATTAGACTTGCTCATTCGTAGCACCGTTCAACACGACGACGAAGACCGCAACCCCCGAGATGCCAAAGCGGCCAATACCAAGCGTGTCACCCTGATCTTCCGCAAAGACCATTTGGCGGACCTGAAGGTCTTGGCCAAGGAGCGAAAAATGTACCTGAAAGACCTGGTGCAGGAAATGGTTTCTGGTTATCTGGAAGAGTAGCGATGACTGACACCGACTCCATTCGCCAGGGGGAAGAATTGCCCTGGGAGAAATTAGAGAAATACCTCCGCAATGAATTGCCGGAATTATGCCGGGGTGACTTCAAAGTAGCACAGTTTCACGGGGGGCACGCCAACCTGACTTACCTCCTCGTTTTCGGTGACCAGGAACTGGTCTTGCGTCGGCCACCCTTTGGAAAAATAGCACCGGGTGCCCACGATATGCACCGCGAATACCGGGTCCTGAGTAAACTGAACGCCGCTTATTCGCCCGCACCCAAGGCCTACCATTTTTGCGATGATCACTCAATTATCGGTAGCGACTTTATCGTTATGGAAAGACGGGAAGGGGTGGTCATTCGCAAAAAGCTGCCGTCCAGTTTTGGTGATGATATAGCTACCAAGGAACGACTTACCGACGCCTTGATGCGTAGCTGCGCAGATCTCCATTTGGTTGACGTGGCCGCCGCCGGACTAAGCGAACTCGGCAAACCGGAAGGCTTCACTCAACGTCAATTGTCCGGTTGGACTAAGCGCTGGAGCCTCGCCAAAACCAGTGAAAACCCGGATATGGAATGGCTGGTCGAGAATTTACCTAAAGATATTCCCGCTCCCCAACGCGTCAGCATCGTACACGGCGATCTTAAATTTGATAATTGCCAGTTTCAACCGGGTGAACCCGACCAAGTGATCTCCGTTTTCGACTGGGACATGGCCACGCTTGGTGATCCGCTCATCGATATTGCCGGTTTACTTACCTACTGGCCGGATCCTTATCTGGTGAAAATGATGCCGAGCGTATTTCTACAGGGCGAGTGGCCAGATAAAGAATACCTGCGGCAACGCTACGCCGAATACAGTAGCCTCGATCTGGGGCGGATGGATTGGTACGAAGCTTTCGCCTACTTCAAAACCGCCGTTATCCTTCAGCAGCTCTTCGCCCGATACCAGGCCGGAGAAACCAAGGATGAACGGATGGCTCAGTTTGGCCCGGCGGTGGGGGTATTTGCAGCTCTGGGTAAACGGAAGTTGGGTCGTTGCTAGTGCAACTAAGCTAAATGCAGATTCGCGCGGAAGACGCAGAGAGGGCGGAGGTTTGTTTTCGCTATCGTCAGTCCCACCGAGGGACCGGGTTTCCTTGGCAGCACTGAAGTACCATCATTTTAGTAACGAAATAAGAGCTTGTTTGGATTTCTATTTCCTGAAAAACAAGCACTTATGAACCTGGCGTCACCAAAAATAGATCGCTTGACCCGCCAAGCTCACAATTTTATGGTATAGTCAGAACCATAAATCATTATTTTTCAGTTCATAGCAATTCCCAAACAAGCTCTAAGAAATACTAGGGTGTTCCAGGGTCGAGGACCTCCGGTCCGAGTATCGCATTGGATACTCTAATGAGTACCTCGGACCGGAGGTCCTCGACCCTGGGTTTGAGCATAAGCTAAATCTTTCTAACTCAAACCACCGTCAACCGCCAGTACTTGCCCGTTCACGTAAGTACCCAGGTCACTGGCCAGGAAAATACAGGCTCCGGCAATCTCCTCGGCCTGGCCAAAGCGCTTGAGCGGAATATTACTCATGTAACTGTCGCGGACTTGCTCGGAGAGTTCGTCGGTCATATCGGTTTGGATGAAACCAGGGGCGATTACGTTGACGCGGATGTTCCGGCTACCCATTTCCTTGGCCACACTTTTGCTGAAGCCGATGATTCCAGCTTTACTGGCTGCGTAGTTGGCCTGGCCGGCATTGCCCTGCACACCTACAATGCTGGACATGTTGATGATGCTGCCTCCACCGGACTTCATGAGCGGACGCAGGGCGTACTTACTCAGGTTGAAGACGCTCTTGAGGTTGTTGCTCATTACGGTATCCCAGTGGTCTTCGCTCATGCGCAGCATCAGGGTGTCGCGGGTGACACCGGCGTTGTTGATGAGTACGTGCAGACCACCGAAATCGGCCACGACGGTCTTGATCAGTTCTTCGGCCGCGGCGTGGTCGCTGGCGTCACTCTGGTAGGCTTTTAGCTCACCGTCGGTAGCTTCGATGAGAGCATCTGCGGCGGCGGCGGAGCTGCGATAGGTGAAGGCCACTTTGGCTCCTTCTTTAGCAAATGCTTGCACGAGGGCTGCGCCGATGCCCCGGCTTCCTCCGGTGATGAGGGCGACTTTTCCGTCCAGTAATCCCATAGTAAGTTTAGATTTTGTGGTGCGAAGGTAAAGAATGATCTAATGAATAATGATGAAATGATCTAATGACTAAATGATCCAGTGGTAAAATGGTCCATAGATTTGAATGATCTCATGAACCCACCTCTGGAATTCGGCGGAGGCGGTCGGAACAGTCGTCCCCGAGGCGCAGCCGGAGGGCTGGTGGTCCGACCGCTCGGAGCGAACTAAGACCTTGCTACTTTGTTAGCCACGATACTTAATAGTTGTCGAGTTGTCGAATTATCGGATCAAGAGCAGCCCTGGATTTAATTTTGGGTTCAAAAAAAATATCTGGAATATATACTTTACAGCTTACTCAACATAGATTCGAATCATTTACCCAAATTTTAAAACTGACTTCCTATGCTAGGAGACATGATGAACCAGATGAATGAAATGCAGGAGAAGATGCAAAAGCAACTCGCCGAGCAATCGTTTACCGCCGAGGCCGGGGCCGTTAAAGTGACTTGTAACGGTGCCCGCCAGTTTACTGACATCAGCATCGACGCCAGCAAAACGGATACCAACGACCCGGAAGAGCTTGAGGACCTGCTGCTGGTGGCCATCAACGAAGCCCTGGGCAAAGCCGCCGAATACGAATCCGGCCAGGCCGGGGGAATGATGAAGGACATGCTGCCTCCGGGATTGAGTGGATTGTTTGGTTAGTATAGGATTGAGGGATTGTAGGTTAGAGGATCGGGGCGTGTAGCCTTTTACATTCTTTGACCTTCAGTCCCTCAATTCTTCTATCTTCGAACCTCAATCTTTCCGCCTTCTCGTTTTCAGTCTTTAGATTATGTTAGAACTCGCCAGTATTATCATCCTCGGAATTTTCGCCCAGTGGGTTGCCTGGAAGATTAAAGTTCCGGCCATCCTGCCGTTGATTCTTATCGGGCTTTCGGTGGGGCCTCTATCTACCTTGTTTACGGAGAGTGGTGAAAAACTGATCAACCCGATCTACATTGACGGTCATGGATTATTTCCGGGGAAGTCATTGTTCTATTTCGTTAGCCTGGCCATTGGTATCATTCTTTTTGAGGGCGGGCTGACGCTGAAGTTGCGGGAAGTAAAGGAAGTTGGGCCTTCGATCGTCCGATTGATTTCACTGGGTAGTTTAATCACTTTTATCGGCGCCGGACTGGCAGCTCACTTCATCATGGGGCTACCGTGGACCATCGATTTTCTCTTCGCCGGCCTGATTATCGTAACCGGGCCTACGGTGATCGCACCCATCCTCCAAAACGTACCGCTGAACCGAAATGTGGCCGCCGTACTGAAGTGGGAGGGTATATTAATCGATCCTATCGGCGCTTTGGTAGCGGTCCTCGTATTTGAATTCATCCGCTCGGCCGGTACGGGGATGGAATATACGAGCCATGCTTTCATGACTTTCTTGCAGATCATATTGATTGGTGGGACCTTGGGAGCCATTGCGGGCTACGGTCTATTTCAGATCGTGAAGAAAAATTTGGTGCCTCATTATCTGCTCAACGTATTTATTCTTGCCTACGTGCTGGCGGTCTTCGTCCTTAGTGACGAACTGGCCCACGAATCAGGTCTGCTGGCCGTAGTCGTTATGGGGTTGAGTATGGCTAACTTGGACGTGCCGCACATTAAGGAAATTCTGAGTTTCAAAGAATCGCTGAGCGTACTGCTGATCTCCATACTTTTCATCCTGCTCGCCGCGAATATGAACATGGATGAGTTGGAGCTACTCATCAAGGACTGGCGGCCGATCACCTTATTCGCTGTGGTCGTCCTGGCCGTACGGCCGCTCGGGGTTTTCCTGAGCACCAGAGGGAGTAATCTGACTCTACAGGAAAAACTTTTCATCAGTTGGGTCGGGCCGCGGGGTATTGTCGCCGCCGGTATCGCCTCCCTTTTCGGCTTGACGCTGGCCGCCGAGCAAATTGAAGGATCGGAGTACATCACTCCATTGGTATTTATGGTGGTATTGGGTACCGTGTTGTTGAATGCAACGACCGCCCGTTTGGTGGCTCGCTTACTAGGTGTTATCCAGGATACGAGTTCTGGTGTATTGATTGTAGGTGCCCAGGATTTTACGATCTCCTTAGGAACTTACCTCAAAGAGAGAGGCCGGAACGTCTTTTTCGTCGATAGTAATCAGCGCAATATTGAGAAAGCTCGTGATGCCGGTATGCACGGTATTATTGCTAACATTTACGTAGATGACCTGGCCGAAGAGTACGAATTACTCGAAGTAGGCAGTATTCTGGCCATGACCGGTAGTGCCGAAGTAAATGAATACGCCATTACCCGCTACAAAAGCAACTTCGGGGAAAACGGAGCCTACCGCCTCATCAGCGGAGACGAGCTCAAACAGCGGAAAACTCCCGAGGACGGCCACGTTTTCAGTTATACCGATGATTACATCAACATTAGCGAAGCTCATCGGGAAGGATCCGTGATCCGGGAAGAAATCGTCAAGGGCACCGAAAATTTCCGGGAGACGCTGCAACGGATGCGGGAGGAAAAGTACTGCGTCCCCCTGTTCCTGCGTCATCCGAATGACAAACTGAACACCATACCCGCCGACGTTTCGGAAATGGAATTGGAGGAAGATCAGGAATACGGGATCGTGTTCCTGGGAGCGAGGAAAGGGTAGATGGACGGCCTTCGGCCTTTCCAGACGCTCGTTCCTCGCTTTTGGACGGGCTACGCCCTTTTGGGCGATTGCTGAAGCGATCTTTTCGTAAGCCATTGGTCAAAGAAATGATGCTTATGTTTCAATCCGAGCCCCACTAAAAGCGAGGCACGAGCGTCTAAGAGGAGCATCGCGACATCTAAAACCGCAAAGTGCGTCTAAAAACCGCTTGCGGCGTCTAAAACATCAACGGTCGTCCAATAATCCCCGTACATCCCATCAAAGTCGATATCCGTGTACATGTAAACACTTCGGCGCGTGTTCTCCGGTGGGGTAAGGACAGTCGTTTTTTCGGCCATTTCCGGATGCAAAAAAGCCTGGACGAGAGCAACGTCCCACATCACCCAGCTATCATTTTCGGCGAAACGTTCCATCCATTTTCGTTTAAGGTAATCGCCCATGGGGCCAATTTGGCCGAGGCGGGTGAATACATCCGAGCGTTGCCAGGTGTATTCGATGGCTACATCGATGGGCATAATGTGTAATTCGAGATCTTCCTGGTTAAGAAGAAAGTTGGCGGCGTTGAGGTCGCGGCGGATATTGAATTCGTCCTTATTCCAGAATTTGCCCTCCAAATCGTACCGAAAGCCGAGGGTATAGACAACTATTTTACGAGCAATCTCCGGCTCGATGGCAATGGCCGAAGCCAGGTTGGTAGCCGCACCAATGGGCATAACTACCAGTTTCTCGCCTTCGGGAAGTGCCCGGACTTGTTCGATGATAAAATCGCTGGCGGGGCTCGGGCGGGGATCGTAATCACCCCAGGGCTTACCCATGATCAGGTCGGAACCCAGGGGGTGAGGAATATCCAGGCGGCCGGCAATGGTGAGTAATTCTTCGTTAAGACGCTGTGATTGATGAACCGTGCTGTCCCCACTCCAAACGTGAAACCACTGGGCCGAGTTAATTCCGAGCAAATCAACACTCGTATCCGGTAACAAGCGGGCAATGGCAAAAAGATCATCGATTTCATTGGCAGTATCCGTATCCAGAATGAGTTTAGGTTTGGTAGCAAATTGGCCACTGGCCTGAGCGGGGAAAGGTAGTTCTTCTCTTAAATCGGCATTTCCGGTGCAGCCCAAAAACAGAGTGATGAGCAGTAAGGTCAGGATGCGGAGCATGGGGCAGGAGTGAGGGAGTGGAGTTAGAAGAATAGCCGGAAGGGCACTGAGGATGAGAAGCAATTTACAAATTTCCCGTCTCCACGCCGTCAAATTACCCATTCGAAATCCTAATATAGAGTGAGTTAAACGGGGCTGTTATAGCCGTGCGATGCTCTTATTACGATTTTTATCGTAATAAATTTGCTTTACTACGATAACGCTCGTATGTTTGTTACGATAAAAATCGTAGATATTATGTCTAACCTAAAGAAATCCCAGCCGACGGCTTCTGAATTGGCGGTGCTACAACTCCTCTGGGAGCGCGGCCCCCAATCGGTGCGCCAGGTACACGACGCGCTCGCCGAAGAGAAGGAAGTCGTCTATACCACCATTCTAAAAACCATGCAGGTCATGATGGACCGCGGTTTCCTTACCCGTGAGGGTGCTGGCCGCAAACACATCTACAGTGCGGCCATTGCCAAGGAAGATACTCAGGACCAATTGCTGGATACTTTTCTGGACCGCACTTTTGGCGGCTCCGCTAAACGGTTGGTGATGCGTGCGCTGGGTAATTACCGAAGCAGCAAGAACGATATTGAAGAACTGAAAGCCATGATCGACCGGCTGGAAAATGAGGAACAATGATTAAAAATATCCTCTCCCCCCAATTGGTCGAAGCACTGGGCTGGACGCTGGTCCATACCCTTTGGCAGGCCGCCATTTTCGCTTTGCTGCTCGGCGTCTTACTGGTGGTCTTGCGCAAATTCAGTGCTAATGCACGTTACGTGACGGCCGTTAGTCTGCTGGCTTGTTTTTTTCTGACCGTAGGCATCACTTTTACTGGTACCTATCGGTCCGCAAGCCAGGAGCTTTCGATTGCAGCCGACACTGCTACCTTGCCAGTCAAAACCATTGAAGCAACCGGTGCAGAAGCGGCAAAAACTGAAACCGTAGTGCCAGGAAGTGAAAGAGTGGTAACTCCGCAAAGCCCGACCTTCCTTGAGCAAACTACTGACTATTATCAACGACATCTGCCCCTGATCGTTACCCTGTGGTTGTTAGGCGTACTGGTTTTGCAGTTGCGCTTCCTGGGTCAACTGGCTTTTATCCAGCGACTCAAAAATTATGGTACCGAGCGGTTTCCTGCTGCCTGGACCGAAAAGATCGCCGAACTGGAAGATCGAATGCGGGTAATCAAGCCAATTCGCTACCTCACCAGTTACCGCGTTGAATCGCCGCTGACGGTGGGCTGGTTACGCCCGGTCATTCTGTTTCCCACCAATCTGCTGAAAAGTTTGAAAGAAGAGCAGGTCGCCGCTATTCTGGCCCACGAGATCGCCCACGTTCAACGTTATGATTTCCTGGTCAATCTGGTACAAACTATTCTGTGTAGTCTGTTCTTTTACCACCCGGGTGTCTGGTGGATGTCCAGCCGAATTGCCGAGGAACGCGAGCATTGCTGCGATGATCTGGCCATCCGGGCCACGGGCCGACCGATCGGTTATGCCGGCACCCTGGTACAACTGAAAGAGCATGAAATGGGGCACCAATCGCTGGCCATGGCCTTTCTCGGAAAAGGCAGTTTTAAGACCAGGGTGCAACGGCTGCTCGGGAATGGATTGAAGCGAGAGAACTACGCCGAGGGCTTTACCTCTGCATTCATTCTGATCTTGAGCATGGGCCTGAGCGTATTGATCTCCGCCCAGTCGCCCGCTAAAAACAGTACGCCGCGGCCGGCTGAAGTTGCGGCGGAAACAACGATTGATCGAATGACCAACGATCAAGAAAAAACGGAGGCCAAAGTATTCGCCGACGAAATTCGTAATGAGGTCCAAACCGGTATACGTGAAGGTCTGGAAGAAGCCAGGGTGAAGACCCAGTTTGAGGGTGCTAATCAGGATACGAACTACACTTATCGTCCCGGTGAAGAGTTGGAGTTGCTCGTTCGCGCGATCCTGCAGGGTGATGAGGTGAACTTCAGTTACTTCATCGATAAAGTAGAAAATTTGGATGAAGTTGTTCCCCATTACGGTGAAGGTTTCACCCCCTTAATGGCTGCGGCTAACGAAAACCGTTACGAAATGGCCCGTGAGTTGATCGAGCGGGGAGCCGATGTGAATGTTGCAAACGCCCGGGGCTGGACGGCACTGATTGAAGCCGCTGATGAAGGTGGCTTCAAAGTAGCAAAGTTGTTGGTAGAGAACGGTGCCGATGTAAACTACATGAGTAACCAGAACCAGCGCTCCGCCGTACTCATGGCGGCCTCAGAAGGTCACGTTGAGATTCTGGAATATCTGCTCGCTAAGGGTGGCAAGACCGCTGGAGGAACCGATGGCCCCACGGCCTTGCAAATGGCCGCCGGCGAAGGACAGCTGAGAGTTGTCCGGGTTCTGGTGGAAGGAGGAGCCGAGGTAAATGAGATGGGTAGCAGGTATCTGACGCCACTGGCATTGGCTGCTTCGGAAGGTCATTCCGAGGTCGTTCGCTATCTGCTGGCCAACGGCGCTGAGCTAACGGCCGGTAACTACTCTCCGCTTCATCTGGCGGCCGAAGATGGACACTCTGAAGTCGTGAGGGTCTTACTGGAAGCGGGGTCCCCCGTGGATATCGGCGATCGCTATGGGCAAACCGCTCTAATGCGTGCTGCCGCTGACGATCAGGCCGAGGTCGTACGCATCTTGCTGGAGGCAGGAGCGGACGCTCAGGCTACCGATGCGCGTGGCCGAACCGCCCTGGCTCACGCCACTGAGGACGACGCCCGCTCTGCCATCCGGGAACTGACCAGCGACATTAGTCATGAAGCCATGGAACATTTACGCACCTCCTATGAAATCCTGCACGGGCCGGCGGAGGAAGGGCATTTGGTAACCTTGGCGGCCATGCTTTCCACCGGTATCGACATCAATATTACTGACGAAGCGGGCAATACCGCCCTGAACAAAGCCGCCGAAGAGGGGCACCTGGACATTGTCGAATTTCTGCTGGAAGAAGGTGCCGACGTTAATCGGGGCGAAACGACGCCGTTGCGCCGCGCAGTAAGGGAGAGTCAGCAAGACATAATCCGAGCACTTATCGCTGCGGGTGCCGGAAAGAGTGAGCGTAGGAATCTACGGCGCGTCGAAAACAACGGGTCCACGGGGCAAAAGGTGTTGTTGGAAGACTACGACGGAGCTTCACTATTGTTCGAGGCGATCGACGAAGAGAATCCGCGTACTCTGCGCTTGCTGTTGGGCTCCGGAGTGGACCCGAACGTGGATTGCCGTAAACATCGCTTTACCATTCCTGATCAGCGAAAAAACTACGGCGACCTGCACCGGATGAGCCTCACCGAATTGGTTTCTACTTTGGAGTTGGTCTACGAAGCCTCCAACTGGACTCCGCTAATGGAAGCGGTAGAGAAAAACAACCGTGATCTCGTACGCATCTTGGTTAGCGCCGGCGCTGATATTTCGGCGACCAACAGCAACGGAGATACCGCGCTCGACCTGGCCCGGAAGCTGGGTTACTCAAAATTATATGATTTGCTGGAATAATGGAATCCGCCGCTCTCCGAGCGGCTAGGTCACTAAATTTTTAGCCGCTCGGAGAGCGGTGTACTCCACCTGAAGTTCCGGCCGGAGCGACCAAGATAACGCTCGGGCCGGAGGTGTCCGACCCCAATACTTCCACCAATATTTTTTATTAACCACCAATCCCGCTCGGCGGACGTATAAGCCTCGACTTAGTCGGGGGCACCCCGGCCGACGAGTTCAACCCACCAACCAATGAAAACGATTATGTCTCTGGTCTGCCTGCTACTTGCGGGCGGGCTGTCAGCCACCACTTTGCCCGTAAGCAAAGTTCAACTTTCCGGATCCGTTTCTGCCAACGGCACTGCCCTGGAGTACGCCACTATATCCGCCTACGGAATGGATAGCACTTTAGTAGACGGCACGATTACTGACGCCGATGGGTTATTCAGCTTGCAACTGCCCGTAGCCACCTATCGGATTCGGGTTGATTTTATCGGCCTGGAGAGTTATGAAACCACCGTGGATCTGAGAAACAAAACCGAATTGCCGCCGATCACCCTGACCGCCGGCAACGTTAATTTGGAAGCCGTGGAAGTCAGGGCGGAGAAAACAGACGTTAGCCTTAAACTCAACAAGAAGGTCTTCAACGTTGGAAATGACGCGCTGGCCCAGGGTGGTTCAGCTAACAATGTACTGGAGCAACTGCCATCGGTAGAAGTTTCCGTAGACGGGCAGGTCAGCCTGAGGGGGAACGCTGGAGTAACCGTGTTAATCAATGGACGTCCTTCCGCTTTGGCCAATAACAATGCCCTGGAAAACATCAATGCCGACCAGGTCGAATCCGTAGAGATCATTACCAACCCTTCGGCCCGTTACGAAGCATCGGGTTCGGGCGGGATCATCAATATCATATTGAAGAAAGGTATTAATCGGGGCTACGGAGGTACTCTAAATGTGAGTACTGGCGTCCCTAATGATCACCGATTGGGGCTCAACCTCAATTTGCGGAGGGAAAAATTCTCTGCCTTTGCCAATGGCCGTCTTCGCTTATCCAATTACAACGGCAGTGGAGATTTGACGCGTACCAGCGAACTGGCCGGCAACTTCAGTCGTCTGGAAAGAAATATCGAGATGGACCGCGAGGATCGCAACGCCAATGGTTTCGCCGGCTTCGATTACTACCTGAATGAAAAAACGACGCTGACTTTCAGCTACGCCATCTACCACGTGATCAACGACGATCAATCAGATATGACCTTTGATCTGTTCGGAGACGACGACAATCTCACTGAATCCTGGAACCAATTTACAGACTATCAGGAACCGGGCACCTACCAGCAATTCGACCTGAGCCTCAACAAAAAGCTCAAGGGAGAACAGGAAGAAATAACGATCTACCTCCAAAGCGACCTTACCAGCGAAGAAGAGCTGGAAAACATTATGCTGAACACCAGCTTCCCCGATCAGGCAGAGTTGCTCAACTACCGAACGACAACCATCGAAGGCAACCGCGACTATCTGGTACAGGCTGATTATGAAAACCGGCTCGGCGAGTACGGTAAATTTGAACTCGGTCTTCGTGGCGAAACCAGGGTCATCAGTGCCGACTATCTAGCCGAAATTCCGAATGGCGACGAATGGGAATTACTGCCCGGCTTCGAGAATGAATTCGATTACTTTGAGAGCGTTGGTTCAGTCTATGGGCAGTACAACTATAACAAGAACAAATTCGGCTTTCAGTTGGGGCTGAGGAACGAATACACCGAGATCAGGGTAGAGAACTCGGACGAAGCCAATCGCGATTTCAAGAAGGGTTACAACCGGTTATTTCCTTCGGCGAGCATGCAATATGAGATGAGTGAAAGCCAGAGTTTTCAACTGTCGTACAGTAGTCGGATTCGTCGGCCGAGTTTTTGGCAACTTAATCCTTTTGCGGGTATCGAAAATCCCACCAGACTGTTTCGAGGCAACTCCGATATCAATCCCAGTTTTACCGACCGCCTGGAAATGACCTACCTATTACGCACCGAAAAAGTTACGTTAAATCCATCCGTTTACTTCAGTACGACCGAGAGCTATTTCTCTTCCTTCTACGATGAAGAGGCCGAAAACATCTTCAACCTCAATTCAAGTACAATTACCGAATTCCCGATCAACCTACCCCGTGAACATAATTATGGACTGGAAGTAAACACCACTTTCCGCCCTTCCGAGGCCCTGGATATTTTCACTACCCTGAACGTCTACGGCTTTGAGCAGACCGGTCAGTTTGCGGACCAGGATTTTCAGGTGAGCAATACGACCTGGTCCGGTCGCCTGCGTGCCAGCCTCGACGTTGGTGAGAGCACCCGCCTGACGGTGTCGGGCAATTACCGTGCACCCGTCCAGATGGCTCAACAGCGTAACCTGCCACTGTTTATCTATGACTTTGGCGGCAGCAAACGCTGGGGAGACCGGATCACCATCTCGGCCAATCTACGTTCGCCCCGTTATTTCAAAAGTACCATCGATACCCAGGGCTTCACCCGCAGCGAGTATTTTCAGTGGACTGGCTGGCGCGGGAGTTTGAGCTTTCAGTACCGCTTCGAGAAAGGCGCAGATAGTGGAGAACGGCGGCAGAGGGGGAGTATTCGGTAGTGTAGTAGTTAGTCAGGAAGTCGGGAGTCAGGAGTCAGGAGTCAGGTAGTTATTTGGCATTATTTGATAATATTTGATATAGCTGCTACTATTTAAAGCTGCTACTATCAGACCACCTGACTCCTAACTAACAACCTTGCTACTTTGCCAGGAAAAAACAGTTAAATCGCAACAAGCTGAAAGTCTCACGGTTAGGCAGTTATTCTTCACCAAATAAATTTTTCAAAAATGAGTAAGGAAACAACTACCTGGCCCGATTTAGCCATTGGCCTATACGAAAAGCTAACCGGTCGGGGTGCCGAAATCAGCTATGAGTTCGACAACTTTGAACTTCACGTACCCCGTAGCACCGATAGTGACATGAACACGGACAACATGGCCCCCTGGAAAATGAACGGTACACTCCGCATCACGACGCGTGACAAGCAAAAAGGTGATAAGGCCAATGGTTAGCCTAACTAAAACAGCCATTGAGGGAGACCTGATCATTACGGCTCCCGATGGCACCGGTGCTGTTTCTATTAGTGGAGGCAGTACCGGTCCTTTACGGGTGAATGCTTCGGATTATCCGACCTTGCGCCAACTTGCCGCTGACGCCCGACAGGCTTCTCCCGCCCTGGGACCCCGTACGATCGCCGGACAGCGTAATCCATTCGGTCAGGAAATTGCGGTACTGGTAGATGATAAACCCGTAGTCAGTTGGCCGGCAGGGGGGCGGATAAGGGTAAACAACCTGGTCCGGGCACTACGTTTTTTGGCAGGATAAGATTGACCCGAGCTGGTAAAACGAAAATCTTTAATTTAGCAGGGACAAAAGTCTACTCCCGAACATGCGTTTTACCCTACTATTGGCGGCTATCAGCTTGCTCTGCAGTCTTTCAGCTCAATCGCCACGACCTACTGGTGAGATATTCGATGCCGATCTTTATAATTCTCTTCCCCTTAAGGCCAAAGTAAGTACCCGGGCCGTTCTGCCACCGAGCGTTAGTCTGGAAAAATACTGCCCGACGCCGGGCGACCAAGGCGAATTCATGACCTGTTCCGCCTGGAGCTCCGCTTACCACTTCCGCACGATCATCGAAGCCAAGCAACGGGGATTAACTGATCGTGCGAGTATCGACAAACTGGTCTACAGCCCTACCTGGGTTTACGAGTTGTTGAAACAGGAGGGCGACGATGAGTGCTTCAATGGCCTGGCTACCGCGCGTTCGCTCCTGGTCTTCAAAGAACTGGGCGTACCCAGCTATGCCGATCTGCCTTTCGCCTGCCTGAGCGGTAGCCAGGAAGAAAGATTCGTCACTCTGGACCCGCTGGTTGAAAAAGCCGCCGCAGCCAAGATTCGGGACCTGCAAATTCTGTTTAAATATGGCGACGCAGTGGAGCCGGAAGTTAAAGTCCGTGCCATTAAAAAAGTGCTTGCCGAAGGCTACCCCGTGCTGGTTTCCCACACCTTGTACAACAGCTTTGGTAAAAGTAAGGAAGTATGGAAACCCGAAACAGGCGAAGAACTGGCCGATGAACACGGCTCCCACGCCATGGTGATCGTGGGCTACGACGACGAAAAACACGGCGGCGCTTTCCGCTACCTCAACTCCTGGGGGCCAAATTGGGGCGACGGTGGTTTCCTCTGGGTCCCTTACTCCGTCACGGGAAATTTATGTTACGGTGCTTACCAGGCTTTCCCGTTTCCTAAAACGCCGAAACCGGCCCCTGCACCCACTCCGGTGGTCAACGTCAGTCCCAGCCCGGCAGTGCCTAACGTATCTCCCAGCCCACCGCCTCCGGCTCCCGTTACGGCCAGTTTACCCTCCGGTGGAATGGACTTTGTAACCCGCCTGGGTAGTCCGATGGAAGTCAGCCGAATCTCCACCAGGGGCCTGATCGTAGAAAATGATACGCCAACGGGCAGCCGGGAAATGTCTGCCTACCGGATGCGTGAATCCTACCCCTCCGGCACCCGGTTTCGATTTTATCTGAATACGGACGTCGAAGGCTACGTTTATGCGTTTGCTTCCGACCTGACGGGCGCGGTCAACCAGATTTTTCCCTACGACGAAGGAGTTTCTCCCCTCATTGGTGGTAATTCCGTCATTGCTTTTCCGGCCGACGACAAGGTAATCCGCATGGACAACCAGCCGGGCACCGATTACCTCCTCGTTTTGTTCAGTCAACAAGCCCTGAACACCAAACACCTACTCGCCAAAATGAAAGCTACCGGCGGGGGACTGACGGCCAAGGTCGAAGCAGCTCTCGGCAAAGCATTGATCGGCCAGGACGATATCGAATACGCTCCCGGTCGAGTCGGTTTCTCCGTGCGGGAAGGAGCAGTGGGAACGGTGGTTCCGGTGATGGTGGAAATCAGTCACCGTTAAACCAATGCATCAAGCCTGTCGTCTGATTTATCTGGCTAACAAAGTAGCAATGAAGCTGTATAATCCCTAAGATGAAAATTCTCCTCCTGACCTTTTTACTGGTAACTTGCCAGGGTCTCAGCGCCCAGACTGTAGAACTAATTGTCCCCACCGGCCATACCCGTCCGATCCTGAAGCTGGCCGTTAGTCCCGGCGGCGGGCTACTGGCCAGTTCAAGTATCGACGAAACGGTAAAAGTCTACGTAACGGATAGCGGGCGGGAGCTACATACTTTTCGCCCGGGAGCGATGGCCCGCGATCTGGCCTTTAGTCCGGACGGGCGCTATTTGGCCGTAGCCGCATTCAAGACCGTCTATATATTGGACCTGAAGGATTTCAAGACCATCCGTAAGATCGAGGGCTGGAACACCAGTTCCGTATGTTTCCACCCTGAGTTGAACGAACTATACTACCTCACTCAGCGCAGGAACAGCACCGGAGAAGACCCGCAGCAGGTGCGTAAAATAGCGATCCCCGGTGGTAGCGAACAAACCATTACTACGGTGAATATGGGCGAAAAAACAGGTGTCGCGGCGCTGGATATTTCTCCCGCCGGTGATGCCTTACTGGTCGTGTTGCCGGGCAATCTGGCTTACCGGGTACCTCTGGCCGGAGGAGAGATAAAGGCCGTCCCCGGCGCGCGTCGCTTTACACCCAATGATCAGCTCTTCTATCTCCGCAAAACCCCAGGCACAGTTACCATGAGCGTGGAGGATCTGGAAGGTAGCCAAAGCTGGCAGTTGGCCACCGGTGATGCCTCCGTAACGGCTTTTAATCTGACCAAAACCATGGACTTCTATGACGGCAAACTCTATTGGAGCAACGTCACCGACCGCATCGCCAGTGGCAGTTACGTCACTGGTCAACTCTCCATGTTCGAGATGCCGCCCGGCTTACTGGACCGCGCAATCGCTACCGGCCCCGATGCCCGACTCTACGTGGCAACCAAATCTAACCAGGTTTACGTCTATCGCTTGCCTTCCCTGACTAGTCCCGACGTGATTGGCGAATCCGTATTGCCCCCGTTTTTTTTCGCCGGATCGGAGGAAGGAAACCGACTCAGTTGGGGCGGGCCTGCCGTAAGTTCTTTGCTCATCGACGGCCGTCACGTCCTTCAGCTTCGTCACCCCGGTCAGTTTTCCACCGCCGGTTCGTCCATCTCCGGAAACGGCAGTTTATTGATTGGCCACAGTACCCGTAGTGACCTTTTTTCATACTTCACCCCGGGCGTCCACGTACAAGTAAAGAACTACAAATCTGGCAAAGGGAATGTGCGGGCCGTGGCTACCAATAACAGTGGTTCACAACTGGCGGTAATATCCTCCTCCGGCTATATGATCATGAATACAGCCACGGATCGCAGTGTGTCCAAAGGAGATATTCTGGCGGGAGACGCTTACTACAAGGAAGATGCCGCTCTGAGTAACGACGGAGCACAACTGTTGCTCAACGTAGCGAAATACACGAATAACGACAGTAAACAGACCCGGACATATACTCGGTTGGTTAATCCGGCGACGGCCAGCGTTATCTGGGAAAAACAAATCAGCCTGGAAAGCCCTCGCTTCAGCCAGGATGGGCAGAGAATAGTAGGAGAGACTTACCAGCGATTCATTGCACTCGACGCAAGCAATGGTAATGAGCTGGAGAGTTACCCCATGCCCGCCGGTCGATTTCCTTATCAGAGTAAAGTGAATACCTCGCTCGACCGGGTGGCTTACACCCACGATGATCGTGCCTACGTCTACGAGTTAAGTGAGAAAAAAGAATACCGACTGACTGTTCCCAACGAAGCCAACCTTAACTTTAATCAAGTAGCTTTCTTCGGCGATGATTTCCTGGCCGTGACCGGACGGGAAGGCGTCGTCCGCATTTTTGATCTTCGAACGCGCAGCTACATAGCGGCTCTGGTACAATACGCTGAGGGCAACGACTGGGCCATCATTGGGGCCGACGGCCGTTTCGATGCCACCCCCGGTTCCATGCAAAAACTCTACTACCGGGTCGGGCAAGAACTGGTAGCTCTTGAGCAGCTCTTCGAAGGATTTTACACGCCGGGTCTAGCCGGAGAAATTTTCGGCAGAATGTCCGGAGGGGGAGTGCCGCCACCCATCAGTATCGGCAATCTGGTTCCGCCACCGACCGTGGAGATCGGTTACAGTGAGGGCAACCAGCGCGGATTGATCGTGGATGAGGACGTGCCGGAAAAATCCGTCGTTTCAACCCGCAGCGGCACGGCAAACATCACGCTGACCGGTAATGCACCCGGTAGCCAGATCGCGGAATTGCGGCTCTATCAAAACGGAAAGTTACTGGGGGATGCCACGCGTGGGCTGATCGTGGAGGATGATCCTGGCCCGATTGGTAATACCCGTTCTTTTCAGGTGCGTCTATTGCCCGGTACCAATGAATTCAAAGCCGTTGCGCTAAACCGGCAGCGGACGGAAAGCCATCCGGCGAGATTGCTGGTGGACTACCAAAAACCTGCCCAACCCGGCACCGTTGGACGGAATAACAACGATCCGCCTTCCAATACGAATGATCCGGCTAACGGGGAAATCGTCAACACGGGCGACGCCAACGTAAATCTTCACCTCATCACCATCGGCATCAATGATTATGCCAATGCGAGTTATAACCTGAACTACGCCCGGGCCGATGCCAACGGAGTCGCCGCTGAATTACAATCCGCCACCCGGCAACTCGTTGGCGGCCGAACGCTAAAGACTATCCGCGACGCCGATGCCAAGCGGGAAAACATCCTCGCCGGTCTAAGTGAGATCGTTGCAGCCGCCGGGCCAGAAGACATCTTCGTGTTTTATTACGCCGGCCACGGGGTAGTTGTCGGTGAGCAGGACCGTCAGTTTTATCTGGTCCCCCACGACGTGGTGGACATCTACGGGAATGCCGGCAACTTGAGTCAGCGTGGTATCTCTGCCAGGGAAATTCAACGGGCTTCGGCCATTATTCCCGCCCAGCGGCAATTATTTGTGTTGGATGCTTGCCAGAGTGGCGGGGCCCTGGAGAACCTGACATTACGCGGAGCAGCCGAAGACAAGGCCATCGCCCAACTGGCCCGCGCTACCGGTACCCATTGGCTTACGGCCTCGGCTTCGGATCAGTTCGCCAGCGAATTTGACGAGTTGGGCCACGGTGCTTTCACCTACGTACTTATGCGGGCCTTGAGGGGGCAGTCTGACGAGAACAACGACGGCACCGTCACGGTGGTAGAACTTAAACGCTACCTGGAACGGGAGGTGCCCAAAATGACCCTGAAACATACCGGCCAGGCCCAATACCCCGCCAGTTTTGGCTACGGCAATGATTTTGGGATTGCCCGCCAGCGTTAATCATTTCAAACACCTGTACCCACTACCTTCCTGGGTGGGCTGCTTCTTCCGAAGAGGTGGAAATGTACGTTTCTCAGGAAAGCTTGCTACTTTGTTAGCCCAAATTGCAACTTTCATTCTTTTTTGGAGGTTTCCTAATTACATAAGAAACACAATCATTTGAGCGAAATTATTCTCACCATCGATGGCGTTGACCCCGTCGAACTCTTAGGCAACAACAATAAAAACCTTCAGCTGATCCGTGAAGCTTATCCGGACGCGAAGATTACCCAACGCGGCAGCAACGTCAAGATTCGTGGGGAAAAGAAAGATACCCAGCGCATCAAGAACCATTTGGAAATGATGGTGCGTCTGCTCAAGGAGTATCAGGAGCTGAGCAGCCAGACCGTAGAAGACCTGCTGGCCGGCGAAAATCCATTTAAGACGAAACTGAGTAGCGGACAGGGCAACAAAACCATCGTCCATGGCGTAAATGGCCGCCCCATTAAAGCCAAGACCAAAAACCAGAAAGCCCTGGTGGAGAGCGCAGATAAAAACGACATCGTCTTCGCTATCGGTCCCGCCGGTACGGGTAAGACCTACACTGCCGTAGCCCTGGCCGTGCGCGCCCTGAAGAACAAGTGGGTAAAACGCATCATCCTGACCAGGCCGGCCGTTGAGGCTGGTGAAAGCCTCGGTTTCCTGCCAGGTGATCTTCAGGACAAGATTGATCCTTACCTGCGCCCCCTCTACGACGCTTTGGATGATATGATCAAGGCCGAGCACCTGGAAAAACTGCGTGATAACCGGACCATCGAGATCGCCCCTCTGGCCTATATGCGTGGTCGTACCCTGGACAATTGCTTCGTGATTATGGACGAGGCCCAGAACACCACCACCAGTCAGTTGAAAATGTTTCTGACTCGTCTCGGCCCAACCGCCAAGGCCATCATTACCGGCGACCTCAGCCAGGTGGATCTGCCCCGTAATCAGCAATCTGGTCTGCGCCGTGGTATCGATATCCTGAAAAACGTGAAGGGGATCGGCGTCGTCCGTCTCAGCGCGGAGGATGTAGTGCGTCACCGTCTGGTCAAGGAAATCATCAAAGCCTACGATGGTGCCGATGAAGCAGAAGGTCGCGGCCGTTTCCGCCAGGATAATGGAACGGTGGATCGTCTGGGGTACCCCGGCCGCAGCCGCCGCGCCGACAATCCGGCCGAAGACGGACGGGATGATCGAAATCAGGAGGAATTTGAAGCGGGGCAGTAAACGCTAATGGACCGCCTAGCCTATCGTCAGTTTGTCGCCGCCTACCCGGGCCTTCCGGTCTTCTATCGGGATTGGTGGCTGGACGCGGCCTGTGGTGAGGACAATTGGTCTTACGCCCTGGCCAAGGATAAGGATGGTGCCCCGGCTTCGATCTGGCCCTACTACCACCGTAAGAAGTTCGGCGGGTTGATTCGTATGATCGATAAACCCCCGTTCAGCCCTCATTGCGGCCCATTTATTACCTCCGCCCCGGAAAGCATGAACCCCGCAAAGGTACTTGATCGCCAGAAGCGGCTGGTGGATCAATTGACGGAGCAACTGCCGGCTTTTACTTACGGCCGGGCGGGAACGAACTATGATTTCGGGGCTACTCATCCCCTCCGACTGGCCGGTTGGCGGGCGCAGCAGCTCATCAGTTACCGGCTGCGAACGGATCTCTATTCCTTGCCCGATCTATACGAGCGATTGAGTGGTAAAGTCAGGACTAATTTACGTGATCACGACCAGTTAAGTTCGCAGATCGAGCCATTGACCGACTTTGGGGTTTTGGCGGATTTGCAACAAAGGATTTTAGGCTATCAAAGTAGCAATGACCTGAAAGTGCTGAGGCGGCTTTACTCCGTGACGAACGAAAAAGATGGTGGTATCGGCTGGCTATTCCGGGCTGTGGATGGGGAGCCGACGGCAGTGATCTGGTTGGCCTACGACCAGAATTCTGCCTACTTACTCGTAGCCGCCGCTGACCCGAAAAGACGCCAGGAGGATCAGGCGATTACCCAGCTGATCTGGCGAGCGATAAACTGGTGCAACGAGCAAAAAATAATCTTTGATTTTGAAGGTAGTGCTCTGCCAGGGGTAGAGCAATTTTACCGAGGTTGGGGCCCGGAAGAGGGACAATATCTACTGTTAAGCAAAGGACCTGGTTGGTAATCTCTAAGTCGCTCTAAGCTGCAAATGTTAGAGATTACTGCTAGTTGTAAAGTTGTCATCAGACCAAGTCTGTCCCCCTTAAACGGCGAATCAGATACCAGCAACTTTGAGGAAGTACAGCGTTCAGCGCAACTAATCTGTGTTCATCTGCGAAAATCCGCACCCTAAGACCAAGCACGGCGCAGCCGTTATCTGCAATCCGTCTGATCCCCGGCCTATCCCTGCTGAATCAAAGAAAACAATAAGAGGCTACGTCCCGAGATCAAAGTGGCCAGGAGGCCGCTAGCCGTTGTACTTCCCGATAACATTCCTGCCCAACTGAAACATATGTACCTCGTCCGGTCCATCCGCTAAACGAATGCTGCGAGCGTAGGCCCAAAAATCGGCCAACGGCAGATCAACGGAGGATACCCCCATGCCGCCGTGCGCCTGGATCGAACGGTCGATTACGTTTTGGGCCATTTGCGGGGCGACGATCTTGATCATAGCCACCAGGTCCTTGGCCGCTTTAATGCCGTGGCGGTCGATACGGTCTGCGGCGGAAAGGGTCAATAACCTGGCTTGTTCAATCTCGCAGGCCGAGCGGGCGATCTCCTGGCGGATACTGCTGAATTTACTGATGGGGCGGCCGAAAGCTTCCCGCTCACTAACCCGTTTAGCCATCAGTTCCAGACTCCGTTGGGCGACGCCGATCAGACGCATGCAGTGATGTATACGGCCAGGCCCCAGGCGCCCCTGGGCGATCTCAAAGCCGCGGCCGGGACCGAGGATAATGTTTTCCCTGGGTACCCGTACATCGGAAAGTTGAATCTCGGCGTGGCCGAAAGGACTGTCGTAAGTGCCGAAAGCATCTAAGGGGCGCACAATCTCCACGCCGGGATTGTCCGCCGGTACCAGGATCATGGATTGCTGCTGGTGGCGATGGGCCGAAGGATCGGTCTTGCCCATAACGATGAATACTTTACAATCGGGGTGCATCGCACCAGTACTCCACCATTTTCGGCCGTTAATCAGATAGTCACCACCGTCGGCTTGGATGCGAGTTTCAATGTTGGTGGCGTCGGAACTGGCTACGGCTGGTTCGGTCATTAGGAAAGCGCTGCGGATATCTCCGCTCAACAGTGGTTTTAACCATTGCTCCCGCTGGCTATCGGTGCCGTATTTAGCCAGTACTTCCATGTTGCCGGTGTCCGGAGCATTACAGTTGAATATCTCGCTGGCCCAAAGTACGCGGCCCATCCTTTCGGCCAGGGGAGCATATTCGAGATTCGTGAGGCCGGGACTGCAATCACCGTACTCTTCGGGCAAAAACAAGTTCCACAGCCCGGCGGCCCTGGCTTTTGCTTTCAAACCTTCGGTAGCCGGGTGTTTTTTCCAGAGTTGGGTCGTTGTGAATTGGTGATACTCCTTTTCCAGAGGGTAAATATTTTCTTCCAGGAAAGCATCGAGGCGGGTGAGAAGGTCCTTGGTTTTTTGGTTGTAATCGAAGTTCATGATCGTCCTTTCTGTTGCTGGTATGGCATAAAGTTACGCTGATCGCTCTGGATGGCCGGGGTGAAATTTAGCGATAAATCAATGGATTAAGTACTGGCGATCGGGGAGGGAATCCCTGTCAAAACTGTCCAATAGCGCCAAAATCCCAACAAACTAACCACCTAAGCACCGAAGCCACTACCTTTGCCACCACAATTCTGAACTTTTGTCTTCTACCCGGCCAGTTATTGATGTGATTATTCCTGCTTTCAACGAAGAGGAGAGTATCGGTCTGGTCGTTACCGAGATTCCACGCGAATTGACCAGGGAGATCATCGTTTGTAACAACAACAGTCAGGATCGTACCGCCGAAGTTGCCCGTGCCGCGGGAGCCACGGTAGTGGACGAGCAGAGGGCCGGTTATGGCAGTGCCTGCTTGGCAGGGATGGCTCATATTCTGGCCAAACCCACCAATAAGCAGCCGGATATCGTCGTTTTTCTGGACGGCGACCACAGCGATTATCCCGAGCAAATGGCCGAGTTGATCGCACCGATCATCAATCAAGACGCCGATCTGGTCATCGGTAGCCGGGCCACCGGAGATCTGGAAAAGGGGGCCATGCAGCCCCAGCAAATCTTTGGTAACTGGCTGGCGACCACGCTAATCCGCATCCTCTACAAATACGAATTTACCGATCTGGGACCCTTCCGGGCCGTCAAGTGGCCGGTACTTCGTGACCTGGGCATGAACGACCCCGATTTCGGCTGGACAGTCGAAATGCAGGTACGCGCCGCCAAAGCCGGTTTGCACTGTGTCGAAGTTCCCATGCGTTACCGCCGCCGTATTGGTACGTCCAAAATTTCGGGTACCGTAAAAGGTACCTTTCTGGCGGGCCATAAGATCCTCTGGACGATATTTAAACTACTATAGAATCAGACTTTATGGGTGTTTTAGCCATCTTTGCCGTCACCGTTTATACGATATCCTTACTGTACATCACGGTCTACTGCGTGCTGCAGTTTAACCTTTTGTACAACTACAAAAAGGATAACCCCATGCCGGGAGACTCCGAAGCCGAAGCCATTCTGGAGGAGGCCGCTGTGGGTTCCCGCAGGCTGAATAGCCGTAAACTGGTAGCGGCCGGTGATGTGGAAAACGGAAGCGTGGAAGAATCCTTCGAGGCCTGGCCCATGGTGACCGTTCAGTTGCCCATTTTCAATGAATATTACGTCATCGAACGCCTCATCGACGCCGTAGCAGCTTTCGATTATCCCCGCGATCGTTTCGAAATTCACATCCTCGATGATAGCAACGACGAGACGGTAGAGGTGGTGGCTAACAAAGTAGCAGAGCTGAAGGCGCAAGGATATAATATCGAGCAAATCCAACGCGAAAAACGGCAGGGCTTCAAAGCCGGAGCCCTAAAAGACGGCACTAAAGTAGCCAATGGAGAATTCCTGGCCATTTTCGATGCTGACTTTGTGCCCGAGCCAGACTTCTTGCGTCGCACCATTCCTCATTTCAACGATCCATCCGTCGGGGTGGTCCAGACTCGCTGGGAGCACATTAATCGTGACTACAGTTTGATCACCAAGCTCCAGGCCCTGCAACTCAACGTCCATTTCACCGTCGAGCAAGTCGGTCGGATGAAGGGTGGGCACCTTCTCCAGTTTAACGGCACGGCCGGTATCTGGCGCAAGAAAGCCGTCGAAGCCG
Source organism: Lewinellaceae bacterium SD302 (assembly GCA_002591745.1). GTDB lineage: Bacteria > Bacteroidota > Bacteroidia > Chitinophagales > Saprospiraceae > Neolewinella. The sequence goes on from PDLQ01000002.1 coordinate 136,858, forward strand.
GTGGCGGATGGGAAGCTGATACCCTTACCGAAGACCTCGATCTCAGTATCCGCACCCAGCTGGCCGGTTACCGCATTAAATTCCTGGAACAGGTCGGTTCCCCCGCCGAACTGCCGGTGGAAATGAACAGTTTCAAGAGCCAGCAGCACCGCTGGATGAAGGGCGGCGCCGAAACCTGCCGCAAAATGCTGCCCTCCGTCTGGAACAGTGATCTCGCCTTCGGCCACAAAGTACACGCCACCAGCCACCTGATGGGCAGTACGATCTTCCTGTTCGTCTTTGTCTGTGGAGTGTTCAGCGTCCCTGTTTTACTACTCTTCGGCGAATTGGTGGACATGGGCTTTAGCAAGAATTTCTTTGCCATCTTCCTGATTGGCCTGCTCAGCATCATTGCTATTTACTACACGGCCAACGTGCAGTCGCCGGCCAATCAGGACAAGAACTTTCTGCGTTCGTTCTTTCGGTTTCTGTACTTGTTTCCATTATTTCTGGCGCTTTCCATGGGCTTGGCCCTACACAATACGGTAGCCGTCATTGAAGGCTACCGGGGGAAGAAAAGCCCCTTCGTTCGCACCCCTAAATTCAACATTAATTCTATCCGCGATAAGATCAAGACCAGCAAATACCTCACCGGTAAACTCAACTGGATCACCATTGGCGAAGGTTTATTGGCCATTTATTTCCTGGCAGCGGTGGGCGCGGCTTTCTATCTGCAGAACACCACCTTCATCATCTTCCATGGTTTGCTGGCCTTGGGGTATGGCACTATTTTTTATTACAGTGTGCGGCATTTGGGGATTGGGAAGTGATGTCCCTTTTTAGCTGCTGAATTTGCTACTTTGCTAGTCAAAAAAGGAATGAATCGGGTGGCTTCAAAGTAGCAGTGGTAGCGGGACGGAGGATATCTAAATAAAACGAGCGTATCCGGCACTAACCGAATACGCTCGCTGCAAAACTGATTGCGTTCTAAACTTTAAGAGCCGCTGCTTTCTCCGCAACGGGCTTTGCGGCCACCACGTTCGCCACGCTTCTCCTTACGGTTAGCTTTGATTTCGGCGTACTTGGTTTGTTGCTCAGGGGTGAGTACACCGTTCAGCTGCTGATCGAAGAGCTGGCCGTACTTTTTGACGACGGCACGTTTTTCTTCGCGCCCTTCTGCGGCCTCCATCTCAGCCTTGCGGTTGATTTTGTTGGTGGCCTGGAAGGCCTGGATGTCCGCTACCTGGCCGTCGGTGAGGTTGAGGGCCTCGGAGAGTCGCTCCAGCATCTTGGCTTCTCGTTCGGCGGGGTCACCACCGCGGCGGTTTTGACGGGTGTCAAGTTCGGCCTGGGCGGTAATGGCAGAGATGCCGGCTAAGAAAGCGAAGCAAATAATGAGAATACGTTTCATGGTTTATTGAATTGATTTGCCTCTTTGACCGAGCAGGTAGCGCTGGGTTTAGGCAGCTTAATATATTTAAGAGCGTCTTAACACTTGAGCTGTATTTAGTGAACATTTAATGCGGATTCGCGTAGTAGCACTAGCATTAACTAGTAAATTATTATGACCAACCGCGAAAGAGCGCAAGCCAAATCCAACGAATCAACCGTAGCCTGGGACCCTAAATCCGTTCCTTCTGATAATCTTGATACGATCAGGATCAGCCCTAGACCAGTTATTATTGGTGTTATGTGTGGAGTCCTGATGGCGCTATATCTGGCCGTAATCAACGGCGTGGCTGATTTTCCAGGTGCGGGGGCCAAAATTTTTAAGTACGTACTGATGGGGGGCTTCCTTACCTGGGCGCTAGTAAAGATGGAGCGAAAATACCTCGCCAAGGATTTCGTTCAATTGGCCCTTATGGGATCGGCCATCATCAGTGGAGTTTCAGCGGCTATCGTTGCGGTAGGCAATCTGATTTTTTACGGCATCAACCCGGATTGGGGGTTTGCCAAGTTCGCCGAAGCGGATGGAACCGGTCTTACGGCGATCTCCTACAGTGCTATTCAGCTTTTTGAGGTCTTCGCCATCGGAATGATTATCTCTTTCATCCTGATTCAGTTTTTAAAAGGACGTTCAGGAAAGGAGAAGATTTAACTGGTCGTTATTCTGTCTTGAAGTTCAACCAACATTGCTACTTTGCCAGACCTGCGAACAAAACATTCAGGTATTTTTCGATACCGGGCGAACTGACCGGAATACCAGGAAAATGAAAAGGGATACTTCACGTAATGCGAAGTATCCCTTTTCAATTCTGGTGGAGCGTAATAATGCTTACTCCCCGCCGGCAGTTTCGAGGGTAGATAATTCGGTTGGTTCCTCGGGGGGCGTGAGGGCCTCGTAGATAGCGAGTTGCTCTGGAGTGAGAAGAGCGCGAATCTTTTGGTCGCGAATGATGAGGTAGTTGTTTTCGATAACGAAACGCTGGGCCTCATCGGTAACCGTTTTCAGCTCGGTGTACATGGCGGTGTAGTTATCGCCATAAAAGGTCTTGAGTACTTTGAGCTGGTTCATGGTGAGGTCGAGTTCGTCATCCAGAAAGCGCAGCGTATAGCTGTGAATGTCATCACCGGGTTCTTGCGGAGTGCTTTCAGCCTGGGCATTAAGGCCGGCAAAACCGAAACATAAAAAGAGGCCGAGTACGAGATATTTTTTCATTCCAAAGGGATTAAATTAGACTTGTTCACTGGTAAAAATACGATTATCCGTCAATATAATATGCGCTACCTCCGCTTTTTACTTTTTCTCTTGCTTTTCGGACTGCTCGCTTGGTGGACTTGGAGACCATTACACGACCTGCTCTTTCCCAAGAGCCCCCGGGAGCTCTACCTACGTGAACAGCGCGACCTGGTGGGGGAGGAGGACCCGGACTTGCTGCGCTGGGTTGCAGTAAATGAACGGGTTTTGCGTAATCCACTGACTATTGGTAATGCTTTCGTTCAGCGGCTAAACTTTAACTTTTATACCGCTGCTCCAACCAGCGCCCAGGCATATTATTTTAGTATTCCCCGCGGCCGGCGCCTAAACGTTGAAGCCATTCCACTGGGTCCCGGGCAGCTCTTTGGCGAATTATACCGCGTTGGCCGTGATGAAGAGGGTAACTACTACGACCGCATCGGCTATTGGGAAGATGGATTGCGTTACGAACTGAGTCATCTGGCGGGGCAAGCCGGAGAGTTCGTCTTTCTCTTGCAAAGCGAACTGGATTTTAAAAGTAAGGTAATCCTGAAAGTGCAGGATAGTCCTTCGCTTGATTTCCCCGTAGCCGGGGTAGGGGACCGGGCCGCTCAGAGTTTCTGGGGGGCAGACCGGGACGGTGGCCGGCGTAAACACGAAGGAGTAGATATCTTCGCCGAGCGGGGCACCGATTTACTGGCCAGCGCAGGTGGCACCATCACCCGCGTCAAAGAAGGTGGTCTGGGTGGAAAGGTCGTCTGGATGCGGACGGAGGAAAATAGTTTAAGTCTTTACTACGCTCACCTCAGCGAACAGCTGGTAAACGTTGGTGACCGTGTTCGTGCCGGAGACGTGATCGGAAAAGTCGGTAATACCGGTAACGCCCGTACGACACCGCCTCACCTCCATTTCGGTATTTACCCCGCTGGCCGTGGAGCGGTGGACCCCTGGCCCTTCATCGACCGCAACGAAGATAAACCACTCGGTACGCCACCGGACCCGGCCTGGTTGGGCAAGCTGGCAACGATCCCTGAACGCGGAATCTATTACCTGAGGTCACGACCCGAAAAAGAGGAGTCGGTTATCGTACGTAAACTGAATCCCGGGGAAGAGGTGGTCTTCGCGGGAGCCCAGGGGAAGTTTCGAATGCTGATCAGTGAAATAGGGGAGCGGGGCTTTGTTTTTTGGTAGGGGAGCGTATTAGGACGGCGCGAGCGCCTTTTAAAGCAAGGAATGAGCATCCTGTTTTAGTATTTGTCGGGACGGGGGAAATGGTTATCTTTGCGTCCCCGTTCCAAAGCCCGGCCGGGGTCGAACCTTATCGACCCGGCCATTTTTTGTGGAACGTACCGCCCGAATAAACTACTCTGATGATTTTTAGTTGGCGATAAACTGCGAAAGTCTCAGGGTGATAAAAAGATGATTTAGTATGGCATTTATTGGAAAAATCAGAGAGAATACGCTCTTCGTATTGATCTTCATCGGACTGGGTATCGCCCTGTTTATCCTGATGGATATCATGAGTAGCAACAACCAGGGAGGTGGCACCGGCGCCCTCAAAATGGGTGAAGTCGGTGAGACTTCAATTAACCGCCAGGAGTTCGAAACCACTCTTTCGGCCGTTTACAATGGTGGTGATGCTTACGCCAACCGCGATGCCCTGTGGAACTTCTACGTTAACGAAGCCATGGTGCGCCAGGAAGCCAAGGCCATCGGTCTTGGTGTTTCCGATACGGAAATGGAAGACTTGCAATTCGGCCCCAACCCCAGCCCGGTGGTTCGCCGTAATTTCGCCAACCCTCAGACCGGACAGGTCAACCGTGAGTTGCTGACCAATATCCAGAACTACATCAACAACGATGATATCCAGGGAGGTATCGATGCTGGCCAATTGAGCCCCAATTTTGTCCCTATCTGGAGCTACCAGAGCCGGGAGGTCGTCGCTCAGCGTGTGCAGGAAAAAATGGCCGGGCTGATCAGCAAGGCCATGTATGCGCCTACCTGGATGGCCCAGGACCGTGCTGACGCCCAGTTCCAGACGGTAAATGCCGCCTTGGTGAAAGTGCCCTTTGACGAAATTCTAAGTAGCGATATCAACGTAGCTGATGCCGACGTACAAGCCTACCTCGAAGATAATCGCTCGCTCTTTACCAATAAGGAGGAAACCCGCGTATTGTCTTTTGTCTCCTTTGACGTTGAGGCGACCTCGGCCGACTCCGCCAAGATCCGCGAGTCCGTTATGGACATCAAGAACGAGTGGATGGAAACCACCCAGGACCGCGACAGCCTTTTCATCACCGGCTTTAACGGTACCTTCAATAACGTATTCTATGGTCGTAATGCACTGCCGGCTGATCTGGCCGACCGCCTGCTGACTGAAATGGAAGTTGGTGAGGTTTACGGACCTTACCTGGAAGGCAATGCTTACAAGCTAGCCAAACTGGTTGATCGTGAAGTGGTTGCCGATAGCGTTAATACCCGTCATATCCTGATCTCCGCCTCTACGCCTGAGCAATTCGAGGCCGCCGAAGCTAAAGTAGACAGCCTGATGGGCGTACTGGAGCGCAGCCCGGGCAAATGGAGCACCCTGGCTGCTGAATTCAGCGAAGACCCGGGTAGTAAGGACGAAGGAGGTCTTTATGAAGGTGTTACTCCCGGCCAGTTCGTCAAGCCTTTTGACGACGTGATCTTCCGTACCGGTGAGCGCGGTAAACTGTACAGCGTACGCAGTCAGTTTGGTATTCACCTGGTAGAGTTGCTGAAGCGTAGCAATACTGCTTCCCCCCGCGTAAAGGCCGGCTACATCGTAGAGCCGATCCTGCCCAGCAGCGATACCGAAGACAGCCGCCTGGAAGACGCTCAGCGCTTCCTGACCGATAACAATAACTTGGATAAACTGAAAAGTGCTACTAGTAACAGCGCTGATCTGAAGGTGGAGCAAACCGGTCCCCTGACCATCAATAGCTTCCAAATTCCGGCCATGGGTAATAATGGTAGCGAGATTCGTGACATTCTGTGTTGGGCGTTCAGTGCCGACGTAGGCGACGTAAGTGACCGCGTTTACACCTTTACTGATCAGCAACTTTTCTACGAGAACAAGCATATCCTGGTTTCCGTCAGTGAAGTGATCCCCGAAGGATTGGCAACTGTAGCCAGCGTTCGCGAGGAACTCAATCCCGTAGTCGCTAACCGCATTAAAGGTCAGCAACTCTCCGAGCGGATGGCTGGCAAGGACCTGGCCGCCATCGCCGCCGAGTTCTCCACCAATGTAGATACGGTCAATAACATCAACCTGACCCTGAGCAGCCTGCCGGGCGGCCTGGGCCGTGAGCCTAAGGTGGTAGCCGGTATTTTTGGCACCAGCGCCCAGAGCATGAGCGCACCGATCGTTGGTGAAACCGGTGTTTACGTAGTCAAACCTCTCGGAGCTCCGGCCAGTGGCACCAGTGGCAGCCTGCCTACTGCCCGCCAGCAACTTCACCAGACGCAACGCAGTCAGGTGACCAGCCAGTTGCTGACTGCTATGCGTGAGAACCTCGACCTGGATGACGAGCGCGCGGACCTGGATTGTCGCTAGATAATCCTACTTCCCAGCCTAAAAAAGCCCACCGGAACTTTCCGGTGGGCTTTTTTTGTGTCTTTCCCAGAATCCTTATCATTGTTGTATGGATATCGCACTCGTTGTTTTAATAGTTACAATGGGCATTGCCGTGAGCGCCTTGCTGGCCATATTTATCTATTCAGCAAAGCAGAAGAAAATGCAAAAAGACACCCAAAGGCTGGTGTCTGACCGAGAGCTGCTACGCATCATCGAAGGAAAAATCGATGGCTTTACGACCGCTGAAGAAATTGCGACGGAAACCAAACTTACCAAAGGCGAAGCCAAGGCGCGCTTGTTGGCCCTGGGATACACCGGCATCTTACGGACGAGCCTGCAGAACATGACCCGCTATCATTTCGAACTGACGCGCCCGATCAAGGATGTCGACCCTCCCGAACTCAGCCCGGAACCCTTCCTGACCGCCGATGACGTACTGAAACTTTTCAAACTCTACGACTACCGGCTGGACTATCAGGATCTTATCATGGCCACCGGACTACCACTGGGCATCTTGCAAAGGGAAATGAAGTACTTCGTCAAGGAAAAGATGGTGAAAGCGATGTACAAGTCCATGGGCTACGGTAGCCGTTCCTATCGCTTTTTTCTGCTGGCAGAACCTTACCGCTCCAATCCGGATAGCTTTATTCGGGAGCAGGAAACGGTAGACCTGAGGCTAAAGGAGTTACTGAAGAATGATCAATTGATTTAATTGCCTATCAATAGCGTAAACATAGCCGAGCGGGTTTGATAGCCAAAAACGACTAATAACTGAGTTGATCCTGGGAGTTGAAGCCACAATAACTACCTTCGCGACCAAGCTAAATAACATTATCCGGTGGAACACCTGCCCCAACATATTGAAGCCCTCGTCTTTGCCGCTCCTCAGCCCGTGGGCCTGGAGGAAATCGCGGAGGTGCTGGAAGAGCATTTCGGTCTCCGTTTTCCGGATGAGCAACTGATTGCTGCCATCGCCGAACTCAAGCAGCGCTACCAACACGATCAGCACAGCTTCGAAGTGGTGGAAGTGGCCGGCGGCTACCAATTCATGAGCAAAGGTGCTTATCACCAGACCATCGGTACTCACCTGCGGCAAACCACCCAAAAGCGGCTGTCCCGCTCTGCCCTGGAAACCCTGAGTATCGTAGCTTACAAGCAACCGGTGACCAAATCCGAACTGGAAAAAATCAGGGGTGTCAGTTGCGACTACGCTATCCAAAAACTATTGGAAAAGGAGCTTGTTACTATCAGTGGAAGGGCCGATACCGTCGGCAAACCCCTCCTCTACGGTGTCACCAGCCGCTTCATGGATTATTTCGGGATTAAAGGCCTGGAAGATCTGCCTACGCCGAAAGATTTTCAGCAGCCGGAGAACGAGATTGGTGAGCCGGAGGCAATGGAGGAGGAATAGACGGACGTAACTCTTTTTTGGACGACTTCGGCTCGTGGACGCTCGTGCCTCGCTTTCTGGGGAACTGAAATTTCAATTTTCCAATTCCTGATATTTTCCCCAAAAGTCGCGCAGCGACGTCCAAAAGCGTAGCGTCTAAAAGGCCAGCGGCCGTCCACAAGCGCGCAGCGCGTCTAAACAATTAGCTATGACTACCAACCAGGAAACTCCCTTAATCAATCGCGTCGCCAATTCAGGCCTCGTTACCATCGAACTGGAAAATTTTTATCCTACCGGTGAGCTTGCCCGCTTTGACCTAAAGGACTACCTCTATATGGAGCTGATCCTGAGGGAAAAGGACTTTCGGGCCGCCCTGGCGGAGCACGATTGGGAGCAATACCGCGGTAAGCATTTGCTGGTTTTTTGTTCCGCCGATGCCATCATCCCGGTTTGGGCCTATATGTTGGTGGCTAGCAAAGTAGCAGGGCTGGTTGCGAGCATTTACCAAGGAGAGGAAGCCGAGTTTATTCAGGCCTACTTACTAGCGGCCGTAGCGGACCTGAAGCCGGAAGATTATCAGGATAAACGACTGGTCATTAAGGGCTGTAGTGATAAACCCGTGCCCGCAGCCGCATACCTGGCCGTTACGGCTAAGTTGCAGCCCGTAGCGAAGTCGATCATGTACGGGGAGCCATGCAGTACGGTTCCGGTGTACAAGAAGCCAAGGAGCTAATGATTTATGGAAGTAATGATCGGATGAGTCGATGATTTGATGACTGGATGGGGACTCCCATTTTATCATTTCATCATAATTTCATTTTATCATTAACATGACAAACCCGCAGGCCATTACAAACGGTAGCGTAATTCTCTTTATATTTCGCTTTTATCAGTAATAACCTCGCCCGCGCATGCAATTTCGCCGCTTGATCCTGGCCGCTCTCTTTCTCGGTACTACTTTCGGGCTCTCCGCCCAGGATATACACTATACGCTTCATGACATGTCGCCCCTATGGCTGAACCCGGCGCATACGGGGGCTTTCAGCGGCTCCATTCGTGTATCCGGTCATTACCGGGCAGACTATCTGGGGCACAGTGGTATCAATACGCCTAATTTATCGATCGATGCTCCGATCATCCGGGGCTTGCGTAAGCAGGATTGGATCGGTGGCGGTGCCAATCTGATTTACGACCAGGCGAATAGCACCGGTGGTGATGTGATCCGCAATATTTTCGGATTTTCCGCTGCTTATCATCTGGGGTTGAATAAGAATCAAACCAGCGTACTTACGCTGGGCGCTCAGTATTCTTCGGGATCTATCTCTTTACAGGCGAAGTGTGGGGTTGAGCAGTACAACATTGCAGAAAATTTGCCCGGTGGTTTCGGACAGAATGGCTGTGAGAACCTGGAAATGGGTAGTAGTATGGATGATCCTAGCGACAGCTATACTGATATCAGTGCAGGACTAATGTACCGTACCGTGCTGGACGTAAAGAAGAATAATACACTGGAAATGGGCGTCGCTTTCCAACATCTCACCGGGGACGATTACCGGACGTTTATTGGTGACACCAGTCTTCCATCCGGTGTGGATAGCATGACGACTGAAAGAGGAGGAGATAACAGCACGGATGCCCGCAGCATCGGCAGCAATATTCACGCCCACGCGCGTGCAGACTTCGAAATCAGTGAAAATATTCGTTTGATGCCGACGGTCTTTTTCCAGTCTTCTGCAGGAATTTCTACGGTTTCCGCTCAAGCCTGGGCCGGCCTGGAATTGAAGAACGACATGCTCTTTAAATTTGGTCTCGGTTACCGGACCTCCGATGCGGGTAAAATCCTTTTGGGCTTCCAGAAAGACCGTTTGCAGATTGCAGCCAGCTACGACGTAGTTCTCTCTCAGCAAGCTTCTTTGCTGGACCAATCTCGGCAGGGTAACGCCGTGGAGATCGCCGCTAACTACATCTTCAATATCTACAAGAAGCCCGAGCCCAAGCCGAGTATTCTTTGTCCGCAGATCTAGTCGGCCTGGCTTAAAAAATCCTTAAGCCACATCATTCAACCCGTTCTCAACCCGTTATCATTCCTACGCTTCCGGATTACTCGATTATGAAAAATATCTTTTTAACGCTGCTTCTGCTCGCCACCAGCTTTGCTACTTTGTTAGCCCAACCCCTCGCCGGTTCCTCTAAAACGGAACAGTTGCTCGCCACGGCCGATCGGGAAATGGAACTACACAGCTACGACCAGGCCCTGGAAAAATACATGGAGGTCTACGAGCGGGACGAGGACGATAAGACCCTGATCCCCACCATCGCCGAACTGAATTACAGGCTGCGCGATTATGGTGCCGCCACCCGCTGGTATAAGCAGGTTTTCCGCCGGATGGACAGCGCCGACACGACTTACAACCACCACCGTTTTTACTACGGCCGGGCCCTGAAAATCATGGAAAAGCACGATGAGGCCATCATGGCCCTTCAGGACTTTTTGCGCCACGCCGAGGATGGCCCGATGAAGACCCTGGCCGAGCGGGAGATTACCGGTGCCGAAATGGCCCAGAATACCCCCGAGTCGACCAGCGAAGTGGTCTTGGAAGATGCCGGCCGAAAGGTCAATAGTTTATTTAGTGAGTACTCGCCGACCCTGTCCAAGGATAACGTGCTGTACTATGCTTCGGCGGACGCCAATGAGGTCATCATCCCTGAGGACGTGAACGACCCGGCAAACTTCATTCGCATTTTCATGAGTACCCAGAAGGAAGGCCGTAAGGGCAAAAAAGAATGGGACCGCCCCGAGGCCCTGAGCGTAGACGTGAACCGCCCCGGCGTACATACCGCCAACCCCGCCCTGAGCGATGATGGCCGCAAATTGTACTACAACCGCATTGAACTGGAGAGCCAAAAAATGGTCTCTGCCAAGATCTACGTCAGCGACGTGGACGATAATGGCTGGAAATCCGGTAACGAGGTCGCGGGCGGTGTCAACGGCGATTTCCTGGCGTTACAACCGGTGATGGGAGAATTATTCGGTAAAGAGGTGATGTTCTTCGCTTCCGACATGCCCGGCGGCTATGGCGGTATGGATATTTACTACGCTACTCTCGACGGCGAAGATAATTTCGGTGAACCCGTAAACCTGGGTGAGCGGATCAATACGGTAGGCGACGATAAGATGCCTTTCTACTTCGACGGAACCCTCTACTTCAGTACCACCGGCCAACCTACCCTGGGGGGCTACGATGTCTATTACTCCGTCTGGAATGGTAGCGAATGGAGCAACGCCGAGAACATGGGCCCTGGTTTCAATACCAGCCAGGATGACCTGAGCTTCAAACTCTACGGCGACGGTTACCGCGGCTTTCTGACGAGTAACCGTAAAGGCGGTCGTTCCATCAAGAGCAAAACCTGCTGCGACGATATTTACGAATTCGAGATAGCCCAGCTTTACGCCGATCTGGTAGTGGGCGTCTTCACCGAAGAAAGGAAGGGGCTGTTGGGTGCTACGGTCAACCTGATTCCCGTCCAGCCTAACTCCCAATCGCCACTGGGAGGTGCGGACACCCAAACCAAAGAAAAAGGCAACCGCTTCGACTACGGTCTGGAGCTGGAGAACGCTTACCTGGTCACCGCCAGCCACCCCGACTATTACCCGGATACCTTCGCCTTTGATATTCTTGGACTGGAGGAAAGCAAGACCGTGGAGCACCGCTTCTTTCTGAAGGCCAAGCCGGTACCACCGCCGGAGCCGATCTACGATACAATTACGCCCAACCAGGCTATTCGCTTGGAAAATATCCTGTACGACTTCAATAAGTCATCCATCCGTCCATCTTCGGAGGTTGACCTCAACCAACTGTACAATATCTTGGATAGTATGCAAGATATTACTTTGATTGAGCTAAGCGCACATACTGATGTTCGTGGTACGGATAGCTATAACATGACGCTTTCTAAGCGCCGGGCACAAAGTGCACGCCGCTGGCTGATCAACAAAGGAATTGATGCTAAGCGGTTAAAAGCGGAAGGTTATGGGGAGACTATCCCTCAAACCATCACTGAGAGCTTGGCAAGACGGTACGACTTCCTGAATGTAGGGGACGTACTCACGGAGGAATTCATCAACTCACTGCCAAATGAAGAACAACAGGAGGCTGCCCATGAGTTAAACCGACGTACAGAATTCAAAATTCTGGAAGGACCGACCACCTTTATCATGAAGCGGATCATCAAGCAGGAAGTCAAGGAACAACCCGAGCGCAATAGTCTGCCCATCGAAGTACAGACCACCCCCGCTAAGGTTTCCAACGACAGCCTGAAAATCAGTCACCTCTCCAGCCTGGTTGGCCAAACGGATCTGAGCGGACTGCCTGTGTTGGATTTTGACTTTCGGGAGTATAACCTCGGTCCGGTAAAAAAGGGTGAAAAGCGCGAATTCGATTACGCCTTTACCAACCGCGGCGACGTAGCAGCCAAAGTGATGATGATCTCCGCTTGTGAGTGTACGACCGTCGATCACGATAATAGCAAGACCTACCAGCCCGGTGAGAGCGGGGTGATCAAAGTGGTCTTCGACAGCGAAAGCAAAGACGAAGACGAAACGATCACTATTGACATCTTCCTGGAGCAAAGTGACAAGAATGACATGCCCATCGTAGAAGCGCTGGAGTACAGTTTTAAGCTGGTGAAGTAAAAATTGCGGGGCCTTGTTCAAAAAGTTGATGGCTGAACGCAGGCCAATTTTGCTGGCCTCAGCACTCAGTGCGCTGATAGTCCTTTACGGGTTGATTTTTTTGGAGTGGAGCGTTGGTGTGGTCATTGCGCTTTACTGGTATGAAATGCTGTTGATCGCCGGATTTGCGCTAGGGCGGATTCTTTTTGCACTAGAAGGCAAAGGCTTTTTCAAAGGATTGTTCCTGCGACTTTTCTTGACGTTTATGGCAACGCTGGGTATGGGGTTGATCATGTTTTTCACCATCATGCTCAGTACGGGCAGTGTGGCGCGGGTGTCGGGCACATTTTCCATTTCATCACCTGGCTTCAGTCTGCAAAAAGATTTGCTTTTGATTGGCTATTGGGCGGCTTTTTTAGTTGGCTTCCTGTTTAACGGCGCCTTTCTGCGAGCCGACCCTGCCGTAGAATTTCTGCGGGGAATGGGGCGTTTAGGTAGCGTATTAGCCGTGATCTTGCTCAGTAGCAGATTGGATAGCGGTTTTTTTGCAAATTCTACGCCATTGGCTACGGGGGCGGCGATCATCATCGCCAAGTTTCTTGGAGAGCATTGGACGTCTAAAATTCAGGTAGCCGAAAAGGATTGAGGTGCTATCAATAAAAATTTAATATGAATTATATTAATCGTTTGTGTTTGTCCGCCGTTTTTATTTTTATCGTGGGCATTGCTACTCCGTCCACCTTTATCTCAGGCCGGGCAGGTTTGTCAGCCCAAAGGAACTCTTTCCTGACTAACGGACCAATTAAAGAACGTATTCCCACGATAAGCGGTGAGGTCTTCAGTTTCTACCTTGTGCCAATACAACAGGATCATTTTCCGGAGGGGGTACGACTGCGTTGGGTAGACGAGATGGGCGACTTCAGTGGATGGCACGAATTCAGGCAGGACGAACACGCAGACCCGGGAAAATACTTGTCGAACCTAAACTTCGCGGAGCAAGCAAACTGGACCGATTTCGAGCTGGAAATGCCGGCCAACGGTCCCGTAACCCTTTATTTCTTTGATCCCGGCAAGACCGATGCCGAACAACCCGCCGAGCCACGTTTACTGGAAGGGGCCACTTGCTTCCAGCCAGCTGTGTTGGATCGTAGCGACTGGTGCCCGGCCGGCAACTGCCCGGAAGGGGCATCGCCCACCTTTACGGAAGTGACTCACCTGATCGTACACCACGCCGCCGGCACTAATGTCTCTAATGACTGGGCGGCCGTTGTGCGCGGAATTTGGGACTTTCACGTAAATGCCAACGGATGGGATGACATTGGATACAACTATCTCGTTGACCCCAACGGGGTGATCTACGTTGGGCGTGGAAACGATATTCGGGGCGCTCACTTTTGTGGCAAGAATACGAATACCATGGGAACCTGTCTGCTTGGCAATTTTACCGATCAGCTACCCACCGCCGCGGCGCTGGCCAGCCTTACCGAATTGATGGCCTGGAAGTGTGGCGATAAGGATATCAATCCGCTGGAGGTGAGTTTTCATGCCGGTGGAAACAGCAATCTGATCAATCTGGCGGCCCACCGCGATGGCTGCTCCACAGCTTGCCCGGGCGATGCTTTTTATCCTGAGTTCGACGACTTCCGGCAAGGGGTGGCGGCGGATTTAATCAATTGTGTTACCTCCTCAACTACCGAGCGACCGGTCTGGGCCGAGTCCATTCTGGTTTCCCCCAACCCAGGCAGCGGAGCCGTCCGGATCAGTGGCCTGCCAGTTGAAGCCCAGTTGACGCTATTTGCAATCGATGGCCGTCAATTAAGCAGTCAGGATAATAACGGGGTGGCTAACATAGAAGCAATGTTGACGAACGCTGCGCCCGGGGTCTACTTCTTAAGGACCGAAATGGCTGGCGAGCAGCATACTTTGAAGGTGATCCGTCAATAAGCTCTTAGGCTTACCGGACCCTAAAACATTCGTTTACGGCGGAAGTAGGCAATGGTGGCCAGACTTATGATGATCGACAAGCCGATGATGGCAACCATCGAGTAGGGGTTCTGGGCACCGGGTACCGGCACGTTCATCCCGAAAAAGCTGGCGATCACCATCGGTACCGTCAAGATGATGGTAATCAGCGTCAACCGCTGGATGGTGATGTTCAGGTTGTTGGAAATGATGCTACCGTAGGCATCCATGGTGCCGTTGAGGATGTTGGTATAAATATTGGCCATTTCCAGGGCCTGACCATTGTCGATAATGATGTCTTCGAAGAGGTCGGTCTTCTCCTCATCGTGGCGGATGCCCAGAAAATCGGTACGCTTCATCTTTATTTTCAACAGTTCGTTACCGTTGAGGGCGTTAATAAAATAGACCAGGGATTTTTCGATCCGTAAAAGCTGCATCAATTCGCGGTTACGGCTGCTGTCATAGAGCTCCTGCTCGATCAGATTACGTTTTGTATTGAGCTGTTTAAGGCAGTTGAGGTAGCGATAAACTGTGTGCTCAAGAATTTTGAGGACAAATTGCTGCTCGTCCGCAGGGTTGAAGTTCCTGATTTTATTGTCGAGGAACAGTTGCAGCACCGGGTTCTCGAAAGGAGTGATGGTGAGCATGTTTTCCGGGGTCAGCACTATCCCGATCGGCACGGTAATGTAAATACCGTCATTATCCTCCTCATTCAGCGACAGGGTAGGGGTATTGACGATGATGAGGCGCACGTCTTCTTCCCTTTCGTAACGCGAGCGTTCGTCGATATCAAGCGGGTCAGTAAGAAAATCGAGGGGAATGTCGAAGCGCTGAGCGACTTCATTAAGTTCTTCCTGGCTGAAAGGCGGCTCGATGTTCACCCAGGCACCGGTTTGGAGCTCGTCCAGCTCTACCAGACGACCTTCTTGTTTGGCGTAGTAGCGGATCATGGGGATGAACGGCTTTTGCGGGTGAGGAATGGGCCAAAGGTAGGAAAATGTTTCTGCGGAAAAATTACTCCAACAAAAACTCTAACTCTCGCTTATCAAAATCCAGCTTTCCATTCTTTCCGATAATATCTTCGGCTAACTGCGCTTTCTTTTCCTGCAATTTTACGATCTTCTCTTCGATCGTATCCTTGCTGATGTATTTGCGGGCGAAAACTGTTCCCTCCCGTCCGATCCGGTGCGCCCGGGCAATGGCCTGTTGCTCTATGGTCGGATTCCACCAGGGATCTAGGACGAAGACGTAGTCGGCGGCAGTCAGATTAAGGCCGGTGCCGCCACTCTTGATGGAGATAAAGAAAGCTTGTAAATCGTCGTTTTCCTGAAAGCGCTTTACCTCTGCGGCTCTTTTTGCGGCTGTTACACTACCACTGATCCAGGCATAACTATAGCCTTTCTCGTCGAAAGCTTTTTTGAATAGTTCAAGGTGGGTCACAAAAGAGCTGAAAAACAGGGCTTTGTGGCCGCTTTTGCGGATGACCTCCCACTGCTCCATCACTTCGTCGAATTTACCGCTTCCTTTGCCGTAATCGGCCGAAAGCAGCGCGGGGTGGTTGGCGAGTTGCCGTAATCGCGTCAGGGTCTGTACAACCAGCATCCGGTACTGGCCGTCTCCGGGCGCGAAGTTCTTAAGTAGGTGGTTACGGGCGGCTGATTTTTCTTTTTCGTAGCGCCGACGTTGCTCCGCAGCCATTTCGCAAAAGAAGTGCTGGATATGTAGTTCCGGAAGGTCTTTGGCCACTTCCCCCTTGGTGCGCCGTAAGAGGTAGGGAGCGACCAGCTGACGGAGTTGTTGCTTCTTCTCTTCACTATCCGCCTTCTCGATGGGCTGGATAAATTCTTTCTTGAAAAAATTGTAGGACTTCAGTAGACCGGGATTCAGGAACTGCATCTGCGACCATAGGTCGGATAAGGAATTTTCTATCGGGGTGCCCGAAAGGCTGATCTTATGAGCAGCATTAAGTTCATTAACGGCTTTGAATACCTTACTCTGACGGTTCTTAATCTGCTGACTCTCGTCCAGAATAATGTAATTAAAGTCGAGATTCTCCAGTAGTTCCTTATCCCGCAGTGCAGTCTGATAAGTAGTGAGGATAACGTCGTAGCGGCGTAGTACCCTTACGTCCTTCAGTCGTTTTTGGCCGGTATGCCGCAGGGTGGTCAGTGACGGAGCAAATTTTTTGATCTCACTTTCCCAGTTATAGACCAGCGAGGCGGGTAAGACTATCAAGGCGCGCAGTGGAGCAAGAAACTCTTCGTCCTCGGCGGCTGCATGCGCACCGAATAGGTCAAGTTGAGGGGCGGGAGTGCCAGCAGTCGCCGTATCCTCGGATGCCTCCAGGGTCAATTGCTCTTTAGCGTAGAGAAGTACGGCAATAGTCTGTAATGTTTTACCCAGTCCCATGTCATCGGCCAGGCAGGCCCCCAGTCCCTGGTGATGATGTTGCACCAGCCACTGGGCTCCGGCGAGCTGGTAAGGGCGTAATGTTGCTTTAAGGGCGTCACTGGGGGTAAAGTTCTCGGCTTCTTTGCGGGCCTCTTCCGGAGAGGCGAGTTCCGGCGCGATCTGGTCGAGCAGGGTGTAATGACTTTTGGTAAGTTTAACCTGGTCACGTTCGACCTGGGCGAAACGCAAAATCTCTTCGTAACGGGCTGACCACTCTAATGGGATTAGGAAAAAACGCCCGTTCGGCAAAGGATAGAGACGCTCGCCTTTGCGAATGTACTTGGCTATACGCGCGAAGGGAATCCGGAAATCACCCACTTTTACCTCTCCCCGCAGATCGAACCAGTCTCGATCATCAACCACATTAACGGTCAACTGGCCGGACTGTAAAGACATTGGTTTATCACCGTCGACCACCGGGTGGGGAACGTGAAAACCGGCTTGGTTAAGGGCAAAGCGGTTGTCGATCAGCCACTGAAGAACGCCGAGCGGCTGCTCCGCAACGTTTTTGCGTTCGGGTAAGAAAAACTGGGTAGAGGGTACCGTTTGCAGATTCATTCGCTCCAGTTTGCGGATGAAGGCAGTTTCCTGCGCTGGATTACGTTGAATTCGGGTGATACTAACTTCTTCTCCCTCCAGGTCCAGTAAAGTCTGTTGTTCTCGCTTCTCGTTCCAGCCGAAGCTGGCCTGGCCATAATCCATACGGGGGAAGAGATAGTAGCGATCCTCCAGTGGGTGCAGGGTAGCTTCTAATCGACAGGCCAGCAATTGCTGTTTCTGAGTGACGGCAAAGCCTTCCGCTTCAATAGCTACTTTGCTAACAACTTTGGCAATGAAGGTCTTGAAGTATTTGGTTACCTGGGCGGCGGGAATGACCACTTCATCCTTGGTCAGGAAGGGTTTAACCACGTAACCGTTCAGGTGGGCTACCCGATGCAATTGACGATCGATCAGCAACCATCCCGGCGCAGGGTGATTGGTCAGGGGGATAATATTATGGTGCCGTAAGTTAAGTCGATCACCTTCCGTCGTTTGTAGCTCAAAGCGGTAGTGAACCCCTTTCTCCTGCTTGTCGAATGACAGCAGTGGCTGTAAAGCGGTGCCGTCAACCTTTACTGTGAAGTCTTTGGCGAGTACTCGCCGCTCCAGGTTCAGGGTGAGTTGAAAGGCCTGCTCCACTATAATATTAATCAATTCATCCAGGCGGCGGTGTACGTAGCGTTGTACAGCGGGTCTCTGCTCTTTATTGGTGAGGGCCAGCAGGTCCGTAAGTTTGGGGACTTTACGGGCCTTTCCTTTAAATGCCAATGTGATGGCCGGCACTTGTAATTCTTCAATCAGGGTGAAACAGCGTTGGTGTTCGGGTGTAAGCTCCAGGTGAAAAGCTCCGATGGTCTCCGCCGTTGCTTTTTGTTGAACGTGAGCCAGCAAACCGGCTACGTCGGAACTGATTACGTAGGCTTCGGGAGCGTAAATGCCGGGGTGAATCTCGAAAAGATTATAAACAATGGATACTTGTTGGTCGGTGGCGGTTTCCGGCATGCGTACTCGAGGCGTTAGGTAGTTAGCCCGCAAAGTTACAATACGGCCTTATCTTCGGCCCACTTATGGAGTGGATAGATCACCTCTTGATTGTCATTTTCGGCTTTGCCCTTCCCTTGCGTTCCCTTTTGACCACGAGCAAAGGAGAACTACTTAAGATGAAGTTCACGGCCCAAAATAAATTCATCCTTTATTATAGTAATAGTCTGGTGTTGTGGTTCATGGCCACGGCAGTAACATTCGTCTGGTTCTCTTTCGGCCGTGAACTGGGGGAGCTTGGGTTGCAATGGGGAGATATTCCCTTCTCTCCGGCAGCTTGGTTAACCCTGCTGGCTTTTATCTTGCTTTATGGGCTGGACTCCATGCTCGAAATAATCTCTCCTGAGCGGCAAGCAGCCACCCGTCAAAAATTTCAGCAGCAGATCGGTTTCCTTCCGGCCAGTGCGTTTGAGTTTACTCACTTTGTATTTCTGGCCGTTACTGCGGGCATCTGCGAGGAAATCGTTTTTCGGGGCTACTTTATCCGCTACGGAGAATGGTGGTTCAGTGAGTTGGAGGCACCCCTGGCCACTATTCTAGTGCTGGTGCTGCCGGCGGTGTCTTTTGGACTGGCTCATCTCTATCAGGGCTGGTGGGCCGTGGCCAAGATTGTTGCCATGGCTATTTTGTTCGGCTTCTTTTTTTTGGAGACGGGAACTCTTTGGCCATTAATCCTCGTTCACATAGTCGTCGATCTGATTGGTGGATTGGTAAGCTGGTACCTTTTGTCCGGCGCAGGACCGAATCGGTGAAAACAATAAATGAATATTTTTTATCGCTTGGTTTGGAGATAAGTTGAAAAAAGTAGTACATTTGCATCCGCTTAACCGCAGCAAGGCCCCGTAGCTCAACTGGATAGAGTACCTGACTACGGATCAGGAGGTTCCAGGTTCGAACCCTGGCGGGGTCACTTTTTAAGTTAAGACGGGCAGACACTTTGTGTCTGCTTTTTTATTGACAGATCTTAATGTTACGACAGCATGTCTAAAGTTTGTAACCTCACGGGTAAGAAGCCAATCAGTGGCAACAATGTTTCCCACTCCAACCGGAAGACTAAACGTCGTTTCGTACCCAATATCCAGAAGAAGCGCTTCTTCGTTCCCGAACTTGGAAAGTTCGTGACGCTGAAAGTGTCTACCAGTGCGATTCGTACCATCAACAAGTTGGGACTGATCAACTACCTGAAAAAACTGGAAGCCAAGGGCGTCGATCACGGCGTTAAGCTGTAGTCACTTCAGCCCCGGGAAATCATTCTAAGTCAACGGAGGGCATTTATCGCTCGCCACTAACTATAAAGCAATGGCCAAGAAGAGCAAAGGCAATCGCAACCAAATCATCCTGGAGTGTACCGAGCACAAAGCTTCCGGCCTGCCAGGAACTTCTCGCTACGTTACCCAGAAAAACCGGAAGAACAGCCCGGATCGTCTGGAACTGAAGAAGTACAACCCGATCATGCGTAAGATGACCGTTCACCGCGAGATCAAGTAAGTTCAGGCCAGGTGTCTGATCGAATGAATCTCGGTCTAATCCCCTATCTTCGCATTCCAACAATAAAATCAACCAAGCATGGCTAAGGTATCTAAGAACTCCCGGGTAGGTAAACGTGCCGCCAACGCCGGCTCCGGCCGCGACTTTATCAAAGTGGTCAAGTCTGTAAAGGACCCAAAGACTGGCAAGTACTCCTACAAAGAAGTGATGATCCACAAGGATAAGATCGACGAGTTCATGAAAGACAAATAATTTCGTTCCGCGAAATTATTCATCAAGCCCTTTTTCGCATTGCGAAAAAGGGCTTGCCGTTTTTCGGGCCACCAATTAACTATTATCCCCTTCCTAACGTTATTGCTACCGGCGAGCCATCGTTTGATTTATGGTGTAGCCACAAATCAAACGATCCACTGTGAGTTTTTTTAAGAAGTTTTTTACCAAAGAGAAGAAAGAAGACCTCGATCAGGGGTTGGAGAAAACCAAGACTACCTTCCTCGGCAAGATCGGCCGGGCCGTAGCCGGTAAGGATACCGTTGATGAAGAAGTACTCGACGAACTGGAGAATATTCTTATCTCCAGTGACGTCGGTCTGGACAGCACCGTTAAAATCATCGAAAGGATCGAGGCACGGGTCGCTCGTGATAAATATCTCAACACCAGCGAACTCAACGCTATTCTCCGCGAGGAGATCGTTCACCTCCTGGCCGAGAACAACAGTGAGGACCTCGAAAGTTACACCCTGCCGTCCGATAACGAGCCCTGCGTGATTCTGGTCGTCGGCGTCAACGGTGTCGGTAAGACAACCACCATCGGTAAGCTGGCCCACCAATACCAATTGCAGGGCAAGAAAGTTGTTCTGGGCGCGGCTGATACTTTCAGGGCCGCCGCCGTGGATCAACTCGGCATTTGGGCCGAACGCGTTGGTTGTGACTTCTACAGTAAGGGGATGAACACCGACCCGGCCGCAGTTGCCTACGAAACGGTTGACTATGCCAAAAAGAATGGTTGTGACGTAGCCATTATCGATACGGCCGGCCGTCTCCACACTAAGTTCAATCTCATGAAGGAGCTCACCAAGATCAAACGCTCCGTCACCAAAGCAGAGGTAACCGCTCCCCACGAGGTCCTGCTCGTCCTGGACGCCACGACCGGCCAAAATGCGATTGAACAGGCCAAAGCATTCACCGAAGCAACGGACGTAAGTGCCCTGGCCCTCACCAAACTGGACGGAACGGCCAAAGGTGGCGTGGCGATTGGCATTACCGACACCTTTCGCGTCCCCATCAAGTACATCGGGGTAGGAGAGGGTATCGAGCAACTTCAGATCTTTAACAAGGCCGCTTTTGTCGACAGTCTCTTCGGTGACCAAATGAGTTGAGCCTCCGTAAAATAAACATGCGGGCTCACCCACTGGCGGCCAAATGCGAACCTTGCTACTTTGCTAGTCAAAGAAGGCAAAATAGTGCCCCGCCTCACGGGCTGTAAATGGCTGCTTCGAGCACGCGCTTCCTGAAAAGACTGTATTTTGGCGTTAAATTCCTACGCCCGTTTGGGTAGATCCGGGTTATATGCTGACTTCAAAGTAGCCATGCCGAATATCGACCCAATTCTGATTCACTCGGGCCGACCGCTGTCCTTTCGTGGGCTACCGTTCCTCTTACACGAAGGGTTTTAACGTCTTGTACTTGAAGTTTTTTTACAAAAAGTATTGGTTAAACCTGCCATTTGGCGTAGATTCGCCTCGTGCTTTAAAGCATATCTAAACGACCTAGAGCTTCCGATTACGACCCGGAGGCCTGAATTATAAACTACACCTTGTCGACCACAAGGTGTCTTAAAGAAGCTAACTGATTGACCTTCAGTTGTTTTTACTGTAAATATTTTTAATAATCGTAATCTTATGAGGAAATTTAAACTCCTATTTACTTTGGTCAGCATGATGCT
This sequence comes from Lewinellaceae bacterium SD302, assembly GCA_002591745.1. Classification (GTDB taxonomy): domain Bacteria; phylum Bacteroidota; class Bacteroidia; order Chitinophagales; family Saprospiraceae; genus Neolewinella. The sequence continues at coordinate 158,600 of PDLQ01000002.1, forward strand.
GATCGGTACCGGGGGGCTATTCGCACAACCAGCGAATGATCTCTGTGACGATGCTCAGCCGGCGGTGTCGGGTGATGTTTTCGTCGTTAATACCACTACCGCCACCGGTACTGGTTTCCCCGGTTTTACCCCTGGTGGTGCCGGCGCGGGTGACCCCGGTGTCTGGTATTCCGTTTCTGGTACGGAAGGTTTAGTAACCGTTAACACCTGTGGTGCCGGTACTACCTTCGATACTCGCCTTACGGCTTTTACCGGAAGTTGTGCTGATCTCGGTGATCCGATTGCTGCGAACGATGATTTCTGTGGCCTGCAAAGCCAAATTTCATTCTTCCTGCCAGAAGATCAGACTGCTTACGTATACGTCTCCGGCTTCGGTGGCGGTACTGGTACGGCAGAAGTCGCTTTCGACGTTGTCAACGTAGACAACACTGGTTCCGACGACATTGCTTACTTCACGCGTAACAACGCATTCGAGCGTATCGACCTGGCTACTGGTGGTGTATTTACCGTTGGTATAATGAGTCCGAACCCTGGCTTCGTCAGTGCCGGTGAAATCCTCAGCTCTACCGGTGTCTACTACGCCTACGATAACGATAGTGGCGACCTGATCACTATTGACACGGGCGATGCTACCATTGATGTAATTGCACCATTGACGCTCAACGGAGCCGATATCCCGGTCGCCATTCAGAGCGATCCTTCAACCGGCGAAGTTTACGTTGTAGGTGTTGACGGCAACACGCTTGCTACTTCAACCCTCTACACCCTTGATACTGCCACGGCAGCCGTTTCCGTTGTTGGTACGGCGAATGCTGGAGCGATCATCGGCTTCGGTATCAACAGTGCCGGCGACGCTTTCGGTATCGACATCGTTGGTGATGCTGTATACGAATTCAATCTGAACGATTTCAGTATCGTTAACGGTCCTACTCCCTTGACCGACATGGACGGAAACCCGATCGATATTAACTTCGGTCAGGACATTGACTTTGACTTTACTACAGGTAATAACTTCCTTTACGGTATCCTTTACGATAACGTTCAGGGTGCTCGCCGTTTCGGTGTTCTTGATCCTGCAAGTGGTATGTTCACTGACCTGCCTTCAACCATTAATGGTCCTGCTGCTAACGTAGGTTCTTTCTCTGTTCTCTCTTCCGGTGGTTTCGACTGTGAAGGTGAGTGGACTGTAGACCTGTCCGCGATCACTAACATCAACGTTACCCTTGACGACGATTGTACCGCCAAACTGGTTGCCCGTCAGGTACTGATTGGTGACTACGATACCGACGACGAAGACGGTGTAAACGATCCGGCTCCTAACGAAGCTTTCGAGATCGTCGTTCAGGATGACAATCCTTCTAACGGTAACATCATTGACGGTTGTGGTACTTTCATCTGGACCGCCGTTCCTTTCTGTCCTGACAGCGTACTCATGGGCTTCACTAGCGCTTGGGGTTACGTAAACGCCGAAGACAAGATCAGCCCGGAGCTGGTAGACTCTTTGACTCCACGGATCGACCTGTTCTGCACTGACCTCGACATCATCAACGTAAGCACCCTGCCTAACACGGTAGACCGCTGTTGGATCCAGGATGGTAGCAACGGACAATTGGTTAGCGACATCAACCCACTGCTGCTGCAAGCACTGCAAGCTGGTGGTGGACGTCCGATCTTCTTCGACGGTTGTTCCGACGTTGAAATCTGTGTGAATGACCTCGTACAGAACAACGGCCAGTGTAACGACCTCGTAATCACCCGTGTATTCCGCGCCAACGACGGCTTGAGCTGCGAAAGCGTATCCGGTGAGGAGAACCCCGAAACTGTTTACAGCTACGACATCGTATTCACCACCCCAAGTGTTGATAGCGTAGTTGGTGTTGACAGCCTTGCTGAATTCAGCTGTTCTGATAACTTCCCAACTCTTCCTGCTAACGTATTCGGTGATGAGAACCCGGCTCCTGCAGCTGATGACTTCCCATTCCTTGATCGTGGCATGGGCATTCAGGTATTCCTGAGCTCCGAAGGTTTCTGTAACCTCGGTGCCGCCTTCCAGGACGGTCCCCGGATCGTTACCTGTGATGACACTTACAAATTCGTACGGACCTTCACCGTTATCGACTGGTGTGACGTAAACAACATCCGCACCTTTACCCAATTGGTGAAAGTTGGTGACTTCGAAGCGCCAACCATCTTGGCCCCAACTCAGGACCTCAACTTCGACGGTATTCCTGACGTAGGCCCACTGTTCTTCTCCACCAACACGCCTGACTGTGAGAGTGTATTCGTAGTGCCAGCTGGTTCCGCCACTGACAACTGTGATGCTACTCCAACCGTTACTGCTGTTGTTTACCCAGGTGGTGACACCCTCGCTATCGGCTTCGGTCCTTTCCCAGTTGGCTTGCCTGTAAGCGTGCCAATCCCCGCTGGTGAGCACGTGATCCGTTACTTCGCCGTAGATAACTGTGGCAACATCTCTACTCTGGATCGTGACATCGTAATCGGTGACCAAACCGCTCCTGTCGCCATCTGTGAGGATGGACTGAATATCTCCATTGGCGGTCCTAACGACGCCAGCGGTGGTACTGCTGAAATCTGTGCTGACGACGTAAACCGTGCTTCTTACGACGATTGTTCTGACATTGGTCTTGACATCCGCGTAACTATGGTGAACGGCGTACCCGTATCACCAGTAAGCCCACTATTCCAGTACCAGGAATGTCACACCCTCCGTTGTTCCGAGCTTGGTACTATCGAAGTAGAACTGCGAGTAACCGACGACGCCAACGAAGACGGCGTATTCCAGTTCGGTGTTGATAACACCAACTTCTGCTGGTTAGACGTACTGGTTGAGGACAAAACTCCACCAATCTGTATCGCTCCTGGCCCGGTAACTATAGAGTGTGCCGACCTTGACGAAGGCTTCCCACAGGATCTGAACATCGAGTTCGCCCTTGATCCAGTAGGAACAGCTGCTCTGTTGGACGCTCAGTTCAACACTGCTACTGGCTTGGACAACTGTCCTGACCCAGTAATTACCCAGACCGTAGCTGACAACCGTAACAGCTGTGGCGTAGGTACCATCATCCGTACCTTCACTGTAACCGACGCTCAGAACTTCACCTCTCCTCCGGGATGTATGCAGATCATCAACGTGATCGGTATCCACGACTACACCGTAGTATTCCCTGGTGATGAGGAAAGCGACGACTGTGTCGAGCCTGACTACAACGGCGTATCCTTCACTGAAAATGGCTGTGACCTGATCACTGTTTCTGCTACTATCGACACCTTTACCGCCAGCGCCGACGAGTGCTACAAACTGCGCGTAAACTACGAGGTACTGAACTGGTGTGAGTACAACACTATCGACGCACCATACGCTATCCCACGGGATGCTGACGGCGACGGTATCCTGGCTATGGACACCACCGTACTGCACATTGTTCCTAATGGCTTTGGCCTGGACGACGACGTAGCTGTACTGGACCGCGACGTTAACCGTAACAACTTCAACACTATTGGTAACCTTGACACTGGCGACGGTGGCGTAGTAACCGGTACTGACCCCGAAGGCTACGGTGAGGACGGAAGCCGTGGTGCTTTCACCTACTTCCAGTTCATCAAAGTTTACGACGACAACCCACCAACACTGGTAGTTGTGGAGCCGGACAGTGCTTTCTGTTCTTTCACCAACGAGTGTGAGGCTGACGTTCAACTGATGTTCTCTATCATGGACGAGTGTTCCCCACTGAGCGTTAACGCTGAAGTGAGTCTGGACCAGTTCATCGGTGCCGGTGTTTACACCCTGGCTGATTTCAACGAAGACGTTGAGATTTCTGACCTGGTAACCAATAACGGTGACGGTACTTTCGACATCGACATTCCTAATGTGCCAATCGGCCGCCACGCTGTACGCATCCGTGCTACTGATGGTTGTGGTAACACTTCCGTAGACCTGATCGTCTTCGAAGTAACCGACTGTAAAGCTCCGACCCCGATCTGTATCAACGGTCTGACTGCTACGCTGATGCCTGACGGTATGGGCGGTGGTATGGCTGCCATCTGGGCTTCTGACTTCATTGCCAGCCCAAGCTTCGACTGTAGCGGTGATGTATTCTTTGCCATCTACCGTGACGGTGAGCAACCAGCTGTTGGTAACATCAGCCCACAGGATACCGGTCTGGTACTGGACTGTGATGACCTTGGTCCTCTGGCTGTTCGCATCTACGCTGTAGATCCATTCGGCCAAGCTGACTACTGTCTGACCATGCTGCTCGTCCAAGCCTTTAACCCAACCGTTTGTACTAACGGTGACGGTGAGCTTGCTGGTGTAGTATCTACTCCTGCTGATGACATGATGAACGGCGTAACCGTAAACATCACCAGTGACCTGATGGCTGACGCTGCACTGACCACCAACGGTCTTTACCAGTTCACCAGCCTGGACGCCGGTAACGACTACACGGTAGAGCCAACTCATAACCCAGCCATTAACCTGGGTAACGTAACTACTGCTGACCTGATCATGATCAGCCGTCACATCCTGGGACTTGAGCCGCTGACCGGTGAGTACCAGTTGCTGGCTGCTAATGCTAACCAGGACGCCAACGTTAACATCCTCGATATCATCGCTATCCGCCGTGTGATCCTAGGTCTTGATAACTCTTTCCAGGCTACCAATAGCTGGCGCTTCTACGTGTCCGGTGACGACAGCCACGCTGAGACTTTCACTCAGAATAACTTAGAAGGTTCCATCACTGGTGTCGACTTCGTTGCTGTTGAAATGGGTAACGTAACTGACGCTAGCGCTGACTTCCAAGGTCCAGATAGCAACAACAGTGCTCGCAGCACCATGGGACTGAACGTACAGGACATCGACATGAAAGCCGGTAACACCTACGAGGTGAACTTTACTGCTGCCGACATGATCGGATTCCAGGGTACGCTCGAACTCGGTGCCGGTGTTCAATTGGTAGACGTTACCTCTGCTGCCCTCGAGGCCGGTAACTTCAACCTGACCAACGCTGCACAGGGACTGATCGCTGTAAGCTACAATGGTGAAGCTGGTGACCTGTTCACTCTTACCGTTCGTGCTACCAACGATGCTCAACTGAGTGACGTACTGAACATGACTGATCGTATCACTGCCGCTGAGGCTTACGGTCAGAACGGCGAAGTAGCCAACCTGGACATCGACTTCACGAATGGTGTTGCTGTTGCTAACGAGTTCGCTCTGGAGCAAAACACGCCTAACCCATTCGCTGACGTAACCAAGATCGGTTACAACCTGCCAACTGCCGCTACGGCTACCCTGACTGTTCAGGATATCCAAGGTCGCGTATTGTTGGTCCGTGAATTCGACGCTGCTGCTGGTTACAACACCATCGAGCTGGAAGTATCTGCCCTCCAAGGCGCCACCGGTGTAATGACTTACACTCTGGTTGCTGGCGAGCAAAGCGCTACCCGCAAACTGGTTGTACTGAAGTAATCAACGACCAAGACTAAATGGATTCGCCTTTTGGCGAATCCATTTAGCCAAAAGGCCCGAATGACGAAAGTCATTCGGGCCTTTTGTTTTGTATGCCCTAAAGTTTCAAAAGAGCGGCTTTGTCGGCTTGGTGAAATTTCTGGTTTTAACCTGATTTAATTAAGACGACCATCCTTCTTGCTCCGAATCTGAATGTTTGTCGGAATTGGAAAGGCAGTCCCGGTCAAATCAGGAGAGCCTATTATCGACAAACGTGCTTTAGGTTAATACTGCAAAAGCGGAATAATCCAATGAACTCAGAAATAAAAATCCTGTTATGCGCTGAATTGGCATAGCAAAAAGTTACTTGTTTCTTCCAATCACAACGACCCCTGTGATGATCAATATCGCCCCGGCCCATTGTTGTAAATTCAGCGTTTCTTCCAGTACTAGATACTCCAGTATAATGGTAGCCACTGGACCAATGGCACCAAGGATGGCAGCGTTACCCGCTCCGATGCGTTTAATGCCTTCAGTAAGGAGGTAAGAGGGAATTACGGTCGCGACAATAGCAATCGCAAAGCCGTAACCGTAAACTATTGGTGACAGCCCCAGAATGACGGCGCCTTGTATAGCGGCATGAGAGAGGACTGCTGTTGCAGCTGCGATCATTGCCAGACTGGTAAATCGGATACTGCCGATACGCGGAGCTAATTCACCGGACATTAGTACATAAATGGCGAAAGTGAGTGCGCTACCGAAAATAAGCATAGTGCCTAGCAAAAAACCTGAATTTATACTTAAGTCAGCACTACTGAATGCAAGAGCCATTCCTAAGTAAGTGATCAGCGTGGCGAACCATTGAATTGATTTAATCTTTTTTTTGAGAAAGATCCACCCCAGAAGTAAAACGAGGGTAGGATACATGAAGAGAATTAGTCTCTCCATGCCCGCACTTAAGTACTGTAACCCCAAAAAATCGAAATAGCTGGCCAGGTAGTAACCAGTAGCGCCGACGAGGCAAATAGTCAACAAGTCGCGCCCGCTCAAGGCCTCCTGCTCTTGGTTCTTACGACTTTGCCAATAACCGATAATTATAAAGAACGGTAGCGAAAAAGCCATCCTTAACGCTAATAGACTGATACTACTGACCTCATGGCGGTAGGCGAGTTTGATGAAAATTGCTTTGGTAGCGAATAAAATGGCTCCAAGAAGCATAAGGCTGACGCCGACTAACCGATAAGTGGAGTCAACCTCATTAGACTTGGTTTTCATTTGGCTTTATTGATACGATGAGCACTAATACCGGGAAGTGGGCTGAATCCATTTCCCCCTAATAACAACTGCCCTTCTTCCGGCTCGAGCCGACTGGATAGATAAGCATATATTTTGCCGCGGTATTTTTTGGCGGCTTTTGGAGTTTCTAGCCAAAGGATGATGACAACGGGTATCGGTCCGTCCGCCCTTCGGGAGGCTTCCTTCCAGAAATAGAGATCGCTGTTAGCCAGGCGTTCGAAAGGGTAGAGTAATTGAAAACGCCAGCGATAAAACCATTTGGTGCGGTAGTAACGTCCAACTACCCGAATAGCCCGGAGCGTATCGTGGTATTTTTGATCCAGGTTTTTGGCGAGATCCGCCGCTTTTTTTCTTTTGATCGGATGTACAGTTCCGTTTACTTTATCTGGCCGTGGATGATAGTTCTTCACTTCGATCAAACCCAGCCGGCCGTCGGGTAACAAAGCGATAAAATCGACTCCTTTGAGTCCAAATCCGCTGAGTCCTCGAAAGAAAGTGTGGTCGTCGTATTTTCTGACTACCCAACTGGGGGCCAGGGTGAAATTGATGTCGCTTTCCTGAAATCGTTGCACTGGATAAAGGTAAGGCCAAGTTTACTAAACCCTTAGTGGTGTGAGCCGTTGAACTAAATGACCACCATCAATTCGACGATCCCATGGCCAAAGCGCGTAACAAAGAGGAAGATAAGGAACGGAAAATCACCGGCAAAGAAAGTATGCCCGTTGATGAACAAGGAAATTACGTCAATCCCATTGATGGGGATAAAATCGCCGACAAAGCTCACCTGCTTACTTATGGTGTCGAACGTGGTGCAGTGTCCATAAAAGCCGTTGATGAAGGAAAAATTAAAGGACTGGCCCTGAACTCCATGTATGAACAAACGGATATGCAGTTGGATCAGATCAAGGCACAGATCGAATTACTGGCCCGTCAGGCGAATGAGATTCAGAACCGGATGACTATTTCCGAGGAGATTTATAAAGCTGAGATGAATATCGATCCTATCGTAGGCCGTATTTACTATCTCTACCGCCGGCCGGCCAAAGATGGTGAGAAAGCTCCGCGAGGTACGACCAAACCTGTATTAAGCCTGGTGTCTCCGAAAGAGTGGGGTCCGAGCCCACCTTACCACTACATCGCTACGGTAAAATTACTGGGCGACCATACCTGGGAGGTGTTGGAACGTGTAGATTAATCTAATCGTTTGTATTCCTTTACCGTCAATTCATGATCCACTTCGCCGGTATGCTTGGTGCCAATCGGTTCGAGTAAGAGCAGCCATACTTCTTCTTCGTCCTTTGTGTAGGGGCGATGCTCCACGCCTCTGGGCACTACGTAAAACTCTCCGGGAGAGATAGCTACGGTTTCCCCGTCACGAAAATCCAGGAAAAGGGTGCCGCGATAGATCAGGAAAAGTTCGTCTTCCTCAGCGTGGTCGTGCCAGACAAATTCTCCCTTCACTTTAGCAAGTTTTACTGCTTGGCCATTTAACTCACTGATTACGTGTGGTGTCCAGTGCTCATCAAATTGACTGAATTTTTCCAGAACATTGATCGGTTTGCTCATCGGATTACTTATTGAGGATTATTTGCAGGTGCCCCAGATGGTGGCGGCCGTGCCATTCGTATTGCCCGAGTAAACTGGCAAGATTCACCACCTGTTCGTTGCTAGGGTGGTGGCAGGGGCGTTTCCAGGTTTCCAAGCTGAGGGCACTTAAAGTGAGGGTGAGTCTGCGGTGAATAGCGGAAAGCATATTTTGGCTGACAAAGTAGCCGTGCCGATTATCGGGAAGCTTAGCCCAGGCGTTTTCATCGTAGGGACGAAGTGTTGGGTTGTCTTCCGTCAGCGTAAGTTTAAAACGCTGATAGGCATTCAGGTGGCTATCGGCTAAGTGGTGAATGAGCTGGAGTGCTGTCCATCCTCCCGGGCGGTAGGTTTCGTTCAGTCTCCCGGCAGCTTCCAGGCGCAGGGCAGTACCCGCGATATGACCGGGTAGTTCCGCAAAACTATTCAGAAGGTCGAAGATCAACTGTGGAGCGTAATTGGAAGCAGCCTCGAAGCGACCGATAGGGTAGCGAAGGTGATTGGTGTTGTTCATCCCGTAAATTAAGGCAGATGTCGTAAATTGCCGTATGTCCGAATCCGAATACCGGAAAAAACGTCCGATCCGCGATAAAGTACACGAGGTGATCTTCGAGGCGGATACGCCCACGGGTAAGTTCTTCGATATTGCCCTATTGGTGCTGATCGTCCTTAGTGTTATTACGGTCATGCTGGAGAGTTCTGATGGTTGGCCGGCCGGTTTTGCAGAAATGTTCGTGATCCTGGAATGGGTGTTTACGATCCTCTTTACCATCGAGTATTTACTGCGTATCTACGTAACGATCCGCCCCTGGAAGTATATGCTGAGCTTTTATGGGGTCGTCGACCTACTGGCTATCGTACCTACTTACCTGAGCCTGTTTATCTCGGGCAGTCAGTACCTGGTCGTGATCAGGATTCTGAGATTGTTGAGGGTATTCCGGATTTTTAAACTCGGTAAATACCTTAACGAAGGGGCGCAGTTACAACGAGCCTTGATTGCCAGCCGCAATAAGATTACCGTTTTTCTTTTTGTGGTTACTATCCTGGTTATCCTGATCGGCTCGTTCATGTACCTGATCGAAGGAGGGCAGAATGAAGGATTCAGTAGCATCCCACGGGCGGTTTACTGGGCCATCGTTACCCTTACTACGGTGGGTTATGGAGACATCACTCCTTCTACCAACACTGGCCAGTTTCTGAGCGCTGTGGTAATGATCCTGGGTTACGCCATCATTGCCGTGCCTACGGGCATCGTCACCAATGAGATCATGAGCGAGGCGAGGCGGGGAATACCCCGAACTAACACTCAGGCCTGCCGCTTTTGTACGCGGGAAGGCCACGCAGATGATGCCTTGTACTGTAGGTATTGCGGAGGACGGCTAAATGAGTAATGATCACCCACCGTGCATCAGCCCAGCTTCTTTAGCTGATTGATCGTCGCCCGCATATCTTTCGGCATTACGCTGGTGAACGTGAGTCTCTCGGCGGAAGCAGGGTGTACAAAAGCCAAGCGATGGGCGTGTAAGGGCACCCGATCCAGTAAAGGACGCTCTTCGGTACCTTTTTTCAAATTGAATTTGCGGCCCTTTAGTGCTGATAATTTAAATTCTGAGCGGTTGCCATAGAAAGGGTCTACCAGCAATGGATGGCCAATGGACTGCAAGTGTACCCGAATCTGGTGAGTACGGCCAGTTAGTAACTCCACTTCCAGCAGACTGTAGCTGGCGAAAAAATCTTCCACCCGGTAACGAGAATGCGCCTGCTTACCCCGGGCTGAAACCAGCATCCGTCCCGGCTTGGTGGGGTGAGGCCCGATCGGTGCTTCGATATCAGCCTCCGGTTCATTCGGGCGGCCCTCTACCAGGGCGAGGTAGATCTTTTCTACTTCCCGCTGCTCGAATTGACGGGAAAGCGCTCGCTGGGCTTCCGTGGTTTTAGCAAAGACCAGCAGGCCGCTGGTGGGCCGGTCCAGTCGGTGAACGGGTAAGAGATCCGTTTTGACCCGGCGACTCAGAAGATGCACCAAACTCGGTATTTCCGGATCGTGGCGATCAGGGATGGTGAGCAACCCGGCGGGCTTATCTACAACGACGAGATGTTCGTCCTGGTGAATGACGTTCAGTTTCATTTCGCGAAGGTAGGGTAGAGTAAGGGCAATAAAAAAAGCCGCTACCCAGTAGGTACGCGGCTTCCAATAATCCCATGAACAAAATCTTTATGTTGAATGAGAAGAGAAATGTGTGGCTCGTTCCTGGCGAAAAATCGCCGGAACGAGCGGCCACTAAATCGTAATCTCATGAACTATCTAGTTGAGTGAAGAAGCCTTTGCTCCCGATCACATTACAAATATGCGACCAGAATCACTCAAAAGTAGATACATGATTTGTAAATTGTGAAACATTCTGATCCTTGAATATCTCTGAGGATAATGTTATGTGTCAGCTTTTATTGACCATTGATACTTTGATAGCCAGAAAAATGAGATGAATTGTGAATTAAAATAATAGTTGTCGCTGACTAGTGAACGAGATTTTTTTCAAAAAAGGCAAAGGAAAAGACTTTTGTGGATTGAAATAACGATCTTTTATGGAGAATTTCCCTCTTAAGAAATCTAAGATATTCGTTTATGCCTCGCCTTGCTCTCATCTGCCTCATCCTTTTTCCACTACTCTTAGCTGGCCAGGTCCGTCAGGGGGAAAAGTTGTTGAAAGAGCGAGCGTACGAAGCGGCGATGGAAGCTTTTCAGGCGGCGGGAGAAGCGGATCCTGCGGCATTACTGGGCCAGGCCAAGGTATACGCCAATAGTCGTTACGCGGGCTACGACCCCCAAAAGGCTTACGGGATCGTCCAAGGTCTGCTAAAAAACCGCGCCGGCCTAACTGAGAACGAAGCGGAACGAGCGGAAAAGGATTTACCGATCAGTGATATTCGCCGGGTGGCGGCGGGCATCGAGAGCCAGCAAGTGCGTCAATTACGCAAGTCTGAAGATTTAGCGGATTTCGACCGCTTCTTCGCCGGTTATCCAGAGGCCTCGGACCGCAAGCAGAAAGAAGCGACCAAATTGCGCAACGAACTGGCGCTAGCCGCAATCGTTCAGGCTAACGATTACGCTACGGCACGAGATTTAACAACGGCGTACGAACTCTATACAGCCCTGTCGGAAACCGGGTTAAAAGATACCGTGCTGAATCGATTTTTGCGGGAATATGGTTGGGAAGCATACGATCGCTTTGCCGCCGAAAACCCGGACTCGCCTTACGTTATCGATGCGGAAAAACGGAAGGTCGATCAGCTGTTGGCCGGGGATCGGGTAGCACCGTTGATGACTTATATGCGTGCCAATAACGGCAGTCCATTTGCCTACCTGGTCTACGAAAAATCACCGGATTTGGCGCTACGCGCTCCCGATGATCTGCTGGGCCTCCAGGATTGGCTGACCACCTTCAAGCAAACGGATACCACGCACTGGTCCGCCATTTACAGCAATTATCTGGCTACCTGGGCCGGCCACGATGACTTGCGAGGTGCCACCTATTTTCAGATGTTGCAACTGGCAAAGGGGAAGCTTTCGGAGGAAGAATCACTGGCAGCCCAGCAAGCGGCCCTGGGGATCCTGCGCACCAAATTACTGGCGGAGGGGGCGGATCGTGAGTTGCTGAAAGCGTTGATGCCCTACGTAGATCCACTTACCAATGACCAGGAATTACAATCTTTTTGGCTAACAAAGTACCAAGGCTTGTACGGCCGGGAGCAAGGGGCGATTCGCTATCGGGCGGACTACCCGGCTACTATTATGGGGGATCGGATTGAGCAAGAATTAGCGGATATTGAAGCAGAACGCCGGCTGAACGCCGAACAATTACTGGAAAAGCGTAAAGAACTGGCCCGCGCCGATTCGGAGCGCACGGGCTGGAACTATAAGAACCACGAGGCCTGGCGTAAGGCCCAGCGTAAACGCATCGCTACCGGTCAGTCACCCCAGCCTTACTTACTGCCCTTTACGGTAAATAGCGAATACGGAGAGTACAAAGCCAACGAGACGACCGATGGCCGAAACCTCTACTTCACCCGTAACGACGGTGCCGAAGATATTTACCGCTCCCGTAAATCGCCGGAAGGGGAATGGGAAGAAGCGGAATTGGTGGAAGACGTTTCCACTGAAAAACGCAATGAAAGTATCCAGCTGGTGACCGTAGACGGATCCGAAATGCTCTTCTTCAATAACGGCCGTTTCTACACGACTAAAAAAACCGCTACCGGTTGGGGAGAACCCGTGATCGTTTCCCAAAACATCAACGAAAAAGGCTGGCAGGCAGACGCCTGGGTATCGGCGGATAACCGAACCTTTTTCTTCGTACGTGAAGTAGAGCGACGTGGCAAGGATATGTATGTTTCCCGCCGCGGGGAAGACGGCGACTGGGGCCCTGCGCGCAGACTTCCGGACAATCTCAACACCAGATTGGAAGACCGTTCGCCCGTACTGGCCAGTGATTTACGTACGCTTTACTTTACTTCTAACGGTCACGGTGGCGAAGGCCTGTCGGACATCTTTGTCTCCGAGCGGCTGGACGACACCTACCTCAAGTGGTCTGACCCCCGTAATCTCGGAAGTTGGATCAATACCCCCGAAGACGAATGGTTGATTCGTCTGACTCCAGACGGGGAGCGCTTCTACTATTCTTCCACCTGGGATGAATCCAGCGATGTTTTCGAAATATTTCTACCCACTAAAGTGAAGCCTAAGGCGGTGATCGTTGTGGAAGGGAAAGTGGAAAATAAGGACGGGGAGGGCATTGCTACAACCATTGTCTGGCAAGACCTGAGTAGCGGTGAAATCTTACAGGAGACCCGTAGCGACCCTGAAGACGGCAGCTGGGTGGCGACCTTGCCGGGCTTTGGCCGTGATAAGGTTGGTTACCGTATCAGTCAGGAGGGGTATTTCTCAACCTCTGGCTACGTGCTCATCGACGGGCAGCAAAAACGGATCTTGCTGGACCGGCCGGTCAAAATCTATACGCCGGAGCAACTTCGGGAAGAGTCTATTGTCCTGCCGCTGGAAAATCTCTTCTTTGCCACCGGAGAATACCGCCTGGATTCTACCAGTTTTCCTGAGCTGAATGAACTGGCTGACCTGATCCTCACAGCATCACTTTGCGTAGAGATCAGTGGTCATACAGACAACGTGGGTAACCCCTTGGACAACCTGGAACTCTCCCGCAAAAGAGCGGAAGCCGTATTGAATTACCTGCTGGAAAAAGAAATACCCGCGGACTGCTTAAAATCCAAGGGCTACGGAGAGGCGGAGCCTATCGCGAATAATAACAGCCTAAATGGGCGGGCAAGGAACCGGCGGGTAGAGGTGAGGTTTGAATAATGAGGAATGGCAGTAATAATAATGTGGTAGCAGCTGCATGAATGCGCTGCTACCACACTATCACTAATGCCAAACGATTAGCTACTCTTCTTCCGAGATTTCCCGGATTTCTTCTTTGATCTCCTCAACGGCGTCGCCGATTTTTTCACCAGCCACCTGGGCTACGGCTTTGGCGGTGTCCACGGCGTCTTCAATAACGTCCTCGATTTGTTCGCCGGCTTTTTCCAGAAAATCACTGGCTTTTTCAAGCAGGCTTTCTTCCGGTTTGGTGGGGACTTCGGTGACAACGGGGGCGGCTTCCACCGGTGTTTCGGCGTTGGCTGCACTGGTATCAGCGGCGGGATCCTGTTCGGCAACCGGCGTTTCTACGGCAGCTGGTGTCTCCGGAGTTGGGTCTTCCGGAGCCGGCTGAACGGGCGTTTCGGCAGCGGCAGCGGCTACTTTAGCGGGAACCTCGGTCGGTACTGTAGTTGCTTCTCCACCCACGATTTCGCTAATGGCTACGGCGTTGGCAATGAGCGGCGTGGTCGTTCCATTTGCGGACTGCTTGTTGTTGCCTTTCTTTGCTTTGCCTGCTTTGATGGAGGCCGCAGCGGCTTCCAGTTTGGCTTTTTCTTCGGGACTGACCTCTTTATTAGTTGCTTCGGCGGCGATCTTGGCCTTTACGGCTTCGGCGGCGGCGCGTTCTGCTTTACGCTTTTCTTCTTTCTCGATTTTTTTCTGCTCCCGCTTCATGCGGTCTTCCAGTTGCGTCTTGGTTTTGGCCATGTCTTCCAGCTTCTCGCCTTTACTGTCGATCCGGCTCTGGATCATCTTGATCTTGGCCTGGCGGATCTGGGCTTCCAACTGACCGTCAGTGCGCTCGATGCGGCGGTGCTCGAATTCGAGGTCTTTTTTGTCACGACCGATGCTGCGCTCCATCTTTTCGATGGCTTTCAGTAGTCCTTCGTAGCGGGATTGGGTACGGCCCAGGGCACTGGCGGCACGTTGGCCACCGGCGTCACCACCGTTCCGTTTGGCTTTTACATTTTTAAAGGCCTTGTCGATACGGTCGTAGACCAGCTTACGGTCGTCGCGGCTGAAGGTGGTGTTGTGGAATTTGCTTTGGAGTTTACGCAAGTCGTCGAATACCTTACGGAGGTGAGTACCCTGTTCGGTCCGCTTTTCCAGGTCTTCCAGGGCGGTGGCGAACTGGGTGACGGCTTCGGCGGATTTCTCCTTCACCTCTTCGTTCACCTTCTCGCGCATCTCCTTCATTTTGGTGAAGAGTTTATCGACGTCCTTGCGCAGGCGGTTGCCGTGGTCGCGCATGAGGGTCTTGTCGCGCAGCTGGCCCTGGATCTTTTCCCAGAAGCTTTTCAGCTGGCCCCAGAGGTTGGAGTCATACTTGTCGGCCCGCTCGATCCGGTCGTTGATCTCGGCCAGTTCTGCGTCGTAGGCGGACTTCAGTTTTTCGCTCAGGACCAGGTAATGCCACTCGGTCTGGGCGCGGTTGATCATGTCGCTTTGCTCCACTTTGAGTTCCTCGGGCAGGATGCCGTCGGTAACGCTCAGTTCACGTGCGTAGGCTTTGTGAGGATCGGGTAACTCCACTTCCTCGGACTTGCGCCACTTGTCCATGAATTTTTTGTAAACCTCGTCGGAGACATCCTTTTCGGTAAAGGTCTCGATTTTAACGATGTTCTGGCTGGCCAGCAGTTCGAGGCCGATCAATACTCTTTCTTCCTGGGCGTTGCGTCCCCAGACGACGATTCGATTGCGCATGCTTGCGTTAGTTGTGGTACCTAGGTAATAATTTGATGAGTCAATGATCAAATGATTCAATGCAGTCGTGAAGGGTGATGCATTCCTTAGATCATCCAGTCATTCGATCATCATTTCATTACTAAGGTCCTGGTTGTGACCGGTTCGAAGACCGGCCGTTACGGTGTTGTCGGCAATGAGCCAATGACCTAAAGTTTTAATGATAAAATGATTTAATGCTCACCACATTTCATCACTAAATCATTGCTGCATTAGATCATTAAATCATGGTGCCATTAGTTCATTGTGCCATTGCTTCCGCCTTCCAGCGGGTTTTCAACAGATACTCCGCGATCTGTACGGCGTTGGTAGCGGCTCCCTTACGGAGATTATCGCTTACGATCCAAAGGTTCAGGCCGTTGTCGATGCTTTCATCGCGGCGGATGCGGCCCACGAATACCTCGTCCTTGTTCTTGGCAAAACGTGGCATGGGGTATTTGTTGTTTTGCGGATCGTCTTCTATGATCAAACCGGGCGCGGCGGCCAGGAGTTCCTTTAGCTCGGATAAATCATAGGGGCGTTCAAATTCCACGTTCACGCTTTCGCTATGGCCGCCGTGGACGGGCACGCGTACGGCGGTGGCGGTGATGGCGATGGTCGGGTCACCCAGGATCTTGCGGGTTTCGTGGACCAGTTTCATCTCTTCCTTGGTATAATCGTTGTCCAGAAAAACATCGCAGTGCGGGATGCAGTTTTCGTAGATCGGGTGGTGATAAGCCATCTCGTCCGCAGACAAAGATTTGCCATCGCGTTCGGCTTCGTACTGGCGCACGGCGGATACCCCGGTGCCGGTAAAGGACTGGTAGGTAGAAATCACTAATCGGCGGATATCGTATTTCTCGTGTAAGGGGGCCAGTGCGGCTACCATCTGTATGGTAGAGCAATTGGGGTTAGCGATGATGAGGTCATCATCCTGTAAGGCGTCGGCGTTCACTTCCGGTACTACCAGTTTTTTATCGGGGTCCATCCGCCAGGCACTACTATTGTCGATAACGGTGGTGCCCACGGCCGCGAACTTCGGCGCCCATTCCAGGGAGGTGCTGCCCCCGGCGCTGAAAATGGCGATGTCCGGCCGGGCTTCCACGGCGGCTTCCATGCTCACCACAGTATGTTGCTCGCCCCGAAATTCAATCTGTTTGCCTACCGAACGGGCGGAGGCCACGGGCAGCAATTCGGTGATCGGAAAATTACGCTCGGTCAGTACTTCGAACATGACGCCACCCACTAATCCGGTAGCGCCCACAACGGCAACTTTCATTGTTTTGTCTTTTGGGTAAGCAAAGATAGGGGTTTGAATTTTGACTGACAAAGTAGCAATGCTCTTGTCTGCACCATCGAGCTTACGAGCGGGCCCGGCGAGTATTATTATTAACTCAACTGAAGTCGTCAGGCCGCAAATCTTCCGACATCGATTTATCGTACAGGCGACGGGCCATCATACACCTTGCTACTTTGCAGCCATAAAAACCTCACACTTAATAAGGACCGCACCGGTGTAGAACCCAGGGACGAAGGCCTGTGATGAAATTATTTAAAGGATTTGATTCCCCGGTGGAGGACCTCCACAAGAGGCTTTTTGCAAAACTGAGCATACATACATCCGACAAACGGAATTTAGAGCTTGTTTGTAAAAAACTCCATTGTATACTTAGGACAGTTTCACCCTCGCATTTATAGCAACCCATTTCTAGGAATGCCCGTTATTGTAGGCCAGCTATTTTTTAGCTAAACGGGCGAATGCCCAAAAAATAATAATCATGTTTTGGAAGCGTAAGCCCAAGTTTAAGGCATTTCAGGTGACCGATGCCAATTTCAAAGAAATCGTACTGGATGCGGATCAACCTATTTTACTGGATTTCTACGCCGACTGGTGCGGACCTTGTAAGGTGATTGGCCCCATCATCAACGAACTCGCCGAAGAATACGAAGGACGGGCATTAGTCGCAAAGGTAGATACCGAGAAGAATCCACGCCTCAGCGCTTACTTCAAAATTAAATCGCTGCCGACGCTGGCTTTCGTGATTGATAATAAAGTGATGAATCGTTTCCACGGGCTGGTGCCCAAACCTAATCTGGAAGAGATACTGGATGGGTATATCGCGGAGAAAGAGAAGGGGTAACTGACGCTGAATACACCAGGAAGTCTGCTTACCATAAACCAGGACAAAGATACCTACCTTTGATGACCGCCCCTTCGATACCCGGATTTGTTAAATGGATTCTTGTATTGGCGTCACACTGAGATTGCTGTTTTCAAACCCGAAACAACTGATCTTTAAGACTGCTTTGGGAAATGGAGCCACTTGAAATTAAGCGGTGTTAACATTCTGCTATCAGAATTAAAGTGCAATGTGAGTCACTATTGTACTATCTCCTTACCCCCTGGCACGATTGTTGTACTTTTATTTTCTCATTGCGCTCTCTTATCCACAGAAGATCAACTCCCTTGAATAAACCAAAAATCAAAATCTCCGCACATCCCTCCTTTGACGAAGGCGACGGCGAAATGCTGCCCTTCATCGCCCTGGACGGTAACGAAGAAAGCCTGAATGCCAGTCAACTGGCTGAATCGCTGCCTATTCTGGCATTGAAAAATACCGTACTGTTCCCGAGTAACGTACTACCGATCACGATTGGCCGTGACCGCTCCATCCGGGCCATCGAGAAGAGCCACGGGGGGGATAAACTCATTGCTGTTTTCTCTCAAAAGGATACCAAGGTCGAAGACCCCGGTGACGAAGACTTGTTTCGTTTTGGCACGGTGGCCAAACTGATTCGGATGCTCAAGATGCCGGACGGTAGTACGACTGCCATTTTGCGGGGCGTCCAGCGCGTGGAGCGCGTCAGTATGACCGGGACCGAGCCGATTCTGGAAGGAGAGGTGCGGCCGCTGGACCACGATGAGATCAGCGATCAAATGACCTTTGAGGCTACCGTAGCCAGTGTGCTGGACCACGCCAAAAAGGCCATTGAGTTGTCGCCAAACTTACCTTCGGAGGCTGCCATGGTATTGGACAATATCGAGGACCGCAGCTTCCTGCTCAACTTCATTGCCGGTAATCTGAACATGAACGTTGAGCAAAAGCAGGGGGTACTGGAAGAAAATAGCCTGGAAGCAAAGGCCACTTCATTGTTGGGGCAGATCCAAAAAGAGCTTCAGTTTCTGGAATTGCGCGACCAGATCGAAAACAAAACGCGGGGTGATATTGAAAAACAGCAGCGGAACTACTACCTCAATCAGCAGATGAAAGCTATCCAGGAAGAACTGGGGCAGAATCCGCAGAAAGACGACGTAGACCGATTGAATAAGCGGGCCAAGGAAAAAGACTGGCCGGAGACGGTCGCCAAGGTCTTTGAACGTGAGTTGGACCGCCTGAAGCGGATGAACCCCCAGGTCGCCGAATTCAGCGTACAGCTCAGTTACCTGGAAACCCTGCTGGACCTTCCCTGGAACGAAACGACCGCCGATGACTTCGACCTGCAAAAGGTAGAGAAGGTCCTGGACGATGACCACTATGGACTGGAAAAGATCAAGGATCGTATCCTGAGTCACCTGGCCGTCCTGAAACTGAAGGGAGATATGAAAGCCCCGATCTTGTTGTTGCTCGGCCCTCCGGGAGTGGGTAAGACGAGTTTGGGTAAATCAGTAGCCCGGGCATTGGGGCGGAAATACATCCGCATCAGCCTGGGTGGCTTGCACGACGAAAGTGAAATTCGTGGGCACCGTAAAACCTACATCGGGGCGATGCCGGGGCGGATCGTGCAGTCGTTGAAGAAAGCTGGTACGTCTAATCCGGTTTTCATTCTGGATGAGATCGACAAGGTGGGTAATTCTCACCGGGGTGACCCCAGTAGTGCACTGCTGGAAGTGCTGGACCCGGAACAAAACGATAGCTTCCACGACAACTACCTGGACGTGGACGTAGACCTGAGTAAGGTACTGTTCATTGCTACGGCCAATAACATCAACAGTATACAGCCGGCTTTGCGGGACCGGATGGAGATCATCTCGGTCAGTGGCTACAGCGAAGAGGAAAAACTGGAAATTGCCAAGCGTCACTTATTGAGCAAGCAACGTAAGGAACACGGGTTGAAGGCGTCTCAGGTCAAAATACCCATTGCTACTTTGCGAGCCATCATCAGCAACTACACGCGGGAAAGCGGGGTGCGTAACCTGGATCGGCGACTGGCCGGTATCATGCGCTACGTCGCCAAGCAGATCGCGATGGAAAAGGCGACCAGCGTGAACGTGACGGCCGATCTGTTGCACGAAGCTTTGGGGCCGCGACCCTTTGAGAGTGAAAAGTACGAAGATGCCAAAGTACCGGGCGTAGCCATCGGCCTTGCCTGGACCAGTGTGGGTGGCTCTATTCTGTTTATCGAGGCCCGTACCCATCCGGGGAACGGCAAAATGCAGCAGACGGGTAGCTTGGGAGACGTGATGAAGGAGAGCGCCCTGACGGCCCTTACTTACCTCAAATCCAAAGCCGGCGATCTGGATATCGAGCTGGAGCGTTTTGCCAAGACCGACATTCACCTTCACGTACCGGAAGGCGCTACGCCCAAGGACGGCCCCAGTGCCGGCATTACGATGCTGACTGCTTTGGCCAGTGCCTTTACCGGCCGATCCGTTAAACCCAATGTGGCTATGACCGGGGAGATTACGTTGCGGGGTAAGGTACTTCCCGTGGGCGGCATCAAGGAGAAATTACTGGCGGCCCGGCGGGCGGGAATGAAGGAAATTATCCTCTCTTCGGCCAACCGCAAGCACGTTAGTGAGATCGAAGAGCGTTATCTTAAGCAACTGAAGATTCATTACGTAGACCGGATGGACGAGGTGTTGGAACTGGCATTAGTATAGAACTGCGTCTGCCCGACACAACCTCACGGCCCGAAAATTTGTCTTTACTACAGATAATCCCCGTCATTGATGATGAAGTACGTTTTCCCGTTCCTGTTTCTTATGCTTTTTGCCGGCACTGGTCTGCTAGCCCAGAATAACGATCGCCCGACCGATGATCAGCTTGTGCAGTTCTCCGGTATGGTGCTGGACGGTAGTACCGAGCAGTTGTATCCGATCCCCTACGCCGCTATCGGCATCAAGAACGAAAGCCGGGGAACCTACGCCAACCTGGAAGGTTTCTTTACGATCGTGGCCACGAAGGGAGATACCATTCTGTTTTCTGCCTTGGGTTATAAGGACGTTGAATACGTAATTCCCGCAGATCTGGAGGATAATAAATACAGTCTGGTGCAATTGATGTCGCAAGACGCAATTAATCTTCCGGAAACCGTGGTTTTCCCCTGGCCTAGTCGTGATCACTTCAAACTGGAATTTCTGGCCATGGACGTGACGCCGGAGTTGCAAACCCGTGCCGCCGATAACCTGAGCGCGGATAAATTGGAAGAATTACGCAGTACCGTGGCGACCGACGGCCCGGAAAATGCCAATTACTACCTTCGTCAGCAGAGTCGCCAGACCTACTACATTGGTCAGCGCCCACCGATGAATATTTTCAGCCCGGTGGCCTGGAAGCAATTCTTTGACGGTTGGAAGCGGGGTGACTTCAAGAAGGATCGAGATCGGGATTAAGAGCTTGTTTGGATTTTTACTTTCTGAAAAACAAGCATTTATGAACCTGGCGTCACCAAATAGAGATCGCTTGACCCGCCAAGCTCACAATTTTATGGTATAGTCAGAACCATAAATCATTGTTTTTCAGTTCATGGCAATTCCCAAAAAAGCTCTAAGTTTTGATTCTATCTAGAATGCACCGAAGAGCCTTGGGTCAATCCTCGACCCAAGGCTACGTAGTTTTATGCATTCGACCTGTCTTACTGTTTGACCAATTTTCTTACGGCCGCTACTCCATTTTCCATTTCCAAGCGTAAGAAATAGATGCCCGGGGCGATATCATCGGCTTCCAATCGGAACGGCTGCCGGGTATCGGTAAATTGAGTGAACTGCTTTACAAGACGTCCTTGCAGATCATACAAGCTTATTGACCGCAATTGATGATCTCCCGGGCTTCTTACGGTGAAGCTTTCCGTAAAAGGATTCGGGTAAATTATCAGATCGGGTGCTTTTAGTGATGATTGCAGGCTGCTGACCGGGCACAGCATTTTCGCGGTATCGATCAGGTCGGCGAAAAAAAGCGCCATATTGTTCAGCCGAAGGACCCGACTGTCATAGGAGTGGCAATTGTTTTCGAACTGGTCCAGACATCCACCGGGTATGAAAGGGAGGCAGGTTTTCGGGTCTTCCGGTCCGGCGAATTCCGCCTGAATAAGGTAACCGTAATCATTCGTAGAATTCAGGCTTTGTAATCCTCTGCTTCCGTATACGGTCGGTTCTGTGTTGTAGATTGGGGTGCAATTCAGGCAAGAGGAGTAGCACCAGGAGAGGCCTTCAAATATCTTTCCACTATCTACGGGAACCAGTAGATCGCAGCGTTTGTGAAAGGTGTAGATGGCAGGCCGTACTTTACTCGTATCCCTACCGGCCAGGAGATTGCCATAGGTGGCACCGAACATGTTGCCGATGCCGCGAACGTTGTAGTCGAGGGTGCCGGCAGCCGACTGTTCGTGAACGGGGCCGAGGTCCGGCCGTTCGATGGAATCACCGAATACTTTTCCATTATTGTGCGGGCAATCAGCGGTACTCGGGGCGTGGGGAGCGGGAACGGTCGACTGGGCGAAAGAGTAGGGCAGACGCTCACTGTCCAGATCGGTCAGCCCGGCACCCAGGGCGATAAAACCACCGGCGCTCTCCCCGGCGATGAAAACATTGTTGCGGTTTATGCCGTAGTCTTCGTGGCAGTCGGTGAGGAAGCGGATGGCTCGGTTAACGTCCTGAACGGCCCGGTGGTAGGCACGAGGAATTTCGGCATTGTCCGCTCCGAAGTTGCAGGCAAAACCCTCCACCAGATTGCAGTTGTGGAGCTGATCATCATTGATGAAACCCAGGCGATAGCCAATGCTGGCGGTAATGTATCCTCGCCGGGCGTAGCTCTCGCAGATGGGAGTAAATTGAGGGTCGGCCTTGTCGCCCAACCTGAAGGCCCCTCCGTGAACCAGGATCATGAGTGGTAAACGACCCGAGTGGGGTGATGTGGAGCTAATTTGCGGCAAGTACAAATCAAGAAACAAGGAGTCCGCTTCCCCGTTAAAGTCGGTAGCCACGCCGTAGGGAATATCGGGAGTCAGGAGAAAGTCGTACTGCTCCTCTACCCATTGCTGGGCAAAGAGCGAACAATAAGAAACGGCCAGTATTAGCGTTGGGAAAAGTCGTGTCATACTGTTAGCGTTTATTTGGGTAAGGTTTTTAAAGTTAAGGGAATTATATTGTTTGCTTTATTCGCCGCCCGCGGGCCCTGCAACTTTAACTGCGCTGATCGTCGTTCCTCCTCGGAGTCGTCAGTCAAAATTGCATCTACTCTAAAACACATACCGATGAGACTCCTCTTTTTTCTTCTGTTTTTACCATTCGCCCTCTCTGCTCAGGTTACATTAGCCGGTGCCTGGGAAGGTTCGATCACCGTGGGTGGTATCCATTCCAGCCGCGAGTTGCCGATGGAACTTTACCTGATCGTGAAAGGCAATTTCATCGAGGGCCGCTCTTACGTGCGGACCCCCGACGGGGAACTGGTGCAGTTCGATCTGAAAGGCACTTTTCATTACGACCACTCGATGTCGTTGCAGGAGATCAAGTTCGTGGGGGACGAAAACAATGACTATTTACCCAAATTCAGCCGGCAATATCAGCTGGTCTGGAAAGCCGATATTTGGGACGCCGAGATCAAGGGCTTCTGGCAAGAGATCACGGGAGAGACGTTCAAACGTTACCGACGGCGGGGGAGGATCAAACTTAAAAAAGTGGAGGATCCGGGGGCTTAGTGGACGCTTGGCTTCGCCTCGCTTTTGGACGCCTGCGGCTTTTGGACGGGCAGAGCCCTTATGGACGCTTCGCTTTTGGACGACGCAAGCTTCTTTTGGAGCAGGTGGGAAGCCGTTTTTAAACGTATATACTCGATTATATGCGTTTAAAAACGAGTGATTTAGAATTTCCCCAGTTGGTTTGCGCCATAACTAAAGAAACAATTCATGCCTTATTCAGATTTCAAGGGGTGGCAAGCCTATCAGTTGAGCTATAGTTTAGCGGAAGAGGTTTTTAATCTATCATTGCATTTCCCGCGAGAAGAAAAATATAGTCTGACAGATCAAATTCGACGGGCTTCACGAGCAGTACCGGCTAACCTGGCAGAAGGAGCAGCAAAAAGACGCTATCCAAAGCACTTTATTGCCAAACTCACCGATGCGGCAGGGGAAAATTACGAAACACAAGTATGGCTATCATTCGCCAGGACGCACAAATACATTTCTGAGGAACGGTTTCAGAAATGCCACGATCAATCTGAATCAATCGCGAGACTGATCAATTATATGATTAGAAATCCAAGCAAATTTGGTTGCAAAGCTCACCCCCAAAAGGAGCTTTAGCTCCCTCCAAAAGCGAAGCGTCCAAGAGGGCTTTAGCCCGTCCACAAGCGAGGCGAAGCCGAGTGTCCAAAAAAGAGGCGAAGCCGAGTGTCCAATAGGGCTTCGCCCGTCTACTTCTCCATTTCAGAATATAATTTTCCCTGTCGGTAACACTTAATCACCTGCTTCACCGTACCCGTCAGCTTATCGGGAAGATCGTTGACGTTGTGCCAGTCGGCGCTTTTGAACTTCTTCTGTTCTTTACTTTCCAGATGGCCTTTCCAGTTATGCGCTTTGAAATATAGAACGATCCGGTGCGCTTTTTTACTGCGTTTATGCAGCACATGAATCAACTGGAGGTCTTCTTTCTTGAGGACGACGCCGGCTTCTTCGAAACTTTCGCGGATGAGGGTAGTTTTTGCAAACTCTTTGGCTTCGATGGTACCACCAACCATGGTAAAATTACCGCCATTTGGCTTGGTTTGCTCCAGAAGAAGGATTTTCCCACGATCGATCAAAAGGAGGCGCGCTTTGAGGGATACTGGAAATTTAGCCATGAAGTTATTTTTGACGGTCTAGCGACTAGACGTAACTTTGCCGTGATTTTGGCGAAAGTACCACAACTGCTGTGGCTTTTGTCATCGATTTACGTCTGAACGTTGTTCATTGTTTGGAAAGCCAAAATAGAACCTTTTACGGCAACATTTACTTACCTTATGGGCGGCTTGTGGGCTAAATCGATTTTTTTACGATTTTACTCCCTGCAACCAGTAGGATGGCGAGCCGTTTGGCGCGTCAGCCGTCGGATGATTGAGGATTAACACATATGCATATGCACTACGACAGCGTAGTTGAAACTATTGGGAATACGCCGCTGATCCGTATGGATCGTTTGTGCGGAGACCGGATTCCCGCCACCGTTTACGCCAAAGTGGAGGCCTATAACCCCGGCCATTCCGCCAAGGACCGCGCCGCCCGCTACATGATCGAGGCCGCTGAACGGAAAGGAAAGATCAAGCCCGGTGCTACCATCATCGAGGCTACCAGTGGCAATACCGGCTACAGCATTGCTATGATCGCAGCTACCAAGGGCTACCGTTGTATCCTTACGCTCACCGATAAGGCCGGCCCCGAGAAGATCGCCCTGCTCAAAGCATTAGGTGCCGAGATCATCCTCTGCCCCAAGGATGCCGAGCCCGAGGATCCCAGATCCTACTACTCCCAGGCTGAAACCCTGGAAAAGACAATCCCCAACAGTTTCTACCTCCGCCAAAACTGGAACCTGGATAACAGCGAAAGCCACTACCGCAGTACCGGCCCCGAAATCTGGAAGGATACTGAGGGTAAGGTCACTCACTATGTTTGCTGCGCCGGTACGGGCGGTACGCTCTCCGGAACGGCCCGCTACCTCAAAGAGATGAACCCCGAGATAACCATCGTAGGCGTTGATGCCTATGGCTCGGTACTAAAAAAGTACTGGCAAACCGGCATTTTCGACAAAAATGAAATCTATAGCTGGAAAGTAGAGGGGCTGGGCAAGACTATTATTCCCGACAATGTCTCCTTCGACCTGATCGACGAGTTCATCAAAGTCGGTGATCGCGCCGCCGCTTTGCGCGTCCGCGAACTCGCCTCAAAAGAAGGCTTGCTCACGGGTTATAGCAGTGGTGCCGCGCTGGAGGCTGTCTTTGCCATGCGCAAGCAGCTGACCAAAGACGATGTCGTTGTGGTTTTGCTTCCCGATCACGGAAGTCGCTATCTCGGCAAGATTTATAACGACGACTGGATGAAGGAGCAGGGCTTCCTGACGCCCAGTGGAGAACCGGCCGCATACAGCGTTAATCACCTCAAACGTATGTACAAAGTGTACCGAAGAATGTACGGGCGCAAGATCAAACAGCGGTTTGGCATGGCAAAAGTTTGAACGATGACCGAATGGATTGGTGGTCTGCTGCGACCATATCGATCATCGGGGCATTGATTTTGAGCCATTTTGCCATTCACTATCCTGCCTAGTGTAAAAAGCCAGTTAATTTGTTGAGACGGATGACCGAAATCAATGGCCATGTCCGTCACATGGGCTATTTTTGCCCTTTAACCACCAATGACCAAAATATTATGGAGAGCCGTAATGCCAAGTTCAAATCGAACAAGGATGGTGAAGCCCGGATGTTCGAAAACAATTTTCTGGATAGCCTGACCAAGACCCACATCGCTATTCCAGTGACTATTTTCTTTGTTTACGCCATCGGTTTACTGTACCGTACTTACTTGAATACCGACCTGGGCTTCCTGACCGTAGCCGGGGTCTTTCTGGCCGGCACTTTCCTGTTTACCTTCGCCGAGTACGCCATTCATCGCTGGGTTTATCACCCACCCCACGACGCCAGCGAGGGCTACAAGGAGTTTACTTACAAGGTCCACGGCTTACACCACGATTACCCCAAAGACAAGCAGCGCCTGGCCATGCCACCGGTACTGGCAGTAATTATAGCCACCTTGCTGCTCTTTCTCTTTGAATTGGTGCTCAACCAGTACGGTGATGCCTTTGCTGCCGGTTTCGTGACGGGCTACGCGATGTACCTGCTCATTCATTACAGTATTCACATCTTCGCGCCGCCGAAGAACGTATTTCGTATGCTTTGGGTGTACCACAGCATTCACCACTACAGCGAAGATGAAATCCTTTTTGGAGTTTCCAATCCACTCTGGGATTTTATATTCGGCACCATGCCACGCAACAAGAAAGACCGTAAAATGGTACGGGAAATTCACCGCTAGTGGCCGGTCCCCGCAACTCACATTACGTAGAAGACGTTTACGCCGTTACCCAGTCGATTCCCCCGGGGCGGATAACCACTTATGGTGCAATAGCTGATTTTCTTACGCTAGGTTCCGCCCGTATGGTCGGCTGGGCCCTCAACAAAGTGACGCCGGGCGATCAGGTGCCCGCCCATCGTGTGGTCAATCGTAAAGGAGAACTCAGCGGCCGGACGCATTTTAAGCCGCCTTCCGCAATGCAAGAGCGGCTGGAGGCCGAAGGAATAGTAGTAGTTGATGACAAGGTCCGCGATTTCAAAGAACTTTTCTGGTCACCCACCGAATTGCTCCCGTGAAGAGTATCATCATTGAATCTGCCACTGAGAAATGCAGCGTAGCGGTCGCCGACGGCGATCAGCTACTTTCTTTCGTCCTGGCTGAAGCCCCCCACCAGCACGCCAGTCACCTGACCGTTTACGCCCAACGGGCATTGCGGGAAGCCGGTTTAAGGCTGATCGATATTGAGGTAGTCGCCCTCGGGCATGGCCCGGGCAGTTTTACCGGCCTGCGGGTAGGTGCCGCCGTAGCCAAAGGCTTCTGTCTGGCTTTACCAAAACTTAAGTTCCTCACGATTGATAGCCCGTTGGCCCTGACCAAACACTTAAAGAGTAGGGTAGGGAAATCAGAAAATAAAGAAATCTACTTACCTACGGTAAACAGCAGGCGGGGTGAAGTATACGCACAAGCCTACCTGACCAACGGCGAAACTATCGGCGAATTACGCTCGGAAGTCCTGAACGAAGCAGCCTTTCCGGAAATTCAGGCAGATGTTACTGTTCACGTTGGGGGTAGTGGAACTAACAAAGTAGCAGAACTGATGGCCGGCGATCCCCGGGATTTTCGGTTTCATCCGGAGATCATGGCTACAGCAGACATTTTGCTGCCACTGGTCTCTGCAAAGATCGCCACCGGGGCTTTCGAAGACTATGCCAGCTACGAGCCATTGTATTTAAAACCACCGTTTGTGACGAAGAGTACAAAAAAACTGCTCTAGCCAGAGCCTTATAGTAAAGTTGTAGATTTACCATCCCTAAGGGATAGTTCCCCGCTGTTTACTGAGATTCTTTATGCGTTACTTTCTTCAGCTCGCTTACAATGGTGCCCGCTTTCACGGCTGGCAGCGACAGCCCAATGCCCGAAGTATCCAGGGAGAGCTCGAAGAGCGCCTGAGCTTGATCCTGCGCAGCCCGATCCAGCTTACGGGCTGCGGACGGACAGACACCGGCGTTCATGCCGACGACTACTATGCTCACTTCGACTTTGACGGAATATTTCCCCCCGCTTTCCTGGCCCGGCTGAATAAATTTATCGATCGTGACATCTTCGTACGGCAACTTTACCAAGTGCCTTCGTCTACTCACGCACGCTTCGATGCGGGCCAGCGTTCCTATCGCTACGAGATCGGTTTCCAACGCGACGTTTTCCGCCACGACACTTTGACAATCTACCCCTTCGCCGACCGGATCGACCCGGCTGATCTGCAAAGAGTAGCGGACTTAATTGCGAGTTACGAAGCCTTTACGCCCTTTTGTAAGACCAATTCCGACGCCAAGACCATGAATTGTCGCATTGACCGTGCTGAGTGGATCAACGAGCCCTACCGCTGGATTTTTCACGTGAGCGCCGATCGGTTCTTACGCGGAATGATTCGCCTGATTGTCGGGTGCTGCCTACGCGTAGCCGAAGGTAAAATTGATCTGGAAGACGTTCGCCGGGCGCTGGATCGGCAAGAACCTTTGTCCGGAATTTGGAGCGCGCCCGCCGAAGGCCTATTTTTGACCAATATTGTGTACCCTGGTAAAAAGGATTGGAAAACCGTAAAACCTGAAATGCCGTAACTAAAGCTACCAAAGCGGCATTAATGAGTTAAGAGACTGAACATTATTTTTTACTCCTACTTTATAGAAGCGTGACATTCCCCTGACGTTCCTACGGCAACTTACCACACATATTTTCAAATCCTTCGCAATTGTCTATTGTTGCTAACTTATTGCTAAGTTTTCTGCTGTCGTTCGCTCTGGTATATACTATTATGCCGGTTGTAATCAGGATTGCCCTCAGAAAAAAGCTCGTCGCTGAGATCGACGATCGTAGTAGTCACACCGAACTGGTACCGACCCTGGGAGGCATTCCTATCTTCCTGGCCGTTCTGTTGTCTTCATTCGTATTGGTGCCTTCACCCGCCTTTGGCAACGTACAGTATATCCTGGCCGGCTTATTGATCATTTTCTTAACCGGAGCCAAAGACGATATTGAAGCACTGTCTGCCCGTAAAAAAACGCTCGGCTTATTATTGGGGATCGGTATCCTGATCTTTGCCGGTGATATTCGCCTCCAAAGTATGTACGGTCTGTTTGGTTACTACGGGAACCTGCCTTACCTCATGTCGGTGGCGCTTACTTATTTTACCATCTTTGTGATCACCAATGCTTTCAACCTGATTGATGGTATCAATGGATTGGCCGGCAGTCTCGGAGCGGTAGTGGCCATTTCTTTCGGGGTGTGGTTTGGAATGAGCGGACTTACGGCTTATGGTGTCCTGGCACTGGCTATGGTTGGGGGGCTTATGGCTTTTCTGCGCTACAACGTTAGCCCGGCAAAAATCTTTATGGGGGACTCCGGGTCCTTAGTGTTAGGAGCCACTTGTGCTGTCTTTGCCATTAAGTTCATTGATCTGTGTTTCTCGGGGAATGTGGTTACGCCTTATTGTTTCAACCATCCCGTAGCGGTAGCCATCAGCTTTTTGATTGTTCCACTGTTCGATACTTTACGGGTTTTCATTACGCGCATGTATCGGGGCAAATCACCTTTCCGCCCGGACCGCCGCCATATCCACCACTTATTGATCGACACTGGCCGCAGTCATATGGAAGCTACTATCATTCTGCTGTTGGTTAATATTACTTTCATTTCCCTCGTATTCGCCTTGGACGAAGTAGTTGGCATGCACTACATATTATTGCTGGAAATTATCCTGGCCACTGTGCTTACCCTTATCCTTCACCGCCGGGCCAGAAACGCAAGGATAGAAGCACTGAATAGTATGGTAGTTTGAATTTTCTGCTGGTTTTTCTTGGTGGTGGCCTCGGTAGCTGTGCCCGTTACGGCATCGGCCGCCTGTTGACAGGAGGTAACTGGTCCCAATTTCCCATTGCTACTTTGCTAGCCAATCTCCTCGCATGTTTGGTACTTGGTTACGGTCTCAGCCTGGCAGCGAGCGGTCGACTGACGGAAGCCCAGAAACTCATTTTGCTGACCGGCTTCTGTGGTGGCTTCTCTACTTTTTCCACCTTCTCTGCGGAAATTCTGAACTTATGGGCCTCAGGCCGTAGCGGTACGGCAGCTTTATACACGCTGCTGAGTATAGCGAGTGGCGTTGGTGTAATTTGGGTGCTGACGAAATAATGCAACCTTTCTAGTCTGAACTGTCAAAAATCAAGTGATTGATAGCCAAGTTGTTATGGCTGCAAAGTAGCAATGCGACATTTGAAATTCAAGATCGGATGCATCCGGACGCAGCTAAGTTAAACCGGCCGGAGTAAGGTAGATGTAGTGACATTGGAATTACTCCTTTGCGTACTACGTCTCCGTTTATGCCATTTTTCAGGCAGGACATTTCATCATTTACTGATTTTCTTTTTAACGAAAGGCCCCGTCCTCGTGTGGCGAAGCCTTGCCAATTATTTCCTGATGTTCAACAAACTATACAATGGGTCTTCAATGACCACCAGAATCTTTAGCCGAATGCTTTTGCTCTTTATCCTCGGCGTACTGATCAATAATTATGCTTCCGCCCAGACGGATCGACTGATCATTAGTGAGGTGACAGCTTCTGGCGAAATTGAGATTTTTAATGGCACCGGCGAGATGGTAAACGTGGGTCCTTACTGGCTCTGCAATTTCCCCGCCTACGACCAACTGGAGAGCCTGACCGTCGATTGCGGCGACCTGAACCTCCAGCCCGGAGCAACCGTCGTGGTGTCCGGCTGGGATGCTTTTGATAGCAATGATGCTGAGATCGGCCTATACAGCTCTGCTGCTTTTAGTAACTCCGCTGCCATCGTTTCCTACGTGGAATACGGCTCCGCCGGCCATCAGCGTAGTGCGGTTGCCGTAGCCGCCGGTATCTGGGAAACAGGCATGTTTCTTACGGCTCCGATCGACGCAGCCTCTATCCAGACCCAGGCAAACGCCGCTGGCGACTTGTCTTACGTGAACATAATGCCCACTCCCTGTACCCCGGACGCCAGCTTGCTGCCAGCAGTGGTTGTAGACGGTGGCGCAATCGCCCTGGCCGATGGCTCTACTGAAACCAGTATCTGTGTGGATGGTGTGGCCGATCCCCTGGAAGTGGTCCGTGACGGTAACGGTGAAGGCCCAAACCGTGAATTCGTGATCACCGATGATATCGGTACCATCCTGGCCCTGCCGGGAGCCGGTATGAATGGTCCTTTTGACCTGGACCCCGCCGGCCCCGGTACCTGTGAGATCTGGTACCTGGCTTACGAAGATGGTTTGGAAGGCCTGGAAGTCGGTAATAATCTGCTGAGCGATCTGGAGGGTAATTCCGACCTGTCCAATCCAATCACTGTGATCCGCCAGGCTGCTGACGGTGGAACCGTTAGCCTTATCGACGGGAGTACCGTCTATACCGGTGACGCCGGTGATATTGTCATTGACGTTACCTTCGAGACGACGGCCACCGCCCTAAGCTATTGGTACGTTATTACCGATGACAACGACATCATTCTGGCCTTTGCCAACTCAGCCGAAACCAATACCCTGGACCTGAGCGGTGCACCCGTTGGCGAGTGTCACGTATGGGGCTGGAGCTACCGTGGCGAAGGTGATCCTGTACCCGGAGATAACATCTCCACCCTGAATGATGGTGATTGTGAGGAGATTTCGGCAAACTTCATCACGGTCATTCGTAATCCGGCTGGCGTGGTGAATGGCGGTGCTCTGGAATTGACTGACGGCTCTACGGAAACGAGCATCTGTGTAGACGGCGTAGCCGATCCCATCGAAGTTATCCGCGATGGCAACGGTGCGGGTGCGAACCGCGAATTCGTGATCACCGATGATATCGGTACCATCTTGGCCTTGCCAGGAGCCGGTATGAACGGACCTTTCGACCTGGATCCCGCCGGCCCCGGTACTTGTGAGATATGGTACCTGGCCTACGAAGACGGTTTGGAAAACCTGGAAGAGGGTAACAACCTCGATCAACTGGTCGGTGTCTTCGCACTGTCTAACCCAATCACCGTGATCCGCCAAGCCCCCGACGGTGGTGAAGTGACCCTGGCCAATGGTGAAACCACCTATACCGGGGAAGTGGGGGATATAGTGATCGACGTACAGCACACCACCACGGCAACGGCTTTAAGTTACTGGTACATCATTACCGATGAGAGTGAAAACATTTTGGCCTTCGCCAACTCGGCCGAAACCAGCACCCTGGACCTGAGTGGCGCACCCGTTGGCGAGTGTCACGTATGGGGCTGGAGCTACCGTGGCGAAGGTGATCCCGTACCCGGAGATAACATCTCTACCCTGAATGATGGTGACTGTGAGACGATCTCCGATAATTTTATAACCGTGACCCGCCAGGAACCTAATGCGGTGAACCGTTTCGGTGAGGAAATTGGAATTCAACTCTTTCCGAATCCGGTCAGCGAAGCACTGAACGTACGGATCGATGGTCTGGACCGGAATGAGGCACGCTTCGATGTCTACAATCTGCAAGGCCAACGTATTCTGAGTCAGGTGACTAATCATGCCAACGGTACTAACGCCATCACCACCGCAAATTTGCCGTCAGGCAGCTACGTACTACGGATCGTGAGTGGTGGTCAATTGATCAGCCGTCGCTTCAGTAAGTAAACCCCAATTTTGGTGGCTAACCGGCTAAGTTTGCTCAGTTAGTTTCCAAAAATGAGTGCATAAGCGAATTAATAGTTTTAGTTGATTCTTTCAAGGAGTCGCCTTGCGCGAAACTCGACCGATAGGATCTCGGTATCTGGTTTTAGACGGCCTTCCACTTGGGGAGGCCGTTTTATATTTTATGCCGTCAGTATAGAAAAGGGAGATGCCATTTACCAGACATTGGAAGAACCCTGGGCCTATAAAAAAAGAGCCGGCGAATATTATCGCCAAGCTCATCTAATAATTTCTAAAACACACACACATTTCTATTACAATAAGTAGTAGGGTGAATGTTCGTTGGTAGGTTGTTAAAATTTTGACTGCAACTCCGAATATCGAAGGAACGGTCAGCGACAACCAAGCAGCAAACTGGGTTTAACCGTTAATGCGCTTGATGTTTGACCAGACCTGGAGTTGGTACAATTACCCGATTATCTCCGCCTCCTCGATGGTTGCGGAGCCAGCACCTTCAGTTAGTCCATCAGACATTGCTACTTTGTCAGCCATAAAGACTTCGCCCTCACGGGGCTGGCGGAAAACCACCACCCCGTCGAAGACATCCAGTACGATCTCGCTGCCGGCCTTGACACTACCTTCCAGCATTTGCTTGGAAAGCTGACGCAAGACACGCTTTTTGATGACGCGCTTGAGCGGGCGGGCACCGAATTCGGGATCATAACCTTCCTCGGCCAGCCAGTCCATAGCCTGAGGCGTGAGATTAAGGCTGATCTCCTGCTCGGCCAATTGTCTGCGGACGCCGACAAGTTGAATCTCCACAATCTGGCGGATATCCTTACGGCTGAGCGGACGGAACATGACCACCTCGTCGATGCGGTTAAGAAATTCGGGGCGGACGGTTTTCTTGAGCAAGTCGAAGACCACGCCACGGGTATTATCCACCACTTCATCCTCGTTAGCTTCGGTGATGTCTGCGAAATTGGTGCGGATCAGGTCGGAGCCAATGTTGGAAGTCATGATGACGATGGTGTTCTTGAAGTTGGCTACGCGGCCCTTATTGTCCGTCAACCTTCCCTCGTCAAGTACTTGCAGCAAGGTGTTGAACACGTCCGGATGTGCCTTTTCGATCTCATCGAG
The DNA here is from genome assembly GCA_002591745.1 of Lewinellaceae bacterium SD302. GTDB lineage: Bacteria > Bacteroidota > Bacteroidia > Chitinophagales > Saprospiraceae > Neolewinella. The sequence goes on from PDLQ01000002.1 coordinate 192,442, forward strand.
CAATACCACGCTATAAGGCTTGCGGCGTACGGCTTCAGTGAGTTGGCCACCCTCATCATAACCGACGTAGCCGGGAGGGGCACCCACCAGCCGGCTGACGGCGTGGCGCTCCTGGTACTCGCTCATGTCGATGCGGGTCATCAGGTTTTCGTCGTTGAAGAGGTAATCGGCCAAGGCTTTGGCCAGTTCCGTTTTACCGACTCCGGTGGTACCGAGGAAAAGGAAGCTACCGATGGGCTTATCCTGGCTACTCAGTCCGGTTCGGCTGAGGCGGATAGCGTCGGCCACGGCTTCCACGGCTTCGTCCTGGCCCACTACGCGGGCGTGGAGTTCTTCTTCCAGTCGCAGTAGCTTCTCCCGCTCGCTTTCGAGCATGCGGGTGACGGGGACACCCGTCCAGCGAGCGACGATTTCGGCAATGTCTTCTGCTTCTACTTCTTCCTTGACGAGCATGCGATTGGTTTGCTGCATTTCGTCGAGGCGTTCGTTGAAGTCGGCCAGTTCCTGTTCCACTTCGGGAATCTTACCGTAGCGGATCTCGGCTACGGCGCTGAATTCACCGCGTCGTTCGGATTGCTTGGCGTCATTTTTAAGCCGTTCGATCCGCTCTTTCGCTTGCTGGATGCCGAGTACGACTTCCCGCTCGCTTTCCCACTGGGCTTTCAGGGCATTGCGCTGCTCCTCAAGATTGGCCAGTTCCTGATTGAGGCGGTCGATCTTCAGTTCGTCGCTTTCGCGTTTCACGGCCTCACGCTCGATCTCCAATTGGCGAATCTTGCGCTCAATCTCGTCCAGTTCTTCTGGCATAGAGTTCATTTCCAGGCGCAGACGGGCAGCAGCTTCGTCGACTAAGTCGATGGCCTTATCCGGCAAAAAACGATCGGTGATGTAGCGTTGGCTGAGTTGTACTGCGGCGACAACTGCTTCATCCTTAATATTGATCTTGTGGTGAGTTTCGTAGCGTTCCTTGAGTCCGCGCAAAATGGAGATAGCGTCCTCTTCGGTCGGCTCATTAACCTGTACTTGCTGGAAGCGACGTTCCAAAGCCTTATCTGCTTCGAAGTACTTCTGGTATTCGGCAAGAGTCGTAGCACCGATGGCCCGAAGCTCACCTCTTGCCAACGCGGGTTTCAGAATATTAGCGGCGTCCATGGCTCCCTGTCCCTTGCCGGCACCTACGAGGGTGTGAATTTCGTCGATGAACATAAATATTTGTCCATCGGCTTTGGTGACTTCATTAATAACGGCTTTGAGGCGCTCCTCAAACTCACCCTGAAATTTAGCTCCGGCGATGAGCGCACCCATATCCAGAGAATAAATTTCCTTCTCCCGCAGGTCCTCGGGTACATCGCCGTTAACGATGCGGTGTGCTAAACCTTCAATAATGGCGGTTTTACCAACGCCGGGCTCACCGATCAGGATCGGATTGTTCTTACTACGACGAGCCAGAATGTGGAGGACACGACGAATTTCCTCGTCACGACCGATCACCGGATCGAGCTTACCATTACGGGCGCGCTCGTTCAGGTTGATGGCGTACTTATTCAAAGAATTATAGGCGTTCTCGGCGGAGTTGGAAGTAACCTTTTCGCCATTACGCAACTCAGCGATTGCCTTGACCAAATCGTCATAACGTACGCCGGCATCTTTAAGCATTTCCGTAGCCGGGTCATTGATTTTCAGAGCGGCCAGGAGCAGGTGTTCCAGGGCTACGTACTCGTCGCCCAGATTTTTCATTTCCACGTTGGCACGCTGGAGCATTTCGCCACCCGTGCGGGCCAGGTACTGATCACCACCCCCACTGACGGCGGGAAAACCACTGACCATACTATCTAAAGCCTGCTTTACCGCAGCGGTATTGACGCCAAGTTTCTTAAATAAGAAAGGTGTTACGTTCTCATCTACTTCAAAAACAGCCTTCAATATATGTGCCACCTCAATGGCCTGTTGCTGATTTTGCATCGCCAGCTGACCGGCACGCTGGACGGCCTCCTGGCTTTTAATTGTTAGATTATTCAGGTTCATAATTTTAGCTTTTGCCGCTATAACAGCAAAAGCCGGGCCGGGCTTAGTTGGCTGAAAATGTGTCAGTTAAAGTTGGGCGGGGGCTGACTTTTTTTCAGGTAAGAGCCCGGAAACTTTCTGTCCTTACTTCCGGAAATCAAACAAGAGCTTCGCCGTCACCCCGATATTCGTCAGGTTCACCTGGCCTTGGCCGATGCCAGTGAGGGGAAGTTGGGTGTAAGCCTCTACTTGTAGGGCAGAGCGCTTACCAATCTGTTGCTGATAGCCCAGGCTGAACTGACCAAAACCCATGAGGTGACGATTAGTATTGATCTCTTGCCAGCTTTCGATACCGTCGTGAGTGGGGTCTGCGTACTCGAATTTAAAATCTTCCTTTAGCAGGATGTAAGAAGTGACACCGCCATTCAGGTAGAAGCCTTCTCCTTTATTACCATTGAAATAGTAACTAAGCAATAAAGGAACTTCAATCACCTGACAACTGGCCTCTACGCGTTGAGCGACTACATCACCGTTCCAAAACCCATCTTTCGCGGTATAGTCTGCTCCCTTAGCGCAGTAGGAGATGTTTCCGTAATAACTACCAGTTTTGACTCCAAATTTCTTGCCGAAGCGGTATTCAGCTTCCAGACCAAAGCGATTTTCACCCTGGCTGAAGTTTTCATCACCGCCGCCACCGTGAACCCGGCCGAAGCCAACGCTGGCGACAAAGCCGCTTGTAGCATTTTCTTGCTTAGTTGCTGCAGACGATAATCTGGCTGCCGGTTTGATTGAGCGCGTTATTTCGGGTGTGAACGGGGGAGTAAGTAACTGAAAATCATGACGCTGGATGTATGGAGTGGCGGAGGAAAGCCGAACATTGGCAATTAAAGAACTGTCCTGCTTCGCTGTGCCTTGATTGTCGTCACTTGCCGTCAGTGCACCAGGAATTGCTAAAGTTTGATCGTTTCTAGGGTCGGAATCACTCGGTAGTACATTTCCATTTCCATTGTCAGTAGTATTAATCTTTTGTAAACCGGCTAGATCATCAAGGTTGTTTTGGCGGCTAGCCTCATCCTCTTTAGTAGTTACCGTGAAGGCCGGATTGCCGGTTGCCTCCGATCTGGCTTCTCCGGAAAGCTGGTCCGCCTCAGAGTTGGTACTATTAAGCTGGCTATTCTGCTCGGCGTGACTTATAGCTTTGCTACCACGTCCGACAGTGTCAGGCCGGACAGGCTTTCGATAGTCAAAACCACCGACCTGTTGGTCATTGACCTGATCAGGCCCCCGCTGCTCCATAGTCTGAGAAGATGTAGGTTCCTCGTCTGGTCCACCGCCAAAAAGTAACGAGAAGGTGAGTCCGCCAACCAATAAAACTGCCAGGAGAGTACCTATCCGCAACCAGCGGCGGCGGTTCATATCCTGGTCGAGCATAGCTTCCATTTGCGCCCAGGCCTGGGGGTCATAGTCGAAATCGTGGCGGTCTGCTCCTTCCTGGAAGAGTTTATCCGTGCGTTTGTCGTCGTCCATATCAGACATGCTTCAGGGCGAGTTTATCGGTGAGTAATTTACGCAGTTTTTCACGCGCTCGCACCAAATTACTTTTTGAGGTGCTTTCCGTGATCCACAATTTTTCGGCGATCTCCTGGTGCTTGTAGCCGTCGATGACGTACATATTAAATACCGTACGATAGGCCAGTGACAACGACTGCACCAGTCCGATCAGTTCCTGGTAGCTGATGCGGCTCAGGATTTCTTCTCTGTCGGCAATTTCTTTGGCGTTGTCCATATCGATTTCTACGCGGTATTTATGATTTTTTTTGATCTGGTTGAGGGCCGTGTTGACCAGAATTCGCCGAAACCAGGGCTTAAAGGGCTGGTTGGCGTCGTAGCGATCAATATTCTTATACACTTTCATGAAAGCATCGTTGAGAATACTGGTTGCTTCATTCTGATTTTCCACGTAACGAATAGCAACGCTCATCCCGTAGGGGTAAAACGCTTTATACAAAGCATGCTGATCGGCGCGTTTACGCTTACGGCATCCTTGTAAAATAGTATTCAGTTTTGCGGTATCCAGACGGGCCATGCTAAGTTTAACATCTAGGCTGTGTGCTTACATTACCGACAAGTTCGGCGAAAGGCTGCGTGCAGTTTAATTTTTATCTGACAAGCCCGGGAAGTCCCAATATTCGCCGGGAGCGATTAGTAAGCTACCATTATTTAGACTAGCAAAGTAGCAATGTTTGCTGTTATCCGAGAAACTTGTAACGGCTATTGAAGATGAAGTAGTGATGCGACATTATGAGTTATCTCGGTCGGCCAACCGACAAATCCGCCGTGCTCAAGAAATTTTTATGTAATCCAGCGTCAGTAAGCGTCAAGGAGGCAAAAAACTCCTGCTATGCGTTACACTTATTCATTTTTCCTCTTTCTATTTCTGGTCGCTTCGGCTGCCGGACAAACTTCCCTGAAGGGCAAAGTCACCGATCAGGATTCGGGTAATGAGGGTATGCCTTTTGCTTCTGTTGCTTTGAAATTAGGTGAGAAGATCATCCAGGGCGTAAATACGGATCTGGATGGCAATTACCTGTTTAAAAGCCTCAACCCCGGGGTGTACAACCTGGAGGTGAGTTATACCGGCTACGCGACTCAAAGGCTTACCGGGGTATTGATAAAGGCCGGTCAGGTCAACGTCGTCAACGTCACTATGTCTGCCGGGGTCAGTCTGGATGAAGTGATGGTCACCGGTTACAAAGTACCGTTGATCGATCAGGACAACACTACTCAGGGCAAGACTGTCTCCAGTGAAGAAATCCGGAACCTGCCGACTCGAAGTATTAACGCTATCTCGGCCACTACGGCTGGGGTAGGGGCTGCAGATAGCCGTCGCAAAAAACGACGCCGTAAAGATCGTCATAATAAGGAAGCAATACAACCCGCCGCCGTGCCAATTCGCGGTAACCGCTCCAATTCCGGTAATTACTACGTAGACGGTATTCGAGTGCATGGCAAACTGGATACAGCGACCCCGGTCGACGCTGATAATCCCGAGCCTCGCAACGATGAACAGTACAACGAAATCACTGAAAATGAATTCATCGCTACCGAAAAAGAAGCGATCTCAACCCTGAGTACCGATGTGGACCGTGCAGCCTACGCCAATGTTCGCGGCCTCATCAACGCCGGCCAGGAAGTACCCAAAGATGCCGTACGGATCGAGGAGATGATCAATTACTTTCGTTACAGTGATCCGTTTCCTAAAGGTAAAGACCCGGTGGCCATACGTACTGAACTCACCGAATGCCCCTGGAACAAGGACAACCAGCTGTTACGTATCGGCGTTCGCGCCCGGGGCATGGCTCCCCAGCAGGCACCGGCCAGTAACGTAGTTTTCCTGGTCGATGTATCCGGTAGTATGAACAGTGCTAATAAGTTGCCACTGGTGACCAAGGCGCTGAAGATGCTGGCCAGTAATCTGCGGCAGGAAGACAAAGTTTCCATCGTCGTTTACGCCGGGGCAGCCGGCTTGGTATTGCCGCCGACCTCGGGAGCCAATACGCCTCAGATAACGGCTGTACTGGATAACCTACGGGCCAGAGGCAGCACCGCCGGGGGCGCGGGCATTGAACTTGCCTACAAAACCGCCCGGGAAAATTTCATCAAAGGCGGCAACAACCGCATCATTCTGGTGACCGACGGCGACTTCAACGTAGGAACCTCCGACCAGGAAAGCCTGGTGAAACTCATTGAGAAAGAACGGGAAAGTGGCGTTTTCCTAACCGTCATCGGTTGCGGCCGGGGCAATATTCAGGACGGTACCATGCAGGAGCTGGCCGACCGTGGCAATGGGAACCATGGCTACCTGGATAGCTACGCAGAAGCCCGCAAACTGTTGGTGGATGAATTCGGAGGCACTGTCTACACCGTAGCCAAAGACGTAAAACTGCAACTTGAATTCGATCCCGAACGAGTGGCTGGCTACCGCCTTATCGGCTACGAAAACCGGCTGCTGGCCACCGAAGATTTCGACGATGATACCAAGGACGCTGCCGAAATGGGCGCAGGCCACGTGGTCACCGTGCTCTACGAGATCGAACCTGCTAAAAAGAAGCGTAGTCAGCAAAATGACCTGGGCGAATTACGCCTTCGCTATAAGCAGCCTAACGACAGTATTTCCAAGAAAATGACCTGGCAAGTAGGTGGGAGAGTTGCTGGTTTTTCCAAGGCCAGCGAAGACCTGCGTTGGGGCGCCGCCGTCGCTGAGTTCGGACTCCTATTGCGTGACAGTAAGTTCAAAGGAGAGGCTAATTGGGAAGATTTAGCCAAGCGGACTAAAGCCGCTTTAGGAGCGGACCCTTTTGGCTACCGGAAGGAGATGCTGGGGTTGATTGAGCTGGTGAAGGCTAGATAGCGCTGTACTGACGTGCGCCTCCGGCGGCTTCACTTTTTCGCTGCGCTGATCATCCCTTCGGTTCTCGGGCTTGGGCAATGCAAAAGAACACCTTAGGGTAGTATGTCTAGAGTAGATAATCCATGTCGACTATTTGGTCAACATGTTTCACAGGGCAATTTGCCGTTAAAAGCGGCAAATTGCCCTAAATTTATTAGCTTGTGCAGCACGAGCTATGAACTACTACCTATTTTTCCTTACCGCCTTGATTCCATTGATCGTCGGGGCAATTTATTACCATCCCAAAGTGGCGGGAACGGCCTGGATGAAATCCAACAACTTCACGAACGCCGACCTCGAAGGGGGTAAGATGTGGTTGATCTTCGGCCTCGCCTACTTGGGGAGCCTGTTCATTTCTACGGCCCTTATGCCCATGACTATTCACCAGATGGGGTACCTGAGCACCATGATGGAAGTAGAAGGCTTTGGCGTTGCCGGTAGCGAAGTAATGGAGGAGGTAAACAACTTCCGGCGCAACTACGGTGAGGTGGGGCGCGACTTCGGTCACGGCGCCTTTCACGGCGTCTTGTACACGGGTTTTTTAGTCATTCCGGTACTGGGTATCAATGCACTTTTTGAGCGCCGGTCTTTTAAATACGTCGCCGTTCACGCCGGTTACTGGTTGATTGTTCTCTGCTTGATGGGAGGCGTGATTAGCCAATTTTTGATCTTGCCAAAATCGTAGATGGACCATCGACCGCCGACCGGTTTTTTCAGTTATAATCGCGGTCAGCAAGTGGTGCTGGTCTTGCTTGGTCTGGGAATTTTACTTTTCGCTGGCCTAGCTAATTTATATCCCTACGCACCTGAGGAATTTTCCCCGGACCCGGAATTGATTGCCAAAGCGCGAAGTCTGCTAAAACCAGTATCCGAAGAGAGACCGGACAAGCTGGCCGAAAGCTTTTTCTTCAACCCCAATACCGTTACGGAAGATGAATTGGTCCGACTCGGCCTGAGACCGGATCAGGCCGGTAGCTGGATCCGTTACCGGGGCGATCGGAAGCAAACTTTCAAACGCCCGGAGGACATCGCCCGCCTCTACAAATTGGACAGTAATGACGTAGCCAGGTTACTCCCTTTGATCAAAATGGAGGAAGCAATTTTGGCTAACAAGGTAGCAGAGCGGGAAAGCAAGCGAAAGGATAACACTTCCGGACCAGCTTACGCCACATTCTCCTTCGACCCTAATACGGTTACCGAGGCAGAGCTGAAAAAACTGGGCCTGAGCGAAAGACAGGCATCCGGTTTCGTACGTTACCGGGCCAAGGCCGGGCCATTCCGCTCCGCCGCCGATCTGGAAAAATTGCGCTTGCTGAACGACGAAGCTAAAGCCAGGCTACTGCCACTGGTGCGCATCGAAGCAGCGACTTCTACGGTTGCCGACGTGACTGAAAAGGGTAATGATGGTCCGATAGCCGCGGATAATCAGACGGCCGCTACCGTAGGTACTTACGGAAATAGTGTGGCTCAACCCGAAGCTTACAGGCCCTCCAGTAATTATGAACCTGCGGCCGTTGCCATCAACACTGCTACTTTGGCAGATCTGATGGAACTGCCGGGAATTGGAGAATACCGTGCCGGAAAAATCCTCAGGTTTCGGGAATTACTGGGCGGATTTACCACCGTAGCTCAATTCGGGACTACCCGCGGACTGCCAGATTCTGTTTTTCAACGAATAGAACCTTATCTTGTACTGGAAAGCCCACCGCAGGCCTGGCTGAAAGTAAATAGCCTTTCGGTTGATGCTATGGCGGGCCACCCTTACCTGAGTAAGAAGAAGGCCCGGGCCATTGTGCGTTACCGTGAAAATCACGGCCAATTTGCGGATAGAGATGCCCTGGAGAAAGTCTTAGCGCTCAAACCTAGCGACATCGATCGCCTGGAACCTTACCTTAGCTACGAGTAAAAATAGATTTGCATTTTCTGTAACATCCCTATCTCACGGGACATAGAGGGACGGTGGCGCCAGCCAGCGTTGCCCTTACCCTTTTGTTCTCAAACACTTACATCATGGCTTTAAAACACACTTTCCCCCAACTCTGCATTTACCTGCTCCTGGCCGTCGGTCTGGTGAGCTGGGCTGGTTGCGACGACGACGAAATGCCGCCGCCGCCCGAATGTACTTTTGGCGATATTTTTCAGCTGAACTATACGGATTATTGTGATCCGGAGCTACTTAAGTTTCGGATTGCCAGTAGCGATGTTCCTCAGCCCGTGGGGCTGCCGAATTTCTGCTTTGACGACTACACCGATAGTCGCAGTTTTCAACTGGAAGTTCCGGCTGGCGGAACAATTTATCTGCATCGCTACCGCGACTTCCCAGCCGATATCAGTATGGAGTTCATTGGGACCAATTGCGAGGCCGGTGATTATACGCTGATCAATTCATGTTCCGATGCCACCAGCCGTAGATTAGTGGAAACTTACGAGGTCGATGCTTCCGGTTTTACCACCCTGATCGTACGTGCCGTCTTTAGGCAAAACAGTGAATACGTACCGGGAACCCGGGAGGACGATGTGCTGGATTTTGCGGCTTTCACTAGTCCATATACGCCTGCCCAGGTAGTCAATAATGGAGAAAACTCACTTGCGCTGGATTGTAATGGTGAGCTACCAAGTTTTATTCTCAGCCCGCGGGACGGAGGGGTTAGCCCAATAGATGCGGCGATTTCTCTCGGTTTCCCATTCGAGGCCTGTAACTGCGATGAAGAAATTGTGCTGGTAGAATTGCCGCCGGGGGTAAGCCTGAATAAGGTGCGACCCCGAGTTCCACGCAACGAAACGGAAACAGATACCACTCATTTCAACCGCAACCGCTTGATTTCTACCCCGATCACCCAGTTTACTAACACCGATTTCGGCAACCCGCAGCAAGATCCGAATGTAGGCGGTAACCCCTGCCTCGATTTCCAGGACCCTAACGTGGGTGGTGGATTTAATGGCTTACGTGTAGCGATCATTGATAGTGGAGTGGAAGGTGGCCCTAACCCATTCTTCCAAATTAACGCGGACCCGAATCCAGATCAAAGTTGTGTTAGTCATGGCCCGCTGGGCTATGATTTCATCGAAGAAGACGGTACACCCAACGACGTGATTGGTCACGGCACCTTGGTCGGCTCTGCTTACCTGAGTGGACTAAGTGGCAATTTTGATGTGACCCTGGTTAATTATAAATTTTTGGATACTGAATTCGGCACGCTTTTTAATGCCATGTGTGCCACGTCTACAGCTTTAAAGACAGGTGCAAACATCATCAACATGAGCTGGGGCTTCCCCTCCAATCGTTTCCCACCGGTGTTGGAGACGTTGTTGAATCGTGCCCAGGACCAAAACGTACTGATTGTGACGAGCGCGGGTAACGACCAGCGTAACGTACAGGATGACCCGATCTACTGGCCTGCCTTTGCCGGTGCGAGTTATCCGAATATAGTAACCGTCGCGGCACACTCCGTAGACGGAAGCAGCGGACCATTCCTGGTGGACTTTTCCAATTTTAGTTCTGATGCTGTCGGCATCGCAGCGCCTTACAGTACTCAGGCACGGGATGCCAGTGGCGCGGTTGTTTATCCATCCGGCACATCCATCAGTGCACCCATTGTGGCCAGGAAATTGACCGAAGTAGCCGAGCCAGGGATGGAACCGGAAGTGATTATCAATAATCTATTCATGGATGGTAGCAAAGTCGGGCAGAACGACAATTTTATTGGTCAGGTACGCGAAAGACGTTTTCTTAGAACACTGCAGTTCAATCCAGCTAATGGTGGTTGTGAAATTCAACTGTAAGTTATTCTAATGCCTTTCCTTAACACCTAAAACATTATTACCATGCTTTATTTTCTAACGAGCAACAGGACCATCAGCTACCAGCTGGTGGCCCTGTTCATGGTTGTTTTTATTGCTGCTGGTTGCCAGACCCCCTGGCCCCAGGATCCCGGAAACAGTTGTTTAGTAGACGGATTACCAACCGTAGCGGCTTCTGATTATTGTAAGCCCGGCTTGCGGGATTTCGATGCCACTGAACCTATAACCGCTTCCGGGCTGCCATTCTTTGAGAACTGTAGCGCGAATTACGATAAGGTCGCCAGTTTTCAACTCGACGTTCCTGCAAAAGGCATTGTCTATTTGCACCGTTACCAAAATTTTAGTGGTCAAACGGCTCTTCAGTTTATCGGGACAAATTGTAAAGAGGGTGATTACGAGCTGCTCAGTGACTGCTTGAACAATAGGAGCGAAGCTATCTTAGGCACCTATGAAGTCAATGCCGAGGGGTATAGCACCGTAATCGTACGCGTCTTTTATGACCTGCCGGATATGGAGCAAAAACCAGTCCTCTCCTTTGCCACCTTTACTGACCGCTTTGAACCCGTAGATTATATTGGAGGGAAAAACGATAATGGTGAAGATGTACGGCGCACCGTGGATTGTCGGGGGAGGTTAAACAGCTTCATTCTCCGGCCAGCTCCCGGCGTAGACTTGATTACGGAAGTCAAAGAGCTAGGGCTCGACTACAAGACCTGTGACTGTGATCAGGAAATGGTGGAGGTCGCCTTTCCCGCCGGGATAGATGCAAATAGAGTCAGACCCAGAGTGATCCGCGACTCTACCGCAGATGATACCACTCGCTTCTCGCTGAATTTTTTGGTCACCATCCCCTTAAATCCACTGGCCGGTTTCGATCCTCAGGATCCAACTAATGGCAACGAAGGTGTTTTGACGCCGAGTAAAGATCCCGTACTGATCAATAACCCTTGTCTGGCTTGGCAAAAACCAGTCGTCGGCCCGCAAACCAATACTTTCCGCGTTGCCATCATTGATAGTGGAGTAGACACCACGTTGTTCAAAAATGAGATCGGTCCGGAGATAGATGGCCCGGGCGCTGTTTCGGGTTGCCTGACCATGGGCAATTTTGGTTACGATTTTCTAAACCGCGACCGTAGCCCGGAAGATCAAAGCGGCCACGGAACGATGGTGAGTTCCGCCTACTTGAATGGTTTGCGGATGAATCAACCAGTACGAATGAGCCACTATAAAATCTTCGCCGATGGTAAGGGTTCCTTTTTTGATGCTATGTGCGCCACTACCACAGCGATCAAATCCGGCCATGATTTAATTAACCTGAGTTGGGGTTTCTCCCACGATACCTTACCGGAAGTGTTGCGGCAAGTGCTGGACTTGGCAGAAGCCAACAACGTAATCGTGGTGGCCAGTGCCGGAAACGATAGTTCACGGGTAGATCAACAACCGCACTACTGGCCTGCATCGGCTGGCGGAGACTATGATAATATGCTGACAATAGGTGCTTATTATATGCCCGGTGATGGAGTTGCAACCCTAACTGACTTTTCCAATTTTGGAGAAAATCCGGTGGAACTGGCGGCTATTTATGGCTTGCCACAAGTGCATCAGCTCGGTGGAGGCTTTTCGGAGGCCGCTGGAACTTCTATTTCGGCTCCGATTGTGGCCCGATATCTAAGCCATGCCTGGTCGCCAGGCAGTAATGCTGCTGACGTAGTAAATAAATTTCTTTCCAACGATATGATCATCAAGGAGTTTCCAGGCCTGAACGGTCAGATCAGGCAAGGGCGCTGCTTGCTTTTACCGGTACAAAGCAATGGTTGCCAGTGAAGATAGTGGGCGTGGCCGATTTCGTATATTTGAAGTGAGATTTGCCACGTTCATCCTCTATTATATTCACTCCGTATGTCTTTATCCCGCTTGTTGGGTTGGCTCTTCCTGCTGTTAGGAGGGCAGTTGTTAGCACAGTCCGACCCCGCTCTGGCGCGGGCCCAGGAACTATTAGATGCTGGCTACGAACTACGTTCAGCCAAATCATTGGATAGCGCAGCCCATAGTTTTCAGACCCTTGCGGAAATGCCTGCTTCTGGCAATCCGCAATTAGATAGCCTCAGGGGCCTTGGTGCGCATCTTTGGGGGCATACACTCACCAGGATCGGCAAAAGCAGGTACGAGGAATCAAAAGAACCTTACCGTTTAGCGATTGAGATACGCGATGCTTTGTATCCTGATGGCCACAACGACCGGGCTAAATCTCGCTTCAATCTTGGCTATGTTCACGCTCGCTTAGGAGAATTCGAAGCAGCTGAAAGGTGGTTCCAGGAAAGCGATTTACTATACAGTCAACTCGCTTCCCCCGATACAATGCGATGGCTAAGGGTTTATGATCAGCTGGCCAATAATTACAAGCAGCGCGAAGACCCTCAAATGGCCAGAAGTGTAGTACTCAGAGCCTTGCCCATGGTAGAACTCTACTACCTCGGAGCTCCATTTGATCAGGCTGATTTTTACTACCAGCACGTCACCAACCTGAGTAATATTGGGTTGGATGAACTGTTTGAAGAAAAAATGGCGCGCGTCCTGGAATTATACACCAGTTTAGAGGATCCCTTCGGCCAGGGGCGGGCGCATCAAGCCATCGCTACCGTGGCGATGGAGCGAGGAGAATACAAAAAGGCGATTCCTGGCTTACTGAAGGCAATGTTCTTCCTTGAAAAAGCAGGAGAAGAACAGGAGAATATTGCGTCCGTGAAATACAATTTAGCGATCAGCTATTTTGGCCTTGGGGATTTAGATGCTGCATCCAAAGCGATTGAAGAAGCTATAAAAAAATACATGGCTGTTGGGAAAGCACCGTTGTTGATTGAACCTTACAACCTAGCTGCAAATATCTACAGTAAGTCTGGGAAACAGGAGATCGCGGAAAAGAATTTCTTACTCGGCCTGGAGGCACTTGGGTTGGCCAGCCCCATCGTTCCCGATAGCATCACGGCCGATCAACTCGTTGAATTATCCGGCCTGCTGGATGACCGGGCCACTCACTACCACCGTTACGGCCAACGCCAAAAAGCAGAAACCGACTACGACCTCGTCTTTCAGCTTCAGGATCGTATCCGCCTCGAACTGGACAGCGAAGAAAGCCGCAATTACGTTGGAGAAAGAGTCCGCCCGGTTTATCAACGGGCAATCGAACTGGCTTACGAAAGATACAAAGCGGACAATGATCCGGCCCAGGCCTTTCGGGCGCTGGTGCTCGCCGAACGCTCCAAAGCTTTTAGCTTATTAATTGCTGTAAACGAAGCCAGGGGCGACCGACCACGCCGGGAGCATGAATTGGAACGTCAGATCGCAAAACTGGAACGGATGGATGATCCGGAGAGCATTAATCAACTCTCGCTGGCCCGTCTGGAACTTCAGCGGTTAAAAGACCTGGCCAAGGATAAGGTTACGCTGCCTGAACCCTTAAATCCTGATGAATTGATCAGTTTTCTGGCCACTACTCAGACCAGCTTGCTTGAGTACGCCCAGGGCGAGAAGCAAAGCTACCGTATCAGCCTGTCACCCTCGGGCAAGATCGGTTTCGAAGAGTTAGCGGGAAAAGCCCGTTTGGCCGAATTGGTCAATGATCTTCGTGAGGCCATTCGAGCCAGCGCCTACAAGACTATAAGCCTGAAAGATAAACAGGAAGCTTTGGATCATGACTTCAAAGTAGCAGGGTGGGCAGCTTTCCAGGAAATTATCGGCTCCGCGACGAACGAGCTAGCCCTCAATAAAACTGGTTCCGGAAAATTACTAATTATCCCCGACGGCGTACTCGGCTTCCTGCCCTTTGGAACTCTGTTAACGGCAGACCCCGGTACTCCACCATATGCCTATAGTGAACTGCCGTATTTGGTCCGCGACGCCGAGATCAGTTATAGCTATTCTGCCGCTTATTTATTGGAGTTGTCCGAACAAGAAGTAGCATTGCCCGCCGGTAACTTATTGGCCTTTGCGCCAACTTTCCGCGGGATATCAGAGAACAGTGATTACCATACCTCCCGAGCCATCAACATAAAAATGGACAAGGCAGCTGATCGTTCCTTACCCGCCTTGATGCCTCTGCGTTTCAATCAGGAAGAAGTGGAAGTCGTAGCGAAGCTTTTCTCCCGTTCGAAGGCCTATTTAGGAGAGAAAGCTGAAAGAGATCAATTTATTGCTGCGGCAGGAGATCACCGCGTCCTCCTGATCTCATCTCACGCTTTCGTCAACTCCCGCGACCCCAACCTCAGTTTTATTGCCTTTAGCCAGCGTGGCGATAGCCTGGAAAGTAATGAGATGCTTTTCATGAACGATCTAGGGACCCTCGATCTGCCTACTCAACTGGCCGTGCTATCTGCTTGTGAAACCAGTATGGGAAAGGTGTCACCGGGGGAAGGTGTACTCAGTTTGGCCCGCGCCTTTGCCCGGGCCGGAGCCGCCAGTACCTTAACTACCCTGTGGAAAGTTGATGACGAAGCAACCAAAGAACTTTCGGTCAGTTTCTTCCGTAATTTGAAAGCCGGTCAGTCGCGAAGCCAGGCGATCCGTAATGCCCAGTTAGAAGCAATCGAATCCAAAGACTTCATGCATCCTTATTACTGGTCGGCTATGACTCTTTACGGCAATCCTGGGAAACTGGAGTTGAACAGTAGTCTTGGTTTAAAATGGTGGATGATTGGCGGAGTAATACTGTCTTTTTTTGGCTTCGCAGTTTGGCGAATGATCAAATAAAAAAGCCGGTCGCTGAATTGCGACCGGCTTTTTAGGTGCGACACTTATTGAAGTGACATTCCTTGCAAATAAGCAGATTGGAGTTTAGTTCACTCCACCCACAAACAATCGTTTCGTTGCCAAAATTCGGCCACGGGAGTTGATCAGGCTGTAAAGGTAAACGCCGCTCTGGAACTGACTGACGTCCACTTCGCTGCGCAGTTCACTGCCGCCAACCACGTTGAATTGCTGACTATAGAGTTTGCGGCCAATCGTGCTGTGGATCCGGAGTTCGTACTGACCGCTGGAGAGTCCGGTCGCCTGGAAAGTGGAAATGTTGCGGGCAGGGTTGGGAAACATCTTAACCTGATTGGCGGCCAAACTGGTTTCCTGGGTAGAACTGGTTCCCTCTACAGCAATGTAGACCATGCCGGTAACTACTTCCTCCTCTCCTTCCATCTCAACTTCAAAGACCGCAATAGGGTCTACACTTTCATTACTCCAGAGAGTGTAGGTAATAACCGTATCCTGCTCTTCAAGTAATTCACCTACTTGTGGAAGACCGAGAACGATCGCCTGAGTGATGTCTTGCCATCCAAGGATGAAATTGTAAGCTTCCACGGTCACGCCACGGATTTCTTCGCGGCGTTCGCGTAATACGTCCCAGCTTTCAGTACCCAGTTGGGCTGTGCCATATGCGTCTACGAGATCTGTACGTTCGATCTCCGTCCGGAAGCGTACGGAATCGATACCGTCGGCAACGCCGAGATCTTCGAGTACCATTAAAATTTCCTCTGGTATTTCTTCCAGCGGCAGGCTGACGAGGATATTGGACTCCAGGTTGAAGTTGTCGATAAACTCCAGTGGTGAACGGCGTTCTACGTAACCGGGAGAGAAAGGCGTAGTTACTTCAAAGTCTGGTAGAATATCGGATGCACCGATATTACCAATCAGTACCAGATCGCCGTCTACTATCTGGTAGTAGTTGGTCGCAACGTCTCCGGTAGGGAGTTTAAAGTCCGCTTGCGGGAATTCATCGTCCTGGGTGCCGGGCTCCAGGGCCTGGTAGTACTGCACGGAGGTACGAATGTCAATTAGCGTATTAAGGTCCCAGTTAAGCGGGCCGCCCGGCTCACCGAGCGCTACGGTCTGGACACTGGCACTATCAGCAACGCGGAAATAAAGGGAGTCGCCGATCTCTGGCAAATAGTCTGCAGTGATTGTAGTTTGACCACAAAGGGAACCGACTAAAAGAGACAGGATTAAAGCTGGTAATGTTTTCAACATACCTAAATTAGTTTTTCAGAGCAAAATAGCATCGTGGAAAAAGGCCACAACACGAAACACATTGCAATATACGGTAATACCTACGAGCAAGTTTGTTAAAGTCTGTTATTGCCCACGAAAAGACAAAGAAAACCAATTAGCGTATTGAAGCCAGCCAACGCTCGGTGGTTTCTTCGTCCCAGTCCTTACGCTTGCCATAGTCTTCGGCCTGGTCGTCCTGGATGCCGCGTACGGTAAAGTACTTGGCTTCGGGATGGCTGAAGTACCAGCCGCTCACACTGGCCGCCGGATACATGGCGTAGCTTTCGGTGAGCTTGATACCGGTTGCGGCTTCGGCGTCCAGAAGCTCAAATAGTTTACCTTTTTCAGTGTGTTCGGGGCAGGCGGGGTAGCCCGGGGCAGGACGGATACCTTGGTACTTCTCCTGGATCAGCGCATCGTTATCCAGTCCTTCGTCGGGGGCGTAGGCCCAGAATTCGCGACGTACCCGCTGGTGCATCCGCTCGGCCAGAGCTTCGGCCAGGCGGTCAGCCAGGGCTTTGAGCAGAATGGCCTCGTAGTCGTCGTGATTGGTTTCGTAAGCCTTTACCCGGTCTTCGATACCCAGACCGGTTGTAACGGCGAAACCACCGATCCAGTCTTCCTGCCCCTTGGGGGCGATGTAGTCGACGAGGCTCTGGTTAGAAAGGTGTTTGGCTTTTTTGGCCTGCTGGCGCAGGTGATAAAGTTCCTGACGTATTTTCTCCCGAGTTTCATCTGTGTAAAGTTCAATGGTGTCGGTCGCCGCTTTGCCATTCGCTGGCCAGAAACCGACTACGGCGCGGGCCGTCAGCCATTTTTCTTCAACGATGCGGTCCAGCATCTCGCGGGCATCCTTGTACAATTTAGTCGCTTCTTCTCCAACGATCTCATCAGTCAGGATGTCCGGAAACTTACCGGCTAACTGCCAGCTGCTGAAGAATGGAGTCCAGTCGATGTAATCGACCAGTTCGCGAAGGTCATAGTTGTCAAAAACTTTGGTGCCGGTGAAGGTGGGGCGAGGAGCCTGATAATTTTTCCAATCCAGTTTCAAGGCATTGCTCCGGGCCTGACCAATGGTGAGGTACTGCTTGCGGCTGGTTTGTCCGCTGCGATGCTTGCGAACTTTGTCATATTCTTCCCGCACTGCTACTTTGTAAGCCATAGCCTCTTCCTCTTCTTCGCTAAGCAATTTTCCGACTACGGTAACCGCCCGGCTGGCGTCCAGCACGTGCACAATGGGGCCATTGTACGCCGGCTCGATCTTTACGGCCGTGTGTGTTTTGCTGGTGGTCGCCCCCCCGATGAGTAGAGGAGTAGTCATGCCCCGGCGTTCCATTTCGGCGGCTACGTTCACCATTTCATCCAGAGAGGGAGTGATCAGCCCGCTGAGACCAATGATGTCGGCTCCGCAGGCCTGAGCTTCTTCCAGGATTTTGCTGGCGGGTACCATCACGCCGAGATCGACTATTCGGTAGTTATTACAGGCCAGTACGACACCAACGATGTTTTTACCGATGTCGTGGACGTCCCCCTTTACGGTAGCTAATAGTACTGTGCCTTTATGGTGCGAAGGCCTCTCCCCTAACCCCTCTCCGGAGGAGAGGGGGACGCTCCGCGCCGAGATGACTTGCTGCTGCGCAGCAGCAAGCGTCTCTTCCTTGATTTCCTCGGTAGGAAATTTGTGCGGACGATCTTTCCTGTCCTCTATGAATTGACGAATTTTCTCTAATACCTCGTAGGTGTTGTTTAGCACTTGCTCGTTGCTAAAGCGCATTATATGATAGCCAACCTTGGTAAATACGTCATCTCGTTCCTGGTCCTTGACGATCATTTTTTCGTCAAGGTGGTACCCACCATCGACTTCAATTACTAATCTTTTTTTGATAGAAATGAAATCAGGAATTGTGTACCCCATCGGCTTTTGACGAAAGAACTTAACACCTGCTACTTGATTATTACGGAGGTATTTCCATAGCTCTTCTTCGGCTGGAGTTTGATTTTTACGCAGTTGTTTAGCGTAGTCAAGCATTAATTTTTGATGACCCGGTTTTACTTCCCAGTAGTTATCCGTTGGGGAAGAAAAGCTTTCAAGCTTTTCCAGCGCCACGGCACGGAGCGTTCCCCTCTCCTCCGGAGAGGGGCTAGGGGAGAGGCCTTGTTCCCGCTCCGCATCGATATACGGCTCCAGGTAAGCAACGGCCTTCTTCATCACCCTGGCGGATTTTACCACCTGGGGCAAGAACATCTTACCCGAACCAAACAGATCACCAACCACGTTCATCCCGTCCATAAGCGGACCTTCGATGACGTGGAGCGGGCGGGGTAGGGCCTGGCGGGCCTCCTCGGTATCTTCCTCGATAAACTCAGTGATGCCGCGCACCAGGCTGTGGCGCAACCGTTCGGCATAGCTGCTCTCGCGCCAGGCCAGATCTTTTACGACTTGCTTGCCGCCAGTGCCTTTGAGGGTCTCTGCCAGATCGAGTAGCCGCTCGGTAGCATCATCGCGACGATTGAGGATGACGTCTTCGACGCGGGTTTTAAGTTCGGGGGGAATCTCTTCGTAGACCTCGATCATGCCGGCATTGACGATGCCCATATCCATACCGGCACCAATAGCGTGGTAGAGAAAGGCGGAGTGCATGGCTTCACGAACTACATTGTTGCCCCGAAAGCTGAAACTGACGTTGGAGACACCACCACTGATCTTGACACCGGGGCAGCGAGCCTTGATCTCACGGGTAGCTTCGATGAAATCGACCCCGTAGTTGTTGTGTTCCTCAATACCAGTAGCGATGGCGAAGATATTGGGGTCGAAAATGATGTCGGTCGGGGCCAGGCCTGCTTTTTCGGTCAGGAGTTGGTAGGCACGGGTGCAGATCTCGACCTTGCGTTCGGCGGTGTCGGCCTGCCCCTTTTCGTCGAAGGCCATGACTACGGCGGCGGCTCCGTACTGCTTCACGAGCTTAGCCTGGCGGAGAAATTCCTCCTCGCCCTCCTTCATGCTGATGGAATTAACGATGCACTTTCCCTGAACGCACTGGAGGCCGGCTTCGATGATCTCCCATTTGGAAGAATCGATCATAATGGGCAGCTTGGCGATATCGGGCTCGGCCATAAGCAGGTTGAGAAAGGTGACCATTGCTTCCTTGCTTTCCAGCAGGCCTTCATCCATATTAACGTCAATGACCTGGGCACCGCCCTCTACCTGTTGGCGGGCTACGTCCAGGGCTTCGGCGTAATCACCGTTCTTGATGAGGCGGGCAAATTTACGGGAACCGGTCACATTGGTACGCTCGCCAACGTTGACGAAATTCGTTTCCGGCCGGATGACCAGCGGCTCCAGTCCACTGATCTCGGTGTAACCACTGATGGCGGCGGGTTTGCGGGGTGAGATGCCCCTGACGGCCTTGGCCATTGCGCTGATGTGAGCCGGAGTGGTGCCGCAGCAGCCACCGATGAGGTTGACGTATCCAGACTGAGCGAAATCGCGGATATACTCTTTCATCTCGCTGGCATCCTGGTCGTATTCGCCCATTTCGTTGGGCAGACCGGCATTGGGGTAAGCGTGTACGTTACAGGCAGCTACCTTGCTGAGCGCGGCGAGGTGAGCCCGCATCTCCTGGGCACCGAGGGCACAATTCAGTCCTACGCAAATCGGGTTGGCGTGGGCAATACTGATGTAAAAGGCTTCCACGGTCTGCCCGCTGAGGGTGCGGCCGGAAGCATCGGTGATGGTGCCCGAGATCATGACGGGCAGTTCCCGGTCTGTCTCCTGACGAACGCGGTCCAGGGCAAAAAGAGCGGCCTTGGCATTAAGGGTGTCGAAGATGGTTTCGATCAGGATCAGATCCGCTCCACCGGCAGCCAGACCGGACATTTGCTCGTAATAAGCATCGGCCAGTTCGGTAAAGGTGATGGCGCGGTAACCGGGGTCATTGACATCCGGACTAATCGATAGCGTACGGTTAGTAGGGCCGACGGCTCCGGCGACGAAGCGAGGCTTGTCCGGGTTGGCAGCGGTGTACTCGTCACAGAGCTTGCGGGCCAGGCGGGCACTCTCGAGGTTGATGTCGTAAACGGCGGCTTCCATTCCGTAATCTTCCTGGGCGATGCTGGTGCCGCTGAAGGTATTAGTTTCAATGACGTCGGCACCGGCGTCGAGGTAGGCACGATGGATATTTTCGATCACATCCGGCCGGGTAAGGACGAGGAGGTCATGGTTGCCTTTCAGGTCAATTGCTGCGTCGGGGAAGCGATCCCCGCGGTAGTCTTTTTCCTCCAGCCCGTAACCTTGAATGAGGCTGCCCATGGCACCATCGAGAACCAGGATTTTTTGGCGGAAAGCATCATGAAGCACGGACATACAGAAGATTTTTTTGAAAGCAGGGCGCAATTTACGGCCTTGTCGTGGAATGGTCGAAGTAAGAAATGATGAGAATGTGTGAATGGGGTCATCTTTTAACCTTTCTCTGCGCAACTCATCAAGTCTATTATCTTCGCCTCCGTGAATGATCGCTACGATTTTATCGTCATCGGCCAGGGCCTGGCTGGCACCCTGATCGGCTACCGACTGGAAAAGGCGGGTAAGTCGGTTTGCTACGTAGATGCGCCAGAGCAGACCTCGGCCAGTTCAGTGGCCGCCGGAATCATTAATCCGATCACCGGCCGGCGCTTCGTAAAAAGTTGGCGGATCGATGAGCTACTGCCGGAAGCAGAGAAATTATATACAGAGTTGGAGGAAAAACTGGGGGGGCAATTTCGCTATGAACTGCCTTTGGTCCGAACCTTGTTCAACCGGGGCGATCAGAACGACTGGGACATCAGGAGCTGTGATGAAGAATACGCGCCCTATTTGAATAGTCAGCCAGAATTGTCCACTTTGCCGGCTATAACAAAACCTGCCTTTGCCTACGCCGGGGTGAACCGATCGTCCAGGATAGATCTTGCCCGGTTGACGGAAGCCTACGGCACTGCTACTTTGTCAGCCAAAAGATTGCTTTCCGAAAAGGTCGACTACCAAAAGCTGATCGTTAACGATAAAGGAATAAGCTACGGCCCAATCAAAGCCAAAGCCGTTATTTTCTGTGAAGGCTGGCGTGCCCGCCATAATCCTTGGTTCTCCTATCTCCCGCACCGGGGCGCAAAAGGAGAAGTGCTGCACGTGCGAATCGACGCGCCTACCCCAGAACTGATGTTCAAACACCGCGTTTTTCTGGTACCCCGGGCCAACGGTACCCACTGGATCGGGGCGACGACCGAAAATGATTTTACGGATGATATACCCACCCGAGCTAATCATGATTATCTGAAATCCCGGCTGGATGAGGTCCTGATAGCCCCCTATGAGATCGCGGATCACCGCGCTGCCGTACGGCCAACGGTGAAAGATCGTCGTCCGTTACTCGGTGTGCACCCCGATCACGAAAATCTGTTTATTTTCAACGGTCTGGGTACTAAAGGTGCTTCCCTGGCTCCCTTGTGTAGTCGCTGGCTGGCCGATTTTATCCTGAACGCCAAGTCCTTGCCGGATGAAGTGAACATCACACGTTTTCCAAAAAAATGAACCCATGAAAATCGATCCGCTACTCCTTAAGGCGTTCAAGGCTGCCCTGGGCTATGGCGTCGCCGCTTTCCTGTTTTTCTATTTCACGGACGACGAACTAAGCCTGGCCGATAAAGGCGTAAAGGCCGCTGCCACGGCGGGCATCTTTATGCTGTTGTTTTACGTAGTGGCGCGGGTGTTGAAGCGGTAGGAGGTACAGGGTACCGCGTACTTGGTACCTAGTATCTTTTACCCTGTACCTAACCTTACAACTTGATCTCACCCGTCAGATAAGTCACTGCTTTGCCACTCAAAAGCATCCGGTTCCCTTTGAGCTGGCAGCCCAGGTCGCCGCGGCGCTTGCTGATTTGGGCGGCTTTCATTTTGCGTTTGTTCAGTCTTTTGGCCCAGTAGGGTGTCAGTAGGGTATGGGCGCTACCCGTTACGGGGTCTTCGCTGATGCCGAAGCGAGGATAGAAGCAACGGCTTACGAAATCTTCCTTTCTGCCGGGGGCAGTGACGATCACGCCCCGCTTCTTGACTTTCTTTAATAGTTCCAGGTTGGGCTTGAGTTTGCGCAGCTGACTTTCTTTGCGGATGACCACGAGCAGGTCGTCAGTTCCACGCAGTACGACTTCCGGTTCTACGCCTAAGGCATGACTGAGAAAACTGGGGGACTTGGCTTTTTTTGGCCGGTCGGCCGGGAGATCTAGCACGTAGCTGCCCTTCTTCTTACGGTTCACGCTCAGGTTGCCGGCTTCGCTGGTGTGGAAAGTGAGTTCTTTGATTTCCCGGTCGGCATTGGAAAACAGTACGTGGGCCGCCGCCAGGGTTGCGTGGCCGCAGAGGCGAACTTCTTTATTAGGCGTAAACCAGCGGATGTGAAATGCCGCTTCGCCGGCTGGAACCACAAAGGCCGTCTCGGACAGGTTATTTTCCCTGGCGATATCTTGCATAGTATCGTCATCAAGAAATCTTCCGAGGGGGATCACGGCGGCGGGGTTGCCCCCGAATAGGCGGTCGGTAAAGGCATCGACCTGGAACAATAGTAGGTTTTGCATAGAAACATTTGAGGGGAAAGTAGGGCTTTATGAGAAATTTGAAAGAATTTCAGATTTTTAACGCCCAGGATTTGGAAGCGGACCTCATTCCCCCTTATATTTGTCCTCAGACGGAGGAAATATAGTTTCTCCACCTAGATATTTTAATTAGTTATTCTTTTTTAGATCATTCATTAGTTAACGCAATAAAACCACATAAAAATTCCAATACATCTTTTTTCAAGTCTGTTTTAACTCCAGTTTCCTCATCGGTTACTAACCATTGTTTAGTCTTTTTTAAGACTGGCAATTCGAGGGGCAACTTTAAAGTAATTCGGTTTCTGGCTATCAAAGTAGCAGTGCTGGTTTATTATGAGAGTAATAATTATCAGCGAAGATCACCGAAGGCAAAGTAGCCAGATTTTCAATAATTATAAACTGGAAAGGTTTGCTTTAATTGATTTAGGTTGCTGATTTTCAATTTATTATAAAAAATCAGTGAATTCTAAAATCATCAGTTGTTAAGCCTGATTCTTTCAGACGAGATAAACTCACATTTAATTTTATATGGTTTTCCCTTTCCGGGATAAAGCTCGCTTCGGCACCCTGGCCGGCGTGGGGCAGGTATTGCTTTTTCTAATAGAAATGAGATGAGAAAATTACACAAACAGGTATTAGATAATTCAGATAGTTATGAACAGAAAGATCATCCTTTTTCACCTGCTCTTAGTCGGAATACTCTTCGGAATTCCCACTTTGTCAGCCCAATCTTTTAATGGTACTTCCGGCGGCCAAATCCCTGGAAGCATTGACGGATTTTACTGTGAAAACGCAGCCGTCAGCACCGTGAATATTGCCATGCCGGGGCGCATCGGTGTAAACTACGAAATTGAACGAGTGAATATCGGTGTCGTTCACGAATTCCCGGCTGAGATGCAACTCTCACTCATTTCGCCGCGTGGTAATATTATCAACCTGTCCATTGCAAATGGTGGCTCGTTGGATAACGCCTACGCCGACATCTTTTTTACGGACGGCGGAAACGATATCACCAACTCAACCATCCCTTTTACCAGTAATAACGGTTACGAGCCACAGGGAAATACCTTCGCTGATCAGTTCGACGGAGAGAAGATAGCCGGTGACTGGACCCTGGAAATCTGCGATCTGGCCAATAACGCCAACGGTGGGGTAATCAACAATTTTTCCATTGTCCTGAACGAATTGATGGCGCCTACCGAGCCCGAGCCAGTATATGAGATCCAGGTATCTTCTACCAATAACATTAATCTGAATCTTGACGCCAACTGTCAGCAAATAATCATTCCGTCCCAGATACTGAATGGTGACCTCGACGCGGACGGTGACGGAAACATACCACCCAATGAAGCTTACTTCATCACCGTCATGGACGAGAACCCCTGCAACGGGCCGATCATCGACGGTTGCGGAGACTTTGAAGTGTGGGTATCTGCGGCCGATACCATGCCCCAGGTTGAAGAAGGATTCGACGGCTGCAGCATGATGAATATCCTGCCGTTTACCAGTGTACCTTCACCATTTAGTGGTCAGGAAGCTGAAGTAGACATCAAACCGGATACCATAACCCTTACTACCTTAGGTGGCAACCAATTCACTGCTCCCGTACAGGCTGGCTTCGGTTATGAATTCAGCCGCTCCGGTACCGCTGGGTTTCGTTTCAACTTTACCAACGTGCCGCTCGGTCCTTTCGACCTGGACGTGGTGCGCGTCAGTTTCGACGGCACTGAAACGCCAGTTCCACTCACTACCTTCCCAGTCAACGGTCTGTTTACTTTCGCCCAGCCGCTGGAAGTAGAGCCCGGTGACCTTTTACAAATTACTCTGCGCAACGAAGATGGTTCTTCCCTGCCGGGAGACGATCCCTCCATAGCTAAAGTCTTTGATTTCTTCTTTATTCCCACGGTTGCTGAAGTCAGTGTTATTGGTTCCCTGCCACTGGGTGGCTTCGTCAATGCCACTGATGCTTCGCCGGCCGCCTTCGTAAGTGTACCGACCCAGCCCGGACTACTCTTCACCTCTCAACTGAGCGACGTACTGGTGTCCGGCCTATCCCCCTCCATCTCCCGCAGCTACCGAATTGATGGTAGATCAGGTATTATCCTGAATAACTCGCTAGACGCCGAAATCTTGACCCGCCTTAACCTGGCCGGTGGTCTGCCGGATGTTTTCGATGGTTGTTCCGACGTAGTGATCTTGGTCAACGACCAGATAACCAGCGCGGGGAACTGTTCGGACATTGTCGTTACGCGCACCTTCGCGGCTAATGACGACCCGGACTGCGAATCATTGGAAGGCAATAGCGGCCCCGTGCTGGCTACACAGACCATCACTTTCACTCGGCCGAGCCTAAGCAACATCATTGCTCCAGCCTCGGTAGTGGAGGTTGATTGTAACGACTTCAGTGGATTGGAAAATCCCCTGCCGGAGACGACTAACTATCCGTTATTGATGACGGCCACCGGCCCCATCTTCCTCAACCAGACGGTAGACAACGTAGGAGTATCTTTCGAAGACAGCCCTCGCATCATCACATGTGATAATACCTACAAATTCGTGCGTACATACAACGTGATCGACTGGTGCGACATCGACACCGTAGCCGCCTTTACCCAATTGGTAAAAGTCGGTGATTTCAATGCTCCGATGATCACCCCGCCCAGCCAAGACCTCGATTTTGACGGTGTGCCCGACGCCGGCCCCCTCGTATTTTCTACTAACGCCCTGAATTGTACGGCCTTTTTCGACGTCACCAGCGGCGTTGTTCTTTCGGATGACTGCTCTGACGTAAATGGTCTGAATCTGGTTGGTTTCATTTACCCCGATGGCGATCTGGATCAATTTCCCCTCGGCCCTTTCAGCGCAATGGATCTGGCGGCGAATATTCCTCCCGGGCAACATACCCTGCGCTACATAGCCAGTGACCTTTGTGGAAATGCCGACACCGTGGATACTCAAATCCTGATCACGGACCTCAATGCACCTACGGCCATTTGTGAAGACGGGCTTAACGTCAGCCTTAACGGTTTCGGGCAAGCCGTATTGATGGCAGAAGACCTGAACGCGGCCAGTATCGATGATTGCGCCGGTACCGATCTGCTCTTTGAAATTGCCTTTTTCGACGAAGACGGTAACCCCACCAGTCCCTGGATGCCCAGTCTGACCTTGACCTGTTCGAATATCGGCACTTTATTCGTCGGCTTGCGAGTAACGGATGACGGCAACATGGACGGCGTTAACGAACCCGGCGTCGATAATTCGAATATGTGCCCAACCATCATCATGGTGGAGGATCAAAACAACCCGATTTGTGTTGCACCAACTTCCTTGCTACTGTCCTGCGCTGACCTGGAGGGAGACTTCCCCAATGACGTGGAGGCCGCTTTCGCCGCCGACCCGGAGGAAACCATTGCCCTGCTCAACGCTACCTTCGGCGCCCCCAACGGCGTGGATAATTGCCCGGGACTAACGATCACTCAAACGGTAATGGATAACCGGACCGACTGTGGCTCCGGTACCATCCTCCGCACCTTTGGTGTGGAAGATGCCCAAGGCTTTACGGCAATATCCGGTTGTGAGCAACTCGTCCAGATCGCCAATAGCCACAACTATTCCGTCATCTTCCCCTCTGATGAAACCAGTGCCAGTTGTCTTCAGCCCAACTTTAACGACGTAACCGTAGTGGAGGGAAGCTGCGATATGATCACCGTAGGTATGGATGTAGATACCTTCGAAGCCATTGCAGATGAGTGCCGCCTGATTCGAATCACTTACGAGGTACTCAACCTTTGCGAGTACAGTACCACCAGCCCCGCCTACGAAGTACCCAGAGATGCGGACGGAGACGGTATCGTTGGAGAAACCGTTGTGTTGCACGTTACGCCGGGCCTTAACAGTGCCTCAATTGCCGACGACGTGGCCATTCTTGATCGTGACATCAACCGCAACAACGGAAACAGCATTGCACCATTGGATAACGGTGATGCCGGCGGCCTGGAAGACGGCGATAACCTGGCGGGCTACGGACAGGACGGCAGCCGCGGCTACTTCCGCTACATCCAGTTCATCTCTATCCTGGACAATACCGCGCCAGTGGTGAGTATCGATGACGACAATACCGTAGCTATGGACACGAACGGTGATTGCGAAGCCGATCTGGACGTCAGTTTCTCCATTACCGATGAGTGTTCAATGGACGACGTTACGCTGATCGTGGACGTGGACCTGTTCATCAATGACGCTAACGGAGACGGAATCTTTACCGCTAGTGAGTTTATCCCGACTTTCGCAGTAAACGCTAACGACATCAATCCGGCTCCCGGTGGTACATTCACCACGATGCTGGAGAGCCTGCCCATCGGCCGCCACGCCATCCGGGTACGGGCCAATGACGGTTGTAGTAACACCGACGTGGAGTTGCTCGTCTTTACTGCCGAAGATATGACGGCCTCCGCTCCCCAGTGCATCAATGGCCTGACGGCTACGCTCGCCCCGGATGAAGATGGTGGCGGTATCGCCGAAATCACCGCCCGTACATTTATCGTGAACCCAGGAACAACCAGTGACTGTAGTGGTCCGCTCGAATATTCTATCTACCGTATCGAGGAAGCTACCGTGCCAGGCTTCACACCTGCCATCGGAGATACCTTGCTGCGCGTAAACTGTGATGACGTAGGCCCGGTGGGCGTTAGAATCTACGCCATCGACGGAGCCGGGATGACTGACTTCTGCGAAACTTCCCTGATGGTGCAGGTCTTCGATCCCGCTATTTGTGATCCTGACCCCGATCCCGAGCCAAACCTGGCTATCGCGGGTAGCATCTCCACACCGCTTTTCGAGAGTCGGGAAGGAGTAGAAGTGCACATCAGCGCTGTACAGATGGGGCAATTCCTCACCTTTACCAATACAGATGGTAACTATGCCTTTCAAAACCTCATGGTGGGAGATGACTACACCGTTGAACCAACGGCCAACCCCGCCATCGATCTGGGTAACGTCACTACCGGTGACCTGATCCTGATCAGCCGCCATATCCTGGCACTCCAGGAATTCAACGATCCTTATCAGTACGTAGCGGCCGACGTTAATGCCGACCGTAACATCAACATCCTCGACCTCATCGCCATCCGCCGGGTCATTCTGGGGCTGACCTACGATTACCCAGCCTCAGATAGTTGGAAATTCATCAGTGTCTCCCACCAGTTTGGCGACGACCCGGAGCAGTGGTTGATGGACGACCTGATGTCGGTATACAGTGCCAATGACTTGGCTGGCAACCTGCTGACAGCCAACTTCATGGCTATCGAAATGGGTGATGTCTCCGGTGTCTCCAGCAACGATCTGAACGGTGGTGCCGAGCAGGATGGCCGCTCCGTATCCCTGTTGCAAATTCCGCAGGTGGAGATGAGCCCGGACGAAATTATCGAAGTACAGATCCCCCAGCCCCGCCACCTGCTCGGCTTCCAGACTACCCTGGAACTGGACGAAGACCTGGAGTTGGTCGGTATTGACTTCGGTACCGCATCCGAAGGTGACTTTAACCTCACCTACGCCGAAAACGGTCTGATCGGTGTCGCTCACGTTAACCAGCCCCTGGATGATGAAAGCGCGGAACTGCCCTTGCTGACCCTGCACCTGAAAGCCCATCGCAAAGCAAGCTTGGATGAACTACTGCGGCTGAGTGATCGACTGGTGGTGACCGAGGCTTACGTTGACGAGACCGGTTTCCCCACGGTGACCGATCTGGCTTTGGACTTCAAAGTAGCAGTGGAAGAAACTGCCGGGGGCGAGACGGTCGAGGTCCCGCAATTACGGGTAGAGCAGAACCACCCCAACCCCTTCAACGACCGTACCCGTATCGATTTCTATCTGCCGGGCGAAGTTGAAGTATTGCTTACGATCCACGATCAGCAAGGAAGAGTCCTGTTGAAAAAAGGATTCTTAGGCCAGGCCGGCCTCAATACCCAGGAGATCAATCGTGATGAACTGGGCCTCGCCACGGGCTTGCTTTACTACACGGTCGCTACCGGCCAACAGACCATCACCAGGAAGATGCTCCTGGTGCAATAGGTCTAATAAGCGCATACGTTTGACACTATTCGATTTTTCAGTTTATCCAATCCATTTATTCCTCTGAGGTTTCCGTGGCATAGCGCCGCCCGACCTGCGGCCCACGGAAACAGTCAGAGAAGCTTTTTAATTATCCGACCAGCGTTTAGAGTGAAGAATTTTAAAAATCTGTTTTGTGTAATTCTTTCTTGTTGATACTTATTTGCCCGCCGGACTGACCTCCGGCGGGCCTTTTTGTTGGAGGACGCCGCTCTCCGAGCGGCTAGGGTCTGGGTTATTAGCCACTCGGAGAGCGGAGTCCTCCACGAGTTTTGCTGTTAGCTGGCCGTCATTTTATGAGATTCCTGGAATTGGAGCAGTAGAAATGGCTACTTTAGCTTAGGTTTAATTCGGTTTACAACCAGCCTTGCTACCCCGTCCGACCTGGCGTTTAGCCGGGCGGGTTTGCTAGCCATAATCCTCCACTAAATGTCCAATCCGCTTTTTAATAAGGTGTCTTTCGTTCTCTTGATGCTCACTTGCCAGCTACTGTCGGCCCAGCGGGGGAATGACAACCTTGCTCCAGGCGATCGTATTCCCCTGCGCACGCTGGTCAGACTGGCGGAACCGGAAACGGACATCAAGCGGTTGGTGACGGAGGCCGAGATCGAGCGGGTGAGTAGTCGATACGGGATCTATCAACTGAACTACGGAAATGTGGATAACTGGCTGGCCGATTACGAGAGCTTGGAACGGCTTCCGGACATCGCAACGCTGCAATTCGATTACCGGCTGGAAAGTCGAAACCGACCAAACGACGAAGAATACGAGCGGCAGACCAACCTGGTGAGTATGGGCTTCGAGCGCGTTTGGGAAACTACCACCGGCGGGACTACGACCACGGGTGACCAAATCGTAGTGGCCATTCTGGACGAGGGATTCGACGCCGACCATCCCGATCTGGTAAACAGCCTTTGGAGGAATACCGGAGAAATTCTGGGAGACGGCATCGATAACGATGGAAACGGCTACGTGGACGATGAGTACGGCTGGGACTTCAGTCGTGACGAGCCCAACTTGCGGAACAGTATGCACGGGACTCAGGTGGCTGGCATTATCGGTGCCAGGGGCAATAACGGAATCGGAGTAACGGGGACCAGCTGGAACAACCGACTGATGCTTTTTGCCATCGATGACGTAACGAACATTATCCAGGCCTACGAGTATGTGCTGGAGCAGCGCAAACGGTGGAACGATAGTAACGGCGCGGAAGGCGCGCTGGTAGTGGCGACCAATGCTTCTTTTGGCCTTGAAGGGCAAAATTGTAGTGATTTTCCGATTTGGGGAGAGATGTACGAACTGCTGGGCGAGGAGGGTATCCTGACTGCGGCCAGTACCGCCAACCGTAGCTGGGACGTAGACGAGAGGGGCGATATGCCCACAACCTGTCCTTCCGACTACGTGATCGGGGTAACCAACGTGACCGACGAAAACCGTTTAGAGCAAGGTTCTGCCTGGGGCTCCACCTCGGTGGATCTGGCCGCTATGGGGCAGGGGAGTTTTACGACCATCCTGAACGGTTACGGCGGTTTTGGGAATACCAGTGCCGCGGCACCCTACGTTACCGGTGCAATTGCCTTGCTGTACAGCCTGCCTTGTCCGCGGATCAACGCCCTGCTGCGTGATAACCCACCGGTTGCTGCCCGCTTGGTACGGCAATCGATTCTCCGAACGGTCAGCGAACAACAATCGTTGGAGCAACTGATCGCCACCGGAGGGGTGCTCGACGTGGCCGCCGCGGCCGAAGACCTGCTGGCAACCTGTTCGGCTTCTGAAGTGGAAGAATTGACCATCAGCGCAGTTTATCCCAATCCGGCGGGGGCTTCTTTTCAGTTGGAATTTGGTGACCCGGCCCTGGGGCCTTATACCCTGGAGTTCATCGACGTGGCCGGCCGGGTGGTCCGTATCGACCAGCTGGGGGAGGAAAGTGCCCTGCCTTTTAGTAACGGTATTTCCGTAGAGGATTTGCCACGGGGAGTGTATGTGTTGCGACTGAGTAACGGGGTGGAGATGACGCAGGTGCGGGTGGTTTTGCAGTAATGGGTTTGCTGATCAACAAGACCTTCGACTATGCCGATGATGGTGTGATGAGCCCTTCCGGTATCGAGGAAGATGGTAGCTGCTGAGAAAATAAGAGTATCGATAACTTGGATTACACTTACTACCCAAATACGAATAAGTTGAGTTTCGTAGTGGACGCCATTGGGGAGGACGGGGACGGCGTAGCCGAGTAATTATTCGGCGGCGGGGTTGACGAAGGTGAAATCCCCGGTCTCGTTAATCAACAGAAAAGCTTCGGTGGACTGCCGTAGAACATAGCGGGCCATGGAGGGATAAAAATACCCCTTTTGCGTAAAGGAATTCATGTTGGTGTTTGGTCAATGCGCGCCAAACTCGGGATAAAGTGGGTAATTGGCACTTGGCTTTCGAGCAAATTTAACCGTAGAACAGAAAAATCATTCTTTTAAAGAGTAATTGTAGTACACAGAAAGTCTTACTTTTTGTATCGTAAATATTTTTAAATCAATGATTTAAAAATATTTTACTATTCTCAGAAAGGCGTAAAATCGCCGCAAAACGTTTTGCCAGCGCCCGCTCCCCGCCCCATCTTTGTATTGCAAGCGGGGGAAATGTCCTACCAAGCTTAGCAAGAACTGGTTTATTTCTCAATCTATCTGTCCTTGAGATATCCGGCGGCGGGTTTACTGCCGCCGGTTTTTAACCAAAGAATTTTTTTAACCTGATTCATCGTAAGATGCAAGGGTGTTTATCTTCAGAAGGGAAAATGAAGATAAGTAGATAGTTGCTATTTATTCGGGACCGGGGAGGGTGTTTACACCTTCACCCGGTTTCTTTTTTGCATTTTTGCGCTCATGCAAAGAATCATGATCACCGGAGCCGGCGGGCAACTGGGGCGCTGCCTGATCGAAGCGGCCGTAGCGGACGGGAATTTTCGGGTCTTCGCTTATACCCGCTCTGAGCTGGACATCACCAAGCCGGAAGAATTGCGCGACGCCCTGGAAGAGGCCAAACCGGACATCTGCTTTAATTGCGCGGCTTACACAGCCGTAGACCGGGCGGAAACTGACCAGGAAAAGGCTGAGTTGATCAACCACACCGCTGCGGAAAGACTGGCCGCTGCCTGTGAGCAGCGCGAAGTATTGTTCGTCCACTTTTCCACCGATTACGTTTACGCCGACCGCTTCAACCGCCCCCTGCGGGAGAACGACCCGACCCAGGGCAACAGCGTCTACGCCCGCACCAAGCTACAGGGGGAACAAGCGGTGCTGCGGCAGCAACCCAATTGTTTCATCTTGCGTACCAGCTGGGTGTACAGCGAGTACGGCCATAACTTTGTGCGTACCATGCTGCGGCTGGGGGAGGAGAGGAAGCAACTGAAAGTAGTTTCCGACCAGGTAGGCAGCCCCACCTACGCCCGCGACCTGGCCGCCGCCGCCCTCCAGCTAGCTAAGGATGAAGAGGCTAAACGGGGCATCTACAATTACAGCAATTCCGGGGTGTGCAGCTGGTATGATTTTGCCCTGGCGATCCACGAATTCGGTGGTGTTGATTGTAACGTCTTGCCGATTAACTCGGCGGCTTACCCTACGCCAGCGGTCCGCCCCCATTTTAGTTTGCTGGATAAAAGTAAATTCGCCGAACGTTACGGAGCGCCCCGCCACTGGCGGCTGGCCTTGAAGGAATGTATGGACAAGATTAAAGTATTAGGATAGACTGACATGAGTAAAACGGCCAAAAAATTCGTCTGTATTCACGGGCATTTCTACCAGCCGCCGCGGGAGAACGCCTGGCTGGAAACTATTGAAAGTCAGCCCAGTGCTGCCCCCTTTCACGATTGGAATGAAAGGATCAACTTCGAGTGCTACGCCCCCAACGCCGTAGCCCGGGTGTTGAATGATGAGCAGCGCATCACCAGTATCGCCAATAATTATGCCCGGATCTCCTTCAATTTCGGGCCAACTTTGTTGAGCTGGCTGGAAGCTAATGACCCGACTACCTACCAGCGCATCCTGCAAGCCGACCTGGACAGCCGGGAAAGGTTCGGGGGACACGGTTCGGCGGTGGCCCAGGTGTACAATCACCTCATCATGCCGCTGGCCAACGAGCGGGACCGCTACACCCAGATCCGGTGGGGGATCGCTGATTTCGAGCGTCGTTTCAATCGTCGTCCCGAAGGTATGTGGCTCGCAGAGACGGCCGCAGACACTGCTACTTTGTTAGCCATGAAAAAGCAAGGGATCAAGTACACGATCCTGGCTCCGAGGCAGGGAAGATCAGTACGCAAAGCGGGTGAGGAACACTGGCACGATATCCACGAAGGCAATCTGAATACCCGCCGGGCTTACCGTTGCCCGCTGCCGGACGGGGAGCACATCGATGTGTTTTTTTACGACGGCATGGTCTCCCGGGCCGTAGCCTTCGAGGGGTTGCTGAATGATGGCCGTTTCCTGGCCGATAAACTGATCAATTCTCTGGAACACGAGAGCGATGAGGTACAACTGGCCAACATCGCCACGGACGGGGAAAGCTACGGTCACCACCACAAAAAAGGGGAGATGGCCCTGGCCTCCTGCCTGAACCATATTGATGACCACCCGGACTTTGAATTGACCAATTATGGGGAGTTTCTGGAGCTCCACCCACCACAGTATGAATGCCGTATTCACGATAATTCATCCTGGTCCTGCGTACACGGGGTAGAGCGTTGGCGCAGCAATTGTGGCTGCCACACTGGCGGAGAGGCCGGCTGGAACCAAAGCTGGCGCGGGCCGCTGCGAGAAGCCCTGGACTTTGTCCGTGAAAAGGGTATTCAACTTTTTGAGGATAGGGGAGCCGAGGTGCTCAATGACCCTTGGGCGGCCCGGAATGACTACATCGATCTGGTGCTGGAACGTAGTCCGGAAAACGTAAGCGCGTTCGTCGCTAGTCACTTTCAGCGCGAAACGGTGAGCGATGATGATCTGACCCTAGGCCTACGCCTCTTGGAAATGCAGCGCCACGCTATGCTGATGTACACCAGTTGCGGCTGGTTCTTCAATGAGGTATCTGGCATCGAGACCTTACAGATCCTGCAATACGCTCTGCGGGCGCTCCACCTGATCGAGGTGATTAGCGGAGAAGACCATACCGCCGCGTTTGAGAAATTGCTGGAACAAACACCCAGTAACAAGGACGCCAATGCCGCGGTGAGCTACCGCCACCACGTGAAGCCGGCTAAAGTGGGCCTCAAAAGGGTCGCGATGCACTTCGCCGCGGCCAGTCTTTTCGAGGAAGAGCCGGAAGAAGTGGAGTTGTTTACCTATCGGGGCGCGAGCCAGGAATTTGAGCGATTGCG
Organism: Lewinellaceae bacterium SD302; assembly: GCA_002591745.1. Lineage (GTDB taxonomy): Bacteria > Bacteroidota > Bacteroidia > Chitinophagales > Saprospiraceae > Neolewinella. The sequence continues at coordinate 226,815 of PDLQ01000002.1, forward strand.
GGCCGGCAGCCAGCGACTGGCAATTGGGCGGACGACTATTCAGAACTCGCTGACTTTCAGCGAATCTACCTACTCCTTCGTCTGTCTTTACTTGGGGCAACAAAACGTGATCGGGTACCTGACCAAAGAAGATCTGCCATTGGAATACGCGGCGGTAGAGGAGGAACTCAGTCAGCGCTTCCGCCAGAGTGAACTGGCCTATATGTTACACGGGATGCGAAAGTACTTTGGTGATGATTCCTTCTCGATTTACCATCTTTTTCACGATGAAAAAGCTGCCATTCTGGAGATGATTACCCAGCAGAGTCTGGACCGCGCCGCTCAAAGCTTCAGTGATGTCTACTACGACAACTACCAGCTTATGAGCAGTATGCGGGAAAACCAACTTAGGCTACCCCGCGCCTACGTCTCCACCATCGCTTTCACTATGCAGCGGCGGGTCTACGAGGCCTTAACCGCTTCGGTGCTAGACCTGCGCCGACTCAGCCGGATCGAGGCCGATTTTCTTCACTGGGGCCACGAATGGTCACCCGAAACAAAGGATCAGCTCGAACTATACGCCGAAGAAAGAGTCTACGAGGAAATAATGCTGCTGACTGATAATCCCTTCCGGGATACGGTAGTGTTGAGCCTACTGTCTTTTCTGAAGGCAGTAGGTTTAGAACCTAACCTCTGGAAGAGTCAGAACGTCTTCGTCCGTTATCTGGAAGGGCTGGAGGAAACGGAGATTGAAGGAAAGGATCAGATCGCGGAACTTCTGGGAGTTGCCAAGCTGCCATTGAGCGCTTAAAGAAAGTTAGTAATGCTACCTCGAAAACTAGTACATACCGAAACATAACCATCTGAATTGGTATGAATACGTGAATAGAGACAGACTTTTAGGAAATTTTTCAACATTCTATTTAAAAAGCCATTAGTTTGAAGCAACTACTGGAGAACGATCCGCCGGTTTTAATAAACCGGTTCCCTGGATGATTGCTCTTCGGCATCACATGGTCCGAATATCCTAAAGATCATGGATTTATACTAATTCACCAAATAGTGCGTATTGCAGTAATAGCCCATTTAAAATACCCGATTAAAGAACCCTTTCACGGTGGGTTGGAAATGCATACTTTCCTACTGACCAAACGACTTATTGAGAGAGGACACCAAGTAACCCTTTACGCCGCTCCTTCTTCAGATTCCGAACTTAATCCTAAGCACCCCGAGCCGATTCCGCTAAAAATGGGATTGGCCGACGATCTGTTTAAAGATCATTCCGAATACGACGAGACCTTCGTCAAACGATTACACGACTATTCCTATATCATTCGTGATATTCAGTTGAGTAATTACGATATAGTACACAATAATTGTCTTCATTTCCTGCCTCTGGCACAGGTCCACAGTATCCCTTGTCCGGTGGTTACGACTTTGCATACTCCGCCTTTCAGTTCGCTGCAGGCGGGTGTAGCCCTGGCCCGGCTGGCCGCTAATCACACCTTTGTGGCGGTGAGTGAGCATTTGGCCCAAAGCTGGTTGCCTTTCACCGGAACATTGGCGCAGGTCGTTTACAATGGAATTGATGGGAGTCAGTGGGAAGGGATTTATCCCGCCTATTTCCGAACAGCGGTCTGGACCGGCCGCATCTGCCCGGAAAAAGGTCTGGAATATGCGATTGAAGCCGCATTGATAGCAGGCTTTAAACTGGTCATTGCGGGTTCGATCTACGATCAGGCTTACTACGATCAAAAGATCAGACCGCAACTGGGGGAGAACATCGTTTACCTCGGTCATCTTTCTCACGAGGAACTCAAACCGATCATCAGTATGAGCCAGTGCGGCTTGTTCACCAGTGTCTGGGAAGAGCCTTTTGGGTTGGTCATTGCCGAAATGCTGGCTTGCGGCGTACCGGTTGTCGGCTTTAATTCGGGAGCAATCGGGGAGATACTTACCCCACGGGTGGGGACCATTGTTCCCACGAAAGATGTGGTGGCACTGGCCGGGGCAATGGGACCTTCGGCGGACTTAGATCGACTGGGCTGCCGGGCGCACGTGCGCAAGCATTTCAGTTGCCGGAAGATGGTGGATAATTACGAAAACGTCTACCGGAAAATTTGCTCACCTGAGGTAACGAAATTCATTCCGCTAAGGCCCGGGCAAGAAGCAAACGTTAACCAAAGTTTGCCAAAGGCGGCTTGTTAGATCAATACGATGAAAGACAAGCGACCGATCGGCTTTTACGTACATCATCATGGGAGCGGGCACGCTACCCGGGTCCGGCAGTTGGCCAGCTACTGGATGGGAAAAAGACCGGTGCACGTGCTGACCTCAGCCCCACGCTTTTTTAGCGGCTGGAAAGGAGGGCGCGTTCATATCCTGCCGCCCGACGTAAGTCCCGACCGGGACCCCAGGACTGATCTACGTCACGGTAGGGTTTTTCATTACGCTCCCGTAGAGGTCGATACCCTGCCGGAGCGGATGGCAATGATTAGTGGCTTCATCTCGGAGTTTCGGCCCGTAGCGATGGTCGTAGATCTTTCGGTAGAAGTATCCCAGTTCTGCCGCTTGTGCGGTGTACCGGTGATTACCACCCGGTTGCATGGCAAGCGGGACGATCTGGCTCACCTGGAAGCCTGGCGTAACAGCGCCGCCTTACTGGCTCCTTTTCCCGCCAGAATGGAAGATGAGCACACACCGTCCTGGGTAAAGGATAAAACGATCTACCTGGGGGCGTACTCACGCTATGATGGCCGGCCGGATAACCTACGCAATCCACTATTGCGTGATCGGATGCCAGGTCGCCTACTCGCGGTAGTGATCAACGGAAGTGGGGGTGGTGCCCATGACCTGTCCTACTGGTGTACGGTAGCCAAGAGACATGACCACTGGCAATGGTGGCTACTGGGCGAGTGCCTGGAGAGGGCCGAGGCCGAATTTCCGGGTAACCTGAGCATCTACGGACATCAGTTAGATACCTATCCTTTCTTGAGGGCTGCCGACGTCGTGATCGGTAGCGGGGGCACGAATACCGTTTTTGAGATCGGAGCCGCAGAGAAACCCTTCTGCTGTTTACCCGAAGAGAGACCGTTCGAAGAACAACTCTATAAAGCAAAAGCCCTGGCCAGACTTGGTCTGGCCACGGTATGTACCGAAAGGCCCAAATTAGAGGAGTGGGCCGCCATACTGGAAAAGACACGCCACCTGGATCCCAATGGGTGGCGTAAGATCCGTCGTTCGAACGGCTTGGAGTTTGCCTATCAACAACTTGAAAATACTTTTACCCTTAAATCTTTTAAAAATGAATAACCAACTTGATATCAGTGTTTTAACTTTGGTTCAAGACCGGCGGGATCACCTGGCTAATCTGGTAGCCGGTGTGCTGAAAAGCAATGTGTGGCCGAAGGAACTTATCGTCGTCCATATGGGAGAACCCGCTTGGGATGTGGCTTCGGCCGCCTATTCTCAAGTTGGGGTAGTGGGTGTTGACTATCAAAAGCCTGCCCGGCCTGACACTGTCGGACGTGGTAGCAATGCTCAATCCGCCGGGGGCAAATTTGTCAAAGGCCCGATGACCCTTAGCCTAAGACAAGTTGAATTGCCCGGTAACAAGGGGCACTTACCATTGGCTAAAGCCAGAAATCGTGCCGCCACTCTGGCGAAGGGTAAGCAGATGATCTTTTTAGACGTGGATTGCATTATTCACCCCGATTACCTGGAAGAAATGTCGGCCGCCATTAGCAAAACCGATGGCCTGGTGATGAGTGATGTCCACTATCTGGCCTCCGGAATTAATGATTCCGGCTGGACTTTTGAAAAATTTGAAGCTTCGGCTATTCCTCACCCGCGCCGGCCCTACCTGGAGTTGGGTGACCTGAACCGCTCTGACAAGTATTATCTATTCTGGTCATTGTCTTTTGGCTGTACCAAAAAGGTCTTTGCCCGTATCGGCGGATTCGATGCCCGTTTCACTGGCTTCGGTGGAGAGGATACGGATTTTGCCCTTTCAGCCCGCCAGGCCGGGGTGCCTTTCTATCTCTGTGGAGCCATCGCATATCACCAGTACCACGCCACGATCTCACCACCACTCAATCATCTGGAGAACATTATCGAGAATGCTAATATTTATAAGCAAAAGTGGGGTAAATGGCCAATGGAGAACTGGTTGCGAGCCTTCCAGAAAGGCGGCTTCGTAGATTGGAACGACCGCAGACTGAAACTCAGGCGACTGCCTACCAATAATGAGTTGAAAAGCTATAAGAGCGAGAAGCTTTTTGCTTAATGCTTACAGTCTTACCTCTACTCATACTTGAGATGAAGTGGTTTGGGATCATTTTCAAACCACTTTTTATTTGGTCTAAACTCCTGACTCCTTAGCTCGTTTTAATAGTATGGATTACTATGACCTGATCATCATCGGAGGTGGGCCGGCGGGCATTAACGTCGGCATCAGCGCCAAAAAGGCCGGCCTGAAGTTTCTCATTCTGGAGAAAGGTATGCTGGTAAACAGCCTTTACAACTTCCCGGCTAATATGACCTTCTTCAGCACCAGTAAAAAACTGGAGATCGGTGAGGTCCCTTTTATCTCTCACGTAGAAAAACCGACCCGCCGCGAGGCCCTGGAATACTACCGTCGGCTGGTGGAAAGTTACGACTTGCCGATCCGTCTCTACGAAGGTGTGCAGAAGATGGAGGCGATCGAGGTTGATGGAGAACCTTGCTACTTTGTCAGTACAAAAAAGGGTAACTATACCGCCAAGAATATCACCGTGGCCACCGGCTTCTACGATACGCCCCGCCTGTTGAACGTACCGGGAGAAGAACTGCCCAAGGTGAAGCATTATTACGATGACGCCCACGTCTATATGGGGCAAAAAGTACTGGTGGTGGGCGCGGCCAACAGTGCCTGTGACGTAGCCCTGGAATGTTGGCAGAAAAATGCCGAGGTGACCATGGCCATCCGTAGTGAAAATATTTACGAGCGGGTTAAATACTGGATCAAACCCAACGTGGAAAACCGGATCAAGGAGGGCAGTATCAAGGCTCACTTCAATACCACGGTCAAGGAAATTCGCCCGGATTCCGTTGTCCTCAGCACTCCGGAGGGTGAAAAAACGATCGAAAATGATTGGGTGCTGGCCATGACCGGCTACCAGCCCAACTATGATTTACTGGCCCGGCTGGGACTACCCGTTTCCGATGACGACGGTCGCCTGCCAATTTTCGATAAGGAAAGCCTGGAGAGCGAATTGCCGGGTGTCTACCTGGCCGGGGTTGTCTGTGCGGGGATGAAAACAAGTACGCTGTTTATAGAAAACACCAGGGATCATGGTGACCGGATCATTAACTCCATCAGCCGGTCGGGGGTAAGCGTTTAGTCCAGCGTCCACTCCAGAATTCGTCGGTCATCTCCCGCCGTTACGAAGCAACGCTCATCCAACCACAGTATGCTGTTAACGCTATTGACGTGCCCGCGGTCACGAATCGGCTCGACAGACTTGAGCAGTTTCAAGCTATCGGCTTCCCAAAGACGGATGGTCTTGTCGCGCGATGCCGTGGCCAGGTATTTCCCGTCCGGGCTGTAAGCCAATTCATTGATGGTGGCATTGTGTGCCGGGATGTTTTTTAGCACATCTACGGATAGTCCGTCCGGGCCGAGTTGCCAGCGTTTGATCCGGGCATCGCGGCCGGCACTGGTGAGGCTGTGACTACCGTCACTTTCTTTGCGCAAGACCAGACTGAAAACTGAATTATCGTGGGCTTTCCAATGATGGATTACCTGCATTTTTATCGGGTCGATGGCGTAAACGTGGTGGTCACTAACTCCGGCGTATAAAATATTTTTAGCTTCAAAGTAGCAGAGCGAACGAACGGCGGCCGCCGCCAGCGGTAAGGATTCAATGGCCCGTCCTGACTCTAACGACCATTTACTGAGCACCCCGTCGCCGCCCCCACAAAACACCCGCCCGCGACCATCGGAGTGAATGGTATAAATCCCTTTCTTGTGTAAGGCCCGGTGCTGGTTTTTCTCCTGATCTTCCGGGTACAGCCAATGCAATCCACCATTGATGTCGCCGGCCAGTAAGAGGTTTTTCTCAGCTATGGCCTGCATTGAATATAACTGCCCACCCTCCACCTTAGCCACCATTTTACCTAATTCCGGATCGTTCTGTGGCCAGTGCACCAGCCAGCCGTCTCCGGCCACGGAATAGAAACCGTCGTCAGCCCGGATGAGCTGATAAATGGAGCCATTGTGGCCCTTGCGTTCGGCGGTGCGGGTGAGCATGGTGGAGGATTGTTAGCCTGTAAACGTTTCAGGGCTGTATTGGATGTTAAAAATTTGCATGTTAGGGATTTCATGCGGAGTTCGCTGAAGAGCAGAGGACATATTTCAGCTGCGTAAGGCCGGGCCGAAGGACCCTACACCATGAAAAAGAAATTGAATTAATGCTTCCAAAGATAAGCCGTGCATTAGTGCGCTCGTAGCTCGCGTTAGTACAGCGAAGCCGTTAATAACGATCCGCATGAATCCGCGAATATCTGCGCCCCACAAATGCCGGCGGCCGTCCAAAAACTGGAGCGACCTGGAGATCGCTAGCCCTACATTTTTACCAGCTCTGCCAGTTCCCGATTACTCATCTTCCCAATCCACGTCTCACCCGTTCCGGTGGTCATTTCCGCCAGTTTCCGTTTACTTTTGATCATCTCGTCGATCTTTTCCTCAAAAGTGTTTTTGCTGATGAGGCGGTGAACGAAGACGGTTTTTTCCTGGCCTATCCGGTACGCCCTGTCCGTCGCCTGATTTTCTACCGCCGGATTCCACCACAGGTCATAATGGATGACGTGATTGGCTGCCGTCAGGTTGAGCCCCGTGCCGCCGGCTTTGATGGACAGTATGAAAACGGAGCAACTGCGATCTTTCTGAAAACGCTCCACCATGGCGTCCCGCTGCTTGGGAGAGCTACTACCATTGAGAAATGGAACTTGCAGCCCATATTCGGCTTCGATCATCTCTACCAATAAATCACCCATTTCACGGTACTGGGTAAAGATGAGGGTTTTGTCGCCGGCGGCTAGAATTCCGTCTAGTCGCTCTTTTAACAATTGAGCTTTACCACTCTCCGAAAAACTGGGGCCAGACTGCTTTAGGAACTGCTTCGGATGGTTACAAACTTGCTTCAGCGCTGTCAGTAATTTCAGGATCAGGCCTTGGCGGCCAATACCCTCCTCACTTTGCTCTACTGCCCGCAGGTTCTCATCCACTATGCTTTGGTAAAGGGCAGCCTGGGCTGGCAGGAGGTGACAGTTCTCGTCCTGGATCACCTTGTCCGGCAGGTCGTCGATGATGGATTTGTCCGATTTTAGGCGGCGCAGCATAAAGGGGGCCGTTACACTCTTGAAGCGATCGGCCACTTCCTTGTCTAGTTCTCGTTGGATCGGGTTGGCGAAGGTCTTGGTGAAGTTCGCCTGGTTGCTCAGGTAACCGGGCAGCGTGAAGTCCATCACCGACCAGTAGTCCAGCAGGCGGTTCTCCACCGGTGTGCCGCTCATGGCTACCCGCAGTGGCGCTTTTATCCGTTTAATGGCTTTGGTCTGAGCCGCTTTGGGGTTTTTGATGTTTTGGCTTTCGTCGATGACGGTGATTCGCCAGTTGCGTTTGTTCAGGGTGGCGGTTTCGTTGCGGGCAATGCCATAAGTGGTCAGAAGAACGTCCAGTGGTTCTTCCTTGGGCGGTAGTTTACGGCCGGTTCCGTGGTAGATATCATAGTCCAGTTCAGGGGCGAATTTTTGAATCTCGTTAGCCCAATTCCCCAGCAAACTCGTGGGTAATACTACCAGAGCGGGGGCTTTTACCAGTTCACCTTCCTCCTTGAGTTTCAGTAGCAGGGTAATGACTTGTAGGGTTTTGCCCAGTCCCATGTCATCGGCGATAATGCTGCCGAAACCGAAGCGAGCGTTGGCGTAGAGCCACTCGAATCCACGTTGCTGGTAGGGGCGCAGGGTCGCTTGCAGTTTGCGAGGGAGGGTGGCGGGTGGCCCGTTGCGCCACTCGTCGATCAGTTGTTTGAGCTGGGTGTCCAGTTCTACTTTCTGCCCCGCAAACTCTTCGGTGAACAGTGCCTGCATCCGTTCGGCCGTGCTCAATACCGGCGGGCCGCTGTCGATTTTTTTGATCAGTTCGGCAATCTCGTCCGGATCGAGGTAGGCAAAGTTTTCTTTGAAACGGACCAGCCCGGAAGAATTTTTCAGCAACTTCCGAAAATCCTTTTTACTCAGCGTTTCATCGCCGATGGCGGCGCGCCAGTTGAAACTTACGATGTTGTCCAGCGAAAGCAGACCGGAAGGGAGGTCGCTGCCACTACTACTCGCACTTAATCCGAGTCTTGGCCGCAGTAGCTTATTCAGCGCGCGCGGCAGCACGACCGTGAGTCCGAAGTTTTCCATCAGCGGCAGGATGCTTTTCAACATCGGGGTGAATTCGTTGACCGAAAACCGCAAGGGCGGATCATCTCCGGAGAGGATGTCTATCAGCTGGGGGAAGTGGTCGGAAAGCTGCCCCAGGTTGCGCAACAGGCTGAATTCGGCGGAGCTCATTTTTTTCTTACCCAGTACTTTATGAATTGGTTTCGGGAGCTTGTTCGGCTTATCCCGATCAACTACCAGGATGTCTACCAGGATGGCATCCCCTTGTTCTTCCACTTTAAAAACGGGCCGTAGCCTGTCGTCGGCTAAGTATAGCCGGTTAAGCCATTGCTGGATCGCCAGTGGAAATTTCTCGGTGCCCAGTAAGTCGAAGGAAACCGCTCCGTCCAGGTAAAAGAGCCGGCGGGCGGGCACTTCCTCCGTTTTATAGTTCAGACCCAGACGGATGATCGTGGCTAACAAAGTAGCAATGATCTGGTTGGTGGCCGCGGTGGGTTCCCATTCCAGCTTTTCTTCGGGACCGTCGTAGTAAAGTATTCCCGGAGCGACAAGAGCGGCCACGAGATCGTTCTGGCCGGCCACGAAGGGGTCATTATTGGCGGGCAAGTAACGCAACAGAAAATCCTCCTTACTTTCCCGGTAAAGTAACTGAGGCACGAACGCACCCCTGGCTGCCAACTGGCGCGCAAACTGGAAACAGAGCCGTAGTCCGCGTAGATCATCGCAAAGTAACATTTCATCCACCCCATCCAGACTGCCCAGAAAATTGACGATCGCCTCTTCGCTGACGAATTCCAGGGTTGGCTCGTCGCTGGCGTCGTAAAGGGATAGCGTTGCATCTGCCAAATCACCGCTCAGCAGTAGATCGGCCTGAACGGTGGCGCGTAGCACCTCGGATTCGGCAAAAAAGTCTTGTTTGGCTTTCAGGAATTTCTTAGCCTGGGTAGTGGCTCGGGCGTAGATGTAATCCAGTTGCTTTTTGAAGTCCGTGACAGAGTCGAAAGGCGGATTGTCCGGCAATAGACTTAGCGTTTGCTCATTTAACTGCGGGATGCCGCCGAAATCAAGCCGTTTAGCTAAATCCTGGCTCCAGCCAAAATAATCCAGCTCGCCTTCGATGGGTTGGAGCGTGTCTTCCAGAGTGAGAATCTCTACCTCACCCGCTCCCGGATCGTCTCCTCCGAATATTTCTGCGAGTTCCGTCCGCAAATCGAGGCCCCGCAAGCCGAATATACTGAAGGGGTCGGCGTCGATCTCGCCGGCTAACACGTAAAAGACGGCGGCTTCATGTTTGCAGGGTGTCGCCCAGTCCGGGCAGGAGCAGGAAACGTTCAGTTCATTCCAGTCGCGGGGAAAAAGATTTATGCCCCAGGGTTCCAGCCGGCTGACCAACCCCTGTGGCAACTCCCCGGCCAGTAAACGGCCCATCAATGCATAATCTTCACGAATCAGGTTGAGGATGCGTTTGCGCTCATTCGTGCTCAGCGGTTTCCAGTCGATCTTGATGCGGTAAGGCGCCCTTCGGCTGCCCTGGACCTTTGCGGTGATGTTGCCGTTGCCGTGGTTTTGCAGTTCTTCGACCAATCCTTTGTTCGCATAGGTCTTGCCGCGCCCTAGCCTGGCGGAATGGTCCATCCGACCCAGGGCTTGCAAAAAGGCGTTTCCCCACCAACTGGTGCCATACTTTCGGCGGTAGCTACCGGCCTTAGCTTTGGGGGTTGGATTGTAGTAATATTGCCAGTAGGGCATAAAGGATGGATTTAGAAAACACCAGGGCACTAAGGGGCCCAAGGGGACACAAGTTTAGGAATTTTCTGTTTCAAATTTTTAACCATTAAGCCGATAAGGCGATGTGCCGGGCGCAGTGCGTTGGCTTGATGACGATCTTAATGAGCTTAATGATAAAACGTACCTAGCCTTGTGCCCCCCTTTGCATCTTGGGACCTTGTTTTTTTCCTTAATACCTCAAGCGGAACCACCCCCGGATCAACTTCTTATTCCGTTCGTTCAGCAAGTCTCCCTGGCTGCGATTGCGGGCCGCTTTCTGATTGATGCGGCTACCGACCGGATAAGCGTAAATTTTATTGGTCAGCTTGCTCAGGGGGAGTTCGAGAGTATTCATCAGGTGAAGTTCCTGGATCATCTCGCCGGCGGCGGGAGCGACCATGCAACCACCCAGGATTTTAGGACTGCTGAACAGACTCCCTTTGCTCAGGTAAAGCGTCAGATGACCGCCTGCGTAATTGGCGGCGATGGCGCGGTCGTCTTCTTCCAGAGGGAGTTCTTCGGTATCGTGTTCGATGCCTTTTTCTTCCAGGTCCTTTTTGGTCCAGCCGAAGGAAGCGACTTCCGGATCGGTGAAGGTGACCCAGGTGAATTTCTCCAGGCTGTGCTTTTTCTTGAGTGGGCTGAGGAGATTGTTCCACAGGTCGAAGTTGTGTTTCTCGGCTCCGTGACTGAACATCTCCCGACCAAAGGCATCGCCAATCACGCGGATAGAGGAGACATTGGTACGGTAGTATTCGTCGGCCACGATCTTGCCTTCCCTGACTTCCACTCCGGCGGCTTCCAGGCCAAAACCTTCGGTACGCACCTCCCGGCCAATGGCGGCCAACACGTGGGTGAACCCTACAGTATTACCGCCGCCGGGCCGCTCGTCGCGTAGTTGGGCTTCGGTGCTGGAATTGAACTTTGCTACTTTGTTAGCCATGATGAATTCTACGCCCTCAGATTCCATTTTTTCCTGAAGGACCTTCCCGGCCTGAGGCGTGTCATTTTGCAGCAAACGCTCGCCGGTACTGACGATTGTGACCTGACTGCCCAGTCGTTGGAAAGCTTGACCCATCTCGCAGGCAATGGGGCCGCCGCCAATGATCAGCAGGTGATCAGGCAGTTCGTCCAGTTCCCAGAAAAGACTTTCATTGTCGTAGATTTTGAGTTGATCCGCGCCGGGCACGTCGAGTTGACGGGGCTTACTGCCGGTAGCCAGCACGATGAGGGGGGCGGACAGGGTTTGGCCGTTCACTTCCAGACTGTTTGGTCCGGTGAGCGTGGCGGTGCCTACGATAGTATCCACGCCCCATTCCTCCCGTAAGAATTCGGGCGTTTCGTGGGCACGGATAACGTCTTGCTTGCCGTGGACGTACTCCATCACCTTTTTGAAATCGGCTTTTCCGGAGGCCTGGAAGCCAAATTCAGTAGCGTCGCGGCCGCCCTGAAATAAACTGGCAACGTGGAGTAAGGCCTTGCTCGGTACGCAGCCGTAGTTCAGGCAGTCGCCACCGAACTTCTTGGCGGTTTTATCAATGAGTGCGGCTTTAAGGCCGACGGCACCGGCAAAACCGGCACAGCCGAGACCGGCGGAACCGGCACCAATAACTAGGAGATCGTGGGTGGGCAAGATTTAAAATTTACGATTTACGATTTATGGATTTACGATTTTGAATTTGCTGCTCTCGCAACCTGCGTGACGTAAATACTATCTTCGTCCTAACGTAGACCGTTCATTCAGGTTCTTGAAGTTTAAAATGATCATGATTAATAAAACATTACGGGGGCACACTCCCACCTGGGGCGAAGATTGTTGGTTCGCCGAAACAGCCACCCTGATCGGCGACGTAACCATGGGGGATGAGTGCAGCGTCTGGTTCAATGCCGTGGTACGGGGCGATGTGAACAGCATCCGGATGGGCAGGCGGGTGAACGTACAGGACGGGGCCATCATCCACGCTACCTTCGAGCAGAGCAAGACGACGATCGGTGATAACGTGAGTATCGGTCACCGGGCCATCGTTCACGGTTGCACTATCCACGATAATGTACTGATCGGCATGGGAGCTATTGTGATGGACCACGCAATTGTGGAATCCAACTGTCTGATCGCCGCCGGTGCCGTAGTGCTGGAAGGAACCCACTGTGAGAGCGGCAGCATCTATGCGGGCGTGCCGGCCAAAAAGGTGAAGTCCATCAGCCCCAAACAACTAAGTGGTACGGTGGAGCGGATCGCGGGGGCTTACCTGAAGTACGCGGGGTGGTATCAAAAAAATGATTGAATAATCGAATGATTGAATGCTGATCCTACAAGAAAAATTCAATAAACAACTGGGCCACCTCGGTCTTTGGCGGATCGAGGAAGACGAGCGGGCAATGGCCGACGGACTGCCCCTGAGTAAGGCGGAAAGCAGGCAGCTATCCGGCATTAAGGGACAAGGGCGGCGGATTGAATTTCTGGCGGCCCGAAGACTGCTGCACCAACTCTCCGGAAGAGAATTGCGGGGAGCCCTGGTGAAGGATGAATTTGGCAAACCGCACCTGGAAGGCTCTGACCACCACGTGAGCATCAGTCATACGGAGCAACTTTCGGCGGCAGTGGCCCACCCGGCGCCCTGTGGAGTGGACGTGCAACTGTTCGTGGCCAAGATCGGCCGCCTGGCGAAACGTTTCATGGGCGAGGCGGAGTTGGCGCAGATCACCGATGCCAACCGACTCATCTTTCAGCACCTGGTCTGGGGCGCCAAGGAAGCTATGTATAAAGCCTACGGCCGCCGGGAAATTGACTTCAGGGATCACTTATTCGTCGACCTGAAAGACATTCCTCTGGAGAAGGGGAGGACGACCGGATTGCTCAAAAAGGATGCGCTGGAAATCCGCTATCATCTGGAATACCGAATCTGGGAACGGAATTATATGTTGGTGGTGGCGGTAAAAGAATGACCTAATGAGGCAGTTATCCAATTAGCCTACATTAGATCATTCCATCATTCCATCATTCCATCATTGTCTCATTCCATCATTGAAAATAAGCCCGAACCGCTTCTTCCCGAAATCGGAAAATTTCCTGCACCTGCCGATGCACGAATAGTTTATCCGCAATGGTGCCGAGAAAACCGAGTGGTGCCTGGTAGTGGAGGATGTCCGTCATTTCCGTCTCGTTGGGGCCGGTGGCTTTAAACCAGTGTTGGTGATGCCACAGGGCAAATGGGCCGACGCGCTGATCATCAACGAAATACTCTTTGTCCCTGATCTGGGTAATCTCGGTAATCCAGTCAGTTGTGAAACCGGGGAAAGGTGTAACGCGGTATTGAATGGCGATACCGGGATACATCTCTACACCTTGCAAAGGAGTAAGGAATTCAAACTTGACATCTTTGGGTGTCAGTTCCTGAAGATTCTCGGGGCGGGAGAAAAAATCCCAGGTCTCGTCCAGAGAGCGGGGAATAGTGAGGTTAAAGGTGAGACGGCGTGGGGTCATGGGGAGTTGTGATCGGGAGTTTAGTAGTCTAGAGTCTGGAATTTTTGATAGCAGCAGACTCTTGATTTTTATGGCTGTCAAAGTAGCAATGCTGGTTATCCCATAATGTTGCGGATTTTCAAAGTGACCATTCAATCAATGGGTCATTTAACCATTCGGGCAGTCTTGCATCCGGTCATCCATAAAATCCAGTCATTCTGTCGTCCCTTCTTTCTGGAAACGCTTACCTTGCTACTCTGGCCTCGTTGATCGTTCTTTGAGCTGCTAGCTAACAAAATATTTAATTTATAGGTGCTCTTCGGAGTCGATCGCTATAACTAAACCAACCATGGAAAAACGTCCACCTACCCTCGGAGAATTTTTGATTGACAACCAGAATTCATTTCCCTACGCCACGGGAGAACTTTCGCGATTGCTGAACTCCATCCGATTGGCGGCCAAGATGGTCAACCACGAAGTGAACAAAGCCGGATTGGTAGACATTACCGGAGCCGTTGATAGCGTGAATATCCAGGGCGAGCAGCAGCAAAAACTGGATGTGTACGCCAATGAGGTATTCACCAAAACCCTGGTCAACCGTGAAATTATCTGCGGGCTGGCCAGTGAAGAAGAAGATAGCTACGTGACCGTGCCCGGCTTCGACAAAAGTCACCGCAACAAATACGTGGTGCTGATCGATCCGCTGGATGGCAGTTCCAACATTGACGTAAACGCGCCAGTGGGAACTATCTTTTCCATCTACCGTCGCGTTTCTCCGGTCGGAACACCGGTGACCGAGGAGGATTTCCTGCAGCCGGGCAACTTACAGGTTTCGGCGGGTTATATTCTGTACGGAACGTCGACGATCATGGTCTTCACCACGGGTAATGGCGTACATGGCTTTACACTCAATCCGGCGCTGGGTACTTATATTTTGTCGCACCCAAACATGAAAATTCCGCCGAACGGTAATATCTATTCCGTCAACGAAGGCAAGTACGCTCACTTTCCACAGGGCGTGAAAAAGTACATTAAATACTGCCAGCAGGAAGAAGGAGACCGGCCATACACCAGCCGTTACATCGGTGCCCTGGTGGCAGATGTACACCGCAACATCCTGAAGGGCGGCATTTTTCTGTACCCCCAAAGCTCCCAGGCCGAGAATGGAAAACTACGCCTGCTGTACGAATGTAACCCAATGGCTTTTTTGATCGAACAGGCCGGCGGCCGGGCCAGCGATGGTCACCGGAGAATAATGGAGATCAAACCGACCGAATTGCACCAGCGGGTACCCTTTATCGCCGGATCGGAAGAAATGGTAGACAAGGCGGAAGAGTTTATGAAGGAAGCGTAACCTGGAGGTCCGTAGGTCTAAAGTTTATGCTGGAATTCTTACATTGGCGATGATCTTCGGAGCTTCGATCCAACCATCCGTTCATTCAATCATCCATAATGCTGCGTTCTACCATCCACTTAATCCTTCTGGCTTTATTTACCGCCTGTGGCAATGCTCCGGACTCTCCCGAAAATCCGACCGACGCCATGCCACCCGAGCAAGCCGCAGAAATCGCTGAAAACGTACTGACGCCCGCGGAAGTATCCGAAGGTTGGCAGCTACTGTTCGATGGGGAAAGTACGGACAAGTGGAAAGGCTACAACCGCGACGGTTTCCCCAACCAAGGCTGGCGGGTAGAAGACGGCGTACTGATGGTCGAACACTCGGGTACGGAAGAAGATGGTTTTGGCGGCGACATCATCACCAAGGAGAGCTTCGAAAATTTTGAATTGAAAGTAGACTTTGCCCTGACGGATACTTCCAACAGCGGCATTTTTTACCTCGTTCAGGAGATTGAGGATACCCCGATCTGGCACAGTTCCCCGGAATACCAATTGCTGGACGACGAAACCTACAAGGCCACCTACGACGGCCTGACCGACAAACAACTGACCGGCGCCAACTACGACCTGCACGCCCAACCCGAAAATTACAGCAATCCCATCGGTGAATGGAACACCGCCCGCATCATCAAAAACGGTGATCACGTACAGCACATCCTCAATGACGAACTGGTCATCGAATACAACCTGGGTGACGAAGATTGGAAAGCTCGCTACGCAGCGAGTAAATTCAGTGAATACACGACTTATGCCTCAGTGAAGAAGGGACCAATCGGCTTACAGGACCACGGCCACCTCTGTAAGTTCAAGAATATCAAAATTCGGGAGCTATAACCGGCTAGCGACTTACCGGTCGCTCCTGGAAAAAGTGTTAGAGCTACCGGGAGGTAGCTAGCCAGATCCGCGTTCCCAAAATCAGAGCGACCAAGAGGTCGCCAGCCAAAGCAAAATCATGTCGCAGAAATACCGCCGCCTCCGCCGCGACGAATTAGAAGAAGTCCGCCCCCAATTCGTCAAATTCCTGGCCGTTAACGGCATCGACGGAGCATCCTGGACCAGAATCAAAGCCGATGACCCCAAACGGACGGATGCCTTACTCCTGCAATTCAGCCAGATTGTTTTCCAGGGGGTGATCGATAAAGTGGAGTATCTCCTGCAACGCAGCAAACGTGACCTGAGAACCTACCATTGCCAAGCCGACAAGATCGTAATGAACGGCATGATGATTGAAGGAACCACTGACCTGGACCTGAGTAATGAAAATATCAGTCCGGAAGAGATGCTGCGACAAATGCGGGCCTCGGGCGCTTCGGTCAAGCTATACGCCGGCGAACGGAAATACCGGGACGGCGATCGTGATCAGGATATCTTCCTGCTGATGGAACAGGGGGCTTTGATCAGCGACGACCACATGTTCAGGACGCTGGAGAAACTGAAAGGTTGAAGGACTGAAGCAGGTGAACCCCATCGTCACTTCAATCGTTAGGCCGCTATGTACGAACGCCCCGAAGACCTCTGGCAAGCCGCCTGGCAACTACTGACCCGCGCGAATAAAGACCGTAAACATGCTTACCGGACGGCCACGGTTTCCACGGTAACACCGTCTGGTTACCCCAGTGCCAGAACCGTTGTTATGCGGAACGCCAACCGGGAAAATTTCACCCTGCGCTTGTACACGGATCGCCGATCCCACAAAGTGGCGCAACTGGAAAAAACGCCACGGCTACACTGGCTTTTCTGGGACCCCAAAAAGCAAATCCAGTTCAGTGGAGTAGGGGAGGTTGTTTTTTGGCCGCCCGACCAAGCCCGGGAACTGTTTATTCAGCTGCCCAAACACGGCCGCAAAGCCTACGCTACCGTAATTGGGCCGGGAGAACCGGCGCGGGAAAAAACCGACGGGCTACCCCCGAACTGGTCGGTCCTCGAACTGGAGGAAACCGATTACGCCGCCGAAAATTTTTTGGTAGTAGAAACAAGGCTCTTTAAGGTAGACTTGCTCTATTTAGATCGGGAATGCGGCAACCAGCGGCTGAACGCACAACGGTCTGGAGATGACTGGAAACTGAACTGGATGGTGCCTTAAGTCGGGTTCGTAGCCATAGATACGCTAGAATCTCTTCCTTCAACAGGAGGGGGCAGAAAGCGCGTAAATATCCACTTCCCGGTCTACATCAATTCCAAAATCGCTTTCCGTAACTTTGCCCGATGCAACGCTACTTCCTCCTTTCTTTCGCTGTCGTTTTGGCCGCTATTCTCCCGGCTCAACCCTTCTTTCCTGATCTGGATGGCCAGGAACTTATTGACGCCCTGGCCCAGGAATTTCGGCCCGGTTCAGTACTCAGTTACGGTGACGCCCGTGACCTCCTTTACGGTGAAATCGACCGCCGTAACGACTCTCTGTATTGTGTTTACACCGATTTTGGCATCCAAATGACCCCCGGCGCTGATCCCAGTAACGATGCTTTCAGCAAGGGCATCAATACCGAACATACCTGGCCCCGCAGTAAAGGCGCTGAAAATGGTTTCCCCAACTCGGACATGCATCACCTTTTCCCTACCCAGCTGGACGTGAACAACGACCGCGGCAGCCTGCCTTTCGGGGAGATAAGCGACAACGTCACCGACCGTTGGTACTACCTCAGCATTGAAACGACCAACACCCCGAGTGCCGCTGTTCGTGATTTGTACAGTGAATTACGCACCAACGTCAGTTTCGAACCCCGCGAGGCACACAAGGGCAACGTCGCCCGCGCCATGTTCTATTTCTGGACGGTTTACCGCAACGAGGCCCTGGCCGCCGACCCCAACTTCTTCCCTTCCCAGATCAACACTCTTTGTGATTGGCACGAGCAGGACCCCGTGGATAGCCGTGAACTCCAACGCAGCGAAGCCATCGCCGAACACCAGGATGACAAGGTCAATCCTTTCGTCGTCGATTGTAATCTGCTACAAAGATCTTACTGCCCCGATGTCTCCACCGTAGCCTGTATTTCCTCCACGGAAGATGATTTCGGAGTTGATCTTCCCTTTGGTGTCAGTGGGGTAGGGCGTAGTACCAGCGGCGCTCCCTACGTCATGCTATCCTTAACCGAAGACAACCTCAGTCTGGAGGTCGATTGGTTGGATATGCTGGGCCGCAAAGTTAGTTTTACTTCCGAAGACTGGCTTTCTACGGGTACTTTTCAACTCATTATGGCTAACAAAGTAGCAATGTCTGCGGAGAGCCGGGGGCCGATCGTTGCCCGCATCAAGCTGGGTGACAGAAGCGGAAAAGTCTATTTGCGGTCGGTACTGGTGCCTTAATATAACAGGTCGACAATGTTTTGGCTAAACTGCGTTTTGATGCAGTTTGGGTATCGTTGTGCGTTCATGTTTTCACTGCTCTATTTCAAAACCCTGATATTGAATTCCTCTCTTATTTTGAAGATAGGCGTGTCCAAATAGTTCTCATATTCCGCCCAAGGCCAAGGTCTATTCATCTTTTTGGCTCTTAAAATGAGTAATGGAATCGCACACATTAATTTTAGCAAATTACTCAGGTAGCTCACAGGCTCAAAGTTCTTGGCTAGCTCAAAAGCATTTGCTTTTCTATACTCTTCAATGTGTTTCCAAAACCCTAATGTTGTTCCAAAAATCGTCCACATTTTCACCGAACCCTCACCAAAAAGTGAGATGTCACATCCAAATAAGACATGAGCTATGTCGTGAGACTTGAAGAAATGCCTCACTTCATCCGGCAATCCATCATCCTTGTGACTTAGATTTTCTCGATAGTCTTCGTAGAACTTTTCGAGGCCTTGCTTTAAAGTGATACTCTTTTCCTCCATTGATTATTCTAAAGATTTTTCATCCACATTCATGACGCAAAACTTATTCATATCCGCCAGGGAGGATTAATCCTATCCTCACCGGCAAAGAAAAGAACGATCGGATTCCCATCCGGATCACGGAGCCGGGCTTCCCGCCAGCGCCAGGAACGGTCTTCGGGCATTTCGTCAAAAGTTATCCCGGACTGTATGAGTCGGGTAACTTTTTCGTCCAGATCATCGCATTCGAAATAGACCAAAGTACGTTCCCCGACAGGCATTTTCTCCACCAGGTGCAATGAAAAGGTGCTGTCCCCTTCCGGACATAGAAAGCGGGCGTAATGCGGGAGTGCTTTCACAATGAGCTGCAAACCCATTTTTTGGTAAAACTCAATGCCCGCTGCGATATCCAGGGAGGGAGCGGTAACTTGATTAAGTCGCATCCGAACGGTTTTTATTCATCTTCTCTACCATCTCCGCCACTTCCTGGTCTCTACCCAGGCCCAATACGGCCATCAACTGACCGTCCTTGAAATAACGGGCGATGAACTCACCGTCTTCGGGCCGACCGTCGAAGTCGATTCTATCCCAGTTTTCGGCGTGGCCGGCGTAGCGAAAATTTTTGCCTTGCTGGTTGCTCCAAAAGTAAGGAAGGCTTCGGTAGGGGACCTGACCATTCGTATTGGTCGCCATATTCTTACCGGCTATCCGACCTTGTTGCCCGGCAACCTTCCAGTGTTCGATGCGTACCCGACCGGAACTTGGGTCTGGATATTCTACGATGTCACCGGCAGCATACACGTCTTTGGCTACGGAGAGGTATTGGTCGGCGGCCAGTCCGCCGTTTTCGGCCATGGCAGCGCCCACTATAAAATCTGTATTCGGGCTAACGCCGATGCCGATTACCACCAGATCGGCGGATAGTTCGTGACCGTTCTTCATCGTTACGGAATTTACTTTGCCGTATTCTCCGGAAAGCTTTTCTACTCCGTGACCGAGTTGGAAAGTGACACCTGCTTCTTCGTGTAAAGACTGAACGTAGCGGCCAACTCTTTCCCCCCATTGCTTTTCGAAAAGCGTCGTGTCGGGAGCCACCACCGTTACGTGGCAGTCGTGCTTACCAAGGCTCATGGCAATTTCCAAACCGATGAAACCGGCGCCGATCACTACTACCCGTTCTGCTTTTTCGGCGGCAGCTAATAGTGCTTTGCTCTCTCCAAAATTGCGTACGGTAAACACGTTCTCCAAATCGGCCCCGTCTACGGACAAGGAACGTGGTGACCCTCCGGTGGCGATGAGTAGTTTGTTAAAAGTAAGTTGTTCGCCGCCTTCAAGCGTGATGGTTTTGTCGATGGCATTTGCTTCGTAGACGCGGGTATTCAATCGTAGCTCGACTTTCATTTGGTCGTACCATCCTTCGGGTAACAACGGAAGTGCCTCGGCGTCCTTGTTTCCCTGTAAATAGGCTTTACTCAGGGCAGTCCGGTCATAAGGAACTTTTTCTTCAGCGCTGATAAGGGTGATCCTGGCCTGGCAACCTGCTTCCCGCATACCGTAAATGGCGTTGGCCGCTGCCACTCCTCCACCGATGATGACGTGATGTTCGTCGTGATCATTTTTGGCTTCCTCAATGACTGGGTGACCGTTCCAATCTTCGGGTAAATGAACGTAAATATCGTTTCCTTCCACCTCCAGTTCGTAACTGGCCAAACCACCGATGCCCGGAGTTTCCAGTTGGGTACCATCGCGTAAATCAAAACAAGCGTGGTGAAAAGGACAGCGAATGCGATGTTCACATACTGCTGCGTTCTTGAGGGGCAAATTATAGTGACTACACTTTCCGTACACGGCGTGGTATTGACCTTGCACATTAGCAATCAGTATCGAATGATCTTCGGTGATTTCTACGTAACTGGTTTGGCCGGAAGGAATTTCAACAGTAGTGGCAATTTTTTTGCGGGTCATACGGTGTGGGGATTTACTATTTAATTCAACGGGGCTTTTATTGTTCAGCCAGGCCTGATATCTCTACTGTTCCACCCGGGTTTTAATCCTGGACGATTTAAGTTGACTGCTCCGTAGTCTGTGTAATTATTCCCGGGGCTGGCTATCTTGGAGAAAAAAATGAAGCCAACGCTACTTGCCATTCTACTGGTTTTTACAACCCTGCTTTCTGCCCAAAGGGAACTGTTGCAATCTGGCCCCATGCTGGGCTACGCAGAGATGCGGGAAATTCTGATCTGGGTACAAACCACCGAAGCAGCAACGGTCAGGATCGGTTACTTTCCGGTCGCCGCCGGGCCGGAGAATACTCGGTTTACTGCGTCCATTGCTACTTTGCCAGCCACTGCTTTTACCGCCAAATTATTGGCAGATCAAGTTGAGCCAGGGATAGAATATAACTATCAACTGTACATTAATGACCAGCCCATTAAGCTGGATTATCCGACGACTTTCACCACGCCACCGGTCTGGCGCTGGCGCAACGACCCACCGGAATTTTCCGTAGCCATGGGGAGCTGTACTTATATCAACGATGTCCCCTACGACCGCCCCGGTAAAGGCTACGGCAGCGAATATGAAATTTTCACCAGTATTGATGCCAAACAGCCGAACCTGATGCTTTGGCTGGGCGACAATACCTACTTGCGCGAGCCGGACTGGTACAGCCGAACGGGCGTTTTTCACCGTTATACCCATACCCGGTCCGTGCCAGAGATGCAGCCGCTATTAGCCAGAACCCATAATTACGCCACTTGGGACGACCACGATTTTGGACCGAATAACAGCGACCGGACCTGGGTCCGCAAAGAACTTACCACCGAGGCATTCGAATTGTTCTGGGGGAACTTGACCTTCGGCACGCCGGATTTTGGCGGGATTACCAGTATGTTCCGCTATAATGATGTCGACTTTTTCCTGCTTGATAATCGTTCTTTCCGCAGCCCAAACGACCTGAAGCACGGCGAAAAAACGGTTTTGGGTAAAGCTCAACTGGAATGGCTGATCGAGAGCCTGGTCTTCAGTGACGCCAGCTACAAAATGGTTTGCATCGGGGGGCAGGTTCTCAATACCCACCAGGGCGGGGAAACCTACGCCAGACTCGCACCACTCGAACGGGAATATTTGCTAAAAAGGATCGAAGAAGAAGGTATAAAAAATGTCGTGTTTCTCACTGGTGACCGCCACCACACCGAGCTTAGTGAACTCACGCTACGTAATGGTGAAAAAATCTATGATATCACCATCAGCAGCCTGACTGCGGGTACGGGAAGCGAGCGATCAGAGATCAATAAGAACCGCGTGGACGGTACCCTGACCATCCAGCATAACTTCGGCGTACTCACCTTCACCGGAGCGTTTCGGGAACGGGCGTTGAAGCTGGAGGTTTTTGATAAGGACGGGCTGTTGTTGTGGGAGAGGGATCTTTAGTACGCCAAGGCGTTAGTACGCTCGTTCCTCGCGTTAGTACACCTGCGGTGTTGGTACGCTGCGCGTTGGGCCTAACGCAGAGCGTACTAACGCCGCAGGCGCCTAGTCCTTAAACACCTCTATCTCCCGGTTCTGTACCACCAGATCGGTAAATTTACCCTTGAAACGGGTGGCTTTCACGATGTGATTGTCGATCCAGTGGTAGTTGCCACCGCGGGGCTTGCCCATCAGCATACCGTGGTATTTGAAGCCATGGCGATTGAGCCATTCTTCGGTTACGCCTCGGTGGTCTTCAGTACGGCTGGTAAAGAAGGTGATGATGTGGCCTTCTTCGTACCACTTGTTCAGGATGCGCAGGGCGTCCGGATAAGGCAGGCAGGTGCCCATTCGCTCCGGCTCCTCGTTGGGAATATCGTCGCAGATGGTGCCATCAATATCGATAAGGAAGTTCTTGGTTCCATCGACCAGTATAGGGCTGATCAACTCTCCTTTTTCGTTGTAAGTCGTTTCCAGTTCGTGCGGCTTGGACATGTCGGGGTTGTTGTAAATTTTACAATAAGTGCAAAGGTAGGGAATAGTGTTGGGAGTCGGAAGTGTGTCTAGTCGAGAGTCTAATAGTCGGGAGTAGGCAGTCGGGAGTAGGCAGTCGGGAGTTCGGAACTTTTTTCCCCTCGACTAAATAACTTTTGACTATCGACTAATTATACTCTCGACTAAAATACTCCCGACTTTTTACTCCTGACTACAACCTACTCTCCCATGTGCCGTCGCAAAATTTCCCGTTCACGATCTGTCAGACTTTTAATGCCTTTTTTGTTGATCTTGTCCAACACATCGTCTACGTTTTCCGGACTGCGCGGTGTGTCCTTAGCGTTGAGGTTGCCGGACCAGCGGAAGAGTTCACCCCAATAATCGTCTAAAAGTAACACGTTGGGATTACGGTAGATCAGTACAGTAAAATAAAGTACTGGGGTGAGTAGGAGCAGGGTGATTATTGGGTGGTCGATCAATATGGTTGGTTGCCAAAGTAGCATAATCAGCATTCCGGCAAGGGTGCCGCCGAGGTGGGCCGAATGGCCGATATTTCCGATGCTGCGTTTGAGGGCGAAAATGGTCAGAATAATGTAGATCATACCGAAGACCCAGGCCTTGAACTCAATCGGGATCAAAATCAGACTGATCACGCCATTCGGATCGGCCAGTAAACTGGCGCCCAGTACACCACTGACGGCTCCGGATGCACCCACTGCCCGATAATCTCCGTGGTTACGGTGTACATAAAGAGCGTACACTCCGCCACCTACGAGTGACAGGACGTAGAGCGCCAGTAAAAACAGCTTACCATACAGTAACTCGATCAGTTGACCGAAAGAGAGCAGGGCGATCATGTTGAATCCATAGTGAATCCAACCGCTATGCAGCATACCGTGACTAAAGAGACGGTAACGCTCTCCGTACTTCAGGATTCCGTCGGTCCAGAAAAGGTATTTTTCCTTGTATTCCTCACTCCGCTCTCCTTGCCAGGTGGTTAGCCCGGTGATGATCATAATGAGGGTAGCGATAACGGATTGTTGCATCTCTGGTGGTCATTTGGTCTTACTGTCTGAAAGTTCTGATCAATTGCAAGACTATCAGACCGTAAGACTATAGCGCTAATCTGCGGATGCGCTTTTGAAGATCCGGTTCCACTCGATACCCTTGCTCAGTTGATTCTCGCGAATGCTGAACCAGATGAAGAGCGGCTTGCCGACTACGTGATCGAAGGGAACGAACCCCCAGACCCGACTGTCTTCAGAATTGTGTCGGTTGTCTCCCATCAGCCAGTAGTAGTCTTGCTGGAAAGTGTAGGAATCAGCAACCTGGCCATTAATGACCATTTTTCCATCGCGCATTTCTACGTCATTACCCTCGTAGACCTTAATGGGACGGAAGTAGATGCTGATATTCTCCGGCGTGAGTTCGATGGTTTCTCCGGCGGCGGGAATTTTGATCGGGCCGTAATTATCGTTGCTCCAGCTACCGTAATTTTTGGCATCGTGGGGATACAGACGATTACCGGTAAAGCGCGGAATATCGAAATCGAAATGTTCAATGGTCGCTTGGGGATCACCTTCCTGCAAGTACTTTACCTGGGCATCGCTGAGGTACATGATGTAGGTGGTTCCCTGGGATTGGGCCACATCATCGTCGGCAATACCTACGTCACCCCAACCCCGGGTATTCGGGGCCGTAGAGAAATTGACAACGTAGAGGAACTGAATGGTACTCGGGTTGTCCAGCTTTTCTCCATCGATGTAAAGATCGCGTTCCTTAATTTCCAGAACGTCACCCGGCATGCCAACGGCGCGTTTTACGTAGAGGTCCTTTTTGTCCCTTGGTCGCGTTACGAGTTTGGTGCGGCCGGTTTGGATGGAACGGGCGTAACGGGGATTGGCTGCCGCAATCATTCCCGTCCGATAGTCGGTGTCGGTATAAACGCGATCCGGGAAAACGTAAACGCTGTCGCCGGCCGGCATATTGAAGACGACCGGATCGTAGCGATCCAGATTCTCGATCATCGGCAAACGACGGTAGGGGAGAGATGGTTTTTCAAAATAACTTTCGCCGTCTACCAGTGGCGCACGGTTGTGTACCAAGGGTAATTGCAATACGGTTTCCGGTAAGCGCAGACCATAGTGTGCCTTAGAGACGAAGAGGAAATCACCCACCATCAGACTGCCCTCCATCGAGGGGGTCGGGATAATGTAGGGCTCGATAAACAGCAGACGAATCAGAGTCGCAGCAAAAACGGCGAAAATTGCGCTTTCTGCCCACTCTCGCCACCAGACGCGCGGTATCGGGTTGGTCCGCTCCACTTTATTGATCTCCCGCTTGCTGCCTCCTTTTCGGGCAGCTTCCAGGCGAGTCAGGTATTCCCGTTCTTTTTCCAGGATCGGTCCCTGGTAGGTTATTTCTTCCTGACGGCCCAGCCAGAAAAAATAGAAGGGCGAAGCCACTACGGCCAGGAAATCATCCTTGAATGAATTGCGGCCGAAAGAGCGGGCCAGATCGACCATTAGCGCAGAAAAGATGAAAACATTCAATACGGGCACCAGCATCAGCCAGCCGTGCCACGATTTGCGGCCCACGATCTTACCGACCACCACGAAATTATAAATCGGGATGTAAGCTTGCTTGGGGTCTTCCCCTGCTTTTTCGAAAATCTTAGCGAGGGCGGCGCTCAGCAGTACGTAGCCGATAAGGAGTAACCAGGTCAACCAGGTCATAGTATTAATAATGTTTCAGTCCGCAAAGATGCTAAAAGTCAGGCCAACGACCAGCCGGCCATCGACATTATTGCGTCACCCTTCGACAAAACCCTCCAGCCACAGCTTCTGGGCCCGGCGCTCTCCACTAAAATAGACCTTCACGTACTTACGGAAGTAGCCGTCGTTTCTGGCGTCATAGGTTATGGTCAGCGTGCCGGTACTGTCGGGTTCCACCGGTGTTTCGGCCCAGTCGCCGCTCGTACAACCGCAGCCCATCCGCACGTTGTCGATCACTAACGGCCGATCGGTATCGTTGCGAAATTTGAACTCGTAAACCACGTCCACATCCTGGGGGATGTCACCGAAATCATGTTCCGTTGGCACCAGCCAGGTTACGGGCGATTCGGATGGGTAAGCAGCTGCGGTCAGAAAGAAAAAAGCCAGCAGTAGCGTAATTGTTGTCGCAATTGATCTCGTAGTCATGGTCTTATAACGCATTTTGAGGTAATGCTATTTTTTGACTAGTAACTTTGCGGAAGGAGGACGGTCAGCGAGCTTTTATTGCTTGGGCTAACAAAGTAGCAAGGTTTTTTGCGAGCTAAAGTAGCTGAGTAGGTAAAAAAGCTCGCCCGCCGAAACGTGGCATTAAGAGTTTATCCGGCCTGATTATTAAGCGGGCGAGCCCTCAATCAACATTGCTACTTTGAAGTCAGAATAAAAATCCAGCTCGACGGATAAATCTGGCCAGAGCTAATTCGATCGACGATTCTGAATAGGACTTTTGATCTTTACTCTACCCGCAATACCAAGCCTTTCAAATAGCCGCCCTCCGGATGAAACAAATTGACCGGATGATCACCGCCCTGGCTCAGGGTGTGTACGATGCTACACTGGCGGCCACTTTCCAGCCCGGCAGCCACAATGGTGTTGTTAAACAGTTCGCGGTCTACTACCTGGCTACAACTGAAGGTGAAAAGTAAGCCACCCGGCTTAAGGTTTCTGATGGCCCTGGCATTGAGGCGCTTGTAGGCTTGTACGGCCTTGTGGCGGCGGTTGCGGTTCTTGGCGTAAGCCGGCGGGTCAACCACGACAATATCGTATTGGTCGCCATGTTCTTTGAGGAACTCCAATACATCTCCCGTAACGGCTTCGTGGCGACCACTGGCTGATTCACCGAGCAGGGCTACGTTACGCTCCGTCATTTCCATTGCCGTAGCCGAAAGGTCGACGCTGGTTACCCTGGTTGCGCCGGCCGCCAGCGCGTATACACTGAAGCCGCCGGTGTAGCAAAAGGTATTCAATACGCTCTTACCCTTGGCGTACTGGCCTACCAAGGCACGATTATCCCGCTGGTCCAGGAAGAAACCGGTTTTTTGGCCGTCGGCTACATCAATCAGGAATGCATTATCATTCTCTTGTATCCTTACTTCCGGAGTAGCTTCTCCATAAAGAGTTTCTTCCAGCGCTTCGTCGGTAGCAAAAGTCTTGGATAATGAACTACGACTCTTGTTATAGACCGCCTTTAGTTTGCCCCCAAAGACTCCAACCAAAGCTGCGGCAATGTCCTTTCTTTCCCGGAACATGCCGATACTGTGGCACTGAATAACGGCGGTATCATTGTATACGTCAATGATCAGACCCGGCAAACGGTCGCCGGCTCCGTGAATCAGGCGGTAGGCAGTATTGTCCGTTCGGATGAGGCCCAGGGTTTCTCGCAGGTCACGGGCTTTTTGGAGCCGATCCCGCCAAAAGTCATCTGCCAACTCTTCTACCCCTAACTCCAGAATGCGTACCCGGATACTGCCATTTTGAAAATGGCCAATGCCCAGCGCCTCCTCTTTGGCGTTGCGAATCAGGACGCGGTCACCTTCTTTGATGCCGGCTTCTTCTTTGGCTACGCCACCGGAAAAAATCCAGGGGTGTTTACGGAAAACGGATTTAGCTCGGCCGGGGGCCAGGGTAATGGACTTCAACATGTGGCGAAGGTACTCTAATCCCGCTGCCGGGGCAAAATCCGCTCCACGGTCTGGCTCAACTGGGTCAGCATTCGGCTCTGCTGGTTGATGGTAGCCTTCAGGTCAGCTACTTCGTCGTGAATGTAGCGCTGAATATTCTTCGGTGAAGGCAGGAAGGGCGTGATCCGCGCCCGTACGTACCAGATTTCCCTTAAATCACTGAGTGGTACCCGGTAAGGCTCGTAGAAATTATTGTCGGAATTCAGTTCGATTTCCTTGCTTTCCTTGAGGTGGTTGACAACGCGTTTGACTACCACGTCGCTGCGCGTAACGACTACGTAGGCAAAATTATCCTTCAGGCCGCTTTCCCAAAGGGTGGGTTCCAGGAAACTGCAAACAACTTTATCACCTTCGAAGAGAGTCGGCTCCATACTATCTCCGGGAACGTCGAAACTGCGGTGGGTGCCTACGTGGTACTTATAATCGGGGAGGCTGTAAGTCGGCAAGTCCTGAACGAAACTCGGGTCCCCAAGTTCTGCGGCATAAACGGCCTGGGCCGGCAGCGGAACGTGGACGATCAATTCCTCCTCCTCCGGATTGGTAATGGTGGTGAGCACCCGTAGGTTCTGGTGATCCTCCTCGGTCATGAACATCGGGCCGTTGCCGGTCATAATGTAGACGGGGTTGATCTTATATACCTCAACACTTTTGCGTAGCAGTTCGATGGTTACGTCTCGCCGGCCTTTCAATATTTCGGAAAGGCTCTGAGGCAGATAATCCAGGCTGAGGGCAAATTGCCGGCTGGACCGCACACGCTTTTCTTCCCGCAACTTATTGTGGCACTTGATGAATCGTTGGGAGACGACGTTGTTCATGCGGGTTCGAACTCTAGGGTTTGACGTGAATCGCTCAAATATAGTCGTCTTTTTGAAAGCGACAAATTGATGTAGGCGAAATCAGTAACTTTTTTGCGAATATCTGCGAATTCACGTAAAATAGCTGACCGGACTAGAAATCGGTAATTTCTTCGCTGATCTCCGGCTGGCGATAACTGACTTTGATCTGGTAATCATTACCAATCATCTGGGCAACGGGAGTGAACATCGTGTTCATCAGGTCATTAGCCTGCCCTTTGGCCCGACTCATGATATTAGATTCCAGGGCCTCAGCCCGAAAGGTTTCCCGTAAACTGTTGATGCCTTCGTTGATGCTCTTATTCTCCAGTTCCCTCAACCAACCAATGTCCAGCTTCTCTATCTTAGGCAGCACTTCGTGACTAAGAATCACCGGTTCGGGCAGGGTGATGTTGATGAGCTTATTCCGACTGTCCAGCGCAATGTCGAAGTAATCGGTTAATCGAAAGCCTACCTTTAAGATGGAAATAGCCGTGATCTCTACATCGGTATTTGAGACGTTGATGCCCCAGATGGTGGTCTGCATCTTCTTGTTGATGCCCTTTTTATCCCTCACTTCCATGGTAGCCAGTTCGCCGATCACCCTTTCCACCTTTTCCTGGAAAATGCCCTTACTGCGGCTGAAATCATCAATAGCTGCCCTTTCCTGCATCCTGGCGATTAGCGGGTCCAAGGCTTCGCCCATCGCAATGCCGCAAGGGGTCGTTACGTCGTTGCCCTTAGCCAGGATGTTACCATCCCGTGTACGGATCACGGCCGCCAGTATCTTATTGACCATAAAGCAGGTGTACTTGGCAGCCACCTCCTCGAATATTTCCGTCACTTTACGACCGCCTTCTTCGTACCAGGTCTCGTAAACGGAAGCAGAGGTGTCGCGCATCCGAATAAAATCCCTGAAATAAAGATCGGTAAAAACGTCGTGCTCCCCGTCGTATTCCTGGATGATGGCCCGGCGGAGACTATCGTTCAATCCCAAACGGTTGGAGACGTGGTTCAGAATGTCGGTGTTGATGTCATAAACCATTTCATCGAATTCCCGGCGGTAGCGCTTAGGGTTCTGGAGCACGGCCAGGGCCATTTCGGGGTCCAGGTCGAGCTTGAAATCGGCGGGCATGTACTGAAGCTGATATTCAGCCGGGGCTGCCAGGAAACTTCCCGGTTTAGCGGCAAAGTAGCGGTAGGCCAGAACGCCACCGATGGCTAAAATCAGAATTACGATCACCAGGTTGCCCAGCGGCATCGCTTTTTTATTGGGAGGGGGAGCGTATTCGGCCATGGTATTTGAATTTTCCTAATTTAAGGTTTTAAGGTAACCTTTAGTTCGGAAAAGTTACTCCCTGCACAGGTCTACGGGCAACATTATCTTGTTCAATTCTGCCCAGGCTTTAGTTCCGTAGCCTCGTTTTGAAAACCGGAACAGGATTATCGAGCGACCAATGTCCTGGCATTGTAGGAGTTCCGCTGTCATCTTAAACGTAAGCGGCTTCTTTTGAAAGAAATTATCAAAGGTTACCACGCTACCTTCGTAAAACTGTTTTCCCCCACTACTTTTAGTTTTCTCGAGCACTACCGAGGTCAAAGGCACACCATGTACTTCTGAATTTCGGTCCATACGCATCAGGCCGTCAAAATATTTTTGCAGGTTAACTACCAAATCTGCAGTAGTCACTGCTTCCTTTTGAATAAGGTTCCAGGCAAAAGCATATGACCAGAAATATTCGCTGTCAGTGTCATTCCAGCCAGTCAGAAATCTTGCATCTTCCAAGCCCCGGAGGCTCATGTCGGGTGCAAAAGAGAGCGGAATCTGAAACAGTTCTTTAGACAATTGATTATCAGCTTGCAAAAAGTAGCTAGCATGATAAGGAGAAGCCGGACGCCATTCCGTTTGCTCACGGATCAGGTCTATCGCATAGTCTTTCACCACATCTTTGCCCTCCAAGTAAGCATCGACTGATTGAGTTACCTGATGGTCCGGCAAAATTCCCACCTCATCTGGTAAAGTAGTTGCCGTCGAAACGTGGGTGTTGTTTGCTACGTGAAACTCGATCTTTGTGTTCTTCAAGCGCAAGTTGGTCATCCCGGCGTTGCAAAATTGATTAGACCCGAGTTCCTCTCCGATGATAGTACCCAATTGATTTGTTTTAACCAGTGACATAAAGTGACCCGTAGTAGAGTTTCCCTGACCGTCTATCAAAAAATAGAGCTTTCCTTCAAAAGACTCAGCGTGGAGTTGCTGCAATTTCTCCGATTCGGATGCTTCCGTCTTACCGGGGAAGTCTGCCTTCGAAGAATACACGAATGGTTTTCGCATCAGATATCGTAATAAATAAATGCTTGACTCGGGGGAGCCTCCACCATTGCCCCTCACATCAATTATCAGATGCTGTGTACCGTGCTGCAACATCTCATTCATATTGACATCTATAAACTTGACGAATTCATCGTAATTCCCGGATTCGTAATAGTTAAAGGACTGAATTGTCAGAAGAGCTATTTTCTTTTCCGTGTCGAGATAGCTGAGGCAGAGATCACCACCACAATCGGCTCTGTTGGGGTCTCTGGCAGGGTCAGGGTTTACTGAAGAAGGATTAAGAGGAATGGGCCGTTTACTGCCCCTTATCGTTACTTCATAATCCACGGGAAACCCGAGGCTGTTAGCGATCATGCTGGTAGAGAACATATTGAACTTATGGCGCTTTGATGTCTCGATATGGCCCTGGGATACGATGTGACTAGAGATGTCTTCCAAGATTTCTGTTACGGCTTTTCCGTTGATCGCAACGATTCGATCCTTCACCTTGACTTGATCGGCGTTATCAAGTGGGTCAATTACGTATAGCCCATCGTCGATCCACCTTGTTTGCAGGGGGAACCTGAGCGTTTGTGGCAACATCCTGTTTTCATTCCAAAAGCCGGACATCCCGGAATGAGAGCAATTCATCAAGGCTACGATCTCGTTACAGTGCCAAGAAAATTCCGCAAAGGTGGTTTTATCCGTAATGATCGCTTTTTTAGCCGCCAATACGTTAGCCCACTCTTCTTTAGTCGTAAATTTGAATGGGTTGGGGTGGTTCTCAAGGATGTCATCGACCAGTTGGTCCAGGTCGCTTTCGTATTGCTCCGCTTGATAAGTTAAATCAAATTTTTGCTCTATCGATAGCCGCTTTTTATTCGGAAACCTGATCTCTTCCAGTTTATCCTCGGCGTTGTAATTAGCTGGATTTAGCTCCAGTGATCTTTCGTAGTTGGCAATGGCTTCTTCGTTCCTTCCGAGATTCATCAGTGCTTCGGCGTAACTATCGTAGGCGTTGAAAGAATCAGGGTAGTCTTTTACCACGAGTTCGAAGAAAACAAGTGCTTCTTCCGTGTTTCCGCTCCACATTTGGTTATAGCCGTATAGATTTATTTCTTCTTCGAGGTTAACCCCAGGATGAGCTAATTTATAGGATTGATAAAGTGCTACGCGCTCATTCAGCGGGGCGTTTTTGATCCGGTTTAGTTGGGTGGTGAGCGATCGCTCGATTGATGAGGGGCTTACTATTTCACTGGTGCTGTTCTCTTGCGCAAGACAAGTTGAAAAAGTGAATAGCAATAACACGATCGTAAGTAAAGAAGCAAACTGTTTGGCTTTCATAGCTGGGGTTTTGGTGCAAGCTATAGCTAAGTAAACCGAAAGGGCATTACACGATGTAAAAGCATGTAAATGAGCTGCAAATGTTTCAGATCCCAGGGTCGAGTATCTCCGATCCGAGTGTTGGTTTGGCCACTTTAACGAGTACCTCGGACCGGAGGTCCTCGACCCTGGAAAACCGTAAGCTTTTCGCTCTGTACCGGAAATTACGATTGCCTGGAGTTGACGAAGGGCAATTGTGATCTCCGAGTCTTTAGGCATTGCTACCTTGTTAGCTAAAATAATTTAACTTCTATTTTCCTCTAATAAGCTGTGTAACCGTACCACCTGCCGCGCTTCCTTAACATCGTGTGCCCGCAAAATAGCGGCTCCTTCCTGCAAAGCTTTCAGATGCAAAACGGAAGTGCCATTCAAAGCCCACGCCGGGTCGGTTCCCAGCGCTCTCCAGATCATCGATTTACGGCTAATCCCACAGAGTACCGGCCGGTTAAAAGCACGAAAAACACCGAGATTGGCCAGTAAGCGATAATTGTCCTCCAGACTTTTGCCGAAGCCAAAACCGGGGTCGATGATCACGTCATTTACTCCGCTCGTGGTGAGCTGGGCGTGGCGCTCGGCCAGAAAATCGTAAACGTCGGTGAGCAGGTTGTCGTAGCGCACGTCTTTTTGCATGTCTTTTGGTCGGCCACGCATGTGCATGAGTACGTAGGGGAGGCCCAGCTCCGCCAGGGCGGGAAAGAGTTCGGGGTCCATTGAGCCGGCGCTGACGTCGTTGATCATGCCGGCCCCGGCGGCGGCGGCCTTGCGGGCGGTGTCTGCGTAGACCGTATCTACACTGATAATAGCCTCGGGATACGTGTTTTTCAGGGCTTTCAGCACGGGGAGCAGACGTTGCTGCTCGCTGGCCGCGGAGATAGTCTCCGCTCCCGGACGGGTTGACATGGCTCCCAGGTCCAGGATGTCGGCACCGGCGTCCAGCATTTCTTGAGCAGTCTTCAGGACTGCATCTACCGAATCGTAACGACTGCCGGCGTAGAAGCTGTTGTCGTTGATATTGATGATGCCCATAATCCGTGGCCGGTCAAGGCTAAGGAGACGTCCATTGCAGTTGAGGGTAAGTTGTGGGTCTAACATGGTGGCGTATATTTGCGCAAATTAGTTCAGAAAATCCTAACAAGCTCTTATTGCTGTGCAGATAACCGAACAGGACATCCGGCGATTAGCCATCGGCTATTTACGCCTCCACTACAAATACCGCCCACGTAAGAACTGGAACGGTATTCAGGTGGTGGATCGGGAGCACGAATACGAGGGCATTACCATCGATGCGCGACTAACCTACGAAGAGAGCGACGATAAAATATTCGTCGCCACCGTTGAGGCCAGTAGCCTGGACAAAGCCCG
The DNA here is from genome assembly GCA_002591745.1 of Lewinellaceae bacterium SD302. GTDB lineage: Bacteria > Bacteroidota > Bacteroidia > Chitinophagales > Saprospiraceae > Neolewinella. Next base: position 260,239 of record PDLQ01000002.1, read on the forward strand.
TGAGGTTTTCTACCGTCATCATTGGTTCCGGTTGCTTTTCGAGAGCCTGACGCTCGCGTTGATTGCCCTGGCGGTGGTAATTGGTCCATTGGGCAATGCCTGGTACGGCTGGCTGGAAAGCGGCGGGGTCAGTAGCAACCTCATCGCCGGATTTTATTTAACCATCGGGCTGTGGACTTTTTTCATGCTACTGCTGCAGATTAGTTTCGTAGGCCGCTACCGCTATATCTACGCCGTGGAGCAGTTCAAACTCTTCCACGCCGACGATCAGTGGATCGCTTACGACACTGCTCTTTTTGAAGCTCACGAAGACAAGCGGTTCATGGAATTGGAACGCCAATGCGTCCGCTATGGATTTGGCATTATGGAGGTGGAGCGCGATCGCGATGTACGAGTGCTGGTGGCTCCCAAACGCGGGGATTACTTCGAAAATAAACGTCGCCGAATATCGCCACTAACCGAGACGCTCGCCAAAGCCCCCGTAGTCGGGGCGGCCCTTAGCAAGCGGTTGGGCAGGCCAACGGAGGTGGATAAAACCATCACTTTTGAGGACCCTTTCAAAGATATTGAATTCGGCGGCCAAATGCCCTCGCCTAAGCCGGATGAGGTAGAGTCCGTGAAGACTTCAGCTGCTGGAGGGCGCGAGAAGAAGTTTTTTGACTATCAAAGTAGCATTGCTGGTTTCAGAACCCGTTACGGGCAGTTCCTGAGCAGCCTCATGCCGGGATTTATGAAAGACAATCCCGGCTTTTTCAACCCGCCCCAGGGCTGGCGCAACTGGTTTCTTTTCGCTCTCATCCTGAATTTCGGCATCATCGGCTGGCAAATCACGAGCCGGGAGGTCAACGAGGCCAAAGTATCTGAACTTGATGGTCTCAAACTGGAAAAACTCTACAGATACCGCAACCCCACCGATCTGGAAGCGGAAGCCGAACTCAACGACTTTTCCACCGAATCCGACGAATACCTGACTACTGTTCCCCCCTCCGAAGAGGACCAGGTGCTTGATGAAGAAATCCTGGCCACTCTGGAGCCAGCTGCTTCTGGAACCGATGTCCGCTACTATCGGATCACGGCGACCAACGATACGCTGGTACGGGACATTTGCCCTCGCTTCGGTGATCCCACAACTACCCGCTACGCGTTGATCTTCGGTCGCTATAATAATTTGGATACTGCCCTGGATGCTGCCTTCGAGCTTCATCGCCAGGGTGACCTGGATGTAAGCGTTGCTGCCGGTGACTGCCTGCGGGAAACCGCTACGCCTTATCTGATTATGCTTGGCTTGCCCTCAGCCAATGAGAGCGAGGTAAACCTCAGGTTCCGGCAAATGCGGCAGTACGGTGTAGAGATTCTAGGCTTTTAACCAGCTACATAACTTGGGCCGGAGGTCCGCTATCGTGGGTGGCAACAACTCACGAGGTTAAGAAAAAACAACCAATGAAATATTTACTTTTCCCACTTCTCCTGATGATAGCCTTCTTTACCGCCTGCCAATCTGAAGGTACTGATGAAGTGAACACTAAAACAACTACGAATACCAACGTTACCCCCATCGACCTCACTGATTATCAGCTCACTCCTTCTACCAACGGTTGGCAACTGGCCGAACGAATCAGTGAGGAAGGGGAGATAATCAGGAACGGCTACGTGGATTCCCGTGGTTTTCAGCAAGGCAGCTGGACCAGCTGGGAAGGACCCCGCTCTCCTTCGGTGGTAGAAAATTACGTAGACGGTAAGCTGCACGGTGCCCGTGTCGAGTTTGATCCAGTGGGCCGTCTCCGCAAGATCGAGCATTACAAAATGGGGGTATTAGATGGCCGTTACGCCGAGTTCCGCGCCGCTATCCCACAGGTAACGGCGACCTACCGCGACGGCGAATACCACGGGACCTACCGGGCCCATACCCTTCAGAACGGCAAGGTCAACCGAACCATAGAGTATCGCAATGGAAAACAGGACGGGCCGATGCGCTGGTATAATGACGATGAGGAATTGATCCAGGAAAGGACATATAAGAACGGGGAATTGATGGATTAAAAAAATGATCCCCGCTTTTCCTTGCCCAGGCCCCTAACATTCCGGAAATTTGCCAAAATTTATAAAGTAGGTTATAATTCAAGGAACAATCCCTTGTCTTGTACCTTTACTTTAGGACGGTTTACCACCGTGTCATCACCTGACCAGCAGCTTTTTAGAACATGAGTGATTTTTCGCACATCGCCAACGCCCATCCGGAATACATCGAGGGCCTTTATCAGCAATACGCCGAGGACCCCCAGAGTGTAGAGGAAAGCTGGCGCGATTTTTTCCTGGGGTTTGATTACGGCCACCAGAACGGAAATGGCACAGTTACTTCGACCCCCTCTCCAAATAAAGGTGATCATGAGCTCGACTTCGAGCACCTGGCCAAGGAATTGCGCGTACTGGCCTTGATCAAGGCTTACCGCATGCGCGGCCATATGGACGCCCACGTCGACCCCGTTGGTGAATTTGTCGACCCTGATTCCAAACTAGACCTCAGTGATTTCGATCTCGATGGCACCGACCCGGATACCGTGTTCTACTCCGCCAAGGAAATCGGCATGGCCCCTTCCAGCCTGCGTGCTATCGTAGATAATCTCCAGCGCATCTATTGCTCCTCCATCGGTTTCGAATACCATTACATGGCGGACCGCACAAAGCGCCGCTGGCTAAGAAGCAGGATTGAAGGAAGCCACCCGGAAAAAGCCTACGGACTAGGCTTGGATAAAAAGCGCCGCATCCTGGAAAAACTCAACGGAGCCGTTGGCTTCGAGGATTTTCTCAAGAAGAAATACATTGCTCAGAAACGCTTCGGTCTCGAAGGAGGAGAAGCTACGATCGTTGGACTGGATGCCATCATCACCAAGGCTACCAACAGTGGTGCCAAGGAGATCGTGATCGGCATGGCCCACCGCGGTCGCCTCAACGTACTGACTAATATCATGGGCAAGACCTATGATACCATCTTCAGTGAATTTGAAGGAGTTGTACCCAACGAGGTACAAGGTGACGGTGACGTAAAATACCACCTCGGTTACAGTTCTATCGTAGAAACACCGGGTGGTGAGCGGGTACATCTGAAACTGGTGCCTAATCCCAGTCACCTGGAGGCCGTAGGTCCGGTAGTGGAGGGCTTCGCCCGCGCCAAGGCAGACATGCTCTACGACAACGACTACGACCAGATCCTACCCTTACTCCTCCACGGCGATGCCGCCGTAGCCGGTCAGGGTGTGGTCTACGAAACCGTACAGATGAGTGAGTTGGATGGCTACACCACCGGTGGTACCATTCACGTAGTCATCAATAACCAGGTAGGTTTCACTACTGATTACGAAGATGCCCGTTCCAGCCTCTACGCCACGGGCGCGGCCAACGTGGTAGACGCCCCGATCTTTCACGTCAACGGTGATGATCCCGAAGCCGTCGTTTTCGCCTGTGAGCTGGCCTATGAGTTCCGTCAGGAGTTCAACCAGGACGTATTTATCGACATTTTTTGCTACCGCAAACACGGACATAACGAAGGTGACGATCCGGCCTATACCCAACCAGGACTCTACGACCGCATTAAAAAACACGACGATCCCCGCAAGATCTATACCGATCGCCTGGTGGAACGTGGAGACCTGGAGCGCAAGCTGGCCGAGGAAATGGAGACGCAATTCAACGAACATCTCCAGGAGCGCTTCGATGAGGTCAAGCAGAATAAGCTCGAGTACAAATATCAGGAACCCGAACAGGCCTGGCGAGAACTGGACCGTGGTGCCCGTACGAATGAACACTTCGCTCAAAGTCCCGAAACCGGGATCAGCGAAGATGAAATGAACGGCATCCTCGATCACCTGACCGATATTCCCGACGACTTCCAGCCCATCAATAAAGTTGGCCGCCTCTTCAAGAATTTCAAGAAGATGCGTGAAGAAGATCGCCTGGACTGGGCCGCTGGTGAACTGAGCGCCTATGCTTCCATGCTTCTGGATCAACACGATATTCGCTTCAGTGGTCAGGACGTACGCCGGGGTACTTTTAGCCACCGCCATGCTGTCTTGAATGGTAAGGAGGGTAAAAAGACCTATAACCGGCTTAACGGTATGACCGAAAAGCAAGGCAAACTGCACATTTTTAATTCGCTACTCAGTGAGTTCGCCGTACTCGGATTTGAATACGGATATTCCATGAGCAGCCCAAAAAACATGGTCATCTGGGAAGCCCAGTTTGGTGATTTCGCCAACGGAGCCAGTACCATGTTCGACCAGTTCATCAGCGCCGGAGAAAGTAAGTGGCAGCGGATGAGTGGCCTCACTGTTCTTTTGCCCCATGGATACGAGGGCCAGGGGCCGGAACACAGTTCGGCCCGCCCCGAACGCTTTCTGCAACTTTGTGCGGAGTACAACATGGTGGTGGCCAATACGACTACGCCTGCCAACTTCTTTCACCTGCTTCGTCGCCAAATGGCCTGGAACTGGCGGATGCCCCTCATTCACATGAGTCCCAAATCTCTGTTGCGAGCTCCGGAAGCCACCAGCAAAATCGCTGATTTTGGTGAAGGCACTCGCTTTCAGGAAATCATCGATGACCCTTCCGTAAGTACCCGGGGTAACAAGAAAATCAAAACACTGCTACTTTGTAGTGGAAAAATCTACTACAACCTGGCCGCTAAAAAGGCTGAAGATAAACGCGATGATGTAGCTATCGTCCGTTTTGAGCAACTCTATCCATTACCCTACGAGCAAGTGCGTAAACTGCTCAAACGCTACTCGGATGCCGAAGTAATCTGGGTACAGGAAGAGCCCCGCAATTATGGCTACTGGAGCTTTATGAGCGAACAATTTCTCTATAACGAGGAAATGGGTGTGCACAAGCAGTTGCGCTATGTGGGCCGTAAAGCAGCGGCTAGCCCCGCCACCGGCTTTAAATTTGTACACGAACGTGAGCAGAAAGAGTTGGTGGATAAAGCGTTTGGAGCTTAACCCTCCCCGCCGTAATCCACCGAAGCATCCGGCTTGCCACCGGCCGGCTTATGAAAAACGCCCATAATCGGCTCACCCAGAACATCAATGATGAAGTAGGGGGCGTCGTGGGGCGGCTCTTGGTCGATAAACTGCCGGTGGGCCTCCGGTCGGCGGAAATTCGAGAGGTAATAACCATTGTAATCATCGCCGAAATCATACTTGATCTTGGCTCTCTCCTCTTCCGGCAGATAGAGGACATTATACCAACAATTGCGGGTGTTACCCACTACTCGGGCAACCTCCCCGTCGGGAGTTCGGCGAGCAATTTCCTTCAAAGCACTGTAAAAACTGAGCCCCCAATAGTCCATGTCGAAACGCTTGGTCAGGTTATCGCCGGCCAAAGCATTGAAATAAACCTGCTGATGAGGATGGACGATCATAATGAACGCCAGCATCCAGGCCAGGTTGCCGTATAGCAGTGCCTGAAATACTTTTCGCCACTTGCCTTTGCTGTGGTTACTCACGTATTGCCAGGCTACTACGGCCAGGTAAACCAGTGCGGGATAAACAAAATACAGGTGCCGCCAGCCATTGTATAGATTAGAGCCAAGTACGATAACGGCCAGAATCGGCCCTACACCGAGGCCTAGCTGAGCCAGGTCGAGTCTTTCGTTTCCATCTTGCCAGAATTTTTTGTGGCTCCAAAGTAGCAATGCCTGACGTTTGACGAGGAGCAAAATGCCTGCGACGATCAATCCCAGTACTGCTAGTGGTATAGTGATTGCCATCCAGGCCGGGATGTACCAGGGTGGCGTTTCATCTCCGGGAATCCATTCATTGAAGATCAGGTTGGACGAACCCCAGTCGAATTTGGACATCGAACCCCATACTTCGACAATCCGGGACATTGGATCTTCCCAGAGTAAGGGGAAGAGAGCGATGAAAATCAATAGGCTCAATCCACTGTAAACAGTCATCTGTGCGAGCGTCTTGCCCCAGTTTTTTTGCTCTTGAATGAGTTGCAATACCAGCATGAACAAGGTCATCAGTGGCAGAAACATGGACGGGAGGCGGGTGTTGAGTACTGCTCCGGTAGCCAGGGCGTGCACGAGTAAACTGGCCCAGCTGCGACTGCGTAAAAACCAGGCCAGAGAAGCGGTGCCGTAGACGTAAAAGGCCAGCACCACTAAATCCTTGGGGTTATAAAATGAGTTAGCGAATATTCTGGGGGTCAGTACCAGTATAGCCGTTCCGAGTAGCGGTAGCTGCCAACCTCCGAAGCGACCTTTAAGGGTGCGGTAAAAAGCCAGGCAGGCTAGCCAGAACAATAGAAATACCAGGTAGTGCCGTACCTGAAATGCCAGCCGGAGATCACCTTTTTCATAGCCAAGAAATTCAGCAATGAAGGTGGCGGCCATGCCATACATCATGGAGTAATGACGCCAATTATAAGTCTCCAGCTCGTGATCTGGCCGATAAGGTTCGTAATCTTCAATCCCGAGTTTTTTGGCGGCGTAGTCCAGTTGTACCTCGGCGTGCTGTACCTGGACGATCTCGTCGGTGGAAACGCCATAATCGGGAATGATCAACAGGCCCACTAACAGGTAGAGAAAAAAGAGGGCGATTGGCAGGGGATTCAGTTTTTCCAATTTTTCTTCTCTTGTTCGATGTGATGGAGGTCTACCTCAACGCCGTATTTTTTGCGCAGGTGGGCGGTTAGTTGGTCAGCGGCATAAACGCTGCGGTGTTGGCCGCCCGTACAGCCAAAAGACACTTGCAGGTGGGTGAAACTACGGTCGATATAATTTTCCACTGCGGGGTCTACAATACGGAAGACATTTTGCAGGAAATCCGGCATCTGGCTGTGATGATTCAAAAAATTGATCACGGCTTCGTCGCGGCCAGTTTGTTTTTTGTAAGGTTCGTATCTACCCGGATTGTGTAGGGCCCGGCAGTCAAAGATGAAACCTCCGCCATTCCCGCTTTCATCGGCAGGGATACCCCCTTTTTTATAGCTGAAGCTGGCCACGCTCACTTTCAACAGGCTGGAACTGCCCCTGATTTTATCGAAGGGTTCGAATTGCTTATCATCGATCAGCTGACGCAGGGCGCGGGTCAGTTCCGGAAGCTCCGGTACCAGTTTGTCATTGGTGAGTAGCCAATCCAGATTGCGGAGGGCAAAGGGGATAGACTGCAGAAAATGCTCTTTACGTTCGTAAAGGCCCCGAAAGCCGTAAGCCCCCAAAACCTGCAGACAACGGATGAAAACAAAGCCGTAGTAGTGTTCGCTGAAAGCTTTACGATCCAGATCAATAAGTTCGCCGGCGGCATCCAGGTAGTGCTCCAGCAGTTTGGTGCGAATGTCTTCGGGAAGATTAGCTTTGGCCTGGAAAAGCAGACTTGCCAGGTCATATTGCAGAGCACCCCGGCGACCGCCCTGGTAGTCGATGAAAACCGGTTCTCCGGACTTGACCATAATGTTGCGGGTCTGAAAATCGCGGAACATGAAGTAGTTGCCATCAGCTTCCAGCAGGTAGTCTGCCAGGCGTTCGGCGTCGGTTTCCAGGGCGTCTTCGTCGAAGTCGACGCCGGCCAGTTTCAGGAAATAGTACTTGAAATAGTTAAAATCCCAACGGATGCTTTGTCGATCGAAGGCAGCCCTGGGATAGCACTTGCTATAGTCCAGTTCCTTCCCGCCGATGATCTGAAGGCGGGCCAGTTGTTCCACCACCCGCTGGTAAATCTTGGTGAGGTAGTCGGGCCAGTAATCGCCTCGTTGCAGCAGGTAGCTGTAAAGGGTGGTACTACCCAGGTCTTCCTGAAGGTATATGTGTTGATTCAGGTCGGTGGCGTAGATTTCCGGAACGGGCAAATCCAACGCTTTGAAATGGCGGGAAAAGCTGATGAAAGCTTCGTTCTCCCTGGCATCCAGGTGATAGGCCCCGATGGCGACCTTATCGCCAGCCTGCAGGCGGTAGTACATCCTTTTTGAGCCGCTGGGGGCCAGTGGTAGCAATAGTTCGGCCGGCCGACCCGCCCACTGGGTGAAAAGGCGATTGAGATCGGATTCTATGGCGAGATTGGACATGGGGCGAAGGTAAGGAGTTCTAAAACACAAGTGTAACAGGGAGCACAAGTTTCCCCAAGTAAAATTAACCTGGCTACGCTATCCGCAGGCTTCAGTACATCGAATAGCTAATCTAAGGTAGATAGCAATACCATTAAATATCCCGTGCTACTTGTATCTCTTGTGTGCTTATGTTTTATGTAGTGTACTTGGTAACATGCTCTACTTGCTAAATGACAGACATAATTAGGCTGAATGGTTAAATCGCCCGTATCAACCATAACCAGCCAATAAGCGTTACCTCCCACGATGGAAATATGGCAATACCTCATCTTGGTCCTAAGTGTACTGCTGGGTGGCGGCGTTAGCTGGTGGCTGGTCGATGAGGACGAACGCTGGCAAGGAATTCTTCCGCTACTGCTTTCCTTCAGTGGCGCTTATTTGCTGGGGATCGTAGCCCTGGAACTGATTCCGGAGACCTTCAGCGGGCATTTTCACGGTCTTGGATTGTTTTTGTTGCTGGGGTTTGTGATTCAATTATTATTGGAAAGTCTCAGTGAAGGAGTGGAACACGGCCACGTACACGCCCGAAAAAACGCGGCAGCCAGTTATGGAATCCAGGTTATGCTGGGTCTGAGCCTGCACGCTTTCCTGGAAGGCTTACCACTGGCAGGTACCGAAACCATTGTTCATGCCCACGGTACACACAGTGGAATGGAGAATCTTTTCTCGGGGATCGTCATGCATAAAGTACCCGCGGCCTTCGCATTGGCATTGCTACTTCGTCAGTCCGGATACTCTAAATTATTTGGATTTATCTGTCTGGCGGGCTTTGCCCTGATGTCCCCCCTCGGAGCCTGGGTCGGTAGCAGTCTGATGCTTTCGGAGGTTTGGTATCACCGGGTGATGGCTTTGGTGATCGGCTCACTTTTGCACGTTTCCACGACTATTCTTTTCGAGGCCGATAGCACTACCCATCACCGGATCAGTGGCAAGAAGTTATTGATCATTATTGTAGCGATGAGTATCGCCTGGCTGACGGCCCACGGATAATGAACCTGCTACAATTCCGTTGTCTATTCGGCTTTTTTCCTAACTTGCGTCGTCTCACGTAGACTAAGACCCAGATCCGACATCCTTTATTTGGTTGTCGGCACACCGATTACGCCGTCCCGGAAAAAAGAATTTTTGCTTTGGTTGCCTTACACAACTAGTTGAGGCAATCCGTCTTCGTCGTTTTAATCGTATCATGCCAAATTCAAGGTGGAATCAATATGCGTATAAAGCTTACCCTTCTTGCCCTACTGCTCATCAGTGGTCTGGCCAACACCCTCTCCGCGCAGCTTACCCTGACCGGAACCATTACCGATGCTAATAACGGTGACCCACTAATTGGGGCCAGTGTATTGGTAAAGGGAACCACCAACGGAACCGTTACCGACCTGGATGGTAATTTCAGTCTCAAAGTAAGTGGGCTACCGTCTATTCTTCAGTTCTCCTACATTGGGTTCAGCCCCACCGAATTGGAAGTAACCAGTGCCGATGATGACCTGAACGTTGCCTTGGGTGACAATGCCATCACTACCGCCGTGGTGGAGGTGAAAGGACGCCGGATTGGCGAAAAACAACAACAAAGCGCCCTGACCGTAGAAGCCTTGGATGCCATTGCTATCAAGGAAACCGCTTCCGCGGACTTTTATGATGGATTGGGTAATCTCAAAGACGTTGACCTGACCAGTGCCAGTCTCGGTTTTAAAATTATCAATACCAGGGGTTTTAACAGCACCAACCCCGTCCGCTCCCTACAGATTATTGACGGTGTGGACAACCAGAGCCCCGGTTTGAACTTTAGCTTGGGTAACTTCCTGGGGGCTTCCGATCTCGACGTCAATCGCGTTAATCTGGTCGTAGGAGCCAGCTCTGCCTTTTACGGTCCTAATGCCTTTAATGGCGTGATTGCCATGGAAACTAAAGACCCTTTCCTGCAAAAAGGCTTGAGCGCAGAGGTCAAGCTTGGTGAGCGTAATCTGGTTAAAGCCGGATTCCGCTGGGCAGATGCCGTAAAGAACAAGGATGATCAGGAGTGGTTCGCCTATAAAATCAATGCCTATGGCTTTCGTGCCGATGATTGGGTGGCGGACAATTTAGACCCGGTATTCGGTACCGAACTGGACCGTGATAATCCCGGCGGATACGATGCCGTAAATGTATACGGGGACGAATTCAACAGTTCTTTCGATTTTAGCCGGAGCCGCCGCTTACCCGGTCTGGGGGTAATTCGCCGACAGGGGTATGAAGAAGTGGATATGGTCGATTATGACTCCGAGAACCTTAAAATTGGTGCTGCCCTGCATTTTCGTCTTAATCCGGCCAAAACCCTTGAGAGTACCGAGTTGATCCTCGCCTCCAATTACAGTACAGGAACGACGGTTTACCAGGGAGATAATCGTTTCAGCTTGCGGGATATCCAGTTCTTCCAGCATCGAATCGAATTACGCAACCGCGATGACTTTTTCATTCGGGCCTACGCTACCCATGAAGACGCCGGGAATAGCTACGATCCTTACTTTACGTCGATCCGGCTACAGGAATTACATAAAAGCGATGCCACCTGGCAGACGGACTACAATAGTTTCTGGCTGCAACAGATCGTACCCCAGATCGAAATGATCGAAGGGTACCCGACTTGTTTTCCTTTCGACTGTACACTGCTTGAGCAAGACCAGCAGCGGAGGGACTTTTTAGCCATGCCAGAAAATCAGGATTTACTAAACGGTTTTCACGAAGATGCCCGTGAATTCGCTCAGGGAGAGACTTCCTTTGGAACCCGTGATTTTTATGAAGTCGGCACCGAACGGTTTCAGCAAGCTTTCGACAGTATTACCAGTACCCTGGCCAGTGAGGGAGGTACCCAGTTCTTTGACCGGTCCGCCTTGTATCATATTCACGGGGAGAAAAAATTTAATGAAGTTTGGCGGCCAAACGATGACAGCCGACTGGATATGACCGTAGGAGCTAACGGACGTCTTTATACGCCAAATAGTAAAGGAACGATTTTGCTGGACACCGCCGGAAGAAATATCGATACCTATGAATTCGGAGCATACGGTGGCGGAACTTTGAACATGAACAATCGCTGGAGAATCAGTGCCAGCCTGAGAGCCGACAAGAACCAGAATTTTGATCTGCTATTCAGTCCTGCGGCATCTTTGGTTTATACCCCAACCGAGCGGACAACCCTGAGGGCTTCCTTCAGTTCCGCGATCCGCAACCCGACGCTTAACGATCAGTACCTGAACTATAACGTTGGCCGGGCTATCCTGATTGGTAACCTCGACGGAGTGGATAGTTTGACAACCATCGAGAGCACCCGTGACTTTTCCAATACCGGTAATGCGGATACACTGGTTTACTTCAACGTCGATCCGATCCGTCCGGAACAGGTACGTACTTTTGAAGTAGGTGCCCGGACGACCATCGGCGAAAAAATATACCTGGACGCTACCTATTACTATAGTTTCTACACGGACTTCATCGGCTTCAATGTCGGTCTGGACGTAGCATTTGCCGGCCCAACTCTGACAAGTGCCCAGGCCTTCCGGGTGAGTGCTAATGCGACGGATCAGGTGACGACCCAAGGCTTTAGTATTGGAGGTAATTATTACTTCGGTAATTACTACACCTTCAATGCCAACTATAGCTGGAACAAGCTGAATACGGCTACCGATGATCCGATCATTCCTGCCTTCAATACTCCAGAGCACAAGTACAATCTGGGAATCAGTGGTCGTGACGTACCGTTAAAACTCTTCGGTAAGCCGATCAATGATCTTGGCTTCAACCTTACTTACAAATGGGTTGATGGCTTTATCTTCGAAGGAAGTCCACAGTTCACAGGCTTTATCGATGCTTACGCGTTATTAGACGCCCAATTCAATTTTACTGCCCGTAAGATCAATACTACCTTTAAATTCGGTGCTTCCAACATCCTGGATAATCAGGTGTTTCAAGTTTATGGAGGCCCCCAGGTCGGCCGATTGGCTTACGTCGCGGCTACTTATACCTGGCAGAAAAAATAACCTCCGGGCCGGTACGTTCTCCGGTCATTTAACTTAATTGCTCAATTTACTAACTCGATTATGCAACGAATCACTACTTCTTTTTTCACTTTGTTGCTGCTTCTGGCAGTAACCAGCCTGAGTGCCCAGACGCGCTACCTTGACGAAATATTTGACGTCACCGGTCCGACCACGGAAACTTACGCCACCAATCTTTCTTTTGGACTGATGTTTCAGCCCGACGAACTGGAATGTAATATCTACGAGCCCGCCAACGAGGATTCTGACCAATTACGCCCGGTAGTGGTACTGTGGCCCACCGGAAACTTCCTGCCGGCTTACCTGAATCAAGGTCCCTACGGAACTCAACTGGATAGTGCCAACGTTACCACGTTGCGCAAACTTGCCGCCCGCGGTTACGTAGGTATCCACGCTGAGTACCGCTTCGGCTGGTTGCCCGGTGCTGATGATCAGGTAACCCGTACGGAGACCCTGCTAAAAGCTGCTTACCGCGGCGGACAGGATGCTCACGCTATGGCCCGCTGGTTGCGTATGACCGTAGCTGAGGAGGGTAATCCTTACCAGATCGACACCAATCGTATCGTTTTCTGGGGCTTTGGCACCGGTGGCTACGTAGCTCTGACCCACGCCTTCCTGGACGACGTGGATGAGCTTATCCCGAATATCCAATTCTATGATGACGAAGGTAATTTGCTCATCGACGAAGCCGAAGACAGTAATCCACAGGGTACGACGGCCACTATGTTTAATATGGTCAACACTCCTGGCTACAACTCTGACGTAGCCATGTCTCTCAATTCTGGTGGCGCCTTGGGTGATCCAGCCTGGATCGACGGCGGTGGTAACGAGCCAATTGTAATTGGCCACCACCATTATACCGACTTCTTTGCTCCCTATAACGTTGGTACCGTAATCGTACCTACGACTGGAGAGACCGTAGTTAGTGGCGTAGCCGGTACGCGTAGAGTAGTAGAATTGGCCAACGAAAGTGGCCTGAATGATGCTCTGGAGCCAGCTAATGCTTTTCCATTGCCCGATATGTTCGGCCCACTGGCATCAGCTGTAAACGCCATTAACCAGGGACAACAAGGCGTTACGGTAGACCTTGCCATCTTAAACCCTGCCGATCAAACTATGGGTGCCTTGTCTGTTCCCAACATGTTCACGCACGCTTATACCAGCAGGTTAGCTAACGAAGGCAACCCTACTTCCGGCACTTACAACTGGATCGATCTGGCTACCGCACAATTTGTTCTGGCTCAGGTGGAGATGATGTTCCCCGGCGTACCTCCGACCTTCGAAGCCCTGATTGCCGGCGAGTCTATGTTCAATCCGAACTACGACAACCCCGAGCAAGCCAAACTGACCATCGACACGATGCTGGCTCATTTCCTTCCCCGCGCCTGGTATGGCCTGAATCTGGAAGAACTGGTAAATACCGAGGAATTGGTACAAGCTGATGCTATCGGCCTGACCGTAGCGCCTAACCCCGCCAGCGAGTACTTCCTCGTAAACACTGAAAATGAGCGTATTCTGGAAGCCAGCCTTTTCGACATCAATGGTCGTGAAGTTGCTACTTTCGGTAACGTCAATAATACCAGCCTGAGAGTTGATCGTAACAATCTGCCAAACGGACAGTATATCTTGCGCGTCCGGGTAGAACAAGGAATCGTGACCCAGAAAGTGATGATTCACTAGGGAGAGATTCTTTAAGTCTAAATACTGGAAACGGTTCCGATGCTTGCATTGGGGCCGTTTTTATTTTGGTACAGAGTACCAAGTATCAAATACCCCGTACCTTGTATCGAATACCAAGTACCTGAAACATGCCCCTAAACCTACTCATCATCAATGGGCCTAATCTTAATCTGCTGGGCCGCCGTGAACCGGATATCTACGGAGAGGATACCTTCGAGGATTTTTTGCTGCACCTCCGTGGGTTATTCGTTGATAGTGACGTGGAGATACATTATTATCAAAGCAATCATGAAGGGAAAATTATCGATAAACTACACGAAATCGGTTTTTCTTACGACGGCATCATCCTCAACGCCGGGGCACTAACCCACACAAGTATTGCCATTGGTGACGCCGTTGCCGCCATTGAGGCACCGGTTATCGAAGTACACATTTCCAACGTGCATAAACGGGAGAAATTCCGCCATCATTCTTACGTGTCGGCCAATGCGGAAGGGGTTATTGTCGGCTTAGGCCTAAGGGGCTATGAACTGGCCGTCCAGTACTTTATCTGACAAGCTAATTGCCAGTCAAATTACTGCTCTAGCCTAACCAAAACACAAATAAAAAGCGCGATGACTTCTGAAGAGTCATCGCGCTTTTTATCTAAAGGAGGAGTGGATTAGAGGACCCGCTTCAGCTCCTGTTCGATCTCAACGGCACCTCGCAGTCCTACCGCAGCGATCATGCCCTCACGGTCGATCAGGAAGGTTTTCGGAATGCCCCGTACGCCGTACTCGGCGGAAACCTGTCCGCTCCATTTTTTAAGTTCACTCACGTGATAAGGCCAGACCAGTCCGTCCTTTTGAATAGCGTCTACCCAACGCTTTTTCTGGCCTTCGTTGGCGCGGGCCAATTGATTGGCATCCATGCCTGCGGTACGGCGTGGGTCCATCCCGTCCAGGCTAACGCTGTAAATGGTAAAGCCATCCTTCTTGTATTTGTTGTAGACCTTTACAACGTTCGGGTTTTCCCGGCGGCAAGGGCCGCACCAGCTGGCCCAGAAATCGAGCAGCACTACCTGTCCCTTGAGATCGGAAAGCTTATACTTTTTACCATCGGGGCTGGCCAGATCGATATCCGGAGCCGGCATACCCACCTGAATGCGCTCCTGACTACGTTGGGCGGCGACCATAGCCTCCAGGTTGCTGACGTATTTTTGGTAAGGCTCGGCGAAATCACTACCTGCCGTCAAACGTCCGAGTGCTTTCTTATGCACTTCAAGTCCTTGCCCACCGGCGCGGCTAAGGGCATTAAAAGCGATGAAGGCTGCGGTCATTGGATTAGAAACCGTATCCACGATCGTCTCGATGTCTTTCATCGTCGGTCTGGAACTATTGAGCTGTTTCATGGTATTGACCATCGTAGCGGCGTCCGCAGAGCCTGCTACCTCAAAATTGTACTTGCTGAAGCCATTAACGTCGCCGTTGACCGTTACTTTTCCATCCCTTCCGTTCAGGGCAATGGCAGCGCGCTGGGCACCTACCCGGAGTTGGTAGATTCCCGGATCCAGACCTTCGGGAAAGGCCAGTTCGAAAGAGCCGTCACTGGCGATGGGTGCTTTGGTAAGTACGTTGTTAGCACCGCCAATTGAGGCCTTGTCCAGGAATACATCGAGGCCGTTAGCATTGTCCAGATTTCCGGTCAGCAGTACGCCACTGACGGCCTGCTCGCCACAACCGGCCAGCATCAGGGCCAGCGCAAGTAAAGAGAGAAGATTGGTGAATTTCATGTTTTTATAATTTTCGAGGTTCTTCGGAGCTTAGAGCTTGTTAGGAGTTCGGGTTTGAGACGACTGCTGGCAAATTTTGTTTTGAACAAAGAGAGAGGAAGGAACATGGCCGTAGCCACGTGACAGATCGAATGATGAAGTTCAAGAGAAAATTTGGCTCAGACAGTCCAAATCTTGAATTCCCAACACGCTCTTAATCTAACAGCTCTCCAAGTACATTGTCATAACGCTCTTTCCATTCGGCAATTGCGCCCCAGTCCTGTCCGTCTATATAAGCGTGGTCTCCGCCGACGTGACCCAGCACCCGGAAGGTTTCCCCGTGGTGCCGGACAAGTTTTTCCAACTCGGCGGCCCGGCTGGGGTGGGCAGTCACTACGACCCGACTTTGGGCCTCGCCCAGCAGGTAAGCATCGGCGCGGTAAACCGAGTCGGTATCCATCCTGAAACCTTCGCCGCCAGCCATGGCGCACTCCATCAAAGTTACGAAAAGGCCGCCGTCTGAAACGTCGTGGGCCGACTTTAGCAATTCGTCACCAATCAGTGCCTTGATGGTCTTGTGTAGTTTCAACTCACTTTCAATTTCGAAGTGAGGGGCAGGACTGTACTCTACACCGTGGACCCGGCGCAGGTATTCCGAACTGCCAATGCAGTCGTGACTTTCACCGATCAGGTAGATCACATCGCCATCCTCCACGAAGGGTATGGTGGTTTGTTGCTTATAGTGATCCAGCAGCCCCAGCATCCCGATGGTGGGGGTGGGGTGAACTGGCTCGGTGCGGCCGTCTTCGTAGACACTCTGGTTGTAGAAACTCACGTTGCCGCCGGTCACCGGGGTGCCGAACGCACGACAGGCCTCGCCCATTCCGGTCACGGCGTTAGAGAATTGATAGAAAGCCTCCGGATTGTAGGGGTTGCCAAAGTTCAGGCAGTTCGTGATGGCCACGGGTTCGCCACCGGAGCAAACGATGTTGCGGGCGGCTTCGGCTACGGCGATCATGGCCCCTTTATGGGGGTCGGCGTAGACGTAGGCACTGTTGCAGTCCGTAGTCAGGGCCAGGGCTTTATCGGTACCCTTTACGCGCACCAGTGCAGCGTCGCTCGGGGCATTGGTGCTCATGGAATTGGTGCGCACCATGCTGTCGTATTGACGGGTGATCCAGCGCTTGGAAACGATGCTCGGGGCCGTAAAGGTTTTCCAGGCAGCTTCCCGCATATTCTCGGGAACCGGAATCTCTGCTACTTTGAAGTCATCCACCTTATCCAGATAAGTGGGACGCTTGCTTTCACGTTGGTACACGGGGGCACCACCGCCCAAAACCAGTGGCTCAGCCGGTAAGTCAGCAACGATCTCGCCTTTGGAGAAGAACTGGAGACGGCCGGTATCGGTTACTTCACCGATGTGCTCACATTCAAGGTCCCATTTGTCAAATACGGCTAATACCTCGTCTTCGCGGCCTTTCTCGCAGACGATCAGCATCCGTTCCTGGCTCTCGCTGAGCAGAATTTCCCAGGGCTCCATATCAGCCTGGCGGGTAGGTACTTTATCGAGGTCGATGGTCATACCGGTACCACTCTTGGCACTCATTTCGCTGGTGGAGCAGGTGATTCCCGCAGCCCCCATATCCTGCATGCCCACTACCGCACCGGTTTGAATTACCTCCAGGCTGGCTTCCAGCAGTAGCTTTTCCTGGAAAGGGTCACCTACTTGTACGGCGGGCAGGTCTTCGGCACTGTCTTCGGTAAGGTCAGCACTCGCGAAGGTGGCTCCGTGGATGCCGTCCTTGCCGGTAGCGGAACCGACGATGAAGACAGGGTTGCCCGGTCCGTCGGCTACGGCGCTACAAGTTTCGCCTACTTTAACGATGCCCGCGCTCATGGCGTTCACCAGAATATTTTGATTATAATTAGAGTGGAAATAGACTTCTCCGCCAACGGTAGGCACGCCGAAGCAGTTGCCGTAATCACCGATACCGGCTACTACGCCCTCTACGAGGTGTTTGGTATGGGCCAATTCCGGATCACCGAAGCGCAGACTGTTCAAAGCTGCGATCGGGCGGGCACCCATGGTGAAGATGTCGCGGTGAATTCCACCAACTCCGGTGGCTGCTCCCTGGTAAGGTTCGATGGCAGAAGGGTGGTTGTGGCTTTCGATTTTGAAGGCACAGGCCAAACCGCCTCCGATATCCACCAGTCCGGCATTCTCTTCCCCGGCACCAACCAGCAAGCGTTCGCCGTCGCGGGGCAGCGTTTTAAGCCAGGTGATGGAGTTCTTATACGAGCAATGCTCCGACCACATGACCGAAAAAATGCTCAGTTCGTTGAAATTGGGTTCGCGACCCATGATTTCTTTGATGCGATCAAATTCCTCGGCCGTGAGACCCAGGTTTTTAGCGACTTCGTAATTAACGGGACTGCCCTGATTAGCCATGAATGGGGTGTTTTACTGCTAGCAAGCCGCAAAGGTAATGATTTGGGCTAGCAACTCCGAGGACCAACGGGAGGATCAGCGACAGTTTTTTATGGCTGGCAAAGTAGCAATGCTTAATATTGAACCAAACGCATTTTGATCGCGATGATGAATGGAGCTAAAGTAGCAGGTTTTCTGGGGGAAGGTGGTTTCTAGCCTGCCAATTAAAGTACTATCGTAACCGCTCAATTCTTTCCAGCAACCAGTTGCGTAAACTCCGGACACTGATTTCTTCCGTTTCCTTGGTCAGTGCATCAGCAGAGGCGGTGTCCAACCGGGGGTGAGCACGCAGTAATTTGCGCGCAATACGTACGAAAGGCAGGTAAATCTCACCACGGTAACCAAGTCTTACCATACGACTGATACTTACGCTCATGCTATTGAGGAGGCTGTCCAGGAGGTCGAAATTTTGTTGGTCGTAATAGATTTTGACCAGGGTAGCCTTGGCCTGTAGCTGGAGTGACTGGCCGCCGGTGCCGGTGTAGTTGGCAAGTAGATCGGCGGCCAGTTCCAGTTCTCCGCGTTCGTAATGCCAGTTTGCCTTGCAATATGGATAAATGGTGGCCAGGTCACGAACGGAGAGTAATTCCCGGTATTGCTCTAAAAATTGCCCGGCCCACTCGTTGCGCCCCGCCTTGATGGCCAAGAAGAAAATGTTGTAGAAAGTGATGCCGTTCAGCTTGTTTTTTACCATTAGTAGGCCCGTTTTAAGGCCGAGGTCATAAAGATCGAGGTTGCCCTGCAAGTAGGATTGTTCCCCCTGGTTGAGGCGTTTGATACCGTCGCTGAGCAACATCAGGAAGAGTTCGTGACCGGCGGGAAAATTCAGGAATTCCGAATATTCCAGCAGCTGTTTGGTCAGCTCGTGGCGTGCCCCGGCGTCTCCTTCACTCAGGATACGGTAGGCGGCGTAAAAAAGCTGTAACTCAGAGGTGGCACGTAGTTCGGCCGTGGCCGGGTTGGTGTTGGCGGGCGACATAACTTCCAGTGCTGCATTAAGCAGAGGCAAGCTGGTATTCTCTTCAAAAAAATTGCCGTAGGTAGCCAGGCGGCAGGCTTGTTGCAGCTTGTGAAAGATGAATAGACGATCCAGACTGGTATTAAGCGGAATGATGGCGTCAGCTACGTTTTTCCAGTTTTCGGTCCTTTCGTTACTGTTGTTCTCTTCCAACTGATCACGTTGGATCAAAAATTGAAAGAGCAGTTTTTCCTGGGGATTCACCTGGGGCTTGGCAACCTGTTTAAGGGCCCGCTGACGCATTTTGCTAGCTCGCTCTTTTTGCTGTTTACGGTCCAGAAAAAGAGCGGTGTACCGATCCAGTGCATAGGGTTCTTCTAAAAAGCCCTCAATGGCGTAGAAATTTTCTAAAGCTGCACCGAGGTAAGTGAGTTGGCGACTTGTCTTTTCATCTTTACCGATAGACTGGCGGTCGTTCAGACAGCTGGTGGCCAATTCGACCAGACCCTTACGAGAATGATACAGCCCGCTTTCCAGCCAGCGCAGGAATCGTTTGCGTTCACGGGTGGTCAGCCTGGCCATTGATCTCAGGGTGGGGTGCATATGGTCAAAGGTACGACGAAGCTGGTTTGTCATTATCCAGCCCGCAAGGAATAAAACCCGTAATTTCGTGGTTCGTTAGTTGTTTGCAAAAGATTCTCATCTCTCCGAAAGCCTCCTCATGCCAATTATTCGGTATACCTCCGTATGTATTTTTATTGCACTGTTTTCAATTGTTTTGGGCCTGCGGGCACAAGGTTTTGAACGGAATATTTTGTTGCCGGATGTAACGTTTGCTAACGAGATACATCATTATGCACTACCTAGTAACGCGCTGCTATTTGGTTCCGAACAGAACTTCTCGCTTCTGGATGAAAATGGACAAACCTTGTTCACCCGCAAGCTGCCCGATGAACAGAAAGTTCATGGCCTGAGTGCCAGTTCCAACGGAGACAGTTTAATTGTACACTCTATTACTCTGGAAATCAACGGTACTTTCGCCTACCGTTATTATTACAATATCGTAGGTGATCTTTTGGGAGAGGTTGTTACCCAGTTGCAGCCTATAATTGCCGACCGCTTCGCCCCCGGTGGGGAATTCGGTTTCACCCGGCCGGACGGCGGCAGCATTGTTGTATACACCATGTTGTCTGGCTATTCAGGTGGCAGCAGCCCTGATGAAGCCAATCTTGGCCTGGTCGCTAATATCTCCCACGACGGGACTCTCGAAAGTACCGAGTCCTTTGAAATTCCGGATTACTTTTTCGATCTCCAGGAAGTGGATACCCTGTCAGACGGCAGCATGGCAGTCTTACTATCGATCGATACGCTGACCGAGGAAGGAGAAATTGATCTGGACGTGGCTGACGGTGCTTTGTATCACTTCTACCCCGGCGATACGCTCCTCCGGGTTAGTGAATTCGTCAACGATATTGACGGCAGCAGCTTCATCACCAATACCTCTGGCACCCGGTTTGCGTTTGGTCGTCTGGCCTTTACCGTTGGGCCAGTTGATTTCAGTATTTATGACCTGGCAGATGATTCTTTAGTGGACACTTATGAAGTACCTACTTCTACGCAATTTGTAGCCAGCCCTCTCAACATTCTGGATGCGCCGGATGGTGGATATTACTTACATGAGGAGATCAACTTCGTCAGTATGCCGGATGAAGATAATTTTATCAGAGTTCGGCGGCTGGATGCCGCCGGGAATCCATTGGATGTTTATTCTGGGAGTTCCGCTTTCGGCGATCTGATCGGGGCGGATGTTTTCGGGTTCAAGCCCAACGGTAACCTTTACGGCGCGATGTACAACCCAGGGCGAAATTTTGCCCAACCGCCGGGCTACCACTACTTTTATTTCGAACTGGACGAGGAGTTGCAAAGTTTTACCAACCTCATCCGTGGTGGCATATACCCGGAGACAGTCACCGGAAGCTGCACGCCCGATCCGAATGAGGCGGGGCTGGCCAACTGGTGGGTGGTCGCCGAACCCACCACGCCGGGACTGGAAACCCTCTACGCTTTCACCGATAATGCGGGGCAGTTCGCGATTGACTCTGACTCATCCGAATACCTACTGAGGGCTATCCCGCCAAATAGCTATTTTTCATCGGACTGCTCAGTTAATCCGGTCACACTGGGACCTGCTTACGATACGGTCGATTACAATTTTGCCGTCGAGGTTCTGTTCGACTGTCCGCTGGTTAGCCTTTCTCTTTCTTCCACTCCTTTCGAAGGGTGCGAGCCGGGCTTTTACAGCATCGGCTATCTTAATACCGGCGCCAGCGCCGAAGAGAATCCTGTTCTCATCGTAGAACTGGACAGCTTCTTCACCCCGACTTCCAGTACTCCGGCCTGGACGAGCCAGGACGGAAACACCCTGACTTTCGAATTGGACCCCATTGAAGTCAATGAAATGGGCTTCGTCTACATCAATGGCTCCATGGACTGTCTCACCGCCCTGCCCGGCCAAACGCACTGTACCGAAGCGAGAATACTGCCGGATACCTTCTGCCTGCCTCCTGCCCCGGAATGGGATGGTAGCTCGATCGAGGTCAGCGGGAGTTGTATCGACGATACGGTAAGGTTTCAGATTCAGAACGTCGGCCTTGATATGCAAACGGAGCTTTCCTACGTAGTTATCGAGGATTTCGTGATCCACCTCGGAGGACCCTTCGTGTTGCCTTCCGATGGTGTCCTTGATATAACAGTTCCGGTAGTAGAAGGTCACGCCTACATCATGGAGTCCGAGCAAGCTCTTTTTCATCCCGGCAGCAGTAGCCCGGCGGTAGGCGTGGAAGGCTGCGGTGATTTTGATCCCGGAGACTTTACCCTCGGTCTGGTTGCCCAGTACCCCCAGGATGAAGGAGATCCGTTCGTGGCCAAACTATGTGCACAAAGTGTTGTGGACGGTAGTAATCAACCGCAAACTAACGCAGATGACACAAAAAAGGGGCAGCTAACAGTAAGCCCCACTGGAATCGGCCCCGAAAGGTTGGTAGACACGACCGCAACCATTGATTACACAGTCGGCTTTCGGAACCTCGGGCTTGCAGAAAACGGACTCTACCGCGTTCTGGTGGAAGGCCAATTGCCCGAGGCGCTTGATTTGGCGACTTTACGCCCCGGCGCGGCGAGCCACCCTTATGAATTCAGCGTCAGTTCAACGGGTGAGATTCGTTTTGTAATCCAAAATGAAGATCATTCGCCACTCCTGATTCAGCCCGCCACCGGTGGTTGGGGAGGTTTTGTTGAGTTCTCCGTAGATATACGCTCTGGATTGCCTCACGGTAGTCCGGTTTGCTTCCAGCCGCAGCTCACCCTGAATGCTAGAGCTGTAGAGCTCATTGATGAGCAGTGCCTGACCGTACGCAAACCCCAACGTTACGGTGTCATTACGGAACGATTCTGCGTGCCCGGCCTGGACGAACCGATCGTCACCCGTATGATTGATAGCTTCTCATTTTTCGACTACGACTCCATCTTATTAACAATCGTAAACGAAGCCGGTAGTTTTGAGGTCAACGACTACCGCACCGTGGCCGTTGGTGATACCATCGCCGGCCAGGTCATCACGGCTAATGCCGTTCTGGAAGAACTACTCCAGACCAGCGACGGCTGCGATAGCCTGGTCACTTATTATGTGATTGCTACGGGCATCTATGAACCCGCTCGCGAGTTGGGGTTAAGTGTATTCCCCAACCCAACGAGTAGCCGGCTTTACATCCGAATCGAAGAAAACGGTAGACCCGAACTCGTGCGTAACCTCAGATTGTATGACCTTTTGGGGCGTTCTTATGCACTGTCGACAAATAACTATTTACCGGACGCTGGTAGTACGATCTCTTTTGATTTAGCGCATTTACCCCCTGGTCAGTACCTGTTGACGGGCCAAGATGGCTCCCGCCATTGGTTTAAGCGCGTAATAATCAGGTAGCTATACTGATTTATTTGAAGATATTTAGATGTAATTGTCTGATGTTTAGATAGTTGTAATTTTAAAATTTGCGTATTTAAGAGCAAATTGTAATTTTTTTTACTCTTCCGTGGCTGCATATTTGTAATGTACTGAACAAGTATAGTATAGAATTAAAGCGCTCTCTCTCTTTGAATTAATATAAACGCGCTCTTTGGAAGCTCCCGTCAAAACAGTCGGGAGTTTTCTGTTTTTACCTTCTTCGTTCTGAACCAAAGCTGAGTTTTAGTATTTTGAGTTTTGAATCTATCGATTTGTTGATTTCACAACGAGTGTGTTATGAAGCAGTTATACTTTGTGCTCGCGCTATTGTTCGCCGGCACCCTGAGCGCTGAAAGTCTCCGTGGTTTTTTGGTAACCAAAGATGATCTGCGCCTTACGGGCTACGTTAATCAGATCAATTATGTGGTCACCGGACTGGAAATCGAGTTTACCAATGATTTTGGTGATCGATACTACATTTATCCCAACCTGGTCAAGGGTTTCGGTTTTACGAAAGACGGGCAGACTTTTCGCTACGTCAGCCGCTATTACGACGGGCGTTGGTACTTTCTGGAAATTCTACAACGAGACAAGCGCATGGAGTTTTTCCAAATTCCCGATGGAGATGATAATTGGGTGAACGATCGCTTGCTCTCTTTGATCACCGAGCCAATTTCGCGGTATTGGCTGGCAATCAGGGGGCAGGCCCTCTTCCCCGTTCATCGGGTCGGTTTTAAAAGAAAACTACGGGAATACCTTCAGCCCACCGCCCCCGAACTGGCCCAAAAGATCGGCAGTAAAGGTTACCGCTACAAGAATATCCACGAGATCGTAGCGGCCTATGAAGAGTCATTCAAAAGAAGCAAGCGACGACTCTAAGGTTCTCAATTCGTGATTTATTGTTAAATAGGTTTCCAGAACTGTCTGGTTGCTTAACTTTGGCTTTACTCGTCGGAGTTTAAGTGTTGGACTAACAAAGTAGCAAGGTGTTAAACAAACGTGACCCCTTGTTGCTTCCGGACTGCCGCGAGACTAATTATCATCAATTTTAGCAATTCACCTGACCGCTTTATTTATGCGCATTGCCTTAACCGCCTTGGTTTTATTTTTTCACTGCTACTTTGTTAGCCATAGCCTCACCGCCCAGTCCGATAAGGGCAATCCTGCTGCCGCCGGAGACCTGGATTTGCCAACTCAGTTTCAGCAAATGGTCGATGAGTCCAATCGCTACCAACGATTCAAGGTTGTGCCTTCTAACTGGCTGGCGGCCTATAAGGTGAACCTCACCGATAGCCTGGCTGCCCGCACAGCCAGAGCCGGGGAACTACAAGGTACGATCGACCGGTTGGAAGATGAAGTTGCCAACCAAAGCGAACAGATCGCCGAACGTGATGCTACCATTGTAGAATTGAACGAGGAAAAGGACGGCATTTCTTTTCTGGGCACTAACCTTTCAAAGGGGGTGTACAATTCAATAGTCTGGGGTTTGGTAGCCGCCTTGTTGGCCGGGCTTTTGTTTTTTCTGGCCCGTGGCCGCTACGCCGTATCCGTCAGTCGGGAACTGGAAAGTAGCAATGCCGAATTGACCGCTGAGCTGGAGAAATCTAAACGCCGTCGCCTGGAAATGGAGCAGGATCTGCGCCGTAAGCTACAGGACGAACGCAACAAAAACAGTGGCAATAGTTAATTCATCTTGCGGCGGGTCTTTTTATCGAAGAGTTGAGATTTGGCCTTGCCCCGTGGCATGCCATCTTTCTTGAGTTTCACCCGGGAGCTCCCAAGGGTGTCGCAACCTACCTTTTTAGCGCAGCTGCTGGTTGAAAAGACCAGGAAACTGGCGCAGAACAAAAGGAGTATAAAGTAAACACGGTGGGATTTCATTCGTTATAGATTTGACATTCTCAATTAAAACGTTGGAAAAACAGCTTTTGAGGCACAAATTTGCGCAAAAAAGCAGTTAAATCCACTAATAACTCAATAAACACTTGCAAATGCTGGCCTTGCGCCTAACTTTGCGGCCGTTTAATTTTTTTCATACAAACATCCCCTACAATGAATAAAGGAGATCTTATTGCCAAAATCCAATCAGACGCCGATCTGACCAAGAGCCAAGCTGAAAGCGCACTTAACGCCGTCCTCGACGGAGTAGCTGGTGCCCTGAAAAGCGGAGACAGTGTTTCTCTAATTGGTTTCGGTACCTTTTCCGTAAATAACCGTCCGGCCCGTCAGGGTGTAAACCCACGTACCGGCGACAAAATCCAGATTGCCGCTAAAAATGTTGCCAAGTTCAAGCCTGGCAAGAAACTGAGCGAAAGCCTGAACTAAGATACTTTCAGCCCCCGGGCTAAAAGTTTTCAAAAAGAGAGCCGCCGGACGAACATCCGGTGGCTCTTTGTTTTTCAACGAAGTCGTGCTCTATACTGTTAGCAGTACAACCCATTAAACTCAGTACCCAAAGATGGCAGAAATCAAAAAACTCGAACGCATTGCCTCCCAAGTGAGGCGCGACATCATCCGTCAGGTTTATCTCTCTCAGAGCGGCCACCCGGGTGGTTCACTTGGCTGTACCGACCTCTTGGTCGCCCTCTACTTCAAGATCATGAAACACGACCCTGCCTTTAATATGGATGGAGCGGGCGAAGATGTTTTCTTTCTCAGTAACGGCCACATTTCTCCGGTCTGGTACAGTGTACTGGCACACGCCGGATACTTTCCCCCCAGTGAACTTAAGACCTTTCGGGAACTTAATTCCCGTCTCCAGGGTCACCCCACCACCCATGAGGACCTACCAGGTATTCGCGTGGCTTCCGGTTCTTTAGGGCAGGGCATTAGCGTAGCTGCTGGCCTGGCTCTGGCAAAGAAAATGAATGGTGATGACCGTAATGTCTTCGTCCTCACCGGTGACGGAGAGCAACAAGAAGGCCAGATTTGGGAAGCTGCTTTGTTTGGCCCCCATAATAAGCTGGACAACCTGATCGTGATCATTGACCGCAATGGCCAGCAGATCGACGGCCCCACCACGGAAGTACTGGAAGTAGATGATCTCGGTAAGAAATGGGAAGCCTTCGGCTGGACCGTCGAGCATATGGACGGTAACAACATGACCGAGGTTATAGAAACTCTGCAAAGGGTCGTCAAGCAGGAAAAGAACGGCAAGCCCGTCTGTATCGTCATGAAAACCGAAATGGGCAAAGGCGTCGATTTCATGGAAGGCACTCACCACTGGCACGGCAAGGCTCCTAACGAAGAACAGGCGAAGAACGCGCTGGGCCAGTTAGAGGAAACCTTGGGCGATTTTCCGGCGGAAGGTATTTAGTTGGTCAGTAACGGTAGCCAGGCAGTCTGATAGTACTACCCGGCTACCATTACCATCATACTATCACTTAGTACAATATAATAAAATGGATATCCAAGACATCAAATCCACCGGTAAAAAGGCCACCCGTGAGGGTTTCGGAGCCGGTATGCATTCAGTAGGGGAAACCCACGATAACGTCGTCATGCTCACCGCAGACCTGCGCGGGTCTATGAAAGCTGATGATTTCATCAATGCTCACCCCGATCGCTTCGTACAGTGTGGTATTGCTGAGGCAAATATGATGGGTGTAGCCGCCGGACTGGCCACGGCCGGGAAGATTCCGATGGTGACAACTTTCGCCAATTTTGCTACTGGCCGGGTTTATGATCAGATTCGCCAGAGCATCGCCTACAGCCATAAGAACGTGAAAATCTGTGCCAGCCACGCTGGCCTAACGTTGGGTGAAGATGGTGCTACCCACCAGATCCTGGAAGACATCGGTATGATGCGCATGCTGCCGGGGATGACTGTTATTAACCCCTGCGATTACAACCAGACCAAAGCTGCCGTAGAAGCACTGGTCGATCACGAAGGGCCGGCCTACCTGCGCTTTGGCCGTCCCGGCTGGCCGGTATTTACTGCTGAGAACCAAAAGTTAGAGATCGGTAAGGCCCTCCAGCTGGCTGAAGGAAGTGATGTATCTATCATCGCTACGGGCCACCTGGTCTGGAAAGCAGTAGAAGCCGCCAAGCAGTTAGCGGAAGAAGGTGTAAGCGTCGACCTTATCAACATCCATACGATCAAACCCCTGGACGAAGAAGCCATTTTGGCCAGCGTTCGTAAAACGGGTTGTATAGTCACCTGCGAAGAGCACAATAAGTATGGTGGTCTGGGAAGTGCCGTAGCGGAATGTCTGAGCATGCACCAGCCAACTCCCCAGGAATTCGTGGCCACCAATGATACCTTCGGAGAAAGTGGTCCGGTAGGAGAGCTACTGGAAAAATACGGATTGGGGACCAAGGATGTCGTTGCTGCCGTAAAAAAGGTGCTGAAGCGAAAATAGTGATTAGTGACCTTCCGGTTGCTCAGATACCAGATAAAGAAAAAGCGGCTGATCCCGAAAGGGATCGGCCGCTTTCGCGTTTTGGAATAGAGGTGACTATTAATTAGGTCACGCTGAGCAGTTATGGTTTGGCAAATCCCGCACCTTTACCTCCTTGCAAAGCGGGGTGGTAAAGTGCTGCGCCAATATATAGCACCGCGTTGATGCCCATTTGTACGATTGGCGTCTCACCTTCGTTCAACCAGGCGAAAGCGATTGCTCCACCGAAATAACTGGCTGCCATGATAATGCCCAGGAAGCGTGTTTTGGGCGTCAGGATTAAAATGGCCGTCAGAAACTCTATAATCGCTAGAATATAAGGGACGTTCGTACTGCCAAACTCTGCGGCAGCATCTTCGGCACCGACAATTTTGAAAGTTCCCGTCAGTAACATCACGGCGGCCACGAGGGCTACCATGTAAAATCCAATTTTATCCTTAGTCATGCTGGTGTGTTTTGATGTAGCGACAAGGTATTTATAATTTTACAAATTTTCGTGCTTCACCCAGTTGCCCGTCCTGATAGAGTCGGAGCAGATAAACCCCGGCAGGGAGTTGTCGGGTGTCCAGTCTAGTACTTCCGTTACTGGTTTGCCAACGCAACTGTTCCTGACCGTGACTGTCGGTAATTATAATTTGCGTTTCTATGGGAGTATCCAGTTGAATGCTTAGGAAATCGCTCACCGGATTAGGGAAGAGTTTCACCATTGGTAAACCCGCCCGGCTATTGGTCTGACCAGAAAGAGCAGCTTTTACGGTCACGATACTGGATAATTCTTGAAGACCGTCGAAGTCATGCTGCCGCAAACGATATTGCAAGGAACTTTTTGGTGCTTGGGCGTCCAGAAAATCATAAGCGGACCCGGTAATTTTATTGGTGGCGGTCACTTGTCCGCGGCGCATCCAGCTGCGGCCATTGTCATCGCTACATTCCACTACGAAATGACTCGCATTGGCTTCGCTGGCGGTGGTCCAATTGAGCAGTACTTCTCCGTTGGCTTCTCGTTTTCCTTCAAAATTATGGTAAGTCACGGGTAAGGCTGCGTCAGTAGTGTAACTGAAGTTATTACCACCATTGGTTTCGAAAGTGATGGTTTTATAGTCCGCATCGCTACCATCGGCGGCCGGGGCTGCGCTGCCCGTTCCGGAAGTAAACAAGTAATACTTAACTGTAGTGCCTGCTGGTTGGGCGGGAATGACCGCATCATATACGGAAATACCGAATAGATCAACCATCTCTACCACGGTTGAGGATACAAAATCATCAGTGGTGTAGCGTAAATAGGCCGTCTGGCCGGCAGAAAAAGCGGCTACCGTAGATACAGTAACGTCAGCATCGGGATTTACACGTCCCATAGCATCCGGCATTGGGTCCTGGGCGGTCTGGCCAGGGATAAAATCAAACACATCCCCTTCTACGACGAAGTACAAGAAGTCATCATTGTCCTCAAAACGGGTTTTGAAGACGTAATTATGGTCTGTACTCATAGCGTTCAGAAAAAATGCGCCGAATGGATCACAAATTCCCATATCGTTGTAGGAGGTGCCCTGGTTGCCCGTCCAGTCGAAGTCAATGCAGTCGAAAGGACCGTATTGGTTGTCGTTGTTCGTATTGACGAAACGGAAAAAATTATCGCCGTCTGCCGATGGCTGACTGGTGTAGATGAAACTTCCACCCAGCGAGGGCTGCATTGCCACTACGTCGGCTGGGTAATTCCAGCCATTGGCGAAGCCGGCACCGATCATACCATTCTGGGCGGTCGCAGCTGACCAGCAAAGAGTAAGAAAAAGAAAGAAGAGTAATCGTTTTTGCATGATTTGATTTGTTTGAAGACTTTCTCAAAGAAAAGCAAATTTACTTTCTTTGGCTTGGCCTCAGTGACTCGGTCATGTTTATAGGAAGACCTAATGGATACCGGTAACCCTTTTCCCCACAGGCGGTTTACGTATCTGCTTCTGTAATTACTATACTTAAGCTTGACTTTAGCGGTTTACTAAGGCTTATTACAATTTAAAGAAACTCTGATGTGAAGTAAATTTAGGTATTCGACCCCCTAAATTATGCTTCATATACCACCAGAGTTTCAGTC
>PDLQ01000020.1 GCA_002591745.1 Lewinellaceae bacterium SD302
CAGCCGTTCGGATTGGCTGAATTTTTGGCGTCTTTTAGACATAATCAGGTAGATTTATCGTGTTTAAGATAACACGCAATCTGATCTAGCCTACTGTCCGTTATTTTGAGGAGGTCCAGGTCCACTCCCGACTATTCTACTCCCGACTCCCGACTATTCGACTTTCGACTATTCTACTTCCGACTGACAACACTCTCAACTAACGTTCGCCTTCACACTATCCGCCATATACATCCCTTCCGTAGGGAAGTTCAGGTTCACGGCATCTTCTTTCAGCCAATCACGTCGTAAGTGCTCCGCTACCCTGATTGCGTTGGCAATGATTGTCAGGGTCGGGTTCGTGGCACCCATACTGGGTTGAAAGCTGGCGTCGACCACGTAGAGATTGTCCAGATCATGGGCTTTGCAGTTGAGGTCGAGAACATTGGTTTTTTTGTCTTCGCCAAAACGACAAGTACCGGCCTGGTGCCAGGCAACGTGATGATCCATCATCCAGGGCAGGAACATATAAAAGCCCTGAGGGCGGAGATACTCATCACGGAAATATGAGATGAGTTCATTGTGAGACTCCACATTGTTGGGGCGGTAATTGAATTTGATCTTACCGTTTTTCAATTCAATGCGGTTGTGCTCGTCGGGGAGGTCTTCGCTGGTGAAGAAAAAGTCCACGGCGTGATCGGCAATGAATCTTGCCTGTTCTTCGGGAAGGTCACCTTTGACGTCGCCCTGTACCCTGGTCCAGTGGGCCTTGCCCGTTAGCTGAATGGTACCCAGCGGATAATTGTGTTCCGGGCTGCCGTAATAGAAATCGTGGACCCCCAGCGTTTTCTGGAAAACGGTGGGGTTAGGTTTGCTGTGCACACTGGTCAGGCCAGTCTGGTTGTGTTTGATAAAGTTGCGCCCCACCTGACCGGAAGAATTTGCCACTCCGGAACGCAGGAGCAAAGCCGCCGAATTAATGGCCCCGCAACTTACTACGATCAGTCCCGCACTCAGGCTTTTGATTGCACCTTCGTGGGTAAGCTCCACGCTGCTGATGCGGCCATCTTTTTCGATGAGTTTATCAACGTGGGCGTTGGTCCACATTTCCACGTTATCCCATTGTAAAGCGGGGCGGACCATAGCAGTTTCCGCGTCGCTCTTGGCGTGGAGCAGGCAGGGAAAAGGATCACAGGTATTGCAGCGGATACAGGGTCTGCGCCATGGATCATTATGGTCGCGGTTCAGGGCGAGGGTAGAGTGAAAGGGATTTAAACCTGCCTTTTTCAATTCATCCGCTACTTCCTGAATACGCGGCTCGTGGCGGAAAGGCCCGAGAGGGTAGGGGCCGCTGGCCCAGCCTTCGGTAGGGTCTTCGCTGCGGTCACCGTTGATTTTCATGATGTGCTCCGCCATGAGGTAGTAGGGCTCGAATTCATCGTAGCCGACCGGCCAGCCTGGGCTGGTACCTCCCTTGTGCTCCATTTCTGTAAAATCGCCCGGTCGCTGGCGGTGCAGCAGCGCGCCGTACATTTTGGTATTTCCGCCTACGTTGTAATACATCATGGGGTTATAGGTGACATCGTCGGCGTTCAGCCAGGTCTCGTCGGTTTGGTAGCGTCTTTCCTTAAAAACTACCTCGGGGTCCCAGTTGCCTTTTTCGCGGGGCAAAAAATCACCGCGCTCCAGGATGAGTATTTTTTTACCGGTATCGGCCAGGGCGTAGGCCAGGGTGCCACCGCCGGCCCCGGAGCCGATGATGATGATGTCGTAGTCGGAGTTCATGTTCTTGCGAGTTATTACAGATGCTTAAATCCTATTCCAGGGGGATTGTTTCAAAATGAGGCTATGAGTTAATGATTAAGTCATTTAATCTTTAATTATTATTATACGAGATGAAGAGAAGAGACTTCCTCCGGACCTCGGCCGCTTTGTCCATAGCGCCGTCATTATTGTCCGCAACCAGCACTGCTACTTTGTCAGCTAAAAACAAGCGTGTCGCCTTATTGGGCTGTGGCTGGTACGGGAAAAATGATTTGCTGCGTCTCCTGCAGGTCGCCGATGTGAAAGTGGTCGGACTGTGTGATGTAGACGATCAAATGTTGACGGAGACCCTGGCCTTACTCAAGGAAAGGCAACCCACCGCTAAACCGCCGGCAGTTTACCGTGATTACCAAAAATTGTTAACCAAAGAAAGGCCCGACCTCGTTCTTATCGCCAGTCCGGATCACCAACATGCCCTGATGGCAATTGCGGCCATGCAGGCCGGGGCGGATCTGTATTTGCAGAAGCCGGTCAGCCTGGATGTTTTGGAGGGAGAAGCCGTACTGGCCACCGCCCGCCAGCTGGGGCGTACCGTACAAATAGGTACCCAGCGACGCAGTACACCCCACTTGCTGGAAATGAAAAAACAGGTGCTGGATAGTGGTCTGATCGGGAAGATCGGTCACGTGGAAATGTGCTGTTATTACCATATGCGCTTCGGTGGGAACCCATCGGTAAAAGAAGTGCCCGATCATTTTGACTACGAAGCCTGGACGGGGCCGGCACCGCTCATTCCGTACACCGGCTTGCCCCACCGGCGCTGGCGCGCCAGGCAAGAATACGGCAACGGCATCGTGGGCGATATGTGTGTTCACATGTTCGATACGGCCCGTTGGTTGCTCGGGCTGGGCTGGCCGGAGCGTATTCACTCCGTTGGTGGAATACGGTATGGTGAGGGAGAGACCTGGGCCAACATCACCGATACGCAGTTGGCTACCTTCAGCTACCCCGGACTGGACTGCGTCTGGCAACACCGGACCTGGGGGCCGAGCGTAGACCCGGATTATCCCTGGGCACTTTTCCTATACGGAGAAAACGGTACGCTGAAAATGGACACCAAAAAGTGGAGCTATACGCCGAATAAGGGTAGGGGGGCTGACAAAGTAGCAGTGCTGAATGGTGAGCTGAAAAACCAGCCGCTAGCGGGCGAAGCACTCTACGAACGAAAGAAATTCCCCGAAGACCTGGAAGAGAAAGACATTGAATTACACGTTGCCTCAGCCACCCGCGCTCACCTGCTGGACCTGGTGGAGGCCATTGACGAAAATCGTAGGCCGGTAGCCGACGTGGAAGAAGGACATATTTCCACGGCCAGTTGCATTTTGGCCAACATCTCCCGTGACCTCGGTGGCCGGGTGTTGAGCTACGATTCGGAGCAGCATCTTGTCATCGGAGACGAAGAAGCAACCAAGTTGTTGAAAAGGGATTATCGGGATGGGTACCAGCACCCTTATATAGGTTGAGGGAGAGAACTATTCTCAAGTTTATCCATTTGATCCTTTTATCATTCCGACATTTTATCAGTAGATGCATTACAATCGACTCGGTAACACCGATCTTAAAGTCTCCCGAATTTGCCTGGGCACCATGACCTTCGGCGAACAAAATACCGAAGCCGAGGGGCACCAGCAACTCGACTACGCAATTGACCAGGGTGTTAACTTCATCGACACGGCAGAACTGTATGCCGTGCCGGCCCGTAAAGAAACCCAGGGCAGGACCGAGGAAATCATTGGAACCTGGCTCAAAGACCGGAGTGACCGCGACCAATTGATCATTGCCACTAAAATGGCGGGAGCGCTGCCCTTTACCGCTCATATTCGCGAACCCAAAGATTTTACCAGAGAGTATCTGGACGAAGCTTCTGCCAACAGTCTGCGACGCCTGCAAACGGATTATATCGATCTTTATCAATTACACTGGCCGACCAGGAAGACCAATTTTTTCGGTCAACGGGGGTTCCGCCACCACCCGGATGACCCGTGGGAAGATAATTTTGTAACCATACTGGAAAATATGCAGCGGCTGATTGACGGTGGCCGGATTCGACACTGGGGCGTCAGCAATGAAACGCCCTGGGGCCTGATGCGTATCCTGCACCTGGCCGATAAGCACGGACTTACACCACCAGTGAGTATCCAGAATCCCTACAGTCTGCTGAACCGGACTTTTGAGGTTGGCTTATCTGAAATTTGTCTGCGGGAAAACATTGCCGTACTGCCTTATTCGCCGATGGCTTTTGGCTTGCTATCCGGCAAGTTTCATCGCGGAGAAGATAGTCCGGAGAATCGGTTACATAAATTTAAAAAGGAACTGCCCCGTTACCAGGGAAAACATAGATTCGAGATTGCCGGCAAGTACCTGGATATTGCCGATAAGCATGGTTTGAGTATGGCGCAGATGTCACTGGCCTTCGTCAATGAGCGACCCTTTATAACGAGTAACATCATCGGGGCTAGTAGTCTGAAGCAGTTGAAAGAGAATATTGGCAGCGACGCCGTCAGTCTTTCCGAGGAAGTTTTGAGGGAGATCAACGCAGTGCACGAATTATGGCCAAATCCGGCACCTTAACCAATGTTTGCATCCGGGCCGTTGAGCCGGTGAATGAAAGTGTTGCGGTATTGGACTGACCGAAAGAGCTATTCTGAAAATAACCAAACAAGTGTTCCGATCTCGTATAGCTGCTTAGCTAAGGATCTTCATCATGGCTTTACGGTAAAGCTTTCCGATGGGAATTTCAGATTTGCCGATACGGATACGATTACCTTCGATCATGTCGATGTGGCGCTTGCTAACGATGAATGATTTATGAACCCGTATGAAATTACCAGTAGGTAGGCTGACCTCCAGGGTAGAAATTTTTTCCCGGACCTGCATCTCCCGATCAGCGGTGAAGAGCTTGCAGTAATTACCGTAAGCTTCTACGTATTGAATGGCCTGCAATTCTAGCTGAATGTGCTTACGACCGCTGCGTATAAAGATGCGTTGTTCTTCAACACGGCTTTGTTTGGTAACCGTTATTTCCTGTCTGGCAGTTTCTTCATTGAGTCGGTTAACCGCTTTGACAAAACGCTCGAAGCTAAAGGGCTTTAGCAGGTAGTCGGTTACATTGAGTTCGTGGCCTTCAAGGGCATACTCCCGGTGAGCAGTGGTGACGATGACTTTTGGTGGGTATTGCAGCGTTTTCAAAAAGTCGAAGCCCTTGAGTTTGGGCATATTCAGGTCCAGAAACATTAGGTCCACCTGATTTTGCTGGAGACATTCCATGGCTTCGATGGCATCGTAGCAATGTTGGACGAGATTGAGATAAGGCAATAAATTACAATACCCTTCAATAATCTCGTGGGCCATGCGCTCATCGTCGACAATAATATAATTGATGGTCATAGGCGAGGGATGGTGAGGTCCGCGGTGAATACATTGTTTTGCAACGTAGTAGTGAATCGGTGCGATCGCGGGTAGGCAAGCTCTAATCTTTTTCTCAAGTTTTTCAACCCGATACCGGGAGGACCCTGACGTTTTTCGCCCACGTTATTGGTGATTTTGAGACGAATGTCCGTCGGGGTAGTGAAAAGCGTTAAATGGACGAAAGCACCTTGGCGTAAGTTCTCCACCCCGTGTTTAAAGGCGTTCTCAACTAGGATGACGAATAGCAGTGGTGTCAGTTTTGCACATTCATCAGTGATTTCCTGTTTAAAGGTCACTTCTACATTCTTATGATAACGCATTCGGTGGAGATCGGTATAATCCTTAAGAAAGCTGACTTCATCAGCCAGTAGCACAAAATCTTTTTGGCCGTCGTAGATACTGTAACGCATCATATCGGCGAGTTTAAGGATGATCCGTTGGGCGGTATCCGGGTCTTTTCCCACCCAACCGTAGAGGTTATTGAGTGTATTAAAAAAGAAGTGAGGATTCACCTGAGCCTTGAGGTGTAGCAATTCGATTTTGGTTTTCTCTTTTTTTAGCTGAATGATTGCCCTGACTTGTTTAATAAGCCAGTAGATTGACGTGGAGACCCCTACTATAATCAGTAAAAGATAATAAAGAACGACTAAGCTACCGAGTACGGAGTTAAAGGTTAACTCTATAGAGTTCTGGTTAGTAAAGATCACCATGTGAGAGATAACCAGAACCGGCGTAATAGCCGAAATCGCCAATAGCGTCAGGGCCGCTTTTTTATACTTCCTCAGATTAACCATAGATCAAATGTAAATCGGAGCGAAGGATAGACAATACTTCATTTGCTCAAATACCCCTAGAACGGTACAAACGTCTCGTCAATAGTGACGAACGGGTTTCGTACCCGATGAATATGCGTTGGTCACTTCCTGTGGGCCGTTTCTCCCGCTGATTTTCAGCCTCTTTCCTGGTCGACTAGGTTTGTAAAAAAGCAAACCATGAAGACAAGAATTTTCAGATACCTAAAGCACATTTCCGTTACCGTACTGGTCATTTTACTGGCCGGGATAGCCTTCGTTTTATCGCTGCACGGCAGCTTGCATTATGGAGATGACCCGATCATTAAGCGTTGGAATAATGATGGACCATACGTATTCTTTACGAATGATAGTATCCTGCAAGTCTCATACGTTACCGGCAATCGGGACGACGGGTACCGGGATACCAGCTATGACTGTTCTGCGGACTCAAATACCTGGTTATCTAGCCATTTCAACCTGGATGGGTCACATTTTGATTTTGAAATCACTACCGAAATCGAAACGCCGGCCTTTTACTACGATGATGGTGAAGATATTCTTGCCATTTCCGACATCGAGAGTGGTTATCGAACCTTCCGTGATTTTCTGATCGCTCAGGAAGTTATCAATGACCGATTGGAATGGATTTTTGGCAAAGGCCACCTGGTACTAAATGGCGATTTCGTTGATCGGGGATTTTCAACGACACAGGTTCTTTGGTTGATCTATAAGCTGGAAAAGGAAGCCAGGCTAAAGGGAGGAAATGTACATTTTGTGCTGGGTAACCACGAGATCAAATTGCTCCAGGGCAATTATGGTAAGTCCTCTCTGAAATATTTTTACGTAGCCGCCATACTGGGAAAGCAGCAGTTCGAATTGTACGATAATAATTCCTTGATGGGGCGTTGGTTGGCAAGCAAAAATACATTGGAGTTGATCAACGGTAACCTTTTCGTGCACGGCGGTCTGCATCCCGATTTAGCGAACCACCCAATCAGTCTGGCATCCGTAAATCAGATCGTACGAGAGAATTACCGTCGGGCCTATTTCCCGAAAAAGGAGGATGCTTTGGAAGATTTGCTAGTCTCTACTACTAAAGGTCCTTCTTGGTACCGGGGGTATTTTAAAAACGAGATATCTATGACTGAAATTGATGGATGCCTCGATTTATTTGGAGCTAAGGCCGTGATAGTTGGTCATACGATTCAGGGTAAAGTCAAATCCATGCACGAAGGAAAAGTCTACAGTATCGACGTCAATCACCCTAAGGACTATCAACACCATTGGCCGGTTCGCGCCTCGGAAGGGCTTTTTATTAGCGGAGGGAAATATTACCGGGCCTTTAGTGATGGAAAAAGAACGGAAATCTAGCGGCGGAAACACATTTTTGCTTTAGGGGTTGATACACATCGATCACACTCCCTTCGGGCACAAGAGGTGAAAATTTGACGAGCTGATTTTTTCGGCTGGCAAACTGGCGAGATGAAGGCATAGCCATAGCTACGGCAAGACTCGGCGGTGAAGTCAGGCGGAAAAAGCGGCCGTCAAAAATCACCTGGTGTGCCCGAGGGGAGTATAGATAAACCGTTTGATTCATCTTATTCCTGGTCTATAATAAGTCAGGATAATATAATCTGCGCTAATTACAGAAATTCATGCCTCGCTCATATGTAAGAGCGGCCAAAAAACCGCGTTAATTTCCGAAAATCCGCGTCCTTAAAAGAACAGCTATACAAAATCATTACCTTGGGATACAAATCAATTCCTAATGCATAGACAAAAAATTGAGAAGCGGGGCAACGAGCTTGTCATCTCATGGAAAAATAGCCTCTTCGCTGGAATCATACTGACTTTTATGGGTATGATCTGGACTTTTGTCGGCCTTGTCTTGGGTTTTGTAGAGAGCGAGCCGGTATTATTTGTTATGCCCTTTATTGGCTTCATGATTCTCTATATGGGACTGGTCTTCATGATAAATCGTACCAAGATTAGGGCTTCAATGCAAACGATTAAGGTCGAGCAAGGACCTTTGCCGTGGTTTGGAAATAAGGAAGTAAGGACTTCCGACGTCCAACAATTGTTCGTCATTGAAAATGGACAAAAGAAGGTCAATAACAAAGTGACGCCACTGTACGCTCTGAAAGCAAAATTGAAGAGCAGCCCGCACAAACCGCTTACCCTGGCTGGTTTGCTCGACGGAAAAGCCAAGGCACTGGAAATGGAAAAGGTAATTGAACGTTATCTTAATATTCAGGATGAGGCGATCAACATTCCGGAGGACCCCAGGTTTACGAAGTTCAAAGAGCGCTTTCCCGCGCTGAAGGATATAAAGTTGCCAGGACCGATAAACGAAGGGAAGAAGGGGGCTATTGAGCGTACCACTTCAACCGGTTATAAATTCGATCTCGATACTGGTAACGAATTTGGAGAGTTGCTTTCTTCGGCTCCCGAAGTATCCGGCATGACCTCACGCTTACTGGAAGGCTTTGCTGACCAAGACGTCTTTGCCAGCCGGATGGGCGATCACGTAGAGATTACCGGAGAGGACCGGGAAATTGTCGGCCACGTACAGTATGACTGGTCCGATGGTCGCAGCGATGTCGCTTTCCGAATCAGGGGCAACGGTCATTCCACCGACATCTACGGCGAACAGGCCGACGGCCGTAAATACCTTTACTTCGAAGAAAGGTTATTGGAAGAGGTAGAACACCAACAATTAGGCTTCCAGCGAGACGTAGACCCTCCGAATATCGTGAGAAACGGAGACGAGAAGTACTATCGCCGCAATGAAGTGACCGGTTACCGATTTGTAGACCACGGTCGTTCCGTTAATCAAGTAAACCAATGGATTTATTTTACTACGGCCACCCATGACCGCTTCCGAGTGGTCCAGGCGCCCGGCGGAAAAATGCGGGTGTACATCCAGGAATCGCTGGCGGGCGATAATTTACGGGTAGCTGAGAAAGTGAGCATTAAACGAGGAAAAGGCAGGAAGTAAGCTTTGTGGATTCTGATCCAGTTGGCAAGCCGAAGAGCGTGGCTTTTTTTGGCTGTCAAAGTAGCAATGTTTGCCACCGTTGAACCAGCTGACTATTTCCACCTTACACCCACCAGGAAATTACGACCAGCCGCGCTTACCCCGCTGGCAAAGGTTCTGTAGTGAAGATCGAAAATATTCTCTACGCCGATATTGATGCTTAGTCGTTCGCCGATCCGTCGTTGTAAGTTTAAATTAAGGGTACTCCAACCATAGGACCCCGTAAACTCGCCGGTATTCGGATCGATGGGGGTCAGTTCCAGGTTGTCGGAGGTGCCCGTACGGTCCAGTTCGTAACTGTTTTCCAACGTAATGATATTTCCCACGGCGTAATTATCGAATTGCTTGGCCAGTTGAAAGCGGAAACGGAGGCGCGCTTGCCAGTTCTCACTCGTGAAGCCTAAGGAGAAGTTGCCGTAAACCGGCGGAATATGATCCTGGGGAAGCTTCAGTAGGGCACCATCATCGGCCCGTTGATTACGGATGCCTTCCAACCAGTGGACATCGCCACCCAAATATAAGCCGGATTCAAATTGCTTTTTAAAACCCAGGTCGGCCCCGTAGATCCGGGCGGATTCCGCGTTGACGTTCGCCTGTACCCGCAGCGTATCCCCGAAACTGATGAACAAATCACTACCATTCGGCAGGCTGAAGGCATCACGGACGATCACGTTATCCAGCCACGTATGGTAACCGACGGCCCAGAAACGCCACCCGCCGGGTAAGTTGCGCTCGTAACCAAATTCCAGACTGTTACTACGCTCACTACCCAGTTCCGGATTGGGGACCTGGATGAAGCCGTTACTTTCGCGAAATTTAGCAAAATCATCCACGTTGGGAGAACGGAAGCCCTGGGCGAAAAGCAAACGAATCCGGTGGCCACGGTGCTGGTAACGGATACTCGCCGCCCCGGTCAAAGCTCCGGTGGCATTCTTGATACCATCCAGGTAATTTTGTGGCCATTCCACGGGGTCATCGGCACTGAAAGTCGCCCCCAGCCACTGGCGGTTAAGTCGCAGGCCGGCTTGGGCGATGAATTTTTCACTTAGCGGATGCTTGTAATCTACGTATGCGCCAATGGTCGTCAGGCTACTACCGCTGCTGGGGTAGCGGGTGGGAATGACTTGATCGATCTCGGCATTGGCATCCACATCAAAAAGGGAAGCTGTGCTGATCACCCGGTCGTAGCGGGCGTCGATGCCGTATTTCAGTTGACGTTCATTGACAAAGGATTTTGCCAGATCCCACTGAAAGTTGCTACTGTATACATCTACTTCGCTAATCTCTCGTTCAGCCTGGTCATTGCGGCGGGTTATCCGGTCTTCTTCGATAAATTGCTGAGAAAAAAGGAGACTGGAGAGGTCGAAGAACTTCCCGCCCCGGCGATCGTCCAACCGTAAACTGGCCAGCAAGCGATTTTGTGGACCGTAATTCCATTCGGCCCAGCGCAGTTCGCCATCACTTATTTCCGAAAGATTATCGTAACGGGGAACATCGGAGCTGGTACTGATTTGTAGATTACTACTAAGTTCGACTTTGTCGGCCAGTCGGAAGCGAAATTTTTGAAGCAGATCAAATTGACGATAGGCCGTACCGATTTGTACGTTAGGATCTTCGTTGCGCACCACGCTGTCCTGGCCGTTGATCCGTTCGACGTAGAGATCACGGCGGCCAAAATTCGGGAAATCTTCCCGCCGGTCATCTCCGGCGCGCAGTTCACCAAAATCAGCAAAAGAAAGCTGAGTATAGCTGGCAAAGTGCTTATTACCGTATTCCAGGTTAAAGCCGGTAAGCTTTGCCTGGGAAGCGGATGCATAATTGATCTGCCCGCCCAATGACCAGCCCGGCTCGACGGTCCGGAAATCCGGTCTCTTGGTCCGGAAGTGAATGACCCCGCCCAGTGCGTCACTACCATAAGCCAGGGAGCCGGGACCGTAAATCAGTTCCATCCGGCTCAAGGCGTTTACGTCTACCGTAATGGCGTTTTGCAGATGTCCGTTGCGGTAAATAGCGTTGTTCATACGTACGCCGTCTACCACCAGCAACACCCGGTTAGCCTCAAAACCCCGTACAATGGGAGAGCCGCCGCCAAATTGGGATTTTTGCACGTATACTCCCGAAAGATCAGCCAGTGCATCGGCAGAATTACTGCTTTGCAAGAGTTTGATCTCTTTTTCACTCACTGTTTCTACCAAGTAGGGGAGCTCCCGAGCCTGCTCGTTGCGGCGCCCAATCACGGCAACGGTAGTAAGGGTGGCTGCAATGGGCGTGAGTCGGATCAGATTGACTTGATCTACAACAAGGCCTAGTTCGTTATCGTTGCCAATGATCGTCTCGTAGCCGAGGTACTGAAAATTCAGTTCCGTTTCTGTTTCAATATCAGACAGGCTTAAATTTCCCGCCGCATCACTCTGTCCTAGAAAATCACCCTCCGCATCGGTAGCCATTACGCCGGTGAGGGGGTAGCCGTCTTCGTCTTCGAAGGTAAGGTTGTAATCCGCCGTTTGGGCCGCCAGGGATGAGAAGGCAGTCCAGTAAAGAAGGATGATGAGAAAGCTTTTTGGGGGAAATGACATTGCTACTTTGCTAGGCAAAATGATAAAACATTCTTAATTCAAAATTAGCTGCTTAAACGAGTAAATTAGACGTAAATATTATGTTGGTAAATAACCAATACTGAAAGTTGAACGCTGAAGACGAATTACGATTACCGAGCTAATCAAGAATGTTCAGGAACTTCCTCTTCTGGTTGTTTCTGAAATGCATACCGTAACATGATGCCCATGCCGATCATGATCGCTACGTCGGCGATATTAAAGATGCCGGTTTGGAGATTGCCGACTTTCATGTGCATAAAGTCAACTACGTAGCCGAAGAGAATACGATCGATGATATTGGACAGACCGCCGCCGACGATGGCCGCTAAGCCGATGACTTGCCAGCGATTGATCCGCTTCTCCCGCAGGAGATAAACGAACAATACAATCAGTAAAACTGCCGGTACCAGATTGAGCAAGATGTTACGCATCCCCTCGTCCAGCTCCGAGCCGAGACTGAGAAAAGCACCACGGTTTTTAGCAAAAGTAAGCCGGAAAAACTCACCCAGCACCAATTGATCATCGGCGTTCTGCAGGTGATCTACGGCCAGTTTTTTGGTCCATTGATCCAAGCCAACGGTAACGATGACCACGGCAAGAATGGTGGTCAAACGGGAAGAAAATGTGTTCATAAAGGTGTATTTGGGCGTTTATTTCCCACTAAAAATCTCAGCCAGTTTGGCTTCCAGTTGTTGGCCGCGCAGGCCACGGGCAATGATCTTGCCTTCGGCGTCCAACAGCACGGTATCCGGGATACTGCGTACGCCGTAGATGGCTGCGTGGGCGCTTTTCCAGTGCTGAAGGTCCGACATGTGCAGCCAGCCAAGGCCATCTTTTTCGATAGCTTGTACCCAGCGTTCCTTGCTACGATCCAGGCTGACACCCAGTATTTCGAAGCCTTTATCAGCGTACTTATCGTACAGTTTTTTTACGCGAGGGTTCTCCTTGCGGCAGGGGCCGCACCAGCTGGCCCAAAAGTCGACCAGCACCACTTTGCCACGTAGATCTTTCAGGTCGACCGTCTCTCCATCGGGCGATGGCCCTACCAGGTTGGGCGCCTGGGCCCCCGGCGTACTGGTGAGCAATTTGGAGAAGGATTTTTTTACCGTGGCCACGGCCGCGGGCTCGGTTGCTTCGTATTCCGCAACCAGGCGCTCGGCAACGGGCAGCGCAGCGGGGCTTTTAGCCTGGTTCAAACCATTGAAGGCGCCGCCCAGGGAAAATAGTCTGGCTTTGCTGCCGGCAGGCCACTTATCGAACAGTCTATTCAAAACTTCATTGGCCTTATCACCACCCACGGCCCGGCTCAGCGTACTGGCGTAGCCCTGTGCGGCTTCGTAAACGGCATTCATATTTTCGTAGCCACGGTCGTTGAAGTCAAC
This sequence comes from Lewinellaceae bacterium SD302, assembly GCA_002591745.1. GTDB lineage: Bacteria > Bacteroidota > Bacteroidia > Chitinophagales > Saprospiraceae > Neolewinella. Next base: position 13,022 of record PDLQ01000020.1, read on the forward strand.
GTGCTTCCAGAAGGTGTTGACGTAATGCTCGATCTCGTTGCCATAGGGGGTGTCGTCTTCGCCGACAAAACTGGTATAGGTGCTCAGGGAGGCGATACGGCCCAGAAATGGTGCCTCTTCGCGAAGACTGTTTAACAGGATCATTTTTTTCTTGTCCAATGCTTTAAACTCCGAAGTGACCCGCTCGATTTCGGCTTGATCTTTATTCGCACTGGCCTTCCGCAACTCTTGTCCGAGTTTAGAAAAGTCGCTGTTGTTCTGGGCCAGAGCGGCGCGCATTTGGCCGTAGCGTTGGTTTAGCTGAGAACCGCTGATGGTTGCTTTATTTATTTTCTTACACTCTGCGGTAATCATTACCCGGGGATCGCCACCAACCACAACGGGCAGGTAATTTCGCAAGGACGGGCCGATGTAATAAATGGATGGAGAATTATCTTTTGCTTTCCAGGTGTAGACGTACTTTTCCTCGGTTGTGCCGTTGGCCAGGGTATCTATCCGGCGATTGGCTTTCAGGCTCTGGAGCTTGTAGTAGCCAGTACCGTTCAGGCCAAAGACGTCCATTTTCTGGCGACAGGCAGGCGTCTCGATGGTGACGGTGGTCTGGGCCGCCAGCGGCAGGGCAAAAAACAGGGTGAGTAAGAAAATGAATAGCTTCATGCCGCAAAAATACGTAAAGCGGAAGACTATGTGAGTCTGTACCTTCAACTCTGATGGCGCTATTCGGATAATTGTCGTGTTTTGGCTGCAAACTTCGAGGCGCGAAACTGACGATCAGCCTGGCTAAAGTGCCTATATAGATGCTTGGGACGAAGTCATATCTTTGCCCTCAATGACCTTACAACAATTACGATATCTGCTGGCCCTGGATCATCATCGCCACTTTGGCCGGGCGGCCGCCAGCTGTTTTGTCGGTCAGCCGACCCTGACCATTCAATTGCAAAAACTGGAAGAGGAGCTGAATGTCCAGCTTTTTGACCGTAAGGCCAAACCGATTGCACCGACCAGCTTAGGAATTACCGTGATTGCCCAGGCCAGGGCGATCATGAACGAGGTGGATGTATTAAAGGCCCTGCTCGACGAAGAATCTGACAGCGTAGAAGGAGAGTATACCCTGGGTATCATACCAACCTTATCTCCTTATTTATTACCGCTGTTCATCAAGCAGTTCATCGATGCCTTTCCTCAGGTGAAACTGCGGATCAAAGAGTTGCAATCCGAAGATATTATTGCCGGACTGGAGCGCAAGACCATTGATGTCGGTCTGTTGGTCACACCATTGGAGGAAAGGCATCTGCGGGAAATCGTCCTTTTCTATGAGCCCTTCCTGATCTACGCCTCCCCCGAAGAAGATATTCTGCAAAAGAAGCCGCTGCTCCCGGACCACGTACAGCGCGAAGACCTTTGGGTCTTACAACAGGGCCATTGCTTCCGTAACCAGGTGCTGAATATCTGCGATGCGGAAACTTATACCGGTAAAGCCGGCTCCAGTGCGCTGCCTAACCTGAGTTTCGAGGCCGGTTCCATTGAAACGCTCAAACATATGGTGCGCAATAACCTGGGGTACACCATTATTCCGGAATTGGCAGTAGACCCGGTGGTAGATGCCAGACTGGTCAAGCGCTTCGCCGAACCCCAACCGGCCCGGGAGGTTAGCCTGGTGGTGAACAAGACCTTTAGTAAAGAACAGTTGCTGGTGGAATTGCGGGAGCGGATTCTAGCCGTAGTACCACCGGAGTTTCGCAAGAATGATCGTTTCATGGGAGTCAGGTGGCGGTGATGCCGGTGTTTCCTTAATCTTTGCTACTTTGTTAACCAAAATACCAACCATGCGTACATTATTACTGCTCTTGCTGTCAATGGGTTTGTCCAGTATTTTCGCCCAGACTAATTATGAGGCCACGGCAAAAATGGCCGCCGAACTGGAGGAAAAGGTGATTGAATGGCGCCGCCACATCCACGAGAACCCCGAACTGAGTAACCGAGAATTCAAGACCGCCGCTTACGTAGAAAGCCATTTGCGGAAACTTGGGCTGGAAGTGAAAACCGGCGTAGCTCACACTGGGGTAGTCGGCCTGCTGCGCGGCGGAAAACCCGGCAAGACCATTGCACTGCGGGCGGATATGGATGCATTGCCGGTCGTCGAAAATGTAGACCTCCCTTTCGCTAGTAAAGTGACTGCCGAATACCGGAACGGTGAGGTGGGCGTGATGCACGCCTGTGGCCACGATACCCACGTGGCAATGTTGATGGGGGCCGCCGAGGTGCTGGCCGCCCGTAAAGACGAGATCGCGGGCAACATAGTTTTCTTGTTCCAGCCCGCCGAAGAAGGTCCCCCTCCCGGTGAGGAAGGTGGGGCCTGGTTAATGGTCAAAGAAGGCGCACTCGATGGTGTAGATGCTGCCTTTGGGATCCACATCAATTCTCAAACCCCGGTGGGGGTCGTACGCTATAAAACCGGGGGCTTTTTGGCGGCCAGTAACCGCTTTACCATCAAAGTTAAAGGGAAGCAGGCTCACGGTAGCCGACCCTGGGCGGGCGTCGATCCGATTACGGCTGCGGCTCAAATCATTCAGGGGCTGCAGATGATTGTGGCACGCCAGACCGAATTGACCAAGGAGGCCGCCGTTATAACAGTAGGGAAAATCGAAGGAGGGGTGCGGGAAAACATCATTCCGAATGAGGTAACTATGATCGGTACCATTCGTACGCTGGACGAGGATATGAAAGCCGAAATTTTTGAGCGCATCAAAACTACGGCCACGCACATCGCCCAGAGTAGCGGTGCCGAGGCGGAGGTGGAAATTGAAGGCGGAAATCCGGTAACTTACAACGATCCTGAACTGACTCTGCAAATGTTACCGACTCTGCAGGCAACGGCGGGTAACGAAAACGTAGTGTTGGGCAAGGCCATCACCGGAGCCGAAGATTTCGCGTTCTACGCCCAGAAAGTGCCCAGCCTTTTTGTGTTTTTGGGAGGGATGAACCCCGAAACTGACCCCAGTAAAGCTGCCGGTCACCACACCCCCGAATTTTATATCGACGAGCGGGGCCTTAAACTGGGGGTGGAATTGTACACCAATATCGCGCTGGACTATTTAAGCCAATAATCTTACCCATGCTGAAAATTGCGTAGGCCATGATAAGGACCAGTCCTTATCATGGCCTTTTTTAGCAATTGGCAAATGATTTCTCTTCGTCAGCCTGGTGGGGTGTCCGATATAGCCCTATGTTTGTACCAAATACGGAATGCCTCGTTTAAGAGCGACAGTTTTTACGTAATGTTCATATCACATTGATTTCTACGTAAGGCATTCCTTAGCATTTTACCCCCTTTCCCCTTTTATCACATGATTATTGTTACCGGCTGTTTCGACTCGTATCGAGATTAGCTGGCTGTTTGCGTTTTGGCGCGAACACATGGCCATTTGCCTGCCGGCAAAGGGTGGGGTGGTATTGCCCGTATTTATCTATTGACAAGATTAACCATGAAACAGTTATTCTCCATTACTGCATTTTTATTTTGTTTGTCGTCCGGAATAGTCGCCCAGGATATGACATTAACTGAAGACCTGGTACTTACCGAAACAATGGTCATTCCCGAAAACACAACGATCAACGGAAACGGCTTTAGCATTATTTGTGATGGCTGTGATCCAGTATTTAGCGTGGAAAGAGAAACCGAGTTGATGCTCGAAAACGTAAAGTTTCCGAGAGTATACGAAACATGGATCAAAGTAGAAGGCCCCGGCGCACGTGCCGAATGGAATAGTTCCAGAATGGTCGGGTTCATGGAGTGGGAAGGACAATAGTCAGCCGCCACGTATCTTTGAATTAAATTACCAGAAAGTGGAGTCGCCGGAAACGGTTGGCTCCATTTTTTTGACCTTGTTTAAAAAATGTGTTTAATTTTTAATTATTAAACAAAAAGGTGTATTATTGTGAATGAACATAAAGTTCCCACATTTTACCACCTACTATAGTCCGTCGTATTATCGGCAATTCGATCAGATTCACCTCGGTCGATTGATTTATGGCTAACAAAGTAGCAAGGTGGAAATTTACAATTGATAGTTGTAATCATATAAATGAATTTTTGTAATCAAATAGATGATTTGTGCGCTTATAGGCCAGTATGAGATCGATTTATAGGCCGTTTTAGAAAATAAAGTGGTAAAAAGTGGAAATTTGTGGAGATTTCCCTTTCCTTTGGTGGGTGATGGGATAACTGTATCCTGTCCGTAAACCCGCCGTACCCGTGATAACGCAGGAAATTTTGGGGGAAAAGCAAGTAACTCTTGATAGTAAGGGGCGCTTTCGTATTCCTACCGGTCTCCTGAAAAATCTGGGTGAGCGCGCCGATCTTGAATTTGTAGTCAATCGCGGTTTTGAAAAATGTCTGGTCATGTATCCACGGCCACTCTGGGATCAAATCCGTACGGAACTTGACAAACTCAATATGTATAAGAAGCAGAACCGGGCTTTTGTCCGCTACTTCTACCGGGGCGCTTCGGAGCTGAATCCTGATTCCGCCGATCGTGTCAATCTGCCACAGCAGTTGATCGAGTACGCGGGGATGGAAAAGGACATCGTCCTGGCCCCGATGAACGGGAGAATTGAAATCTGGGCGAAAGCCGAGTACGATCTACTGCTGGAGGAAGAGCCGGAAGATTTTTCCGACCTGGCGGAAGTTGTACTTGGTGGTGGCAGCACTGCCGAAGCATCCGATAACGAGTAATCCACATGGACTACCACGTACCGGTACTGGCCGACGAATGCGTCGAGCAACTTCAAATTCGCCCCGAAGGAGTCTACGTCGACGTAACCTTCGGTGGGGGTGGCCACAGCCGCCTCATCCTTAATAAGGCGGGTGATGACCCCATTCGCCTCTTTGGTTTCGACCAGGATGAGGATGCCAGGGCCAACGACCTGACCGAAGACGATCGTTTTACTTTCGTAGCCGCCAATTTTCGTCACCTCAAGCGCTATCTGCGCCTTTACGGGGTGACGCAAATCGACGGACTGCTGGCTGACCTGGGGGTTTCTTCCCATCAGTTCAACCAGCCGGAACGCGGGTTCAGTTTTCGCTTCGATGCGGATCTGGATATGCGGATGGGCACGGCCGCTGATCGCTCGGCTGCCGACGTCGTTAATCAGTATTCCGCCGAGGACTTGCAAAAAGTTTTTGGTGAATACGGCGAAGTCCGAAACTCCCGTACGCTGGCCCAAGCCATTGTACAGGCGCGTGAGGAAAAGTCTATCGCTACGATCAATGACCTGCTCAACGTCATGGAACCCTACGTGCGCGGACAGCGACCCCGCTATCTCGCCCAGGTTTTCCAGGCATTGCGGATCGAAGTAAACGACGAGATCGGTGCCCTGCGCGAACTATTCGAACAAGCCACAGAGCTGCTGAAGCCCGGTGGTCGGTTAGTCGTGTTGAGTTACCACTCGCTCGAAGATCGAATGACGAAGAATATACTCCGCAGCGGAAACGCGGAAGGGAAGGTGAACAAGGATTTTTACGGCAACATTGACCGGCCGTATAAGATCATTACCAAAAAACCCATCCTGCCAACCGAAGAGGAGCAAGCCCGTAACTCAAGGTCCCGCAGTGCTAAGCTGAGGGTAGGGGAAAGGGTGCAAGAGCGAAGCTCTTGAGTGGTCTTACGGTCCTACAGTCTTACGGGCCGCTTTAGCGTGCCAGAGCGACCCGTGAGACTGTAGGGCCATAAGACTGTAAATACAAGGTGTGATATTATGGCAAAGCGCAAAAAGCCGGAGGGAATCTTCGGCAGTAACATCCCGGCGCTCATTCTGAGCAACATTGGTTACCTCGCCTTTCTGGGCGGGCTGGCCCTGGTGTACATCGGTAACGCCCACTACGCCGAAACAAACGTGCGTAAGATTCAGACACTGGAACGGGAAATTAAAGAACAACGCTGGACATATATGTCGCTCATGAGCGAGAACATGCACAACGGGCTTCGCTCCGAGGTGATGGACCGCGTTAAGGACGATGGCCTGCGTCTGCACCGGGGCAAACCTAAAAAGGTAATTGTTCAGCCATCTGATCTGGAACCCCTTAAAATCCCTGCGAAATAAATGGCACTAACCGTTAAGAACGATGTGTTATTGCGCGTGTACGTAGTACTCGCTGTGCTGATCGGACCGATCGCGGGCCTGCTTATGTACCGTACCGTAGACATTGCCGTACTCAACAAGGCCGAGAGTCTGGAGGAAAGCGATCTCTACGTCAAAGAGGTGCCCGTGGAAGCCGAACGTGGAAACGTTTACAGCCACGATGGTAATCTGTTGGCTACTTCAGTACCATATTTCGAACTTCATTTCGATCCCTTCGTGGCTCCACCCCGCGTTTACTACAAAAAGCTGGACTCCCTGGCTTATCTGCTGGCTCACGAATTGAACGACGGTCTTACCGTTGGTGCCTGGCGCGATAGCTTACTCTCCATCCGCGACAGCACCAGTGCTCGTCCGGTTTCCCGCTACGTGAAACTGGCCAACGCCGTGGATTTCGCCTCTCTGCGCCGAATTCAGGAATTCCCCATTTTTAACCTGGGCCGCTTTCGGGGTGGATTGATCCCTCAGAAACGAAGCGAGCGCAAACGCCCCTTTGGTATGCTGGGCAGCCGTACGGTAGGTTATTCGACCAAGCCGTCGGCCCGCTTCCCTAATGGCCGGAAGGTTGGCGTGGAAGGTGCTTTCGACAAAGAGCTGGCGGGCAAAAGCGGAAAGGCCAAAATGTTTCGCGTAGACCCGAAGAACGACCTCTGGATGCCGGTCGAAGACCTGAGTGTCGTGGAATCGACGGTAGGGGAGGATGTCTACACGACTATCGACGTGAACATGCAGGACATCGCCGAAAACGCCCTGTTGCGGGCCGCTCGGATTCACAAACCCGAATGGGGCACCGCCATCGTAATGGACGTAAAAACCGGAGCGGTACGCGCCATCGCCAATCTGGGCGAGACGACCGATGGTAAGAATTACTACGAGATGTTCAACTACGCCATCGCCATGGCAACCGAACCCGGCTCTACCTTTAAGCTGGCCACCATGATGGCACTGCTGGAGGATGGCTACGTTACCCTGGACAGCGAAGTGGATATCGAGCATGGCATTAAGGAATTCTATGATCGTACCCTGCGCGATGATAATCCCCTGAGCAAACGCTGGGACACCATCACCGTGCAAAAGGCCTTCGAGCAATCCTCGAACGTAGGTATGGCTAAACTGGTTGACAGTTTCTACCACTACAATGAATTCAGCGACCGTCTGAAAAGCTTCCACCTCAACGATCAGCTTGGGCTGGAAATTGAAGGCGAGGCATCCAGCCTGATTTCCGATACCAGCTTTTCCACCTTCTCCGGGGTGTCCAAGGCCTGGATGGCCATCGGCTACGAGTCATTGCTGACTCCACTGCAAATGCTCACATTCTATAATGCCGTAGCCAACGATGGCAAAATGATGAAGCCATACTTCGTAGACCGCGTGGCCAAGGAAGGAAAAGTCTCTCAGCAGTTTGCCCCCACGGTGATCGACGAGCAGATCGCCAGCCGCCGGACTATCGACCAGCTGCAGCTATTGCTAGAAGGAGTAGTGGAACGCGGCACTGCTAAAAAGCTGAAAACCAACAATTACCGCTTCGCCGGTAAGACCGGAACCAGTCAGCAGAATTACGGTCGCCGCCGGGGCAAGAAGAAATATCAGGCCAGCTTCGCCGGCTATTTTCCGGCCGATAACCCCCGTTACAGCGCCATCGTGGTCATCTATAATCCCCGCAGTGGTGCTTACTACGGTGGCGAGGTCGCCGGCCCGGTTTTCCGTGAGATCGCCGACAAGGCCTACAATGCCATGATCGATATCCACGAGCCACTCAATCGCGGTCCTAAACCAGTGCTTTACGCGAGCCAGCTGCCTCAGAATGATGCCGGCAAGGCCGAAGAACTGAGCCGGGTACTTGATTTCGTGAATGTAGAACTGGATACGCTGCCACCCACCAGCATGGCCCGTCTGATAGCCGAAGAAGAAAAAATTGGTTTCCAGGCCATCGTGCCCGCTAACCAGCAATACCCCAACGTAAAAGGTATGCGCCTACGCGACGCCATCTTCTTGCTGGAAAACAAAGGCTACGTCGTACACCCCAAAGGTGTGGGCCGGGTCGTCCGCATGGAATGGCACAGCGATGGCCAGGGTGGAAGAGGAAAAGACGTAGACCTCTATCTAAGGTGACCCGCACAAACACTGAACAACTAATATCCTACATCAAATATTAAAATGCACTTACAGCACCTCATCCAGGACCTCAAACCACTTGCCCACCGCGGCGAGTTGGCTGGTCTGTGGGTCGAGGGAGTAGCTTTTGATAGCCGTAAAGTGCAGACCGATTTCCTCTTCGTAGCTGTTCCAGGGACCAAAGTAGATGGTTTTGACTTCATAGAAGCAGTGCTTGAGAAAGGAGCGGCGGTGATTATCACCGAAAGAAAGCTCACCGAAGTACCGGAAAGCGGGGCTACCGTTATTCAGGTAGAGGATGCCGCCGCCAGTCTGGCGATCCTGGCCGAACGTTGGTACGACCAACCAAGTAAAGGGCTGAAACTTATCGGAGTCACCGGTACAAATGGCAAGACGACGGTAACTACCCTGATGCACGATCTTTTTACTGATCTGGGTTATAAATGTGGCCTGCTGTCTACGGTGGAAATAAGGATCGGAACGGAGAAGAGAACGGCTACCCATACCACGCCGGATGCTCTTTCCATCAGCGGTAACCTGGCTGAGATGGCTGATTTTGGCGTCGACTACGTATTCATGGAAGTAAGCTCACATGCCCAGTCTCAGAAAAGAACCGCCGGTCTTCATTTCACGGGTGGGGTATTCACCAACATGAGCCACGATCACCTGGACTACCATGGCAGCTTCCGGGAATACATCGACGCCAAAAAATCCTTCTTCGACGGGCTCGGAAAGGAATCTTTTGCCCTGGTAAACATCGACGACAAGCGCGGCGAGGTAATGATTCAGAACAGCAAAGCGAACAAAAAACGCTATAGTCTGCGCCAGTTAACTGACTTTCACGCTAAAGTGCTGGACAATAGCGCCGAAGGCCTTCATCTGACCATAAATGGTACGGAAGTGTACACCCAGTTGCTCGGTCGGTTCAATGCCTACAACATCCTGGCCACCTACGGCACTGCTACTTTGCTAGGACAAAACGAGACAGAAGTCCTGACTTCCCTGAGTAAGCTCAAAGCTGCTAGCGGAAGACTGGACATTCTGCGCCACCCCCAAACCGGGCTGACCGCGGTGGTGGACTACGCCCATACACCTGACGCTTTGGAAAACGTGCTGGAAACCCTGCGTGACCTGCTGCCCAAGAGCAGTGAGGAACACAAACTGGTCTGTGTTGTCGGAGCCGGTGGTGACCGCGATAAAACCAAGCGCCCCGAGATGGCAAAAATTGCCGCCCGCCTCGCCGATTACGTCATTTTGACCAGCGATAACCCCCGCAGCGAAGACCCCAACGCTATTCTGGACGATATGGAAGCCGGACTGACCGGAGCCCCGAACTGGAATATTCGCCGGGAGGCCGATCGCCGTAAAGCTATCCAGCTGGCGGTGCAGGTAGCCACACCCCGTTCCATCGTATTGGTGGCGGGCAAAGGGCACGAAACTTACCAGGAAATCAAGGGAGAACGCTTTCCCTTCGATGACAAAGAAGAATTAATCAAGGCTTTCACTCAATATCCCCGGAACTGATGCTGATCTACCTCACAGAATGGTTGCGTGACTTGCTGGGTGATTTGCCCGGGGCCAACCTGTTCCGTTTCCTGAGCTTCCGGGCCGGGCTGGCAATCATCATCTCCTTGCTCATCAGTATGGTATCCGGCGGCCGTATCATTGGTTGGCTGCGCCGGATGCAGATGGGCGAGAGTGTTCGTGATCTGGGGCTGGATGGTCAAAAACAAAAAGAAGGGACCCCCACGATGGGCGGGCTGATTATCATCCTGGCAATCGTGGTGCCTTGTCTGCTGGTCTCTAAGTTGGACAACATCTACGTGATCACCATGCTGGTGGCTACCATCTGGATGGCAGGCATTGGCTTTATTGATGATTACCTGAAGATCAAACGCAAGAACAAGGACGGGCTGGCCGGAAAATTCAAGATTTTAGGTCAAGTCGGTTTAGGTGTGTTCATCAGTTTGGTCATGCTCTTTAGCGAGCAAATCGTAGTGCGGATGGATGTTAACGAAGCTACCGCGGCCGGTATTTCCACCGAGCAAATGGTGGGCCAGCCTGCTACGATTCAATTGGATGAAGGCGGTACCGTCACTCGCGCCAATTTCCGCACCCAGCTGACCAACTTCCCTTTCCTGAAGGGTAGCGTGTTCAACTACGAAAACCTGTTTCACCTGGGCCGCAACCTGGTCTGGATCCTGTTTATACCGTTGATTGTATTCATCATTACGGCAATCAGCAACGCCGCCAACCTCACCGATGGTCTGGATGGCCTGGCTACCGGCGTAAGTGCTATCAGTGCTACGGTGCTGACGGTCTTTGCCTACGTGGGAAGTAACGCCATTATTGCCAATTACCTGGGTATTCTGCATTTGCCGGGCACCGAAGAATTGGTGATCTACAGTGCCTGCCTGGTGGGGGCTTGCCTTGGTTTTCTCTGGCACAACAGCTTCCCCGCCGCCGTCTTCATGGGCGATACGGGTAGCCTTGCCCTGGGCGGCGTCATTGCCAGTCTGGCCGTACTTCTCCGCAAGGAATGGTTGCTGCCGATCCTATGCGGCATTTTCGTACTGGAAAATCTCTCGGTGATCATTCAGGTCACCTATTTCAAATACACTAAACGTAAATACGGGGAAGGCCGTAGAATCTTCCTGATGTCACCATTACACCATCACTACCAAAAGAAAGGCATGAGCGAGGTCAAGATCGTTACACGCTTCTGGATCGTAGCGATTTTGTTTGCGGTGGGGGCGATTTTGTCATTGAAACTGAGATGAGATTGGAGATTGGAAATTAGAGATTGGACTGCTCGTTACACGAGTACCCGCTCTCACAAATAAACTAATATGGCTAAACGACACAACTTCAGAAATCTTAACATCTACAACCAAGGCATTGAGTTGGCGGTGAAGATCTACAATTTAACTAAGTCTTGGCCGAAGGAAGAAATCTATGGTCTCACTAGCCAAGTCCGTCGGAGTAGTTACTCTATTTCTTCGAACGTTGCGGAGGGTTCAGCTAAAAGCTCGGATAAAGATTTCAAAAGGTTCCTAGAAATCTCCATGGGAAGTGCTTTTGAAGCAGAGACTCAATTAATTATTGCTGAACGCCTCGGCTTTTGCAAAGGTGAAGAGTATGAAACCATTATTCAAGAGCTACAGCAAGAGCAAAGAATGCTCAGAGGTATGATTGAAAAACTCAGAAATAAAATCAGTGGTAATACGCTGAAAACTATCAGTGCCTCAATTGCCGTAACCAGCACTTTGTGGTATTTCCTGTCATAAATCCAATCTCCAATCTCTAATCTCCAACTTCCAATCTCTTAAATGAAACCAGAAACAATAATCCTCGGAGCCGGTGAATCCGGCGTTGGCGCGGCCCTACTGGCCCGTTGGCTCGGCGAACGTACGTTCGTATCGGATGCCGGTACGCCGAACGGGCGGTTCATGTCCGAACTGTTCGATGCGGGGATTGAGTATGAGGTGGAAGGACACGATAAAAAACGGATTCTGGAGGCCGGTCTGGTGATCAAAAGTCCCGGAATTCCGGATAGCGTGGCGTTAATTATAGAACTGCGGACCAAGGGTATTGAAGTGATCTCCGAAATAGAGTATGCTTACCGTCATTTACCCGGCAACAGTAAGCTGGTGGCCATTACAGGCAGTAATGGTAAAACGACCACGACCATGCTGACGGATCATTTGTTACGCAGCGGCGGCGTAAATGTGAAGATGGGGGGCAACGTGGGGGTGAGCTTCGCCAGACTAGTTTTGGAACACCTCCAGGAGGTAGCGCAAACACCGAGCGAGGACACCCAAATCAAAATTCAGGAATCAGTCTACGTACTGGAACTTTCCTCCTTCCAACTGGACGGCATCGTCAGCTTCCGCCCCGATATCGCTACGGTGCTTAACATCACCCCGGACCACCTGGACCGTTACGACTATGAACTGAGTAAATACGCCGACAGCAAACTCCGCATCGGTATGAATCAGACGACGGATGATCTACTGTTGGTTCATTATAACGACGAGACGACGGTCAACGCCGTCAGACGGGCAGAACTGCTGGCCAGGGTGGATGAAATCCGTGATGACCAGATCGAAGAAAATGGACGCTTGTACAGTGACGTCGATAGTTTCAGCTTAGTTAGTACCAAGTTGCGCGGCCGTCATAATGCCTTGAATGCGCTGTTTGCCATTCGGATCGCTCAGGAACTGGAACTGGACCAGGCGACCATTCAAACCGGGCTGGATACTTTCGAGCCCGCCGCACACCGTATGGAGGCCGTCGCGATGGTCAATAAAGTACAGTACATCAACGACAGCAAGGCGACCAACGTGGACGCTACATTCTTCGCTCTGGATGCCATGACCACCCCGGTGATCTGGATTGCCGGTGGTACGGATAAGGGTAACGATTATACACCAATATTACCACTGGCCGCCGAAAAGGTGCGGGCACTGATCTGCCTGGGGGTAGACAACGAAAAAATAATGACCGCTTTCAATGAGAGCGTAGGGCTTATCTCCGAAGCTAGAAGTATGGGCGCCGCCATTAATCAGGCGCGACAACTCGCACAGGTCGGTGACACGGTACTACTGAGTCCTGCCTGTGCCAGTTTCGACCTGTTTAACAACTACATCGACCGGGGTGATCAGTTCCGGGAACAAGTGCAGGCCCTGTTGGTCGCAGCGCCGGAAGCAATCACTCCTCCGATCAGCACTGCTACCCCGTCCGCCTCAACGTCAGGCCGGGCAGGTTTGAAGACCCCTAAAAACCCCGCATCATGAGCATGTCTACGCGCATAGCCGCCGAACTAAAAGGCGATCGGGTCATTTGGGCCATTGTCATTTTACTGGCCATCGTGTCGGTACTGGCGGTGTACAGTTCCACCGGTTCGCTGGCCCACCGGGAACGTGATGGGGCAACGAGTAGTTTCCTGCTCAAGCACCTGATTATACTGGGTGGAGGTATGGGCGTGATCTATCTGGCTCATCTGTTCCACTACGAAAAATACGCCCGCTGGGCCCCGGCATTACTGATCACGGCCGTGACCATGCTGGGGATCACCATGTGGCTGGGCATCGATATCAATAATGCCCGGCGCTGGCTGAAGGTGCCGATTATCGGCCTAACCTTCCAGACTTCGGATTTTGCCAAGATCGCGTTGATTATCTACGTGGCTCAATCCATCGGAAAGCACCAGGAGTACATAAAACAGTTCAAGGAAGCTTTCTTGCCCATCATCATTCCGGTGATCGTGGTCTGCGGGATGATCGCCGTTTCCGACCTCTCCACGGCAGCCATGCTGTTCTTTATCTGTATGCTGATGATGATCATCGGCCGTGTAGGGTTTCAGTATATCCTGATGTTGCTCTTTACCGGCTTGATGGTCTTCAGCCTGATGGTTGTCGTAGGTCGCGAACGACCCGATCTGCTGCCCCGAGCCAAGACCTGGGAAAAAAGAATCGCTACTTTCTTCGACCGGGAAACCGCCAGCAAAGATGACACCTGGCAGATCGACAAAGCCAAAATCGCAATTGCCGAAGGCGGGCTGGTCGGCAAGGGGCCGGGCAACTCCACCCAAAGAAATTACATTCCACACCCTTACTCGGATTTCATCTTCGCCATCATCGTAGAAGAGTACGGTGTCCTGGGTGGCTTCGCCGTGATCGGAATATACCTGCTGCTCTTCTTCCGGGTCGTGCGGCTCATCACGAAGAGCCCGAAACGTTTCGGAGGCATGGTGGCGCTGGGTATCGCGCTGTTGCTGGTCTTTCAGGCTTATTTCCACATTGGCGTTTGCCTGGATTTGCTGCCCACTACGGGGTTGCCCCTGCCGCTCGTCAGCATGGGTGGTACCAGTACTTTATTTACCTGTGTGGCCTTCGGAATAATCCTGTCGGTCTCTAAATTCATAGAAAGCACCTCGCCAGAATGAAGGAAGTGAAGCAGGCACGAAATTTAAGAGTCATCGTGAGTGGTGGTGGAACGGGGGGGCACATCTTCCCGGCTATCGCTATTGCAGATGAGCTGAAGCGCCGTCTTCCGAATACCGAGTTTCTGTTCGTCGGGGCTGAAGGTAAGATGGAGATGGAAAAAGTTCCCAAGACGGGTTATCGCATCGTGGGGCTGCCCATCCGTGGTTTGCAACGGCGTCTGAGCTGGGCAAATTTATCGTTTCCCTTCCGCCTCATCAGTAGCCTGTGGCAGAGCCGTAAACTCATCAAAGAATTTAAACCGGACCTGGTGATTGGTACCGGTGGCTACGCCGGTGGGCCTATTCTATACGCAGCCGCCAAAGCAGAGATACCTACCCTTATCCAGGAACCGAACGCCTTCGCTGGCTTGGCCAATAAGTGGGTCGGCCGTTACGTAGACGTGATTTGCGTGGCTTTCGACGGAATGCGAAAGTATTTCCCCAAGGGCAAGCTTGTCATCACGGGGAATCCGGTGCGGGAGGAATTATTAAATAGAGTAGTTGGACTTCAAAGTAGCAAGGCAGACAAAGACAGAAACATCCTGCTCATGGGCGGTTCCGGTGGTGCAAAATCTCTAAACGAAGCCTTGGCAGCCAATACGGAACTGATCGCGGCACAACCCAATATTCATTGGACCTGGCAGTGCGGCAAGCACTATTACGAGCAATTCAGTGGTTGTGCCACGGCTCAACTTCCTAATGTCACCATTACTGCTTTCCTGGACCAAATGGATGAAGCCTACGCCAAAGCCGATCTGGTGATTGGCCGCGCTGGTTCTACCACCATCGCTGAGATCGAGTACCTGGGTAAACCGATCATCCTGGTTCCTTCCCCCTGGGTAACCGAAGATCATCAGACGAAGAACGCCAAAGCGCTCGTCAAAAACGATGCCGGAGTTCTACTACCCGATGCGGAGGCCAAAGAGAAACTGGTACAGACCGTCTATGAACTTCTGGCCAATGAAGATTGGCTGAAGCAAATCGGACAAAACGCCAAAGCCCAGGCTAAGCCAGGTGCGGTAGGGCGGATTGTGGAGGAGGCGCTAAAGCTAGTTGGCGTACAAGATGACTACGAATCCACCACTAATGCAGTAGGGCACGAAGATTTGCTCACCACCTCAGGTAAAGGCATCACATCAGATCATTCCACCATTCCACCATTTGATCATTT
Organism: Lewinellaceae bacterium SD302; assembly: GCA_002591745.1. Taxonomy (GTDB): domain Bacteria; phylum Bacteroidota; class Bacteroidia; order Chitinophagales; family Saprospiraceae; genus Neolewinella. The sequence continues at coordinate 28,432 of PDLQ01000020.1, forward strand.
AGAAGAAGTTTATTTCATCGGCATCGGCGGCATCGGGATGTCGGCCCTGGCTCGTTACTTTAACAGCCGTGGCATCAAAGTGAGTGGTTACGACCGCACGGATACGAAACTGACCAGGGCGCTAGTAGATGAAGGTATTGGGGTGCACTATGAGGCCAAAGTTGATCACATCCCGGGAGTTGCTGCCGCTTCAGATCCTGGATCCCTGAATTCTTCAATCCTCTACGTCTACACCCCTGCCGTTCCTGCAACCTTCCCCGAGCTCGTCGCCCTGCGCGAAGCCGGTAAAGAACTCTACAAACGCTCCCAGGTGCTGGGCATGATCAGTCGCGATCAACGCTGTGTGGCTATCGCCGGCACCCACGGGAAGACAACCACCACTACACTGACGACTCACCTGATGCGTGAGTGCGGTGTGGATGTTTCCGCTTTCCTGGGTGGTATTGCCCGGAACTTTGGAACCAATTACGTCCACGGAAAAAGTGACTGGGTGGTTGTTGAAGCAGATGAGTATGATCGTTCCTTCCTGCAATTGCACCCGGAACTGGCCGTCATCCTCAGTACGGACGCTGATCATTTAGATATCTACGGCGACCACGAAACGATGCTGGAAAGCGGCTTTGGTGCTTTTGCCAGACAGGTTGACGAAACCGGTTTGCTATTGGTTCGCCACGGACTTACTGGCAGCTACATCGATCAGGTCAATACCTCCGTGCGCTTCTTCGGACTGAACGGTGGTGAGTGCTGCGCTGAGAATATTCGGGTAGAAGACGGGATGTTTACTTTTGATTACTACAGTCCGGACACCGATCCGCTAATGGGACTGAAACTGCCACTACCCGGCCGTCATAACGTGGAAAATGCCGTTGCTGCCATAACACTGACCATTGCCGCCGGCGGAGATGCCCGCAAAATCAAAGGTGCTTTGGCGAGTTTTAAGGGTATTGCACGTCGCTTCGAAACGGCCGCTAAGACTGATGATCTGGTTGTCATCGATGATTACGCTCACCATCCGACGGAACTTACTGCCGCTATCGGTGCAGCCAAAGAACTGTTCCCTGGTCGTAAGATAACCGGCGTATTCCAGCCTCACCTGTACAGCAGGACCCGGGATTTTGCCGATGGTTTCGCTACTGCCCTGGACCTTTTAGACGAGGTGGTACTGTTACCCATCTATCCGGCGAGGGAGGAAGCCATCCCGGGCGTCAGTAGCCAAATGCTGTTGGACCGGATGCAAAATGATAACAAAGAGCTAGTCCAGAAAAGCGAACTGATCCAACGGCTGGTGACCAACCGTCCGGAGGTACTACTCATGCTGGGTGCCGGTGATATTGATGCGTTGGTGCAGCCCGTTGCCGAACAACTCACCGCCAAAAAACCATCGTTATGATTAAAATGAGCCAAAAATTCAGCGGCCTGGTGGAGGGCATTATGAAAGTGCGCAAGTTCGCCTGGGCATTCATGGCGATGTTCGTTGCCGTACTCACCGTCAGTGCCATCAATTCCAAAGAAGGTGAATTGATTGAGGGGATCGACGTGGCGATCAGCCCCCTGGCCGAAGGTGACCTGCTGCTGACGGACGAAGAAGTGATCGACGAACTGGAACGAAGTTTCACCAAGCCGCTGGACGGCCTTTTCCTGGCTGACATCGACGTGGCCCGCGTGGAAGCTATCCTCGAACGCCACCCGCTGGTGCGTGACGCCGACGCTTACGTAGATACTGAGCAGTTACTGCACGTTCACATCGTACAGCGACAACCCTTGCTGCGCATCATCAGCAATATTGGCCAGAACTATTACCTGGATGAATTGGGTATTCGAATGCCACTTAGTGAGCAATACACCGCCCGCGTCCTGGTAGCAACTGGCGAGATCATGGCCTGGAGTAACGATTATCAGGAACGTAAAAAGCACCAGCTCAAAGACCTCTATGACCTGGCACGACTGCTGCAGGCCGACGAGTTCCTGGATGCGTTGATCGAGCAAATCCACTTAGATAAAAATGGCGAGATCATTCTCGCTCCCAAAGTAGGAGACCAGGTTATTTACCTGGGCACCTACGATGCTGAAGAGACTCCTCAGCGGCTGGCGCGGCTGAAGGTCTTTTACCGCAAAGGCCTCCCGTATGAGGGGTGGCAAAAATACAAATCGTTTGATCTGCGCTACGCGCGGCAGGTGGTTTGTGGGAAGCGTTAATTCGCTCGAAAAAGCTTGCGATCATGACCCGATCGCACCGGACCGATGCAAATCGTACCGGGTCAGCCCGGGGCTGACCATCCCTATTTTTCACACTTTTAATCGAATGCAATTATGCAAAAGGAACCCAAAAATCGGATCATTGCCGCCCTGGATATCGGGACGACGAAGGTCTGCGCCCTGGTTGGACGTCGTGACGCGCACGGCCGACTGGAAATTCTCGGCCTTGGCAAGGTTGAAAGCGCCGGCGTTATGCGCGGCGTAGTTACTAACATCGAAAAGACCGTCCAGGCCATTCGCGAAGCTTGCGAGATTGCCAAGGAACAGGCGGGCGTTACTTTCGATACCGTCCACGTCGGCATCGCCGGCCAGCACATCAAGAGCCTCCAGCACCGGGGCATGATGATGCGGGACAACACTACCTCGGAGATCGGTGCCCGCGATATCGATAAGCTGATTGCCGATATGCACAAGCTTGTATTACCTCCGGGCGACAAAATTCTCCACGTAATTCCCCAGGAATATACCGTGGACAACGAACAAGGGATCGTGGATCCCATCGGTATGTCCGGCACCAAGCTGGAAGCCAATTTTCACATCATCACGGGGCAGATCACGGCCAGTAATAACATCCACCGTTGCGTGGAGCGGGCCGGATTGAAAATGGCCAACGTGACCCTGGAACCCATCGCCAGTGCCGCAAGTGTCCTGTACGAGGATGAAAAGCAGGCCGGAGTCGCACTGGTAGACATTGGTGGCGGCACGACCGACATCACCATCTTCCAGGATGGCATCATTCGCCACACTGCGGTAATCCCCTTCGGTGGCCACGTGATCACCAAAGACATCAAAGCAGGCTGTACGGTCATGGACCAGCACGCCGAAAAACTCAAGGTCAAGTACGGCAGCGCCCTGGCCAGTGAGGTATTCGAAAATCGCGTCATCGTGATTCCCGGCCTGCGTGGACGGGAGCCCAAGGAGATCAGCGAAAAGAATCTTTCGCTCATCATCCAGGCGCGGGTGGAAGAGATCATCGAACACGTTAGTTGGGAAATCCGCCGCAGCGGGTTCGAGAACAAGCTGATCGGTGGTATTGTACTTACCGGCGGTGGTTCTTTGCTGCGGGACATCGAAAAACTCATGGAAGTACAGACGGGGCACAGTACCCGCCTGGGCACGCCGATTGAGCACCTCAGCCACGGCTACAACGCCAAACTGACCAGCCCCATCTACGCCACCGGAGTAGGCCTGTTACTGCAAGCCTTCGCGGACATCGACGCAGGACGCATCCTGCCGGCCGAAGCCAAGAAGAAAGAAGAAGTGGAAGCCGAGGCCAAAGCCAAAGCCGCCGCTGAAGCTGCCGCCAAAGCCCGGCAAGAAGCCGAAGCACAGCGCGTAGCCGCCGAGGAAGAAGGCTGGTTGGGCAACATCTTCAAAAAAACGAAGGAATGGTTCGAAGCGGAACCGGACGCTGATTTTTAATGGATCAATGATCTAATGAAACAATGATTTAATGATCTAATGAAACAATGACTTAATGTAAATATGATTTGGGCTGGCATAGAAGCAATGTTGGTTGGTTCGATAGCGGAATACTTCGTTCGGACGATCGCCCTGCTACTTTGAAGTCCAAAAAATGATTTAGTGCAGTATTGATCTAATGATCCAATTACATTTTATCATTCAATCATTCAATCATTCAATCATTAGAACATTGCATCATTCTCTACAACACTCAAAACAACCCGGGACCAACTTACTGATACCAAGCATTCGATCGAGTCCAAATTAAAAGGTGTGAACTCGCTGAGAACGGTTTTCGGGACCAAAATAATTGACCATGTTATTCGATATTCCACAGGGCGATGCGCCCATTATTAAAGTCATCGGTGTCGGTGGCGGCGGCAGCAATGCTGTGAACCACATGTATAAGCAGGGCATCATTGGTGTCGACTTTGCGATTTCCAATACGGACCACCAGGCCATGGAGTTGAGCCCCGTGCCCACTAAAATTCACCTGGGACCGAACCTGACCGAGGGTCGGGGAGCAGGTAGTAAGCCCAATGTGGGCAAGCTGGCTTGCGAGGAAAGCATCGAGGAGGTGCGCAAGTACCTGAACAACAACTGTAAAATGCTCTTCGTTACCGCCGGAATGGGTGGTGGTACGGGAACCGGCGCCGCGCCAATCATTGCTAAAACGGCCCGCGAGATGGATATCCTGACCGTGGGTATCGTGACCGTTCCCTTTACTTTTGAAGGTCGCCGGCGCACGAGCCAGGCCTTTGAAGGATTGGAAGAACTGAAGGCCAATGTGGATACCCTGATTGTCGTGAGCAACGATAAACTGCGTCAAATCCACGGCAATCTGAATCTGAGTGACGCCTTCAGCCGCGCCGACAATATCCTGACGACGGCCGCCAAGGGGATCGCCGAGATCATTACTGTGCCAGGTTACGTGAACGTTGACTTCGAAGATGTAAACACCGTCATGCGCAGCAGCGGCGTCGCCATCATGGGGACCTCCCACGCAGAAGGAGAAGACCGTGCCCGTCAGGCCGTCGACCAGGCACTGCACAGCCCGTTGTTGGAAGATAACGACATCCGTGGAGCCAAACATATCCTGCTGAACATCACCAGCGGCACCAAGGAGGTAACGATGGACGAGATCTTCGAGATCACCGAATTCGTCCAGGAAGAAGCCGGCTACGGTACCGACCTGATCTGGGGTAACTGCTACGACGAAAGTCTCGGCGAAGCCATCAGCGTTACGGTAATTGCCACCGGATTTGATCACCGCGAACGGGTGAAAAAAGCCACGGAAAACGAGCGCCGGGTGGTACATCTGGATGATGAGTCCACTCCTCCTCGGGCACAAGAGCCGCAAGGTGGATCGGGCTTGAAGGACATTACCGGTGAAGATGATCCGGTGGGCTACAATGCTGCGCCGACCTACGAATTCGACGATCTGGAAGCCAGCAAGCGCCGGGCACGTGATCGTCAGCAGTTCACGAACCCCTACCTCCAGAACGAAGAGGAGCAACGTCGGGAAACCGAGCGCCTGAAGATGGAGGCCGCCGACCGGGCCCGTCGCCAGGCCATGCAACAGTCAAACCAGCGCAAGCAACTGCCCAAGCTGAGTAACCCGAAAGTAGTGAGTGAACTGGAGAACCAACCGGCCTACTTACGTCGCAACATCAACCTGGACAACACCCCGCCCGCCGACGCCAACCCGGAAAGCGGTCGCTGGAATATTACCGACGACGAGGAGATGCCCCTGAAACGGGACAACAGCTTTCTGCACGATAACGTGGATTAGGTAGTAGGTACTTGGTAGTAGGTATTAGGTACAGGGTACGCGGTACCTGGTACCCTATGCCTAGTACCTAAGATTAAAAAATTGCATTCGATGCTGATTCCGGCACGCCGCGCGCGTTTCGGCCTCAGCAATCACACCTTTTTTAGCTTTGGATGGCGGATTTCGTGGGGTCAATCACGGGGTCCGCCTTTTTTGGTATTGACGTTTTTAGGCATCATCAGAGAATAAGTGCTAGAGTGATCACCTAAGTGAGGTTTTAGCAGATTACTACATTTATATTTTATCCTTAACCCCTATCTTAGCATCACTCCGAGTTGCCGGAGCAAGCATGAAAAACCCTATTAAGATGTTGAAAAAGTGGTTTTTAACCGTGGCCCTGGCCACTATTGCCCTCGTTACCCTAAGCGGACAGGGTTTTCTAACTTATACGAACTCTTTTTGTGGTATTCCGGGGCAAGTAACGGTAGACCTAGACGCACTGGATGGTTGGTCGCAATTGCAATTTTCCGACGGGACGGTTGTGGATTATGATAATTATTATTTTGAATTTCCGGCGGGAGAGTACACTCTTCAGGGACGAGTTAGTGACGACCCCTGGCAAAACCTGATCACATTTACTATTGAGGCCATTCAGGAGGTGACGGTCATTTTTAAAGCTACTCAACCTACTTGTACCGCAGACGTTGGCAGCATCGACCTTAGCGGTACTTATGGCGATCCAGACGATTATTTATTCAGTTTGGTGCCTCTTGGGCAACCGCACGCTTTCAGTTCCCAATTCAGTTACCAAAATTTGGCACCCGGTACCTACGAAGGTGGTATACGCTCCATCTACGATAATTCTGCCACTTGTACCGATTATGCCACCTACGAGCTAGTGCCAACGGGCAGTATCGAATTTGCGCTGGACGTTATCCCGGCTTCCCAATGTGGAGCGAGTGATGGTAGCATCACTGTCATCCCTGCCGCAACAAATGCCTACGAATTTCAACTGAACAACGGTGGCTGGACCACCAACTCCACCTTCTCTGGCCTCGCCAACGGCAACTACATCATCCGCGCCAGGGGACAAAACGACCCGACACCGAATTGTGTCACGGAGCAATCTGTCCTCGTCGGCCAGGCCCCGCCGGACGATATTCCAGTCGTCCTTCAGGCGAGTTCTCCTTCGGCTTGCGGGCGATCAGACGGAAGTGTGAATATCGTGAGCCAGCCGCCGGGTAATTATTTGCACCGGATCAATGAAGGTGGTTGGACTTCTGCCACCTTTTTCGGAGGCCTTAATTCGGGTAGCTACACGGTTGAAAGCCGCGAAGCCCAACAGCCGACCGATGGTTGTTACTCCTCGCGGACAATACAGGTGGTCGGAACGGCTCCACCAACCATTCAACTCGTTTCCCTGGAGCCCACCGTATGTGGCTTTAACGATGGGCGGGTAAACGTCAACCCCAGTCCACCACCCGTCAATGGTATTGCTTACCAGTATGAAGTAGAAACCATGGGTACGTTGACTCAGATGCAGGATTTTCAATTTGAAGAACTGCGCAGCGAACAAGACTACACTTTTTATGTCCAGCCTACCGGAAGCAGCAATCCGGCTTGTCGGGTATCCGCCAGTATCAATCTGCCCTACAGCAATTTTTTGGAGGTGGAGGCCGATGTAACCAACCCCACTCTGTGTACGGAGGATAATGGCTCGATCACCCTCTCCGACGCCAATGAAGAACCAATCTGGGCATTTTTGCTGGGGAGCAATCTTACGCCGATCGGCTCGGGTATGAATGTTACGCTGGACGATATAGGTGAAGGCAATTTTACCTTCGAAATTTTACCAGCAGTACTTGCTTTGGCCACTGCCCCGGAAGAATGTTACGTATACATCTCGGTAGAGACCACCGATCCTGGCATCGATGAGATCAACTATAATTTTACTTCTCCGTCCGCCTGTGGCGTAGCCGACGGTACGGTCGAGGTAACCAGCTTCGTTGGCAATCCGGAGCTGGACTATGAGTTTAGTCTGGATGACCAAAACTGGCAAATGGAAACGGAATTTAGCGGCTTGTTGCCGGGAAATTACAACCTCTACGCTCGCCCAATTGGCGTTCCGGGTAATGAAGACTGTAAGTTCACCTCCGAAGCCCTTGACTTGAGTGCGCCTCCTTCTCCGGAGGTAGAAGAGGTAGTTGAAAATCCTAGCGCTTGTGGTGTGCCCGATGGCAGTATCACCTTGAATTATTCTGGCCAAATCACCCTGGAGTTTCGTTTGGACGACGGTGATTACAGCGAATCTAACGTGTTTGCAGACTTGTCGGCTGGTGATTATGAGGTGAGCTATCGCCCCGTCGGCAGTACCCTGGAAAGCTGTGTACGTACCATCGAATTCGTATTGCTCGCACCCCCGGCCCCCACCTTAAGCCTGGATAGCCTAAACCCAAGCGCCTGTGGCCGGGCCGATGGTAGCGTGACCTTAATTGCAACCGGAGCCGGTGATTTTGAGTACCAACTCAATAGCGGCTCGTTCACCGGTCAGGTAGAATACGAGGATTTGATAGCGGACACTTACACTTTCTCCGTCAGGCCCGTTGGCAGCACCGAAGCGATTTGCGTGGCTAGCAAAGTAGCCATGCTGGAAGACCCGCCGGCCCCGGAACTGGACGCCATCGCCGAAGACCCCAGCGCCTGCGGTAGAGCTGATGGCTCCGTCTACCTGGAAGCAACCGGCGCGGGGCAGTTTGAATACGCAATTAATACGGAAATTTTCGGCCCCGATCATGAATTTGAGGACTTAATGGCCGGTACATATATTTTCTCCGTCCGCCCAACGAATAGCCTGGACGAAGCCTGTACCACCAGCGAAACGGTCACACTAACCGATCCTACCCCACCGAGCCTCACCGCTATGCCCACAGACCCCAGCGCCTGTGGTCGGTCCGACGGCAGCGTCAGCCTCTCCGCCAGCGGCCAGGGCGGATTTGAATACAACTTTGACGGCGGTGCGTTTAGTCCTCAAACGGATTATGTTGGTTTATCGGCCGGTACTTACACTTTCTCCGTCCGCCCGACGAATAGCCTGGACGAAGCCTGTACCACCAGCGAAACGGTCACGCTCACGAACCCCGCCGCACCGGTTCTGGCGGCAATCTCCACGACCCCCAGCGCCTGTGGCCGGGCCGACGGTAGCGTCAACCTCTCCGCCAGCGGCCAGGGCGATTTTGAGTACAGTTTTGACGGTGGTTCGTTTAGCCTTCAGACGGATTACGCTGACTTGTTAGCCGGTACTTACACTTTCTCCGTCCGCCCGACGAATAGCCTGGACGAAGCCTGTACCACCAGCGAAACGGTCACGCTCACGAACCCCGCCGCACCGGTTCTGGCGGCAATCTCCACGACCCCCAGCGCCTGTGGCCGGGCCGACGGTAGCGTCAACCTCTCCGCCAGCGGCCAGGGCGAATTTGAGTACAGTTTTGACGGCGGTGCATTTACGCCTCAAACGGATTATATTGGTTTATTGGCCGGTACTTACACTTTCTCCGTCCGCCCGACGAATAGCCTGGACGAAGCCTGTACCACCAGCGAAACGGTCACGCTCACGAACCCCGCCGCACCGGTTCTGGCGGCAATCTCCACGACCCCCAGCGCCTGTGGCCGGGCCGACGGTAGCGTCAACCTCTCCGCCAGCGGCCAGGGCGATTTTGAGTACAGTTTTGATGGTGGTTCGTTTAGCCTTCAGACGGATTACGCTGACTTGTTAGCCGGTACTTACACCTTCTCCGTCCGCCCGACGAATAGCCTGGACGAAGCCTGTACCACTAGCGAAACGGTCACGCTCACGAACCCCGCCGCACCGGTTCTGGCGGCAATCTCCACGGACCCCAGCGCCTGTGGCCGGGCCGACGGTAGCGTCAACCTCTCCGCCAGCGGCCAGGGCGAATTTGAGTACAGTTTTGACGGTGGTTCGTTTAGTCCTCAGACGGATTACGCTGACTTGGCAGCGGGCACTTACACCTTCTCCGTCCGCCCGACGAATAGCCTGGATGAAGCCTGCACTACCAGCGAAACGGTCATCCTCACCGATCCTGCGCCACCGAGCCTCACGACAACTTCCACGGACCCCAGCGCCTGTGGCCGGGCTGACGGCAGCGTCAACCTCTCCGCCAGCGGCCAGGGCGAATTTGAGTATAGTTTTGACGGCGGTGCATTTACGCCTCAAACGGATTATATTGGTTTATTGGCCGGTACTTACACTTTCTCCGTCCGCCCGACGAATAGCCTGGACGAAGCCTGTACTGCCAGCGAAACGGTCATCCTCACCGATCCTGCCCCGCCGAGCCTCACGACAACCTCTACGGACCCCAGCGCCTGTGGCCGGGCCGACGGTAGCGTCAGCCTCTCCGCCAGCGGCCAGGGCGATTTTGAGTACAGTTTTGACGGCGGTGCATTTACGCCTCAAACGGATTATATTGGTTTATTGGCCGGTACTTACACTTTCTCCGTACGTCCGACGAACAGTTTGGATGAAGCTTGTGTCACCAGCGAAACGGTCACGCTCACGAACCCCGCCGCACCGGTTCTGGCGGCAATCTCCACGAACCCCAGCGCCTGTGGTCGGGCCGACGGTAGCGTCAACCTCTCCGCCAACGGCCAGGGCGATTTTGAGTACAGTTTTGAGGGCGGTGCATTCACGCCTCAGACCGATTATACTGGCCTGGTGGCTGGTACTTACATCTTCTCCGTTCGCCCGACGAACAGCCTGGATGCAGCTTGCGTCACCAGCGAAACGGTCACAATAGCTGATCCTGCCGCGCCGAGCCTCACGACAACCTCTACGGACCCCAGCGCCTGTGGCCGGGCCGACGGCAGCGTCAGTCTCTCCGCCAGCGGCCAGGGCGAGTTTGAGTTTAGTTTTGACGGCGGTTCGTTTAGCCCTCAAGCGGATTACGCTGGCTTGGCAGCGGGTACTTACACCTTGTCCGTCCGCCCGACGAATAGCCTGGATGAAGCCTGCACTACCAGCGAAACGGTCATCCTCACCGATCCTGCGCCACCGAGCCTCACGACAACTTACACAGACCCCAGCGCCTGTGGCCGCGCCGACGGTAGCGTCAGCCTCTCCGCCAGCGGCCAGGGCGATTTTGAGTACAGTTTGGATGGCGGCGCGTTTAGCCCTCAAGCGGATTATACTGGTTTGACAGCTGGTATTTATACCGTCTCCGTCCGCCCGACCAACAGTTTGGATGCGGCTTGTACCACGACTGAAACGGTCATGCTAACCGACCCCGCCGCGCCGACTCTATTGGTCTCGCCAACCAATCAAAGTGGCTGTGGGCTTAATGACGGCAATCTTCAGCTTTCCGCGACGCCAGGTGATCCGCTGGAGTATTTCGTCACCGGATTCGGCTGGAGTAACCAGACTGTATATCCAGATTTGCCGCCGGGAGGCTACGAAATCATGGTCCGCCCCATTGGAACTTTAACCCCCGGACTTTGTACCGATAATGCTTTTGAAAATCTCCAACCGCCACCACTACCGGAGCTGCTGACCAGCAGCAGCGATCCAACCAGTTGCGGAGCCAGTGACGGCACCATCCAGCTTTCCATCAGCGAGCAAAACCTGGACGTGGAATTCCGGCTCATATTGCCCAGCGGGGGGAGTACGGAATGGTCAGCTAACGGATCTTTTGATGGATTGGAGCAAGGAGCTTACCTCGGCCAACTCCGTTTGAACGGTGCGGATAACTGCATCGTCGAATCACTCATCAATCTGGCGGGTGTAGACGCGCCTCAACTGACCGCCTCCGCTCAATCTCCGACCAGCTGTGGACTAGCGGATGGCGTGATTCTAGCCCAAGGGCCACCGACCGGCACTTACGAATATCGCCTTGGGGAGAACGGAGCATGGCAGTCGGGTGCCGAATTTTCCGGTTTATCTGGTAACGCGGTCTATATCGTCTTTATTCGCAGTAATGGCAATAACGACTGCCTGGGCAGTACCCTGGTCACCGTGCCCGCAGGCCCCCTGGCGGAGCTGACGGTGATTAACGAATTGCCCACCGATTGTGGAGCCGAGGATGGAGGTTTCACACCTTTGGTTTCCAACGGTTCCCCCCAAGATAGCTACGAGTACCGCGCCGGTATTCTGGGTGGCCCGCTGGGTGATTGGCTGCCGATCGGCGCATTTACCAATGCCGCCCCCACAACCTACGCAGTAGAATTGAGAATGAATGGAGCAGATCATTGTGCCGTAACCACCACGACCGATCTAAGCACTATTGTCCCACCCGCAGCGCAGCTGAATACGACTACAGAACCCAGTTTTTGCGGATCGAATGACGGTAGTCTTTCGGTAGTCGTCAATACCAATGGCACTTACGAATACGCTCTCAACGATCCAATGGGGAATTATCAACCAACGGGCGATTTTGCGGACTTGAGCGCTGGAGAATACGTTGTTTACATTCAGCCCGTCAATGGCTACGTACCCGCCTGCCAGGGAAGCATTGTCGTTAATTTGGAGCAGCCCGCGCCCGGTGATTTTACCGTGACAACGGAAGCACCTTCCAACTGTGGCAGTGCCGACGCTAGCGTAATTATGCAAGCCATAATCGTTGGGCCGGATTACGAATACCAGCTCTTTAACCCGGAAAATGGAACATTACAGACCTCGGAAAACGGCGTCTTTGAAAACCTGACGGCCGGAAGTTACGAACTGGAACTACTCACCAGCACCGTGGCGGGTTGCTCTACGAGCCAGACCATTGACATCAACAGCGAGGAAACGCCGCCGTTGGTGGTCAGTACACAGCATGACCCGACCTGGTGCGGCGGACAGGATGGACAGATCATCATTGCCGCCCCTCCAATCAATGCGAACTACCTCTTCGGAATCGACGGACCCGATGGAGACCTCAGCCCTAATGGCGACTTTAGCAACTTGACAGCTGGAAACTACGAACTGGTTGTCGTGGGCCAGAGTGGGGGAGCGGAGTGCTTCACCACCCAGTCAATCACCCTGAGCGAAGGAACGATCGCTGGATTCTCTTTGGAGAGTGACTCACCGACCGGTTGCGGTAGCAACGATGGTAGCATCCAGGTCACGTCTCAAGGCGGAACGCCCAATCCACTCTTCGAATTGAGGGATTCTTTGAGCCAGGTGATTGCGAGTAACAGTAGTGGATTCTTCGGAAATCTGCTCGCCGGAACTTACACGGTGAGCCAGTACACCAATCAGGAGTCGTTTTGTGCTTTCACGGAAACGACAACGCTCATCGCAGTCGGTGCCCCGGCGGTCATAGTCGGAACCACGAATGAACCGAGCCAATGCGGCTTGAGCGACGGCAGCATCCAACTGGAAAACCTGGATGGCGGTGATTATCAATATGCGCTCAGCCCGGATGGCCCGTTCGTCGACGAACCAATTTTTACGAATTTGCCGGCTGGAAATTATCAGGTCTACGCCCGCCGCGCCGAAGCTGATAACAACGATTGCGCCACGGTCATCAGCGTGAGCCTGGAAGCACCGCCGACCCCGGACATTACAGCGGAGGCCGTGCTGAATAATCCATTCTGTGTGCAGTCCGACGCCATGATCGTGGTGACGCCTCCAATGGACGAATTCCAGTCCGTTGAATATCGTTTGGTTGATCCGAATGGAAACGTCAGTGACTGGAGCAATAACACCAATTACGACGGTCTCGACCCCGGAAACTATCTCGTAGAGGTTCGCTTCAACGGCAGTGATGATTGCTTGAGCTTGACCGCAGTAACGGTAGAATCGGGTAACGGCCAGCAAGCCAGCCCGGCGGTTATCGTTGATCAAATCAATGAGGATATTTGCGGTGGCCAAGTAGCAATGCTAACGTTAGCGGCGGCGGACGCTGCGTCCATTTACTTCAGTCTGGACGGAGGGCTAACCTACTCCGCCCAAACCGACTATATTGCTCTGCCGCCCGGAAGTTATCAACTCATGACGGCCGTCAGTGCCAGTGGTTGCGGAGCCACGGAGCCGATGACCATTGAAATCGAGTCGATCAATACCATCACACCTCCTGAAATGTTGGTTACCGACTCCGAAAACTGTTCGGAAGATGACGGCAGCATCCAACTAACGGGCGGAGCGGACTACCTGGAATACAGTATCGAAAACGGAGACAACTGGCAAACTGAGGCCACTTTCGAAGACCTGCCCACCGGAGCCTACAATATTCTGGTACGTTCTCAGAATGAGGCTTGTGTCTTACCCGAGCCACTCACGGCGGAAGTGGAGCAATTGAATGAGGTGCTGATCGAAGGCGTTAGTGCGGCCTCTGCAAATATTTGCTCGGGGACGGGAGCCTTTATCGCCATTCAGGCCTCCACCAGTCCTGCTACTTTGAAGCAATACTCCATCAACAACGGTATCGACTGGAGCGAAATGCCCTTATTCGAAGAGCCCGCCCCCGGCACTTACCAAATCCTGGTTAGAACGGTAGGGGAGAACGGCGAAATGCTTTGCCAAACCGCCTGGCCCCAGCCCATCACCATCCAGGAAGTAACGCCCGGTGAACCACCGGCCCTGGAACTGGTGAGCGAGCAGTTCCCATCCGATTGTGAAAGCGAAGATGGCGCACTGGTCTACGTGGCCACCGGCGGCGAAGCCCTGGAATACAGCATGGACGGCGGCGAAAACTGGCAAAGCGACGGTAATTTCACCGGCCTCGCGGCGGGATTGTACAGCCTGAGCGTGCGCGAACCCAACGGAGATTGTAGCTTCGAAGCCGTAGCTACTAACTGGTTACTGGCCCCCGGACAAGCCCTGATCACTGATGCACTGGTAAGCCAGCCCACCGACTGTGGCGTGGCGGACGGCAGCATTACGCTGGAGGTGGAAAATAACGTGGGCGTCGAGTTTAGTTTTGACGGTGGTATGAGTTGGCAGAGTGACCCCTCACAGGAAAATTTACCACCCGGAACCTACCAGCCTCAAGTACGCGCCCTGGACGCAAGCTGCCTGAGTAGCTGGGCTGAAAGCATCGTCCTGACCGAGCCGGCAACGGTTGAATTAGGGCAAGTGATGACCACTGCGGTCAGCGATTGTGGTACTCAAGACGGTGCTATCCAACTCACGGAAACGCAGCCGGAATGGGAATATCAATTGGAGGGAACGGAAACCTGGAGCTCCGAAAATGAATTCGAAGCGCTTGCGGCGGGCAGCTATTTCGTCTACACCCGTCACGCTGACCACCCCGGATGTGTAGATAGCCAGTTGGTGGTGGTCGCCCAAGAAGTTGCCTTTTTAGCCATTGCACCTGAGCTGGTGACCGCCACTGGAAACGATTGCCTGAATCAGCTGCCGCAACTCGCCATCAGTGGTGGTTTGCCCAATGGTGGAGATGCCTTCTACCAAATTTCGGGTGACATCCAGTGGTTGGCCGGACCATTAAATCAGGAGTTGCCCGCCGGTAATTATGATATCACAACCGCCCGCACGGCGGATGGCTGCGGCAGCGGACCCACAACGTCGGTGGCGCTCAGCAGCGAGAGTACACTACCCATTGAGGGTTTGACGGAACTAGCCCCCACCCATTGTGACAGCACTAATGGACTTCTGGAAGTCTTGGTGGCCGGTACCGGAAATGCTCCGCTTTCTTACAGTTTGAACGGCGGGCAAGACTGGCAAGCGAGTCCGGTTTTTAATGGCCTCGGGGCCGGTACTTACGTGGCCACCATCCGCCACGACGACAATGAGACTTGCCTGTCCACGGCAGAACCTGCCACGCTAATTGCGGATAACGTAGTGAGTATTACCGACGTAATTGCTACCCAGGCCGACGGCTGCGGAATCGCTCCAGCTATCATTGAGGTAGTCGTAGAAGTTCCCCTGACTGAGGTGGAATTCAGTATCGACGGCGGCGAAAATTGGCTGTCACAAACAACTTTTTCCGGCTTGAACGCGGGTACTTACAGCGTAGCCGTGCGCCACGTGAATGATCCGGACGGCGACTGTGCTACTTTCTGGGGGCCACAGGTAGTCATCGACAGTGTAGTGCTTTACTTGCCACCGGAAATCAGTCTGGAGGGCCTGATCGTGCCCAGCGGTTGTAGCCAGAGCAACGGAGAGATTAACCTGACTGCCACGGGTAATACGGATTACGAATTCAGTATCGACGGTGGTGAAAATTGGCAGTTGACTGCTCAGTTCGATGAGTTGCTGCCAGGAAATTATGAACTGTGGGCCAGGCCGCTGGATGAAGAGTGCCTCTTCACCGAACTTTTCGAGATCAACCTGGCGGGCAACAACACGCCCTCCATCGCTTCCTACGAACTGACCTCCCAGAGTGACTGTGGTCTGACCGACGGCAGCTTGTTGCTGAACACCGAAAATGCCACCCCAAGCAGCGAATACAGCATTGATGGTGGCCAAAATTGGCAAGGTGAAAACCTCTTTACCGGACTGGGACCGGACACTTTCCAACTGCGGATGCGGGATACTACCCAGAGCTGTCAATTCAATTGGCAGGAAAACATCGTGTTAGATACCATCGCCGTGCCCGTGCTGCTTGGCGAAATGACTTTTACCAGCCCTACCGATTGTGGCGTTGACGACGGCAGCATCACGATCAACTTTCTGGACAACACCGTAGGCCACGTCTTTGAAGCCAACGGTCCGACTTTTGCCATTGAGGCCGGAGGAACCGCTGCTGGTCTGGCGGCTGGCAGCTATACGGTGACCATCATGAACCAGAATGGTTTGTGTAGGACGGAACTGGCTAGTGCGCTGCTGCTGTCTGAACCCGATACGGTAGCCATTGATAGCGTTAGCACAACCGATCCGTCGTCCTGCGGAAGTGCCGATGGTGTGCTCCGGATTTATCCCGCCAATACGGATTGGGAATACAGTATCGACGGGGGAGAAAGCTACCAACCGCTGACTCAATTTACCGAACTGGTCGGTGGTGGATACGTGGCCCTGGCCCGCAGTACCAGCTATCCGGGATGTCTGGATGAACTCGATGACCTCGAACTCAGCGGTGCTGAATTATTAGTCTCCGAGGAGTTGGCCGCAGATTTTGTGGTGACGGATAACTGTAGCATGGCGGCAACGGCTTCCGTGGAAATTGATGGAGTAGGGGAGGGCGATTATCTGTACTCGCTGGATGGTGGAAATAGTTGGTCGGCCGAGCTGAATTACACTGTTCTGCCAGCGTCAGGTGACTCCATTTACCTGGATGTTGCTGACTTGGATACGGCCTGCCTGAGCCTGAACCACCTGGTCATTGCGACCGAACCCATATCTAGTGGAACGGCTATTTTGTTGGACTCTATCCTGGCGGCCAATTGCCAAGATGGGGCCGAAGATGGTCAAGTATGGTTGGACGGTATCGGCGAAGGCGATTTGAACTACGTCTGGTCCGATGGACAAACTGGCCCGGAAGCCATAAATCTGGCGGCTGGCTCGTACAGCGTCAGCCTGATCGACGCGGCGGGTTGCGTAGATTCCCTGACGGTAGAAGTGGACAATGAATTCGCCGGAGAAGTGCCGAGCGACCTTTACTTCCTAATGCCGCAACAAGCGGTTTTGGGCAATACCGTCCGGTTGATTGACGCCACTACCGGTAATTACGGACCGCCCGAATGGCAGTTAGACGAGAGCAATACCACTTTCGTTCGTGCCCGCGACCGGTCGATCTTTGTCACTTTCGATGTGCTGGGGTTCATCACCGTTGGGTTGAGCGTGGAGGGGCCGAACGGCTGTCCGCTACTGGTGGAAAAAGAGATCGAGATCGTGGCTACGGCCGAAGAGTTGGACGTCGACATCATAGACGGTAACGCCTTGGGCTTTCTCAACTTCCTGGTCTATCCGAACCCCACAACTGAGAACGTTTGGGTAGAGGCCAGCTTCTCCACGCCGCAATCAGTAAATATCGAACTCCGTGATCCTAACGGTAACCTCATCTTCAGTAATGAGGGTGGTCAAATTGACACGGATCATTTTTTTGAAATTTCGCTGGCTGATCAACCCGCCGGGGCCTATCCATTGCTGGCAAATTCGAATGGGGTATTTCAGTATGCTTATTTGATTAAACAGTGATGGATTTTTTCGGCTTCAAAGTAGCAATGCTGATCGATCTCGTCCGCCGAGGCGGACCGTAGGGCCTGACTCGCCGGCCGAGCGGGTGTTTTTGGTAATGATTTATACGATTCATTAATCCGCTCGGCGGACGAGTCAGCTCCTGGCGTCGCGCCTCGGCAGACGAGCTCAATCAAATTTCCTATCTTTAACCACCCTCTAAAACACCTTTCCCTCATGCCGCAGTTGCGCGCCCTTTTCTGCTTTATTTTTTTTCTGACGATGACCGGCTTATCGGCTCAGTCGGCGATCACGGCCAACCTGAACGTGACAGGGGGAAGTGCTACGCTGGAGGGCTACACTGACCCCGGCAAAACTTTCATCACGCTTTTGAGTACGGATGCGGTGCCCATTTTCGAGGCGCGGCTGGAGATTCGTTTGTCGGTGGGGCAGCGGACCTATGTGTTGAACCGCAACGGCGAGGCCGGGACGATCAGCTTGGTCAGCAACGTGCCGACTTTGTTACAGGGCTTAGACCTGGCGGAATACTTTACGCCCAACGCCCTCGATCCTTTTCAGCGGCAGCAGCTGCTGGACGACGGTGGCTTGCTACCGGACGGACAAGTGAGTGTCTGCGTGGCGCTCTACGATATACGTTTTCCGGGAGCACCTCCGGCGAGTAACAACGCCTGTGCACTGGCCTATTTCGAGTACGCCCAGCCGCCGTTGCTGATCGACCAGCCCGATCCGGTGGCCCATAGTATTCCTCAGGCGATCAACTTCCAGTGGATTCCGCAGCAGTTTTTTCCGGCCAGTTACACGATTGAAATTTGGGATGCCCAGCCCGATCTGGGTTTCGGGCAGCTTTTCATCGTCAATAATACCCCGCCCTTGGTGCAGGAAACGGTGGTGAGTAGTCAGTTCGTGCTGACCGATTTCTATCCCCTGTTATCGCCGCAGACGGATTACATCTGGCGGGTGCGGGCGGAGGATTTGGTGCAGAACCGACCATTCATTAATGACGGCTTTTCGGAGCTGGGCTTTTTCCGGATCGCCTCGGATGTGGTGGCGAATGGCTGCTACTCAATTGAAGACCTGACGATTGAAGGAGGGGTGGAGAATCCACTCGTCATTAGCTATTCCGCGGCGACTGAGGCATTCAATAATGCCCACAGCATCGAAGTTCGCGACCCAGTTACCGGGTTATTACTAATTGAGCTGGACATAGACAGTGGAATCCTGTTGCCTTCTAATCACCGGGGGGTACAAGCTTGGACCTCCGGACCGATTACGGAAATTGAACCGACGACATTGCCCTTGCGGATCGAAATTTGCGTAAGCTGTGATAATGGGGTCGATGAAATTTGCGAAGTTGTTGTCTACGAAGGGCCACCGTCAAACATCGATATTTTTAACGACGGCAATCCCTGTCCGCCACCGGTGGATAACCTGAGCTGGGTACTGGCGTCAGAGAACTCGGTAAGCCTGAGCTGGACGCCGGAGCCGACCGCCACGGGTTACACCATCGACGTCCGTAATCTAAGTATCCCACCGACTACTGCTTCTGACGCTCCACCGGAGATATTTTATGAAACGGAGCAACCGCTGGAAAATTTAACCCCGGGCGACCAGTACCGGGTGGTCGTTTGCTATCAGTGTAGTGATACGGGAGAAGACCGCTGTGCCACCATCTACTTCGTACTGCCGGATTTGGCGGACTGCAACCCCGTCCTCTCACCAGTGGACATCGCCGTAACACCCACGACGGCCGGTTTTTCCTGGGATGTGGACTCGGAGTGGGTAGACGGCTACAGCTTGCGGGTGGGCGCGGACAGCGTGACGATACCCGTGGGGCAGAACAGCTACCTCTGGGAAGGACTGAACGAAGGAACGGCTTACGCAGCGGAATTGTGTGTTTACTGCCCCGGTGGAGACAACACATTCCGGAATTGCGTGAACGTTAGCTTCACGACGCCCCAGTTCATTTGTGCGGATGAGCCGATGTTGGATCAGGGGCTGTCGATTAGCAGTCAGGCTAGTGGAGGAATTTTGGTGGATTGGTCGGGCTTGCCAGCCGAGGTTGCCGTGCAAGGAGGCATCGTGACTTTAACCAACACTGCTACATTGTTAACCATAAGCAGCCATACTGTGGAGGACAATCAGTCTTTCCACGTATTCGAAGCTCCGGAGACCGAACCGCCTTATCTGGTCCGGTTTTGCCTGGAATGTGAGGGACAAACAGCATGTTACGAGCAGGAAATCATACCGCCAGGCTGCGATGACCTGACGATCAGCGGACTGAATGCGGCCGAAATCGGGAGCGATTTTGTCCAACTTTACTGGGCTGGGCCGAACGGTTTCGCGGTGGATGAATACCGCTTGCGCAAAAGGCTGACCGAAGGTGATGATACCGATTTCGAGCCGCTGGGCACATCGACGGAAAGCCAGTTTCGGGTGGAAGGTCTACTGCCGCTGCGGACCTACGAGATCGAAATTTGTTTTGCCTGCGACGCCGAAAACCAGCGCTGTGACACCCTGGAAATCACGACGGAGGCGATCAATTGTAGTCAGGCGGCCGAGGAGCCGGTGGCCTATGCCTGTGGCTCCGAGGCGGACATACCGGAGTTTGGCCAGGTGCCGCTGGTGAGTCATCTGAGTCCGGGCGACAGCGTGGTGGCCGGTGATTTCATCGTGCTGATCACGAACGTGGAGAGCACTGGATCGCCCTGGCGGGGGAGTGGCCGGATCATGGTGCCCTATCTGAACGAAGTGGAGCTGAGCGTGGATTTCGAGGCCATCGAGGTCAACGAAAATTGCCGGATGACGAGCGGGGAGATGATCGTCAAACCACCATTCGCCAACCTGCTGGAAGACCTGGGCGACATGATCGACGACGTAACGGACGTGCTAGGCAGCGTTGATGATATTTTAGGGGATATTCTGGATATTTTGGGAGCTGGAGGAGCCGCCGCCGATTATTTAGGGCCAATTTTGGAGATACTGGAAGTGCTGGAGGAGCAATTGGACAACAATCCGTTCATCAGTCCGGAGGCGGAGAGCCTGCTGGAAGATGCAATTTTATGTCTTCAAAGTAGCATAGCAACTGGCAATCCCGCGGCCTGTACCGAGATTCTGGAAGAACTCCAGGAAGTCCTGGCGGAGACTTACGCGGCGGATTACCAGGTGCCTTTTCACCGGGCGGAAGGGCAGGTTTACGGCTACGATACCCTGAGCTACCCGGAGATGGATATTCTGAACTGGTACCCGTCGATCCCGCCGATCGGGGGACGGCCCTACACGGGTGCCTGGGTGAGTATGCCAGAGGGGACGGGGGATAAGACACGGGCAGTGCGCGTACCCTCCGGCAGCCTGGATTCCATCCAATTTTTCGGGACGGACAGTACGGAGATTGCCGCGACCATCACCAACGAAGGCTTTGATTTGATGACGGATGAGGCGGCCTCGCCGGTAATTTACGCGGTACACCCCAAGGCGGATTCTACGGGGGAGATGAGTGCGAAAATTGCCGGTCAGCTCTCGTTGGTGGCTTACCAACAGAAGTACCTGAACGTGGTATTGGTGCCGGTAAACGGGGCGAACGCGGGCATCAATGCCGCCGAAGTGGAGGTTGAATTGCAGCGGATTTTTGGTCCGGCGGTGGTGGAGGTCAGCGTCTCGGCGGACAACAACCTACCGGTACCGGGCGTAGGCATTATCCCAGACATTGCCTCGGGAGTACGACAATACCCAGCGGCCTTGCGGCAGATCATCAACACCTACGAAGATGAGCGGCCGGTAGTTGATGAAACCTACTACATCTTCCTGGTCGAAGAAGGAGAAAACGAGCGAACGGGCTTTATGCCGCGCAAGAAGCAGTTTGGTTTTTTGTTTCTCAACCGAATTAATGATGCTCCTGATCCGCCGGGAGAAAACTTATCGGCTTCGGCCAAAGTAGCGCGGTTGGCGGGGCATGAACTGGGGCACGGAGCTTACCATTTGCGCCATACTTTCGAGGAAGTCGGGGAGCTAGACGCTGGCGATACGGATAATTTGATGGATTATGCGCTAGGGGGAAGGCTGCATAAGTGGCAGTGGGATTTTGTGGAGGATCCGGTGGGGGTTGTTGGGGTTTTTGAGGGGGATGATGGGGGGAGTGGGGGAGTGGTGGAAACAGCTCTTGATTTAGCTGAAGAATTAATTTATGGATCAGTTGAAGGGTTGCCGACAGAGAATCCAGAATGCTACTATACACCAGATAATAAAATTTTTTGTCTTCCAATTGGGGCAAAACCATACGTAGCTGTTTGTAACAATACTGCTTTGCCTATACCAATCGGTGCACTGGTTGGTTATAGTTCAGGTGGCGTGTATTATACTTCGACGTATTTTTTAGGAGATAGTAGCTTCGTTGGTTACAAGCAGGTTGTTGGCGGAGAGTTATATGGTGAATATCAAAATAACACCTATCCCAATGACGGACCAGAAGTAGAGGTTTATTTTCATTTATTGAACTCGGCAGAAACTGATGGAAGTCAGTCAATATCGAAAGTATTTAAAGTAGAGAATGTAGACGAATTAGGTTTGTCTAACGGTCAAGCTAATTCTGGAGTAGGTGGAGTACCTATGGTAGCGTCCTTAGCATTAGGAAATTATTTGACACTTGGAGTTACTATTCCTTACACGGGGAATTGTGGCTATCCGACTACGCCAAACGTCGAATCCCAGAGTATAAATATTTGTGATGGAATTGATGGAAACGACAATATCTCTTCGGAGTACATAACTGAACTAGCGGAAAAAATAAGCGATGCTGTTGAAAGGCGAAGCGGGCCAATAGCAAGTACCCTAATCCGCGATAAAGAACGATACTACCACGTTAACGCGACTGAAGGCGTGAGTCAAATTATGTTAGAAGAAAGGGAAATAGAATTTTTCGAGGAGCAGTTTTATTTATATAAGCACAAGACTGGAAACGAGTTAGTCGTTATTTTTCAGCAAGTAAACGAGTTGCCAACGAGACAAGCGGCGACGTCTGCACTAGATGATGCGATTCAACAGGCGGGAGTCTTGGCTTCAGATGGCATGTATATTTATCTACCGTATACTGTTATGCAAGGAGCACCTGATTGTGCAAATTTCGCTTATCGAGTATTAGGGAGTGCCAGAGTGGGGGAGATCGATTTAGAGCAACCGCAGGGACTAAATAATGCTAAAGAGATTATAACATACCTCTTTGCACAAATCTTGAAGCCAGTTAATCTAGTTAATATTTTACTGCTTAGTTCTGGCAGTTTTCAATATTACTCAGTAGAAAGTGATAGTGTTATAGGCCTACCTTATATAAACAACGTAGCGCTTTTATTGAGTAAGGAAATTGCTTTTCAAAGTTCACTTCCAGACTGTTCGGCATTTGTAGCTGGCGAAGACACTAAATACATTCCTGAAGCTTGGTCTGAATACCTTAATTGTAAAGAGAATTTTGATCAACAAAAGTTGAACTCCGAGCAACGAGAACTGGACTTCCTGAACGATTTATACAATGCAGACAATGTTGAGGCCAAAATAGCTCTTCTGGCATCAGATAACTGGACACAGGCTCTTCAGAATATTGAACTTCGACCCGGTTATATAGAAAATAAAGATGTACTGCTGAGCTACATAGATTTTAGTGAGCTTTCAAATTGGTCTGTTTTTGCAGCAAATCTTGATTATCATCGAAACCATACATTTGATCCAGATTACGCATTTAACGCAACTCACCATGCCTATACTAATATAGATGCCTTTAGCGTGATTGATCCGCTGGTGTACGGTGCCGGTGATTTGCTGAGTCTTGTGCCGGTAGTTGGAGATGTTACGGACGGAGTTTTATTTGTTTACGCAGCCATGAGGAGGGATGAGCTGAATACAGTTTTATATGGAGCTTCATTTATGGCATTTGGCGGATTGGCTTACATAGTTTCGCCGAGTACGCTTCGAAGGTATGTTGCAGTAGCTAGGTTGGGTGACGATGAGGTATATAGATACGTAGCTGTTAGGCTAGAGGATGTAAATCAGACTACGGACAGAGTACGCTATAGTATGCTTACTGATGACTTTGATGAAGCACAGGCAATATTGCAAGCCAATATGGATGGCGGTTACGTTGTCCCTCCGGGCATGCGTCTACCAACTGATGATATTTATGAAAATGCTTCGTTAAACTTACCTAAAAGTACACCTGAAGAAAGGTTGTACTCCAGTAGGATCTCTAGTGAAATTGGCACTCATGCTTTGAGCATAAAAGATGATTTAGTTCCATTACATCGAGATATTTTATTGGGCATGCCCGATGCTGAGAATCGGATAGCTTTTCTTAAACAACTGGAAAAACTTAAGGAAGAAGGCTTGCATGATGATTTTGTAGCTGATTTTACAGATGCCGGGGAAGAGTTGATTAACTTTTTTCGAGGGCCACCACCGGGGCGGGTGAGGGCGTGGGATGTATTATCTGGTGATGGAAGTAATTCATATCAAATCTATCGAAGCCAAATTTCGAATTTAAATAAGGTCGATGAATACTTAGACTATAACCCAAGTAGGTCGGAAGCTTTAAAAAATGAATTTGTAGAAGCCGTAAATAAGGACGCGTTTATAGAAGGTTTTATTGGAGGGCCAGTAATGAAAACTGAACTGGAAGAGTTAAACAATCTTTACTATCTTCAAGCTGGTACATATGACGACGGTACAGGCGGCACTATTACTTCTTTACAACTAGATAGAATTGATGAGTTGGAGAGTCAACTTGGTAGCTATGAGCACCCGAATAGTTTAGAAACAGAATCGCCACAATTTATCCCAAATACAAGTAATCTCCCTCAAGGAGCACCCGATGATTTTTGGGCTGATGTTAAAGTGGCAAATGGAAAAATTGAAGGACTGATACCAGGTAAAAGGTATGACTATGTTATAACCTATCCTTTCGATGATTCTTCGCCAGAATTGAGATTAGGTTTAGGTCATTACCTTATTTCTGGAGGAGCATCAGGAGTAAAAGGTGCGGGCTCACTCAGATTTAATGCGGATGGAAAAATATATTATATTAACCGGCAATCTGGCCATTATATATCCATGCCAATTTCAAAATTGCCACAAGAACTTGACGAAATAGTTGATATCTTGCAGCAAAATAATCTAACGACTTCTGATGTAGAAATTCACTATGGTCTAAACTAGTAAAAATGGAAAGAAATAACGAAATTATAAAAAAGTATCTCTACAGGTTTAGTGGTTCTCCATGGAGATTTAATTTAGTTATGTTGAAAAATATTGATAAATGGAAAGGTTTGACGATGGACGAATTGTTTGACCTCTTAGTCGACATTAGAGATGAAATAGCGTGCCACTATGCTCTTGTACCTTTTTTTGCTAATTATTTAGAAATAGATATA
Organism: Lewinellaceae bacterium SD302; assembly: GCA_002591745.1. Classification (GTDB taxonomy): domain Bacteria; phylum Bacteroidota; class Bacteroidia; order Chitinophagales; family Saprospiraceae; genus Neolewinella. Next base: position 53,420 of record PDLQ01000020.1, read on the forward strand.
CGTCCCATGTACGAATCTTTAAAAGATGTTACAGGTTGGTCATATGAAGAGTATGTTCGAACTCTCTCGATTTTTCCTGCAGTGTTTTCTTTACATAATACTTCATCTCTAAGTAGTTTAGGATTCGAAGATGTGTCACCCAAACTAAAGGAAGTTAAAAAAAGATTGAACTTGTCTATATAGGTTAGTCCGTCAGCCTCAGGTAGTATTGTATAAAGTGTGTCACTAATTTTTTCGGAAAAGAAAGAAAAAGAAGAGTAGCTGATTTGAATGAGCCCCGCGTAGCGGAAAAGGGGGGCATTCAAATTAGCGGATTCTTCGTTTCCGAGCCAATCCCTCAGAGGTCCAGGCGCAATCGATCACCGTAAATGATGGCCAGTTCTGAAAGGATTCTGTTCTAGTTGTGCATGGGCTTGTTTTCTTTTCTGAGAGTTAGAGTATCCAGCGGAGTGATATCTTGTGCAGGACTTGCCGCATAACCAATGACTAAACCAACCCTAACCACCCTTCTCTTTACTCTCCTCCTATCCCTCAACGCCCAGCAGCAATTCAACGTTGGACGGCCCGAATCCATGACGGTAGCAAGTTCGGTAACGGGACAATTTTTCCTGCTCGATAAGGAGCATCACTTATCCGATGTAAGCCTCCAAAATTTAGATGCTGATCTGAAAGTTCTGGTCGAGCGAGCAGGCACACTAATCAGCGATAGGCGAAATCTAAAGGTCGAAGAACCTCCACTCCTCCTAAAAGAATTCGCGCAACGGATTTTGAAGAAGGGTGATTGTAAATATCTGTCCTGTAGTATGAAATCCGTTTTTTTATTCCAAGGTAGGCATAGATATAAAGGAGTCGTTCTCGAAATGACTAAAGAGAACTCGGGATTGTGCTACCGCAGACTGCTTTTCTTTAAAGAGCAGAGCGACGGTCTAGCATTCGTCTCAATGAAAGGAAGCGAGAACCAGAACCTGTGGCGCATTTTTAAAGTGACGAACTATGATTCTTTCTGGAAACTATCCAATCCTGCTACCACTGAAAATGAAGTGTATCAGGTGGATGGGGTGATTTCACTAAAAAATTTACCTCAAATCGCAGCTAAGTTCAAAATGCACAAATCCATTTGTAATGAGTAGACAACTAATTTGTATGATCATTTTGGCGGTTGTAGGACTAGCGTGTTGTGGCCAAAAGAAAGCCAATAATCCAGTACCTTCTTCGGTGATCAACTCAATTGGTCATGCTCCGGACACCATAAACTTTCATGGATATTGGTATGAAAGTTTAGAGATAACGCCCTATTCACCAGATACTATTATTTTTGATCATTACTATCGGCTATTCACGGAATCAAAAGCCTTTTTAGGGTACAAACAACTGCCGCACTTTTTGGCAACCTACATGTTGGCCTACGAAGAAGATCACATTAAACAACTGTATTCCAATCCCGAGAAGCGCAAGAAAATTGGTGTTAGCAAACGCAGCAAATGGCTCGATAAGCAGTTCTTTGATGAAAATTACTTTGTGCTCAGCCATTCCGTAGAATTATCTGAATTCTTTAATCGCCCGATTTACGGTATAGTATTTCGCCTTGTCCGAAATGGCTTGGACCAAGGGCTTCACAGCATCATTGTAGAGCAAAGAGCTGAAAGATACTTTATTGTTAATCAAGACGATTTATTAGCAACAAAAGAAAATGAAATACGGTCATTGCTTGGAATGGATTACAACAGCCTAAACCAGTTGAAGAGACTCGGGCCGGACAAAATTTCTAAAAGCCTGAAGCCCCTATATGCACCGACAAGATATGGCTACCCTGCATTCGAAACGCCAATTTTTGACCTAGAGAAATTGATGGAATTGGCAAAACATCCTTCTGAGCTGAGCGATTTGGTCAGGAAACAAGTCGTAAGAGAAGTTAGGATTATTGGTCCAGAAGAGCACTGGGCACTTTTAGATTAGCTAATTTACTTTTCTAATTCAAGTAAATAGTAATGGTTTTTGACTTCAAAGTAGCAAGGTTGGTAATAGCATTGATTGTTTTTCCCATTTGCCATCTCGCCTCCCAAACCGCCTGGCTAAACAACCCCGCCAACAAGCTGATAACGATATCAGAACCAATAAACGGATACATCGTCAAGCCAGCAACTGGTGAAAAAATTGCCACTGACTTCTCGCCAACTTCCGTGTATACTACCATTCAATCAATGCTGGGAGTAAGTGAAATGGATACGACTGAGTTCACAAAAAACTGGATAAACACCAAGAAGTTGGAAGCCGTGTATGGAAACAAAGCGGTCACGGCCCATGGAGAATTGACTTTTGTAGCAGATACTGGAGACTACATCAGTGGAGGTGTAGTTTACTGCCTGGACGTTGAGAACGGCGATAATGTGAGAAATTTTATTCCCTACCGGTTGGAAAAAGATGTGCTTTCTTTAGTGCCGTACAGTGATGAAAACTACGAATTATACAGAGCACTAACTTTCCTCTGTTTTGGGGATTTCGCCAAAGCCTACGAAGAAAATCTATGCATCGAAAGTGTCAAGGGCGAAAAATCCTTGAATTTGGTGGAACTCTATTTGAAGAAATGGGAGAGTGGAAGCCTGCAAAGAAAATGTCATTGATGAAATACTACTTCAAAGTCTTACTTTTTCTTTCCATCATTTCGTGCGGAAAATCCGGTGAAATCAATGGACAGGTTGATTTAGATGTCGAATCGGGGGAGACTGTGGATACCATCCCCGTCCACGCTATCTGGCAAAACCAATACGTATACAAAGATTACGGCAACCGACGTATCCCATTTGACTATTACTACCGAAGCCACGTCAACTGGCCCGATTTTTACGGCTATACAAGTCCGGGAGAAGTACTAGCGGCTTACATGATAGCGGATACCAGAGAAGGACTTGAGTTGCTGTATGAGAATCCAGCGTCAGCCCCTTATTTTGGTGCTGCTTTGGGAAGTAAGCAAGCCTCCCCGAATAATTTTGACCAGTACTATTTCATCATCGACCGCTCATTTAAAATTCCAGGACCCAGCCTCGATCTTCACGCCGTAGTTTTTGAGTTAGCCAAAGGAAGCACAGCGGCTAAAAAGATTATGGTATTACTAAAAAACAAGCACGGAAAATTTAAAATTTACCCAGACCATTCGCTTGAGGTTAAGCAGCTTTTGCCATTTTTGATGAACGACGAAATCCTACAGGAACTCCGAAAGCCTATTGATAAGGTAGATGAAAAGTTACGTGATTTATATAGAGCCACTAGATTTGGCCCAAGACAAGATCACCTAACCATGCTAAACACCCAAGCTCTTATCGAAGTCTGTACCGGAGAAGTGGAGGATAGGTACGAGAGCGTATGTACTAGGCTTCTTCCAGAAGTATCTTTACTTGATGGGAATAAGTATTGGAGGGCTGAATAGGTGATATAGTTTAGCTTTATGAATACGACGCCAAACGATAATGAGCTTTTACCAATACACACTAACAACAAACGAAATAGAAATAATTCGCTCCATGGAGCAAAGCGAAAAGAAAAGGTTAGCAACAAGCTTAGGAAATTTCTATCTTTTCGTGATGTTTTATTTCGCCAGGAGTTTTAGAAAGCTCTCGGAGATCATGGAATTCGAGGGCGTTTCTGATCTATAGAGAGGTGAATCAAGAGCTGGAAACTTAATAAGCGGTATTGGAGCAATGCTCCACTTCAGATTGTTTTTGCTTCATCAAATCATCACCAAAGAATTTGATTGCCTGCCACTCTATGAGGCGAGCTCAGGAACATACACTTTCGTTAGTAAAGAAGATAAAAACAAATTTTTCCCCTTAACATTCATTCAACTAGCAGAATTGGCTGCTCAAAACGGCAACTCAGAGGCATTCAACAACGAACGCGATTACAAAAAAACGGCAAATCTCCTCGGACTTTCTCATCATTATGATCAATATGAATTTTTGATCGACTCCAAAGTCCCCGGTTCCATGGCAAAGCGCCTCGATCTCATCACCGAATTCGAATACTACCTGACCGCCAAAATCTGCTTACCACCAAAAAGTTCAGACCTTGTATAAAGATTGACAGCCGCCTTGTCTTCTTATAGAAACAATGGGATAAATGAATATGAAAATCATAGGTCTTTGGAAAGAATTTGGGTGGCGTATTCTTAATGAATCAGTTGCCGAGCGAATCGTGCATTATAACGAGGGGCTATTTGAGACGAATGAAGATGCAATCGCCTACTTACGTTCTGGCTTACCACTTTTAGGTCTGCGATCATTGAATTACTGCCCATTTACTCGGGATGAATTAAAAAACTCGATAGTATATACGGATGGCAGGTATGTATGGAGCAGTGATTATATATATTACCTACTTAAAGGAGCTATTCCTCTAGATGCAGAATTTAAGATTTGGATTACAAAGAATCAATCAAAAATTATTGATCAAGCGAGTATTCAAGCCAATAAAATAAAATTTTTGAAAGAAAATCTATATTAATTAAAGTTTGCTCCCTTGAATACGATCCCCCACAAACCCCAAACCTCCCGTGAACACAGACCCCAAATTCCTCCCCCAACTAACCCAACAAGAAAAATCAAAGCCCATGTCATCCAAACTGACGGCTTGACCAACTGCCAATACGTCGCCGGTGCAGACGTCGCCTACAACGAAATCCAACAACGCATGGTCGGTGCCATCGTAGTTTTGAATGCAGAGACGCTGGAAGTTGTAGAAGAATCCACCCACGAAATGGACATCACCTTTCCCTATGTACCAGGATTATTCTCCTTCCGGGAGGTGCCACCGCTGATCGAAGCGTATAAAAAACTGAGCACCAAGCCAGATCTCATCGTCTGCGACGGTCACGGCGTCGCTCACCCCAAGGGCGCGGGGATGGCCAGTCATCTCGGCGTGGAGCTTGGTGTCCCGACCATCGGTTGCGCTAAAAGCCGGTTGGTCGGTGGCTATGAGGAGGTAGGCCACGAGCGCAGTGCATCATCTCCGCTACTGATAGGCGATCAAGAAATCGGTCGGGTACTGCGCACCCAGGATGGCATCAAGCCGATGTTCGTTTCCGTCGGCCATCTGGTATCTTTGGAGACGGCCTGTTCGTGGGTGCTGAAACTCTGCCCCAATTACCGGCAACCGGAGACGACCCGTAAGGCGGATGCGCTGGTACGAACGATAATGAAAGAAAGGACGGAGATCGGATATCCAGAGGAGTGATTTGGAAATTTGAATAGCTGGTTTCCTCACTAGGTGCTTTTGCTCGAAATTCCCACCGCTACTTTGTTAGCCAAAATCAAAAATATACCCTCCCACAAAAGCCCTTGAAATCTTACCCAATAATCACCAAAATAACTATCTTTATTACATCACAGCTAACGGCCGACGGTCCACCCTATTAACCTATTAATGCACTTCTTTTTTTACCAAATATTGCTCCGGTTAGCCGGTGTTTTCCTGCTCTTTTTACTGGCCAGCCACTTACTAGCCTCCGGACCCGGAAAGCCCTTGCCCACCCACTCGATGCCCGATTTCGTAGCTCAATTAGAAGCGGCGATCGGCAATAACCCAAAAATAAAGGCGGATTTTACCGAAGATGAATGGCTGGATGACGAGCCCGTTACGGTGACTGATATTTCTGTCGACGACGTGGCTAAAATCGGAGAATTATCGGGGGAGATGGCTAGCAAAGTAGCAGAGGCCAGAGCGGTGATCCAGCAGGTGATTGCTTCCGGACGAACAGTTTCCGACTTCCTGAGCGGAGAACTGGCTGAAATGCCGATGGGCTTCTCCCGCAACATTGGCGGGGTAGAGATTTACGTGGCCCTGGCCGAAATGCGACTGAAAGCTACCCACAGTGAAGTCGACGTTTTTATGCAGGTTAGTTTTCCCGGTGTGGATGATCCACTGATCCTGGGCGCTTACGACGTGGAGTTTAGTCGGCAAGGTGGCTTTGGTGATCTGAACCTGCGGCTATTGGGTACCTATGGCATCGATATTGCGAGGGGCAAAAGCCGACTGGTTTTCTATCCCGGCGACCCCGAGGCCAGTACCGGCACCTACGCCCGCGTTACCTGTGGCGGGGTAGAGGAGCTGAGCCTGGACGCCACTCTGGTTTTGAGTCGTGACTGGGCCGTACCCGTTCGTGGTGGCGAGGCGCTGACCGATTCTATTCTAGCTTCCCGATTGCCGCTCGGCCCCGGTGGCCTGACGCCCGATTTACCCATGGGCATCCAAAAGGCGGCCCGCGTCCACTGGGATTTTGCGATCAATGTAGCACCCGGACAACAGGGAGGGGGCTTCCTGATTCAGACCGGTAGTCGGGATACTTTCGCTATTGCCCGTTACTCCGACGTCCACATTTACGCCGATAACGTAGCCCTGGACTTCAGTGACCTCGTTAATCCTTCCGGGATGGAAGTTCCGCCAAATTATGAGTCACCCTATCTGATCGGCAGCTCCGGTAATTATTTGATGAATTGCTGGCGCGGTGTCTACATCGGCGGCATCGCCATCCAGACGCCAGAGCAGTGGCGGGGCGAAGGAGCCGAACCATTGGTCGTCTACGGCCGCTCCATCCTGATCGACGAGCTGGGCTTTACTGGCAACCTCGGCGTAGAAAACCTGCTGCCGTTGGATGAAGGCAACGCCGATGGCTGGGCCTTCTCGGTAGATAGCCTTGAATTTACCTTCCTGCACAGCCAAGTGCAGCGCTTTGGAATGGCGGGGTTAATCAACGTACCACTACTGGCCAAAGCGACCCCGGAAGACGAAGACCCACCCCCGGCCGACGCCCCCCTGGAGCCTGATGACTGCCTGGATTACGTGGCCGTAGTCGAACCCGGCAACCTCTACGCTTTTACGGTGACCACCAACGAGCAGTACGATATTCGGATGCTCAAAAAAACGAAGGTGACCATTGACTCCAGTTCGTCTTTGGATTTACGTTACCAGAGCGGGACGTTCACGGCCACCGCCACCCTGCACGGTTCAGTAAACATCAACTTTGAGGCCGGAGAGGCCTTTAAGCTGGAAGCCAGCGGCATCGGTTTCAATCACCTGACTTTGAGTAACCAGGGCGGCATAACCGACCCAGGAGACTGGGACCTGGGCGACGGCATCAGCACCGAACTGGGCGCTTTTAGTCTGTTGATTAACGACGGTGGCATGGTCACCGAAGACAACGGTCAGCCAGCGATGAACCTGGAAGTGATCCTCAACGTCGGCGTAGATAGTCTTGGACTGACGGCCCAAAGCGCCTGTAAAATATTGGGTGAGTTTATTGTCAACCCGGAAACCGGCCGCCAGCGTTTTGTCTATCGTGATTTTCAAGTGGATGCCCTAGCCATCGACGCCAGCAACAGCATTTTTAAACTCACTGGGAAAGCGGCTTTCTACCGTAACGATCTTAAATTCGGCAGCGGATTTTACGGGGCCGCGGCTCTAAAACTTACCGCTCTGGACAGTGTTGGGCTGGACGTGGCCATGCAATTCGGCTCCGCATATGACGATGCGGGAGAGAAGTACAAATATTTCTTCGTCGATGCTCTGGCCCGCTTCGGCAGTGCCGCCCCACCCATCGGGATGTTCACCCTCCACGGGGCCGGTGGCGGCTTTTGGGTCAATATGCGCGATCAGACCTACGTAGATTCGGAATTACCGGATATTACCACCGCTGATCAGGCGGAAGTGGCGGCCGAAAATTTTTCGGAGATCAGCGAACTGGCCAACAGTAACGATACGACGGCCCTGGCCAGTTTTATCGGTCAGACCTTGTCCGGTCGCCAATTGCTGCCCGATGAAGACGTAAATTTCGGCGTAAAACTTACCCTGGTCGTGGCCACAACCTCGCCGAATGAGGAAGCCATGAGCATCAACGGTACCTTCCAGTTGGAGGTGTTTGAAAATGGCGGTTTCGCGGCGGCCATTTACGGCAACGCCAGTTTCTATGGCCCCATTAACTGGGATAATACGCCGCCGGAGGAGGGGATCACGGCACTGTTTGATATTAGTTACGTCAGTGATCAGGCGGGTAGGCGGTTCGACGCGTCGATCGACTTGTATTTCCTACTCGATCCGTTCCGCGGTACCGCTGATGGAGATGCTACCGATCCTACGGGTCAAAAATGGGTGATGCCGGGAGAAGGGTACGCTGGGTCCATAAAACTTTACGCCCATTTCGATGATGAAGAGTGGTATCTCTGGCTGGGCGGCACCGGTACGGCCGGGACCATACCGCAGTTATCCATCGGGTTGATCGCGAATGGCGGGCCGGTACCGGTTAATTTAAGTGCAATCGTTTCAGGTTATTTCATGGTGGGGACTGATATCGGTACTATGCCGCCCTTGCCGGCTTACGTTTCCCAGCTTACCGGTGGTGCCAGTAATTTCATGCGTAATGAAAATCAGTACGCCGGTGGTGCGGGAATTGCTTTTGGGGCTTCCATGGATTTAGCAGTGCAGGCCCGGCTACTGATCTTCCTGGCAAGAATCGAAGCGGGCTTGGGTTTTGACATTAACCTGCAACAATATTTCAACGCCATCTGCGCCGAAACGGGCGAAGAGATCGGCATCAACGGTTGGTTCGCCGCCGGCCAGGCTTGGGCTTATTTGAGCGGAACGGTCAGCATGAATTTCAGGGTGCCATTTATCGGGCGGATTGACCTGGAAATATTGCACGCGGCTTTGGCGGCAGTGTTGCAGGCTAAGGGCCCTAATCCATTCTGGGGGAGCGGAAGGATAGGTGGTGAGTACCGCCTTTTGGGTGGAATCATCCGCGGGGATTTCAATATGGACTTTACCGTAGGCCAACAGTGTACGATGGTGGGAGCCGGCGGCGGAGATTTGATGGCGGAAGCTCCACTGATCTCATCCTTTAATCCAATTGACCAAAGCGAAGAAGTTCCTACCAACGTAGACCTTACGGTTTACACCAACTTTACCTTCGGCTCTCCAAATGTGATCAACGATACGGAATATGAGTTATCGGTCGTCTCAATGTCCTTAGTCGGGCCGGACGGCGAACTGTTCGGGGAGATTAGCCAGGATACGGGCTATGCTGCGATGTATCTTTTCGAAGAAATGTTGCCAGGGAACACGGAATTTGAATTTAGTGTGGAACTGAGCGTGAGGAACCTAAGTACCGGACAAGTGGTAAACACTGAGCAGCGATCCATTCAGTTTACAACTGACCAGAATTTCGATCACATTCCTCAAGCTAATATTATCGCCAGTTATCCATTGGCAGGGATGGCCAATTATTTTGTTGAAGAACATGATGAGGTGTATGTACTACTCAAAAAAGGCCAGCCAACCCTGCTGGCGGATGAAGTAGAAGCTCATTTTAGATCCGCAGATGGGGAATACTTCACAACGGTAGTCGCCGACTATGACAATGCAAATAAGACGCTATCGCTTCCTCAACCGAATGATCTTCCCAGAGGGAAAATTATGGAATTGAGTTTTGTCAAGCCGGGGGCAGGAGTGATCTACAACGATCTTCCAGTCAATCAACAAGGAGGAGATAACCTGATTTATTTGCCCAATATTTTCGAGGCGGTCAATGAATACGATACTTTGTTAACCATTCATTATCGCACGAGTACACACCCGACATTCACTAATTTCGCTTGGCTACATTTTCACGATAAGGTGGTGGACGACTTTTACCTGGATTACCACATGAGTGAGCAGGAAGAAATTGGGAAAGTGGAATTATTTGGCAGCGGAACTCATCCGCCATTAATTGATTACGCGTTGGCGGAAAATCAACCCTGGGTAACAGCATATAATTTGCAGGAAGAATTTTTTGATATTGATGTTCCATGGTATGAAATCGTTGGAAATACATACGTGCGAATTTCTAATGAATTCGATGAGGATGAGGATGAGGATGTGGAATCCGCGAACAGCTTTAAAATTTATCTGGCTAACCCTAATATGATCATAGACGGGAATAGCTTTATTCAGGGTCAAACTACTGCACAATCGGGGCACGACAAGTTTTTCCTAGGTTTTCCCCGAATCATTGAAGGAGGGATCAGGCGGGTAATGAGTGGAATCAATTGGGCTCGGACGGCGAAGGAACAAGGGTGTGGATATGCCGGGGCGCAGAACTGTACTTTACCGGATTGGTTTGATGATTACGAAGAATTTTTTGAAGAGATAGAGCCATTGTTGGATACGCCCGGCTTTTACGCTGATCAGAATTTTTTCGTCGATTTATATTACTACTTGCCAGGTTACCCTGACGATGTAAAGTCTTCATATACCGTTACGATAAAGACACCACCCGAATGAGCTTAGTGATAGGTAAATTGTTGCAACCTAATTATTTGGTCTCGTTGTTATTTTGCTGCTTACTCGTTAATCCGTTAAGCGGCCAACAACAAAAAGCCAACGTTCGGATGATCGCCGATGCGCGGGACGGCGAAATTCGGTTGCGTTGGGCTCCGATAGATTTGAAAAACTGGGAAATCGGTAATCAATACGGTTATCGCTTATGGCGTACCGACCAAGCTAATGGCCAGGAGATTATTCTATCTGAAAACCTTTTGCCGGCTCCTGTAGAGGCTTGGAAACCGGTGGTCGATACTATTCCTTACGCCGGACTTTACGCCGCCGCGCTTTACGACGAAGATTCCTGGACGGCGAAACTATCTGATGGGGCTACCGGCACTCCTGAAGATCAAAAGAATATCGATAAAAGCAGATTCGGATTAGCCCTTTTATCGGCGGATCAATTTTGGGAAGTCAGTTTACTCGCCGGTCTGGGTTACGCCGATAAAAATATTAAACCCGATGGTCAATACATCTATCACTTAAGCTTGCTACCCCTAAGTACGAATGATGGAAACCAGATTTCGGTTTCCGTAGATGCTGAATATCGGGTAAATCTGCCCAAGCCCGCTTCGCTCGAAGCTGAGTGGGAAAACGGTGAGGTGAAACTTAGCCTGGACCAGGCGCTTACCACTGCGTTCTACACCACCTACTCCGTCGAAAAAGCCATCGGGGACGGCCCCTTTTTTCAGGTCAATACCGCCCCGCTGGTCTACTTCGAAAGAGAGGGCTACAACGACCCCAATCTCTACTTCACCGACTCCCTGCTGAACAATACCACCATTCACCACTACCGCTTCGTAGGCCGTTCACCGTTCGGGATCGACGGACCGCCTTCGGATACCGTCAGTGGCTACGGCGTGCCGCCGCCCATACCTTACTACGCCCGTATCGAAGAACTGCGACCTGGCCCGGAAGGCACGGACCCGCCCACGGCTTACCTGGCTTGGTCGGTTCCCGAAGTCGCCGAAGATCAAATTGTGGGTTTCAATGTTTACGCTACGCTCGGCGGACCGAATGATTCCCTCTTTCTGATCAATCCAGCCTTGCTACTTGCGCAGCGCCGAACCTATACCATCACCGATCCAGTCCCTAATTATAATTATCTGGTGTCCATCGTTGATGTTAATGGAAATCGGGTTGACGGAGTATCCAAACTGCTGAGGATTTACGACAAAGAGCCACCCGTTCCACCCGTTGGACTTACCGGCACTATTGACTCCAATGGAGTGGTCAACCTTAAGTGGCCGCGCAATCTAGACAATGACCTCAGCGGCTACCGGGTCTACCGCACCAACGGTCGTGAGGGAGAGCCGATTGAGATCACCCGCGATGTCGTCCACGCCGAACAGTATCAGGACACCATCACCATGAATACCCTGAGCGATACGGCCTACTATGCCATCCGAGCCATCGACTTCACAGGGAATTATTCCGACTTCTCGCAACTAGCCGCACTGTCTCGCCCCGATCTTAATCCGCCTATCCCGCCGGTCATCAAAGCCATCTCCGGCTCTACCGAAGGCGTCCGTATTGAATGGACGGGCAGCGCCAGCCAAGACGCCGTAACCTTCCAACTACAACGAAAAGTAACCACCGATACCAGCTTTCAAAGCATCGCCGATTTCCCCGCCCGCCCCGCCGAATACCTGGATTCAACCACTGCCAGGGGCCAGAGCTACCATTACCGCTTACTAGCCATTGACGATGCCGGACTGAGTGCTCCAGGACGTCCCGCTACCGCTATTCATCTGGATAATGGGGTGCGTGCACCTATCCTTGAGTTCACGGCCCGCCGGCAAACGGAAAGTGGAGCGATCAAACTGAATTGGCAATGCGCTTCGGCCCGAAAACCGAGCTTTTTTCAAATTTTGCGGAGCGAGAACGGTGGCCCGCTCCAAACTATCCGTAACCTGAAGTTCGATGACCCTGGCTTAATCAAATCAACGGGAAAACGTTACGCCTTTCAAGACCGGGCGGTAAAGCCCCGCGCCACCTATGTTTACCGGATTGTCGGTCGCTTTTTGGGGGGCGCATTTACGCCCATGAGCCCGGAAGTCAGGGTGGATTAGCAGGGCATTTATCATTTGCCTAAGAGCTAGTTTGGGAATTGCTATGAACTGAAAAACAATGATTTATGGTTCTGACTATACCATAAAATTGTGAGCTTGGCGGGTCAAGCGATCTATTTTTGGTGACGCCAGGTTCATAAATGCTTGTTTTTCAGGAAATAGAAATCCAAACAAGCTCTAAGATACAGCTCCAACGAAACTTCTGTTTTTAGTCAGGCGTGACATCTACCGGCCACATTGTTACTCCCACTCCGGCGAGATATGAGGATTCGCTAGTCGTAATCGACGAATGCTCACAACGGAATGAATATTCAGGTATTTAGCCAGCTAGTGGCCCATCAATGTATCACTTTTGGGTTAGTTGTTGGTGAATTTTGGCGATAGGCGAGGCGGTAAATCGGGAGTATGCTAATCCTTTAGAGAGCCAAAATCAATTAGCCGTTTTAAACTGACAACTCCGAGGGGCCTGCGACGATCAGCGCAGCTAAAGTAGCAATGTTAGTGAGTAAGACTATAAAATCACGCTTCGGCTAACCGGTCACTTTGCTACTTTGTCAGCTATAATCGACGAACGCTCACAACGGAATGAATATTCAGGTGTTTAGCCAGCTACATTCCCCCCTCAAGACAAAACCAATGGAGCGTTTACTCATCCTTCTGGCTATTTTGATTGCCCTCGACCTTTATGCCTTCCAGGCGGTGCGAGAGTGGATCAAGCCTTATTCCATCAACCTGCGTCGCGGTGTAACCATTGGCTACTGGCTATTGTCAGTACTGTCGGTTGGTTACTTACTGGTGAACGTCTACGAACTCAACGAAAACTGGCCCAAGCCAGTGAAGGTTTTTAGCCGTGCCTTCTTATTCATTTTTTACCTGAGTAAAGTACCAGTCGCCGGGGTTCTGTTGATCGACGATCTGCGCCGCTTGGTCACCTTTACGATCAACTACTTTAGTAAAACGGCTGCTCACGACGTTACTCGTAGTCGCTTTATGTCTACCATGGGGCTGATCCTGGGCGGCATTCCGCTGGCTACGCTAACCTACGGGATGGTTCGTAATCCTTACCGTTACCGGACCATGCCCGCCGACGTGGTGATCGCTGGCTTGCCTGATGCACTCGACGGTCTCAAAGTCGTACAGATCAGTGATATGCACTCCGGTAGCTGGACGGCCACCGAGCCCCTCCAACGCGCTGTTGACCTGATCAATGCGGAAGCTGCCGACTTGGTCTGTTTCACAGGAGACATTGTCAATAACGTTGCTACGGAAATGGAGCCTTTCGTTGATATATTTAAGCAGGTAGAGGCCAAGCACGGGGTCTATTCCATTTTGGGAAATCACGACTACGGCGACTACCACGATTGGGCAGATGAAGCCGCTAAAACTGCCAACCTGGAAAGACTCTATGGTATACACCGCGAACTCGGCTGGGATTTACTGCGCGACGAACACCGAATGCTGGACATTAATGGTAGTAAGCTGGGCGTTTTGGGGGTAGAAAACTGGTCTACTCTCCGCTTTGGTAAACGTGGCGATCTGGCCAAGGCCCACGCGGGAACGGAAGCGGCCGATGCCAAAATCCTCCTGAGCCATGACCCTACCCACTGGGATGGCGAAGTGAAAGAATATCAGGATATCGACCTCACGCTGAGTGGGCACACCCACGGCTTTCAATTCGGTGTGGAAATCCCCGGTTTCAAATGGAGCCCTGCCAAGTATATATACAAGCAATGGGCCGGACTCTACCAAGAGGGCCGACAGTATCTCTACGTAAATCGTGGACTGGGCTTTCTTGGGTATCCCGGTCGGGTCGGTATTTTACCGGAAATTACGGTGCTGAAGCTGAAGAAAGGATAGTCTCGAGTTACACTGCGCTTCTTAGTCAGGAGTCAGGAGTTGAAAGTACTTTTTCCAAGAATGATCCTACTACTCCCGACTAAATTACTCTGACTTCGAATTACCGATTTCAACCGGCCAACAGGCTATCGAAAATCAACCGGCCATCTTCGTTATTCAGCAGTTCCTCGCTCGCACGTTCGGGGTGGGGCATCATGCCGAATACGTTACCGGCTTTGTTGCGGATACCGGCAATATTCTGGGCGCTGCCGTTAGGGTTGGCCGCGTCGGTGATCTCTGCGGTGGCATCACAGTAGCGAAAGAGGATCTGGTCGTTGGTTGCCAGTTCCAGGAGGGTGGCTTCGTCGGCGTGATAGCGTCCTTCGGCGTGAGCGATAGGAATGGTGAGTACTTGGCCGACGTCCATTTTATTGGTCAGGTCGCTATTGTTGGTCTCGATACGTAACTGCACGTTGTCGCAGATGAATTTTTGCTGGCTGTTGCGCAGCAGGGCGCCGGGAAGTAAGCCTGCTTCACAGAGAATTTGAAATCCGTTGCAGATGCCGAAGACGTAGCCTCCACGGTTGGCGAAATCGATTACCGATTGCATGATGGGGCTGAAACGGGCGATTGCACCGGCCCGTACGTAATCGCCGTAGCTGAAGCCGCCGGGTACGATGATACAGTCATCGGTCGTAAAGTCAGCGGGAATGGATTCGTCCTTATGCCACAGCTTAACGGTTTCACAGCCCAGTACGCTGCCGAGCACGTGCATCATATCGTCGTCGCAATTGGAGCCGGGGAAGAGGATTACGCCAAATTTCATAAACGCTGATTTTTGAGGATATTCAATTCAATCAGGAAGCTCGATAGACAGTTGCTCCGAATTGAAGCGCGAATTTAGCACAATTCTACGAGTGAAGTCTAATCAGCGGATTAAAATGGGGTAACAGCAAAGTGCGAGTGCGATTACCAGCATAACCAAATGGGCGGCCTCGCCGGTAGCACTTTTACCCCTGGCAAAGGAAAGGCTGAGGAGAATTCCTAATGGAACGACCATGAGTTGAGCAGAAGCGAAATCAAAAGCCCCGTGTAAAAGCAGGCATAAGCCGCTAAGTAACAGCCAAGAATAAATGATGCTAACCTTTTTGCGACCGGCGATCACAAGCATCTTGACATTGGCGAACTGGCGAAAAAGGCTGAAACTAAGTGCGGTAAGTAAGAAGCAAAATCCACCGAGGTTCCAGATCGCCTCCCGGCTGGGCAGAGGGTAGAAAAAATTGCCAAATTGAGCTTCGTGAAATGCCTCTAGTTTGTCGTACCAAAAGTAATAGGTTCCTACAATGAAAAGTGGAAGCAGGCAGCCGATAGTGAATCGCAGGAGCATCTTTCCACTCAGTGAATTCAATTGAAGGCCGGCAATGAAGAGCAGGAGTAGAAAGATGAGGTAATAGGCGTTGAAAAGGACAGCAATGCCCAGCCAGAAGCCAGCATTAAAGACGGCCATTTTAGTCTTGCTACTTTGGTAGATCGTAAAAACCGAACCCAGCGCAAGCAATAAGAAGAAATTGGCCGGTTGCAAGGAATGAACTCCGAGCAAGGCCGGACTCACTGAAGAGATCAGGATAATGAACAGGCCGGCCAGCTGGCTAGGCTTCTCACTCATTCGATGATTCGTGATCACATGATTAGCGAGCAGGGCGGTGAGGAAAATTAGCAGGGTCGGTAATAAAACGTTTAGCGCGGGCGTACTGGCACCCCATTCCAGGTAGGCCCGGCCCCAAACACCGGCTCCGGTATCGCGGCCATTAAGTTCTCCGGTCGGAATCCACCAGGCGGGGAGCCGCAGCAGCAACGCATAAAAGATCAGCGCGAAACTGGAATAAAATTGGGTGGATCGGAAGAACTGCAGCAAGTGCCAGGAGGTTTATGGGCAGCCAATTTATCCCCTTCACCGTGAGCCGTCCAAAGGAAAATCAGAAAAGAATTAAGAAATTTTGAAAAAAGCAGGTAAACCTGGTCGAAAACCCATGACTCGATCGTCTTGTCAGTGAATACCGCCGATGTATAGGCTATTCGAGGTTTCGAAATAAACCCAACCCACCTCTTTTTTTCCAATCTTCCCACCTAGACCACCTTCGCGTAAAAGTCATCCAATAATCCAAAGAACCCTTTTTACTAGATTTGACTGACCCACTTTCGATTACGAAAGTGGGTCTGCTTTTGTTATTAGCAAGCTTTTGTTCCTTTCGCTGTTCTAAACGGTAACCGCTGCTTCGGTCGACAGGATAAGGTCCGTTGCTTCCTGGTATGTTTTGGTCGGTGCATCTTTCCCGCCACCACCCGCGTACAGGGCCATTTCACAACGACGTAGTAAGTCGACGTAACCATCGGCTAATGTAAGCGGGGCTCCTTTAGTAATCAGCACTTGATGAATGTTGCGTTTACTCAATTCAGCCACGGGCAGTTTAAATTTATCGCGCAAATAACCCAGGAGTGCATCTTCAATGGCATTATAAAAAGCGGTGGTTCCACCACGGTCTAGTTCTGTTTTAGCAATTTTGAGGTGGGCTTCGGCTGCTCGCCTTGCGCGCTGGCGGGCAAGTTCTTCCGGGTCGACATTTTCCAAGGCTTTTCGCCGACGATCGTAGAAGAAATAACCGCCAAAAAGCAGAATCGGGAATAAGGTTAGTGACCAGCCAAATAAGGGGTTTAAGGAATGATCACCATAATTTTTAAGACGGCCGACCGGCCCTGCGGGTCGCAAACTGAGTACTTCTTCTGCTTCCAGGCTATCTTCCTCTACGTCATAGTTCACAACGGCACTACCCTGGGAGACTTCGACTAGATATTCGTCGTCGGTCAGCGTCAGGTAACGACTGCTGTCCGGATTGAAATAACTCACCAAAGGTTGCAGACTATAGTTGCCGGCCCGCTTTGGTACGATTTTATATTCCACGATTTTCTGGCCGTACATGCCCGTGGGGCTGTCGTAAAATTCTTCCTTAAGAACTTCAGGTTCGTAGATCACCCAATCCTTGGGGTCTACCGGAGCCTCTGCGGAGATCCGTTTAACGTCGCCCTGACCGGCGATATCGAGACGTAACGTAATGGCTTCGTCAGTACTCAGTTTGTTGCGGTCGATCTCTGCATCCAGACGGAAAGTTCCTACACCGCCACTGAAGCTGGCTGGCCTGGGTGCAGGCAGTTCACTGACGAATAAGCGAGTGGTATCCGTTTGCAATGGAATACGCTCGGTGAAACGCCGGCTGAACGTACTTTGTGGGTTTCGGAATTTAACCACACCCAATAGCAACCGGTAGGGTTCGATGACCAGTTCACCGCTTTTGAGGGGATATAAGGCCACGCTGGCGATGGTGCGTACGGCGTATTCCTTACCGTTTTCCAGCAAATTGCGGGTGCGGCCGTCGAACTGTCGTCGGGGAAAAGCGAAAAAGCCGTTCAGGTCCGGCTCTGCGACCAGGTTGCGGCTAATGGCATTATCCGAGGTGTAAAGCACCAGGTCCATGATCAGCTGTTCACCAACGTAGGCGGTGTCTTTGCTGAATTCCATGCGCAGAAAGTTCTCCGGAGCCATAGCGGCCAATTTGGTATCCACCGGTAGAACTTCGACCGTTTGGGAGTTGCTGCGGTAGGTGCGCCCCTGGGCCCGGATACTGGATGGCCCGATGGTGATACGTCCGGTTCGCTGCGGCTGTAACAGCCACTTATAGGACTGGTAGGAGGTCGCCACCCCATTGATCACCGTAGTACCCATTGTCCGACCAGGCCCGCTCAGGACGACAAATCCTTTGAAATCCGGTGGTTGGAAGTCCTCTCCGCGGCTGTTTCGCAGGTTCACGGAGTACTCAACCGTACTGTTCAGAAGCATCTTCTGCTTGCTCAGTTGGGCATCATAGGTAATGTCGCGGTGTTGTTGGGCAGCCAAAATCAATGGCAAACACAGCAGACCTAGTAGAATGGGCAGACGCATAATTGAAACTAACTCCATTACCAATCTTTCGTTGAATCACAACCCGACTGATTACCGGCCTGGCGACGGCTCATGGTTTCTTTTTCGGCATCGGCGGCAATTTGAAGTTGGCGCTCGGCTTCCTCCCGACTCATTTTCGGGGCTTTGTCGGGGTTGGCTCGGCTCTGTTGGCTTTTTTGTCCTTCCTGTTGCTGGTCTTTTTCTTGTCCCTGCTGCCCTTGTTGCTGGCCTTCTTGTTGTTGGTCTTGCTGTTGCTGTTGTTGCTGATCTCCCTGCTGTTCCTGGGATTCTCCCTGGCCGCTTTGTTGTTGATCTTCTTGTTGCTGTTGATCCTGCTCTTGCTGCTCCTGATTGTCTTGATCCTGCTGTTGTTGCTGATTTTGCTGCTCTTGCTGGCGGCGGATCTCCCTTAGAGCCATGCTTAAGTTGTGCTTGGTTTCGTTATCATCGGGATCGACACGCAGGCTGTTCTTATAGGCTTCAACACTTTTTTCGTAGTCCTTTTGCTGGAAATAGGCGTCGCCCAGATTGCGGTAGGCCCTTTGTTCTACGGTGGGGTCGTCAGCCAGACCAGCAGCCTCCTCGTAACGTTTGGCCGCTTCTTCGTAATCGCCTTGTTCGTAGTAAGTATTGCCCAGGTTATAGTTGCCCTTGGCAGAATTATCGGCTTCCAGCGAGCCCTGGTACTCTTTCTGAGCTTCGTTGAAATTCTTTTTCTGGTAGGCGTCATCGCCTCGTCGCAGCGCACGGTGGGCGGCCTGGGCTGATACCGTTTGTACGACGGAGAAAAGCATCAATAAAAGTAAGGTTCGGCGAGCGAGTTTCATTGGGCTAAATTACTATTCATATAGTTAACGTTCATGGGCTTGCTCGTGTTGGCTAAAACTGCTTGAGCTGCTCAAAGATTAGTCGTTCTTTGGGCTAGCAAAGTAGCAATGTTGGAGGGTTCAGATCGATTAATTTTCCAGCCAACTCTTATAGTATTTTCCATCGTCGATCTTCGCCGCTTCTTCCGTAATCTGCAGGGGGCGGAAAGTATCGATCATCACGGCCAGTTCTTCGGTCTTTTCTTCGCCGATGCTTTTCTCGTAGGTGCCGGGGTGCGGTCCGTGGGGAATGCCGCCGGGGTGGAGTGAAATATAACCGGGCCCGATACCGGTACGACTCATAAAGTCACCGTCCACGTAATAAAGCATCTCGTCCGAGTCGATATTAGAGTGGTTGTAGGGGGCCGGAATACTCAAAGGATGATAGTCATATAAACGGGGAACGAAGGAGCAAATGACGAAGGACTTCGTCTCAAAGGTCTGATGAACGGGCGGCGGCTGGTGTACCCGACCGGTGATCGGCTCGAAGTTGTGGATACTGAACCCGTAGGGGAAATTATAGCCGTCCCAACCCACCACGTCGAAAGGGTGACTGGCGTAAACCAACTCGTGCAGCATCCCCTGCTTCTTGATCTTGATGGTGAATTCACCGGTTTCCTCGTGGGTTTCCAGGTCACGGGGCAGTTTCAGGTCCCGCTCGCAGAATGGGCTATGCTCAAGCAACTGACCGAAGTGATTGCGGTAGCGTTTGGGCGTATAGATCGGGTCGTTGCTCTCGGCGTAGAGCAGTCGGTTATCTTCGCCGTCGAACTCGATCTGGTAGATCATACCACGGGGGATGATCAGGTAATCGCCGTACTCAAAAGGAATGTTGCCCACTAAAGTACGCAGTGTGCCGGTGCCTTTGTGAACGAAGATCATTTCATCACTGTCCGCATTCTTGTAAAAGTATTCCGTCAAGGATTTACGGGGGGCAGCCACGCCTATGGTTACGTCGGAGTTGGTCAGCAGTGCTTTGCGAGCATCCAAAAAATCATTCTCCGCTGCTACTTTGAAGCCAACCAATTTACGGGAAGTAATGGTTTTTTCTTCGAATATCTTCGGACTAACGTCGGTCTTGCTCACGATCCGCTTGACTTGGGTCGGCCGCTCAACGTGGTAGAGCAGGGAAGACATGCCGTCAAAACCAATAGTGCCAAATAACTGCTCGTAGTACAACTCACCATCCGGCTTACGGAATTGGGTGTGGCGTTTCTGAGGGATTTTTCCGAGTGAATGGTAGATGGGCATTGGCTAAAATTGTGGCTGTAAAGATAGTTGCTATAACAACGGATTTATAGAAAAATAAGTTTGGGAAAGCACAAGATCACTAAAGGCTCCAGTCGGACAAAAGGGATTTTGACCGTTTCCCACACTGAAGACCGAAATGCTTAAACCAAAAACTGTGTTCCCTGGCGTTTTTATGGTCCTTTTACAGATTCCGGATATTCTCGCCTAACCAGGTGTACCGTTGCCCGATCCAATCCACCAGGTAATCTACTTCCTCTTCGTAGCTGTCCAGCACCACGTTATTGGGCCATACGTAGACGCCGATGACGTTCCAGCGATCATCATTGCGGACCTCTCCACCTTCCAGAGCCGTAACGGCTTGCCTGATCTCGGCCAGCAGGTCGGCCAGGCCAGTTTCAAAATGAGGTAAACGAGCTTTGACCTTTTCCACAAAAGCCGGGTCTTCAAACAGCCGGGCGGTGTAGTAGCGGTCTTTGAGGTAGAAGCCGGTGGGGTCATCACAACCGTTGTAATTGATATTGCCGAAGCCGATGTCGAAATCCCATACCGGCCCCATGGTCAGTTTTCCGCCGGCTGGCTTGTGGAGGTAGACACTAGTGTGAAAGGCCGCGTCCACGTTCTTGGCCAGTTCGTTGACGAAGTACCAGTCGATAAACGCATCTACGTCTAAATAGCGGGCGTAACCCAGTTCGGGGTCGGTAAAGTTGTCGCCGTAGAGAGCAGCCTCAAAGTCCAGGACGTAATTGCGGATTTCCAGAAATTCTGGGCTTCCGATCGTTAGATCGGGTTCTTTGATGTTGAAGAGTCGCCGCTCGGTTTCGAAATAAACGTCGTCTTCATCCAGGCGGGAAAGCTGGTCGACTTCCAGCAGGAAACCTTCGTCGCTCAGGTCGAGACGATTATCGCTCACCTCCGCTTTTTGAGTGAAGTGGTAGACGCCGTGGTAGTCGCCGTTGAGGTAGACGTCGGCAAAACGGCCCTGGGGGGTGTAACTCAGATCACTCTGGCGGCTTAAGGCGAAAGCAGTGTGGTTGCGCAACAGGGTTTTGTCGGAGTACTCGGCCAGCATGATCCACTTTTTATCCGGCGGCATCCCAAGCAGGCTGGTCTTCTCCTCGAAACGAATCTGGTAGCCTTTTTTGGGGAAATTCCAGGTAGAATTGCCCCGCCCCCGGACACTGACGGGGAGGGTTGTGCTGTCCATTCCGGCAATCGGGCCGCTCAGTTCTCCGGCTACGTAATCATCACGACTGTTCACCTCCCAGTCCGTTTGCAAGTGCATTGCTGGTAATCCTGACGGTTCTACCGGAGCTGGCTGAGTGATCCCACTATCATCGTCATCCGTGCCGCAACCGAGGAATAGGAAGAGTAGGAAGAGGGGGTAGAGTCTTTGAATCATGTTGTTTTATTACCTCATCAACCATTTATTCCGCAGCTTACTCTTCTTCCCGATCTTCAGCCGGAAATTCGGGCTTTCTTTCGCCTCGAACTCTCCTCGCTGCTCCTGCCCCAATTGGGTAAAGCCAATGGAGTAAGTTTTGCCCACTTCCAGTTCCGCCACCGCGGCGTCCCAGTCGTCCCTGGTAGCGATTTTTTGGCCGTTCAGTTCGGTGATAATGCTGTTGCGGTCGACGCCCGCCGCGTAGAGTGCATCCAGTTCTGCTACTTTGTTAGTCACCTTTACGCCACCCGTTTCGGTATCCTCGGCCCGGAGTCGGAGATTGGGAAAGGTGACTGTGTCCGGACGCTCGAAACTGACCTCGACATTCATGGGTTCGAACAACTCGTCGAGGGGCATCAACTCGCTGCCATAGACGTGGCGCTGAAACCATTCTGCCGCCCACTCCGAATCTTCGATGAGGTCGCCGAGTGCTGTTTCCAGGTCATTGATGTGGTAAGGAATCTCCGGCTTGCCGTGGCGTTGCCAGACCAGTCGCATCAGTTCATCCAGGTCGTGGCCCTGCTGGCGCAGTTGAATATCGAGGGTGAGGCCCAATACCGCGCCGTACGGATAATAGCTGACGAAAGTGTTAGCAAAATTATCCTCGTCGTTGGCCGTAGCGGCATCCACGAATGGAGCCTGCTGGCTCATCATGATGGGGTTACGGTATTTTCGGCCGGGGCGGTTGTAGACGTAGTTGAGCATACCGCCCAGCCCCTCTACGTAGGCCGTGTCGCTGATGATGCCGCTGCGTACCAGCGTGAGGTCGTCGTAGTAGCTGGTGAATCCCTCGGCGAACCACAATTCCCCGCTTTGGTTGGCGTGGCTGAAATCGAAAGGTTCCAGGCTGGCCGGGCGGATACGCTCTACGTTCCAGCAGTGAAAAAATTCGTGGGAGACGGTACCGATCAGTCGGTCAGCGTACTTTTCCAACCCTACGGATGCGCTGCAGATGGTAGAATTGCGGTGCTCCATCCCATCGCCGCCGATGTAGGGATTATAGCTACACAGAAAGGTGTAGCGGCCATAATCGTAGCGTGGCAGTTCGCCGTAAACCCGCCGCTGGCTTTCCACGATTTTCTCCACCCAGGCGGTGTAGGCGGCTTTGTCTTCGTCGCTGTCCTCAGTCATGTAAGCCACTTCGATGGTCTGGTCGCCGTTTTTAAAACTGTGGACGTCAATCTCACCCACCATAGTGGGGGAGTCGTAGAAGTAGTAGTAATTCGGGGCGGCGTACTGGCGGTCGCCCAGGTCCTCCAACTGACTGGCCACGGTCCATTCCGGGCGTTGGTCTTTGGGGATGACGATTTTCACCGGCCGGTCGTTCAGCTTGTCGCCGAACAGAAAAGTGGCCGGCATATTCAGGTGGAGTTTACGGTTGTCGATGCCCGAGTAGGTGCCGTCGCCGCCGTTGGCGAAGAGTTTGTAGGTCACCCGCACGCTGCCGTCGTGGCCGCTTACGATCCAGTCGTTGATGCCGTCGCGGGACACGTCGATCCGCTCGCCTTTGCCATTAAAAGCTTGCACCATATATACGTTTTTAGCAAAATTATGCTCGGCGTAACGACCGGGGCTGGCCGTGGGCATTTTGAGGCGAAAAGCACCAGTAGTCACCGCCGGAAAGTCGACGGTGATGTTCAGTTCGTGCTGCTGCACATTGGTCAGATCCAGCGTGTAGACAATGGTGGCCGGATGGTCTTTTACCCAGGCCAGGGGGGAGTTGGTTTGGGTAGCTAACAACTCCGAGGAGCCTGCGACGATCACCGCAGGTAATGTAGCAAAGCAAAAGGAAAGGAGGAAGAAGATAGCTCTCGGACGGTACGACATAGATGCTTCGGATTGATTGTTGGGGATGGCGAAGTTAATGATGAGCCAGTCAATAATTGAAAATTGGGTGATTTGTTAAACTATTGGTTCTGGTATTGTCGTTTAGTAGACCGGGCAGCTTTCAGCAATCATCGGAAGGTGCCGGGGTCGAGGACCTCTGGTCCGAGTGTCGCTTTTGCCGGCCTAACGAGTACCTCGGACCGGAGGTCCTCGACCCCGGGAAACCGTATTACCTTTGCCCCCCGCTTAAAAAACTACAATGAAACGTTTTTCCACACTACTCTCCCTCTGCTTATTCCTGGTGGGCATTGGCTTATCCGCCCAGACCACGAACTACCACATCACTTTCGAGATCGAGAATTACGATCAGGATATTCTGACCATCGCCAACAACATGCTCAAGCAGCAATACGTGGTGGATACCCTGCGCCGGGCCGAAGACGGCAAATTCCACTTTCAAAGTGATACCTCTGAATTGAATAAAGGCATCTATCTGGCCGTACTGGCTCCGGATAACGATTATTTTCAATTCATGGTCGGCAATGAGGAGCCGACGTTCGAGTTGAAAGGCGATAAAAACAACCTCGCCGTCATGGAAACCAGGGGCAGCGCCGAAAACAAACGCTTCTTCGATTACCTGACCTTTATTGGAAGCCAAAGGAAAACCGACTTCGAGCTTTCCGAAAAGCTGAAAAATCCTCAGTTGGCTGCCGGTGAAAAGGAAAAACTGGAAGCCGAGCGTGAAGAGATTGATAAGAATGTCAAACAATACCAGGAAGACCTGATCAATAATCACTCCGAAACTTTTGCCGCCGCCATCATCAGGGCCAACAAGCCCGTTTCTCCTCCTGCCTATACGGATCTGCCCGAAGAAAAACGCCGCGAAAAGCAGTGGCGCTATATGCAAAAGCACTACTTCGATAACCTTGATCTGAGTGACCAGCGCCTGCTGCGTACGCCTTTCCTGTTCGAACGGATCGACTACTACGTGCATAAACTTCACGTTAAACATCCCGACAGTATTGCACTGGCCATCGGTAAAGTGTTGGAGCAGATGGAGCCGGGTACCGACATGCTCAAGGTTTACCTGAGTCATTACCTCAATGAAGCGGCCCGTTCAAAAGTGGTGGGGATGGATGCCATCTACGTTTACCTCATCGATAACTACTACAACAAAGGACTGGCACCCTGGGCGGACGAAGACATGCTGCGCAAATTCCGCGAGAACGCCGATAAGCTCCGTCCCATTCTGATCGGAAAGACCGCTCCGGACATCAAAATGCAGAAGCGCGATGGTAGCTCCGTAAGTCTCCACGAGGTAGACAGTGACTATACCATTCTATACTTCTGGCAGTACGAGTGTGGCCACTGTCAGAAAAGCACGCCGGTAATGAAGGAGTTCTACGAGAAATGGAAAGACCAGGGTGTTGAACTTTTTGCCGTTTGTACCAAAGTGGGCAAAGAAGCCGACGGTTGCTGGGACTACATTGATGAAAAAGAGATCTCTGACTGGATGCACACCGTAGATCCCTACCTGCGCAGTAAATTCGTCAAGCTCTACGACGTCTACCAAACGCCGTCCGT
This sequence comes from Lewinellaceae bacterium SD302, assembly GCA_002591745.1. Taxonomy (GTDB): domain Bacteria; phylum Bacteroidota; class Bacteroidia; order Chitinophagales; family Saprospiraceae; genus Neolewinella. The sequence goes on from PDLQ01000020.1 coordinate 78,635, forward strand.
TTTCGTACTGGACAAGGACAAAAAGATCGTCAGCAAAAAGATCGGTGCCGAGCAACTCGATGACCTGATGACCCGCCTCAAAGAGATGGAAGCCACTGAAGAAGAAAGCGGACGATAATGTCATTACTCCTCCTACAAGCCAATTGGACCGTTTTTGAACCAGAGTTAGGTGACCTATGGTTTGGCCTCCTCGCCAGCGTCGTGCTATTTGTGGTTTTCGCCATTGGAGGCTTCTGGCTTTACGGTTCCAAGAATAAGGACGCCCGTCTCAAGGTAGTTGTGCCAATGCTTTGCTACATCGCCAGCCTGTTGGCACTGGTAAGTGTTGGCGGCCATTACCTGACCATGCTGAAATACCCTGAAGTTGCCCTGAATACCACCAAGATCCGGGTCGATGGAGAAGAGAGCAGCCGCCCCCGGCCAGACCGGATTCGCATGGAGACCGTCAACGCAGCTCTCACCGGCGATGCTTCCCAGATATTGATGATTCAGTTGAGTGGTGGAAAAACCATTGCTCTGCCCGATGATCGTTATCCGGTACCTGAAATTATGAATCTTTTAACTAAATAAGTCTACAACTTACCGAACATCAGTTGCTTACGGCTGTTTTACTTTATATACCAAATGATTTAATTTTTAATTAATAATCCACATGTCTAACAACAATCACACTCCCCGCAAAAAAAGTAATTCAGGATGGGCCCTTGGTCTCGGTCTTTTGGCCGGTGCTGCTATCGGTTACTATCTTAATTCCAACGAGGGTCGCCGGATGCGCAACAACATCCAATCCGAATTCAACGACTACGGCAATCAGATCGGTGGCATCGCTACCGAAGCCGGACGCTTGGCTTCCAACTACGCTAATGAGGCCAGATTCAAAAGTCAGCAATTGGCTAATAATGCCCGCAATAAAGCGAGCGAACTCGCTGATTCTACCCGCCAGTCCATCAACTCAGGTAAAGACTGGGTAACCACCAAGGCCGGCGAAGTAAAGTCTACCGTAGTAGGATAAGTCTGCAGGACTAACTACCAAACAGAAAACTAATTTGCCCTTTGATCTTCACTGATCAAGGGGCATTTTATTTATACTCCCTTCGGGCACAAGAGGTGAAAATTTGACGAGCTGATTTTTTCGGCCGGCAAACTGGCGAGATGAAGGCATAGCCATAGCTACGGCAAGACTCGGCGGTGAAGTCAGGCGGAAAAAGCGGCCGTCAAAAATCACCTGGTGTGCCCGAGGGGAGTATAACGCAACTGGCGGGCATCTTTATGACTTTATGATAGATGTCCACCTTGCTCCAGCTTTTTGTGCTTTAAAAATCCTCGGGTCGCATCCCGGTTTTATATTTCTTTCCGAAGCCCGAATTGTTTGGTGCGTAATCTCCCGTGATCTCCGCATCAAAGCCCGTCTCCGGGATGTCATTCTCTTGACCCATTGCCCAGGCGATACCGTTTATCGTCATTTTTCTGAACGCTGCTACTTTGAAGTCAAAAGGATGACCCAGCGTAGTGAAAAATACCCTGGCCCCCGCGTAAGTCTTAGTCCAGGCCACCGGCTGCACGGGAGGGAATTGATCGAGCCGACCTTCCATTTCGTGCTTGCTTCTGAGCGTTTTACCGTGGAGCAGGGGAGCCGTGTCTTCTCCAGATAAGGACCAGTCGCCACCATCTACGTGATAGAGCCAGGAATAAGTACTGAAGGTGTCTACGCCGTTTAAGATCGGATGATTCATTTGTGCCTCTACTGGAGTAACGGCCGTCAGTTTCCCGTGGCCATCCGCGAAGTGACCGTGGTGGGTGATCCACTGCTGGCCGAATACCTTGGTGGGCCATTCGTTGTTCATGCTTGCTGCGGCAATGCTATCTTCCTCATAGAAAAAAGCGTGGGTGGAGGTACGAAAACCTACTATGGGCTTCCCACTTTCGGCAAAATCTGTGATGTGCTTCCGCTCCACCGCCGGCAGGTTGCGGAAGCGGGTGAACAGCACCATCAAATCCGCCGAGTCCAGCGCAGCCAGGCCCTGTATGTGATCCGTCCGGTTAGGGTCTACGTAGCCGTTGCTGTCTACCGAAAATAATACCCGGGTTTCTACGCCGAGTTCCCGTTCTACCAGCCTGGCCAGCATGGGCATACTTTCTTCGGAGCGGTATTCTTCGTCGCCGGTGACGAATACGATGCGGTAGGGCTGAGCTTCAGTTAGGGTATTTGGGCTGCCAAAGTAGCAATGTTGAAGGAGCATCAGAATGCTGATGGCTAACGATACAAGGAAGATATTCGAATAGTATTTCATGATCGTTCTTTTCAAAAACTTCGTAAGGAACTCGGGGCCGAGGACCTCCGGTCCGAGGTACTCGTTATAGCGGTAAACCTAACTATCGGACCGTCCCGATTAATTTGGGGCTCGATCCAAATTTCGTCAATTTACTCTTCGGGCTCCATAGGATGAGCAGCCAATAATTCCTCCGGAGAATAGAAGCCTTCCTTGTCCTTTGTTGTTTCCCGAACCCGTGCTACCTCCTCCGGCTGTATAACCGACGACCGATTACTAAAGGCATTGCGTACAAAGGTCAGCACATCGGCAATTTCCCGATCGTTCAGCATTCCCCCGTAAGGTGTCATGGGTACCTGTCCGGGATACTTTTTGCCCAGCACCTCAATGGGGCCATACAAGCCATTAAGGGTCAGTTTGATCAGTCTTTCAGTGTCGCCGTTTGCCCAGCGGGTGCCGTCCAGAGGAGGGAAACCGCTGGCTGCCAATCCTTTGCCACTCATCTGATGGCAGGTGCCACAGTAGCCGTCGCGCTTGTAAATTTCCTGACCGCGCATGAAGCTGCCATAAGCTTCTCCTTCCGGGTGTTGGGGCAACAACACAACTTCATCCACGGCTACGGTATCGTTGTGGAGGTAGGCCTTGGCGTAGGAATACCATTCGGTCATCGGTTCGTCCATGGCTTGTTCGAATACGGCCGTCAAAATTTCATCGCCGGTTGCTTCGTCCAACCAGCTGGCGGCAATCATGGCTTCGGTCCTGACCCGGGGGTGTTCATCAAGGGCGGCCCGGAGGAAAAGAGCTTTAGCATTTTCCAGGCGATGATGAGTGTAGCGGATTACCCTGGTGGCGGCGGCTCTGGCCCGAAAGTCACGGGCGTCGAGCAACTGGTCGAGTAGCCTTTCATCGATACGATTGATCCCCCAGCTTACCCAGAGCGCTTCGGTAAGGTGTTGCTCGTAATTTTGATCGCGGGGGCTAAGGTTTTTGATCCATTGGCTCAGTGCGGCAGCCACCAGGTCGGCATCGCGGCCCCGTAATTCCCTTCGGGTCCGGTAGCGGCTACGGTATTCCGGGAGTTTCAGGTTGTCGAGCAGTTGTGGGATACCGGCTCCGGCAATTTTTGCTGGTTCCACCAAGGGGCGGCCGGGATAGGTGATGCGGTAGATCCTTCCGTGAACGTGGTCGCGCAGAGGGTCGCGGGCATTGTGCTGCATGTGACCGATGAGGACATTGTGCCAGTCGATCAAATAGAGCGAACCATCGGGGGCGAATTCCAGGTCGACCGGCCGGAAGTTCGGATCACTGCCAGTGAGTAAATCCTGGCGGAAGCGACTGGTAAAGTCTGCCCCATTGTCCAGCATGCGGTGCTGCTTAATGCCCAGGAAACCGATCACATTGCAGAGTAACAGGTCGCCCTGTACTTCATCCGGAAAATGACGGCTGCTCACAAACTCCAGGCCGGAAGTAGGCCTTACCCGTGCCTTCTCTTCGATAATATCCGCCGAGCGTGGGGTGCTTTTTCCGTATTTCGGTTTAATGGAACTAGGGGTCATCCAGTGGACCTTCGTTCCGGAGGTTTCGGCGAAGAAAGGCTGCCCCCACTCATCGAAGGCGATGCCCCAGGGGTTGGGCATGTCGACCTGAGCAGTACGCTCCATTTTACGGGTCTGCGGACTATAACGCCAGAAACCGCTCCAGGAAGCATTTTGTGGACCGTAGGGTGTTTCCAGATTAGAGTAAAGAAAAATGCCCTCACCCATGTAAATCGCCCCGGAGGGGTCGGCACAAAAAGCACTGATGGCGTGGTGGGTATCGTGGTCGTCAAAACCGCTGAGGATGATCTCTTTTTTGTCGGCCTTGTCGTCTCCATCCGTGTCGGAGAGTAGGACGAGGTTAGGAGCCTGGGAAACGTAGACGCCCTCCGGAGCGAACTCAAAGCCGATCGGCAAACTCAGTCCGTCGGCCCAGACGGTAGATTTATCCGCTTTACCGTCTTTATCCGTGTCTTCCAGGATGAGAAGTTTATCGTTGGGGCGTTCGGCACCCGGTTTGTAGTGCGGATAGCTTTCCAGGGTGGCCACCCAAAGACGGCCCTGATTATCAAAAGAGAGCTGAGCGGGGTTGGCCAGTTCCGGAAAATCTTCTTCGCTGGCGAATAGTTCGATCCGGTAGCCCGGAGGAAGGGAAAGGTTAGACAGCGCCTCATCGCCATACTGGTAACTGGTGGGATTTTCGGTGGTGTCATAATTGGTTTCAACCGGCGGTAATGGATGAGTCTGAGCGTCCAATTTCGGCAGGTCGATCACTTCCCCCTGAGCAGCGTCCCAGATAGCCCGGTCGCGAATGGCCGTCAATTCCCGGACCTTTTGGAATTCATCGGGGTAGTTGTCCGGCCCGTAGGGATTGTAACGCACGCCGTAAGCGTGGACGCCGTTGGGAATTTTGAAGTCGTTGTGCCAGAAGAAATTTTTGTCCTGAACGGCGGCGTGGACGGCATCGCGGCGTTCTGCTTGTTCGGCCTGAATGGTGCCGCCGAAGATGGCTTCGCCCAGATAACTGGCCAGTTTTTGATAACCTTTTTCGTTGAGCTGGAGACCATCGGTGGTCATTTGGGCTTCAAAGTACCAAAGCTGGCTGGGGTGAAAAAGGTCGATGAAGGGAAGATCGAATTCACTGGCTACTTCCTGAATAATATTAGTGTAGAGTTCCAGGTGCTCATTCTCCTTTTTCCCGTCTGGATAATGCTCGTCTGCTGATTCAATGTCTTCAAAAGCGATGGGGGAGACGAGGGTGAGTTTTACGGGCTTGGTGGCACGGTATTGCTGGGCGAGGGTATGTTTCACGAAAGCGGATAACTCCGCTCGGAAATTTTCGGCTCCTGCTTCCCCGGCAAAAGAACTGGCTCCGCCAAAGAAGGCGATGATGTGGTCCGGGGCCAGGCGGGTGAGCCACTCATCCGGTGTTTCCAGATGGCCTTCGCTGTGAAAACGTTGTCGGTCGGGATGAAAGTCCTCGGCCCCCGGAAAAGCCCAGGGAGTAGCCCGACCGGAGCGAGGGCGAAAACCGGGGGTGTTGCCGCCGTCACACATATTTCGTACGAAGAGTTCCTGATTAGGGAAGCGCAGGTGCAGCTCCGTTTCGAAGTGGCCGAAGGCTTGCATCCGGCTGCAGAGATTGTCGCCGAGGAGGACGATGCGTTCGCCGGGCTCAGGCTGTGAATAGGAGGTTGTACTATTGTCACAGCCAGTTAAAGTCAAGAATAACGAGGTAAGTGCAAGAACGGCGTAATAGGCTATCATAAAAACAGATGGTGGTAGTGTCCACCAATTTACTGTTTTTCTGTACTAAACGTAGCTAACCCTGACAAGGCCCTGGAGAAAATTCGGTGTTAATCCTAAGGCACCTCGAATCGCGAAGCGATTTTATACCTCATAAACCTCTTGTGTCATGCATGCACCTCCGTGGACCTCCGTGTGTCCTCCCGTAACTCCGTGAACCCTTTTTATGATTGACATGGAATACATTTAACGGGGAGAAAGTTGACTATAATCCTAGCTTGCTCACTACTTCTTCCGCCAAACCAGCGTGCGTACTGCTACTTAAGTGCACCGTTTTTACGGGTGCGTCCCAGCTTTCGGCGAGTGCGGCGAAGGCACGGTAGCTGCCGGTCTTGTCCTGAAAGCAATGAACGCCGAGCGGGGTCTGGCAACCGCCGTCGAGTAATTGCAGGACCTTCCTTTCCACGTTGGTGGCCACGCCGGTTTCCCGGTTGTGAATGCGGGACAGTTGCTTGCGTAAGTCCGTATCGTTCAGACGGGTTTGTATGGCCATGACACCCTGGCCGGGGGCAGGTACGAATTCGCGGGGGTGCAGGCGAATGACTTTTAAATCTCCGGTGTCGATCTCCAATCGGGAGATGCCGGCGGCAGCCAGGAGTATGGCGTCGACAGTTCCGTTGCGGGCTTTATCTAATCGGGTAGGGACATTGCCACGGATGTCCACCAGCTTTACGTTGGGGTGGAGTTGTAACATCTGGGCTTTTCGTCTGGCGCTGCTGGTGCCTACGGTCGCCCCGTCGGCCAGCGACAGGGTAGCACCTTCTTTTACGGCTTCGGGACGAATGATCAGCAGGTCGGCCGGGTCTTCCCGGTAGCTGAGGGCCGCTAGGGTGAGACCGTCCGGCTGGGTAGTGGGCATATCCTTGAGGCTGTGGACGGCCAGGTCGATCCGTTTTTCCAGCAGGGCATCTTCGATCTCCTTGGTGAAAAAGCCCTTGCCCTCGATCTTGTCGAAGCTCAGGTGCTGGATACGGTCACCTTTGGTCTTAATGATTTCCAGCTGGGCCTCCAGTCCGATGGCTTTCAGTTGGTCCTGAACGTAATGGGCCTGCCAGAGGGCGAGTTTGCTGCCGCGGGTACCGATGGTGAGCATGGGGTCGTAAATTTTGAGGGGCAAAGGTAGTTCTGTCTGTTCGTTATCTGTCCCGTTTTATCGTTGAAGAAGTTTTTTTGACTCCAAAGTAGCAATGCCGGTTACTACCTGACTGAAATTACCAGTCCTACCACCGAGTCAAAACGGCAAGCTTCACCGACGACGAGCAGCAAATTTCCTGATTAAGCCGAGGCTACCGGTCGAGGAGTTTCAGTTAGAGGCGGTCAATAGCGTGACCATTGAGTTTTAATTCGGCAAACAAAATTGCGGCAAGGTGTATTAAAAACAACATAATACTGCATTATGCGATAAAAATAAAATTTATCTTAATATTAAACGAACATGTTAAATGCAGTTGGGTTCAAGCGTCAGAATAAACACGAAGGAATAGATTTTTTAAATAGAAAATTCATTCACTAGACCGTCCAAATAAAGAGTTTTTAACATTGCACTTTATGTATTATGATCTTAAATCTCAATAACATGGTCTACTAAAACCGAGTATATGAAATACTTTACTTCTTTACTTCTTTACTTCTTTACTTTATCTGCCATGGTAGGTCAACCAGCTACCAATTGGGAGTGTGGACTTAATGGTCAACCGCCGGCAGCTCCCGCTTTCAACGCCAACTTTTCATATGATGGCTTTTTCCAGCACGATCCTTGTGGAACCCCCTTATTTCTAAACCTGCGCTTCGTCTTCCTAACCAGAATGGACGGAACGGGTAGCTTTGATCTAACGGACCCGGATCAAGTTGACTTCGTAAATGATGTCATTGACGGTATGAATAACCGTTGGGGTAATATCACCGATGCTGATGATTGCCTACCTAATAATAATTACCCAAAGGAAAGTAACATTCGTGTAAATGTTGTCGTTGATCACCAAACTACTACCGACCTTTGGGATTATACGGTTAGAGCTACGGCTATGGGAAATAGCTACAACAGTTTTTCGTTCTGCCCGAGTAGGATACATGGAGCTGCTAATAATCACCCGGATTTAAAGCAGTTTGTGTCAAGCTACAATTTACTATATCCTAATAGTTTCAATTTGTTCTTCATTGAAGATGGTGATCACATCAGAAACATCGAACACCACCTTGCTAACGGTACCCAACCAACCGGGGCTTTTAATAGTCAATTTAGTATTTTTGGAGGATGTTCCCGTACTGCGGTTGATTACTACTCTACACGCGATCAGTACGCTATTATGGCGAATTGGTACACTAATTATTTGGCGCGAAGTAATTTTGGTACTATTTATTATGGCAGTGGTACAAGCAATGCTACCTACGTTTCTTATAGTAGAAACGATTTTTCACTAACTGCAAATCATGAACTAGGCCACTCTATCCTCGATCAAGTACATACGGAAACCTGCGATAACCTGATGCAGGGAGGTCTTTTTTATGACCCGGGAAAACGTCACTTAAATCCCACTCAGCTAGATAATTTATTTGGTACTCTGGTTGCTACTAACAACCACAAATTCGTCGATTGTTCGGAACTGACTTCTACTACCTGTGATTTGGTCATCAATAGTAATCGTACTATCGATAGCCCGATCAGTGTCTTTGGAGATTTAGTCGTCAGCTCAGGAGTGACGCTTACGCTGACTTCAGACGTATACCTTTCGGAGGAGTCAACCATCGATGTGGAAGCTAACGCTAAACTCATCGTAGACGGAGCACTGCTGACCAACGATTGTGGCCCTACCTGGAAAGGTATACGAACTATCGGTGGCAACGCTGATTTCGACGTACGTATCGTTAATTCAGACATTGAGAATGTTAGCGGCCCAGCCATTTCCACCCAACCATATCTATTCGGTAATGATCCAAATGCCGGTGGTGTATCCTACGCTACCGTGCAAATTGATAATTCGAATTTTACCAATACAGGTAGAATGATGGAATTAGTGGGTACTTCGGCGGGTGCGCAGTTAAACACTACATACGTACGTAACAGCACTCAAGATGGTGGCACTTTTGGCGTTACCAATTACAACTACCTGACTGTAGAGATTGACAATAACGTCTTTCAAAACATCTCGGAAGAATGTATCGTGGGGGTGAATGGTTCGTATAGTATTACAGGTAATCGGTTTTTCAGCGCACAAAACGATGTGCTATTGGAAAGTACGGCGGCCGGACTCGGCTCCCATATATCAAATAATAAGTTCTTTGGAGATGATACCGGACTACGCTGTGTTGGTACCAGCATGGGGCAACAAGAAATTTTTCAAAACGAATTCATCAGTAATGATTTCGGGATTTTCATGGATGGAGATAATCATTACCGAGTTCACGAGAATGTCTTCTCTAGTCTGGGAGCCGGTAGTTATTTTTTAGCAACCGGTAACGCAGGTAATGATGTGTATGGTAACAATTTTGGTTCCGATCTATTCGGGATGTATGTACATAAGGTAAATGATGATTTAAATTTCTTTAATAACTGCTTTACTACCGATCATACAGATGTAGTATTTTGGAATGGTGAGGTAGCTTCCGTCATAACTAGTACGAATACAAGCAGCAGGGCTGCTAACAATTGTTTTACTCATCAAGGTAATGTTGCTTCCTCCGTTTCAGATTTAAGCGGAACTCCACTACCATTTACTTATGCAGAGCCAAATGATGCAGTAGTAAACTGCGCAGACGTTTTATTTGCTCCGCCTGCGGTAACTATACAGAAGCTTGACCCTTTTATCGGTGCCTGTGACGAGTCAATTATACCTGAATCGCAGGTTTCCTCTACTTCTTGTGAACCAGAGCGTACTTTAGAAGCATGTCTAGAGGCTAAAATATGGTTGGAAGGTCAGATTGTCGGGGGTGGTAATCCTAATCATGGAATTGATTACGAACTGATCAGTAATCAGCGTTGCCTGAAGAGAGTAAATGGAATACTGGCGGAATTGTATCTGGAAGCCAATGATGTTGCCGCAATCGTAGCTCTTTACGCGGGAGATGAATCTTCGGATGCAAAACTCCGTGTATATAGCGCCTATTTTATGACTGGCGATTACGACCAAGCCAGGGATGTGCTCAATACTTTTAACACGGAGGAAGAGTGGGGAAGCAATTTTGTCTACGTTCAGGACATTGCGCTCATGCAACGGGAGCAGGAGCCGGAATTCGAACCAACGGAAACCCAGTTGAATACGTTGTTGCAATTAGCTGGTGAAGATCATCCTTATTCTGGTTACGCTAAGTCTGTGTATTATTCTCTAACCGGAATAGTACTAACTACCGAACTCCAATTTCCCGAGAATTTCAATGGAAAAGTCAATGGGACTGGAAATGTCGGTTCGAAACTGGATGCCATCGAGGTTTATCCGAACCCTTTTAACGAGGAACTTCGTATTTCACTGCCCGTTGATTTGGATATAGAGCACTATTCAATTGAAATATATGATGTTTTAAGTCGTAGAATAGCCGATAGGTCAAAAACTGGACGACAAGTTGTATTGAACGCCTCACTTTGGCCCGAAGGAACCTATTTTATCCTTATTAGAGATGGTGGGAAAGTCGTTGCTTCCCGGAAAGTTATTCTCACTAAGTAATTAAATAATTTTCAATACTTCCCCACAACATTGCGTTGTGGGGAAGTATTTAAATATATACGCCATGTTGAAATACTTAATTGTCATGTTTTCGCTTTTTTCTGTTTTTTCTCTAAACTCCCAAACTACCTTTAGTAAAATTCATAGTAATACTGGAACAACATTATTTCACGAACATAAAGATTTAGAGATCGTAAATAATGTGATATACACATACTATCAGCAATTCTTAGATCAAGACAGTATTCAGATTCATAGTGCTGGATTACAGAACTATGATTTTTCAGGTAATATTTTAGCCAATCATGAAATTGATACTATTTTTCCAAATAACGACCATCGCTTTATCGTCGAAAACGGTCATATCTATATAAATGGGAGTCGACACAATTCAGGCTTCTTAGGTAGGGACATTCATATTCTAAAATTCGATACCGATTTAAATCATATCAGTACATTTCAACGTGGCTCTGCCCCGGAGGACATAACGAATACCCAAGGAATGATCTCGGACGGAGAATACGCTTATTTGTACGAAACTGTATTTGAGGATGCCGATACTGCTTTTGCCCGGATCACAAAATTGGACCTGGATAATCAAGAAGTCATTTGGGACCGGCGCTACAAGGAAAATTCCTGGCGTAATCAGTGCTATGGTTTAGCCTTCACGCATGAGGGCAACGTCGCATTTATCAACCCTTGGGACAATGGAGCAGGTAATGGCTTAAGCGGACGTATGATTTACGAAGTGGACACGAATGGTGATCCGGTAGATGCCTTTGAAATTGGTAGAGATAGTCATTATGAACGTCTTTATTATTCCAGTGACGATCATTTTTATACTGCAACGGACTACCGACTTTGGGAGCCATACATTGAGCACACAGGATTCTTTAATAAGTTCGACGCCAGTACCAACGAACTGGTTTGGAGTATCCAGTTACCGAGAAACCGATTCACGGACCAACGTTTCTATTCGGTCCACGATATCATCGAGGCATCGAATGGAGATATCGTCATTTGCGGCAACGTGAATGATTTTCACAACGATGATTACGGGTATAGTGGCTTCATTGCGCGTATTAGTACAGATGGTGAAATTATCTGGAATAGGGTCTATAAGATTCCTAATCCGCTTCCAATTGAAGAACAAGAGCGTCCCTTCCGTTATTCTTACTTGAATAGGATCGAAGAAGCTCCGAACGGTGGCTTCGTAGCGGTGGGCACGGTCCGGTTTTTCTCTCCGTTCATCATTCCCGAAGATTGGGAGTTTCAGGAATTCTGGCTGCTTTCCGTAGATGAGAACGGTAATCTGGAAGGGGAGGAGAAAGAGGAGATCATCGTCATCGACGGAAAGAACGCCAACACGCCCAACTACCAAATCGGCACCACCTGGACCTACGAAGCTCAAACATTCCTCTCCCCCGGCCAACTGTATCCGGTTACGATTACCTTGACGGATACGACCCGAATCAACGACACCCTGGCTTTCGTCGTGGAAAGTAGCGCACCGAACAATGGATTCCTCAGTCACGCCCGCTATATGCACGTTGATGATGGTAAGGTCTACTTTTACCACGACGATTTCGAGCACTTTGTCCTGAATTACGACTATAACGAACCGGAGAGCTACGAAGTCCCGTGGGTAGATTTGGCCTTTGGCGGCGGAGGGATCGCCGAGGTTATTCGGGATTCAATCGGACCAACCGATTTACCCAATGGTGATACTATTCGTACGCAGTTCGTGTCTCTAGTTAATAATGGTAGCACTACGGGACCAATGCCCGAGCGGATTTTTGACGGCATCGGGGCAGATGGGTACTTCAGACTCAAGTTAGGTTTTGGTGGGGTCGACTCCGACCAGATCACCCGACTACGCTGCTTTCACCCCAACGGACTGGACGGTGACAGTACCATAAATTTCGTTGGCTTCCCCTGTGACTCCACCTTTATTCCTACTTCCACCCAGGAGTTCGCCCCCGCAGAATTGCTGACGGTCTATCCCAACCCAACCAGTGGGCAGATTCAAATTGACGGACTATCACCCACGGATGCCGCGCCTTATGAGTTACGTGATCTGGCTGGACGGCTACTGCGCTCCGGTCGGTTGCTAGAGCCACGACTGGAATTGGGCGACCTGCCCTTTGGCACATATCTGCTACGGATTGAGACGCGGGAAGGGAGTTACGTGGAGCGGGTATCTTTGCTGCGGTAGAATGAATACTACCCAAGGGCCATATAGTAAGAGATGCTATTCTGTCGCGGATTGACGCTGATGACGCGGATTTTGACAGACCTGGTGACCAATAGCCCCCGGTTATTATGGAAGCTTGCTACTTTGTTAGCCCAAAAAACGAATAAACCTAATATTGGTCCTGAAATTACTGGCTTAAAATATTCGCGATGACAGTCTTCAGCCCACCTCCTCCTAAAGTCGTCGAGTGTACTGACGACGGGGGGGGCTAGAAGCCCAGGAACGACGGCCCCTTCGGATTTTGCAGCTGCATCCAAAAGATCTCGAGTAACTGCGGCCGACGGAATACGACCAGCAATACGTAGGCGATGAGGCCGAAGATGGCACCCCACAAGTGAGCGCTGTGGTCGACGCGGCCGCCGCCTTGCTGATCCATGCGGTTGGAATACCAGAGGTAAGCGACGCCGAGGAAAATAGCCGGCAGGGGCGGGAAAATGAACCACTCCCAGGGGCCGAGCAGGATGAATGGCCACATCATAGCGCTGACCCCACCGGACGCACCCAGGGCCGTATAACCATAATTATCTTTGTGGCGGAGGTAGTTGACGGAGCTGGCCGCCACGATACCCGCCAGGTAAAACAGCAGGTACATCAGTGGGCCGAGGGGTTTGCCAAAGATAGGGGCAACCAGACTGGTGCGGACGCCACCGTCACTGTAATAAAGACCATCTACGAAAAGCATTTCGGCTTGCTGACCAAAAATGTAGAGGGCCCACATATTGAAAAGCAAATGGCGGAAATCGGCGTGAATGAAACCCGAAGTGATGAAACGGTACCACTCGCCCCGGTTATTGATGGCCGCGGGCTGGAAAAGTAACTGGGCGCGCAGCGCAGGATCGTTGAAACACTGATAAGAAATCAGACAGGTGGCAACGATGATGATCAAAGTGATCGACATATAGATATTTTTTCAAACAACGTCCATATCAGGACTCTGGTTCCCACTTTATTTCTTCGGCCTCGTTTTTTAATGCCAGGTAACGCCCCAGTACAAAGAAATAATCGGACAGGCGATTGAGGTAAGTCACGGCCAGGGCGGGGATGTCATTTTCTTCGTCGCGTAACGCTACGACCCGCCGTTCGGCCCGCCGACAGACGGTACGGCAGACGTGGGCGTAACTCACGCTAGGGTGGCCACCGGGCAGCACGAAGTGGCGCAGTTCCGGAAGCTCCGCATTCATCCGGTCGATCTCCTGTTCCAGTTTTTCGGCGGCGGATATAGTCAGTCGTTGTGGTGCGTCCGGCCGGTCATCGGCCAGTATGGCCCCCAGGTCGAACAGATGGTGTTGTTGGGTAAGCAAGAATTTCCGCACCTCTTCCGGCTTCTTACAGTAATCGCGCAGTAAACCGACAAAGGCGTTCAGTTCATCCACGGTACCGTAAGCCTCTACCCGTAGCTCGGCTTTGCTGAGACGACGGCCGCTGAAGAGCCCGGTCTGGCCGGCGTCGCCGGTTTTGGTGTATATCTTCATAACAATGATAAAATGAAGCAATGATTTGATGATCTAATGTAAGCCCATTCTATCATTGATACATTAGATCATTGATACATTAGATACTTAGTCAATAGCCAGGTCCCCGGAACGGTAACGGTGCTCACTATCATCAGCGCGGATGATATTTGCGTTGCGTTCGTCGCTTTCCACTTCGCCGTCGCGGAGGCGAACGATACGGTGGGCGTGCTCGGCGATGTCGGGTTCGTGGGTGACCAGGATGACGGTGTTGCCATCGTCGTGGATCTTTTCGAAGATCTCCATGATCTCGATACTGGTCTTGGTGTCGAGGTTGCCGGTGGGTTCGTCGGCCAGGATGATGCTGGGGTTGTTGACCAGCGCGCGAGCGATGGCTACGCGTTGGCGCTGTCCACCGGAGAGTTCATTGGGTTTATGGTCGGTACGGTCACCGAGGCCGACGGCGGCGAGTACCTCGTGGGCGCGGGCTTCGCGGTCCTTGCGGGGCATGCCGGAGTAGACCAAGGGTAAAGCTACGTTCTCCAGAGCGCTGAGGCGGGGGAGGAGATTGAATGTCTGAAAGACGAAACCGATCTTGCGGTTACGGACCTCGGCCAGCTGGCTGTCGGTCATTTTGCTGACGTCATTGCCGTCCAACAGGTAATTGCCGTCGGTGGGTGTATCCAGGCAACCCAGGAGATTCATCAGGGTGGATTTACCGGAACCGGAGGGCCCCATGAGGGCGACGTATTCGTTTTTGTCGATCTCCACGTCCACACCGCGCAGGGCGTGAACTTCGGTGGAACCCATCACGTAGATTTTGCGGAGGGCATGAATATCAATTACTTTGGACATATGGTGGGGTCTTGCTTAAAGTCTACTTTACTACGCGGGGCACACGGAAGAACTGACCATCCTGGTCCTGATCGGGAGCATTACGCAGCGCTTTTTCTCGATCAATCTCGTGGGCCACTTCATCGGGGCGCAGATCGTTTTCTACCTCGGTAAGGTAGCGTAGCGGTTCCACGCCCTCCACGTCGACCTCCTTAAGCTTGTCTACCATGGCCAGGATGTTTTTCAGGTCTCCCTTGAGTTGTTCCCGGCGGTCGGTGTCCAATTCCAACTTGGTCAGTCGCGTCAGTCTCGAAAGTAGGGCATCATCTACGTTCATGCTGTAAATTTTCGTTAAAGATGGTGTTTGAACCGACGAAGGCTGTAAAAAGCTGCAATATCGTCCGGTTAAGATTTTCGCTTCCCTTCTTTCATTTCAAAAAGGAAGCCCTCCTGGGTCAGTTCCCGGTAACGACCTTCGTCGAAGCTGTAAAGACGAGCCGGGCGGTGGGCGACGCCTTCTTGCATTCTGTCCAGGTCCACGAGCAGGTTCATGCTCAGTATTTTCTTGCGGAAATTGCGCTTTTCCAGTTCCGTTTGCCAAATGGCTTCGTAGAGCTGTTGCAGATCGGTGAGGGTGAATTCGGGGGGCAGTAATTCAAAGCCAACGGGACGGGTACGAATGCTGCGTTTGAGGCGGTCCAAGGCATCCAGGATGATTTGACGATGGTCGAAAGCCAGACGCTCCAGGTCGTTGGCGTCGTGCCATTTAACTTCGCTGGCGGGCCCGGCGGGGCTGGGCGAGAAATCGGCAATTTTGACCAGGCTGTAATAAGCAATGGTAATGACCCGGCCGAAGGCGTGGCGATCCACGGCTCCGTAGCTGCGGACCTGTTCCAACCAGACGTTGTCCAGACCGGTAACTTCGCGCAAGACTCTTTTTGCGGCTGCATCGAGGTCTTCGTTCTCACGGACAAAATAGCCAGGCAGCGCCCAATAATCATTGTAGGGATCTTCGTTACGACGGATCAACAAGACCTTCAGGTCGCCGCCATCGAAGCCGAAGATGACATTGTCTACGGTAAAGGCCGATCGGAAATATGTATCGAAAGTTGAATGTAGTTGCGTTTTTGTGTTGGTGCCCACGTTTGTTTGTCTGTTGGAAATTGCTAAAGATAATCGCTCATAACTGCTTAGCGAGGAAATTACACAAAAAAGGCCGGCTTCCCGTAGGAAACCGGCCGGCACGTAATCTCGTGAAATTTATTCTTAGCTGATCGCGATCTGCTGTGGACCTTTAGCCACGGCTTCTTCATGCTTGGGCAGCGTCAGTGTCAGAATACCGTTGTTGTAAGTAGCGGCAATGTGCTCACCGTTTACCACCTTGGCATCCAGTTTAAAGGTGCGCTCGAAATTACCGAGGGTGAATTCGCGGCGAAGCAGTTTAGGGGTGTCCTGCTTTTCGACCTCATAAGACACGGTCAATAAATCGTCGTTGAGTTCGACCTTGAAATTTTCTTTCTCCCGGCCCGGGGCAATTACGTCCAGGGTGAAAGCATCGTCGGATTCCGCAATGTTCACGGCTGGTCGGTTGCGGCTATGATTCGCCTGAGTAGCGTGGTCATCGAAGAAACGGAAGAAGTCGTTAGGGAAGTTACGGTTATATTTGATCAAAGACATGATTAATGATTTTTAGTTTTTCATCGCCGTTATTGGCGACGGGGTACTAAATGCAAGTCTCGGACCAGATTGAAAACATGCTAAATTGGGTGACTTTTTGACATGTTTAAAAAGATTTAAGCGACTTTTTGGCACGTTTTGGTTGTTTGGGCTGGCAAAGTAGCAATGCTAGTTGATGAATATCGTCATTACGCTCGACGCAGGAGGCGGGCTGACGACTACTTTAGAACGCTGATGGAAAGAATTGACTCTTCAGCCCTGCTCATTCCTCGGTGGTGCTAACGAGGCAGCCTTCACTAACCTAGCTACTTTGAAGCCATAAAAACCAATACTTACGGATACAATAGATAAGGTTCCCGGGCCTGCAGGAAATCAACTAAGCCTTCGGCCCAACCTGCCCGAATATCTTTTTCGCTCATCCCACTTTCAATTTGTTGGCGAAGTTGGCTGCTACCCGCCAGGAGATCGAAAAAATCCGGGCGATCAAAAAAGGCATGGTCTTTCAATTGGGCGTAGGCGCGCAGCAGGTGATTCAGATTTATGCGGCCCTGGCTACGAATGAGTTCGGGACTTTGGCCGACGAGACTGAAGCCCACGCAGCTTTTACCATTGAGTTTCGGGTCGGTTGATCCAGGACCTGGTTTGGGGGTGAAAATGTAGCTGCCCATCGATAGCAAAGGATGGCCGTAAATTTGAAATTGCTGGTCGGTACCCCGCCCGATGCTGACGATCGTGCCTTCGAAAAAACAAAGGCTGGGGTAGAGGAGAATCGACCGTTCGTTAGGTAGATTTGGAGATGGCTTGATGGGGAGGGCGTAGCGGCGGCCGTGGCTGTAGTTGGCGCAGGGGATAACGGTCAACTCCGCCCGAAGCCCGTCATCCAGCCAGCCGCGTCCATTGATCATCTGGCCGTATTCGCCGATGGTCATCCCGTGAACTACGGGGACGGGGTGCATGCCAACGAAAGACTGGAAGGCGGGGTCCAGGATCGGCCCGTCGATGTAATGGCCGTTAGGATTTGGGCGATCCAAAATCATGACCGGTGTATCATGTTTAGCCGCTCCCTGTAGGATGTAGTGGAGGTGGCTGATGTAGGTGAAAAAGCGTACGCCTACGTCCTGGATATCAAAGACGATCAAATCTACATCGGCCAGGTCTGCGGCACCCGGCTCCTTGCTTTGTCCGTAAAGGGAAACGATGGGCAATCCGCTTTTGTCGTCTACACCGTCAGTGATGGTGGCTCCGGCATCGGCTTCTCCCCGGAAACCGTGCTCGAGGGCAAAAATCTTGGTGACTTGAACGCCGGCGGCCAGGAGTGTGTCGACCAAGTGGGGCCCTTGGGTGCCGTAGAGCCGGGAACTTTGGTTGACGACCAGCCCGACGCGTTTGTTTTCCAGTTTGGGTAGATAGGTGTCCAGTCGTTCGGCACCGACTTCAATAGGTGGTGTTTCTTCGATTAATTCTGAGTTTGGCGTACTGTCTTGTGGCATCGACTGCTCATTGGTCGTCTCCGTCGTCGATTTGCCATTCGCACAATTTAGTTGGAAAATAATCAGAAAAAATAGAATTGTTTGTACTTTGGGCATTTGCAAGAGCTGTTTGTATTTTAGAATCTGGCCAAAATTGATCTGCTTTTAGTCAAGATGAATGGCAGGCAAGGGAGTTTATCGTGATAAACGACTGTTCTCAGGGTGACTACAAAGTAGCAGCGTAGCTAAACTTGGGTGAAAAGAACTGATTTCGAACGATGAGTGAGAGTCCTAACAAGCTCCAAACTTTAAGACCGCAGGAATAACGCATGAGTAAGGGAAAAAAATACGCCATTGTCGATATTGAGACTACGGGAGGCCGCGCTAGCCGTCACCGGATCACGGAGATCGGGATCGTGCTTTTTGATGGTGAGCAAATTACGGATAAGTTTGAATCCCTGATCAACCCCGAGTGCAATATTCCGGCCGGAATCACCCGGCTGACGGGAATCACCAACGAGATGGTGAAGGCTGCGCCCCGTTTCCACGAGCTTGCCCGTACGATTGTGGAGATGACCGAAGGAGCGGTCTTTGTGGCCCATAACGTCCGCTTCGACTATGAGTTCTTACGGGAAGAATTCAAGCGACTGGGCTATACCTTCAGCCGTCGTAAACTCTGTACCGTCCGGCTTTCACGCAAAGTCTTTCCCGGTCTGCCGAGTTACAGTCTGGGTAATTTGATCAAGCACTTCGGTTTTGTAGTCGACGCCCGCCACCGTGCGCTGGCCGATGCCGTAGCCACTACGGAGCTACTGGAAAAAGCGCTGCAACAACAGGATACCGCCTCGGAGGTGAAGCTGCTAGTGAATATGGGCATCAAGGAAACGCGCTTGCCCAAGAACATGAGCATCGAGCAAATTCAGAACATCCCCGAGGAAACTGGTGTCTACTACTTTCACAATCAGCAAAGGGATGTGGTCTACGTTGGTAAGAGCAACAACATCCGCAAACGCATTGCTCAGCATTTTGCCGATACCACCAGTAAAGGTGCCGAGATCCGCAAGCAAGTGGCAGACATCACCTACGAAGTTACGGGCAGCGAACTGGTGGCACTATTGCTGGAAAGCCAGGAGATCAAACGACTACTGCCACCAATTAACCGGGCGCAGCGGGGGCGCCGCTTCTCTTACGCCATCAATTCATATTACGATAAGAACGGTTATCGCTGCTTTAACGTCATCCGCAATACGGCGCAAGCAAGAAAGGAGCACGATATAATCAGCGAATACCCCAGCATGAGTTCGGCTAAGGGGCGGCTCAATTACGTGCGTCAGCAACTGGAACTGTGCAGCTCGATGACGAATTTATTTCCCAGCCGCTCCGCATGTTTTCATTTTCATTTAAAACAATGCCGCGGCAGTTGCGCCGGTCAGGAAAGTGCCGAGGCTTATAACGAGCGGGCCGATATGGCCTATACTTATCTAAGGACTGTTTTTGACGAGGATTTCTTACTTATCGATGTCGGACGTAATAACGAGGAAAAGTCAGTTGTGCTGGTGCGTGACGGCAAATATCAGGGTTTCGGCTTCCTCAGCGAGGAAGAAGCACATGATATCAATACGATTGAAAGAGAATTGAGAACCTGCGTGGCTTACCCGGATACCAGCCGGATCATTCAGCGGTTTATGAGCGATAAGCCGGCGGTAAAGGTTGTAAGGCTTGGTTAGACCCAGGCTTCTCGCCTGCCTTTTTAAGAGCTTGTTTGGGAATTGCTATGAACTGAAAAACAATGATTAATGGTTCTGACTATACCATAAAATTGTGAGCTTGGCGGGTCAAGCGATCTATTTTTGGTGACGCCAGGTTCATAAATGCTTGTTTTTCAGGAAATAGAAATCCAAACAAGCTCTAAAGTAGGAGAGGGCGGCCCCCGTATGAGAGAGACTAATCAAAACCATTCTCTTCCAAAGGTTTCTTTACAATCTCTTTCAACTCTAATCTTTCAGCTTCATCTAATGATTCTTTCTCTTTTCGGATTTCCTCTTTCAATTCTCTTTTTCTTCTCAATCGCTCTAACTCTTTTTCTAATTCTTCCTCTTCCCAATCGGAGTCGAAACCAAAAATTTCCAGGTTCTCGGTCCCAAAAGCATACAAGTAATGGGCGGCGAGGCCAATTCCCCAACTCAAGCCTACGATTATTACCGGGAGTAATTCACCATTGTTTTCAAAATGCATGATGGCATATAGCATGCCGATAGTGAAAACATAAGCAAGCAAATGATAAAAAAATCCCTTTTTTATTTTTATCTTTTTATTGGCCTGTTCGTAAATGTCTTCGTTGTCCATGTTGGCTTTTAGATTTTTGCTGAGCAAATTATGATCCCCTTCTTTAGGTTGTTCTGTAAGCGGGGCATAATTTATGCCTAAATTACTTCATTTCGGGCATAGTAATGTCCTGCCTCACTTTTCGGCCACGTAAATAGATACAAGTCACTTGAAGATGAGGGTGTCTTTCTGCCGAATGGCATGATGAGTTTGACAAATCACTAGATACGAGCGACGTATGCTTCGCTAATAATTTTTTTGCCTTTTTAGTATTTTGACAATCCTGCTGTTAATGATTTCTGACAAGTTCCAGTTGTACAGCTCGGGGTCGGTTGTGCTGTAGAAGGCAACAGTAACAGCATCGATATCTGTATGGTGTTTAGCAAAACTCTGGTATCCAGGAACCCAGCCAGAATGATCATACTCATAAATGGACTTATATATTTCTTGTTCTCCCTGTTCAAATAAAGTTCCGTCGTTTAACGCCCTGAGGAATATACCCACATCTTCTGCTGTGGCGTGCATGCCGTAATCATTGGTCTTTAAATCAGATGGGTACCCTACGTGATAGCCACTCATTATTTCTTCTATATCTTTTACTTCACTTAGCGATACAAAGGTTTCGTTTAGGTTTAATGGGGTCAGAATTTTTTCTCGAATGAATTGAAAATTGTCATAGCCTAGTTCATCATCCATTATCTTATTGATTAAGAGATAATTTGTATTGCAATATTCATAGTCTTCACCCGGTTCAAAGTTGGCTGACTTGCCCTGGATCAACGCAAGGCTTTCTTCGTAGGTTTCTGTTGGAGCTGCCCAGAAATTCGGAGCATCTGTGAAATTGGGGATGCCGCTTCTATGCTGGATCAGTAATCTCAAAGTTATTTTGTCAGCGTTTTCGATGATTTCCGCCAGCTCTGGCAAATAATCAGCAAGCGTTCTGTCTAGGGAAAGCCGTTCATTACTTACCAATTTAGTGACGGCCACAGCATCATACAACTTGCTGATGCTGGCAATCTTGAATAGTGCGTGAGGTTTGGCAGGTGTTTTAGATTCTCGGTTGTGCCAGCCCGCAGTGTAATGCTGAGGTGGTTTGCCAGCTTGGTCAATATAAACGATCATTCCTTCAAATCCATAGCTTATTGCCTCGTCTAGCTGTTCCTGAACAGTATCTGGTAGAGGCCGTATCCATGCTTTTACCAAAAGCCAAGGGACAAAATAAAAAGAAATTAAGGTCCCGACCAATAGTAAAACACGGACTGCCCGTTTGGCCTTTTTGTTTTTTATCATTCTCTTTTTCTCACTTTTAAGGCGTTCTGTAAATCATAAGAAGTTAGGCAAGAGGCTTTCAACTGCACCAAATACAACGCTGATAATTAATTCCTTATATGACAATCGCTTTAAATTAAATGAATTCGAATGGGCAACCCACAAGGCAACTATTGCACAACAAAAAAATAATACGATTGAGTATGTAGATAGATAAGTAGATGTTATTCCTAGCCAAGCGAAGAGAATTTCCTCTAATGCCGCATATCCAAAAAGCACTAATGCGAAATTTGCGTTTGGTCGGTTAATGAAAAGCGATACACCTCCAAATAATAGTAGTAAACTAATTATTAGGGGGACGAATTGCATGCAGTATTTTAAACTGAAATAGCTTTGTAGCTGAATGCTAAAGTCAGTTTGTGCTATGAAAATGCCAATGGTTGCTAACGCTATTGTTGAAAATGCAGCTCCGGTAATCTTTCTTTTTATCATCAATCTTCTTTTTTTGGCGTTGTATTGTAGGCTTCCCCGAAACTTGGACAACTAGAAACATTAAGAGCTTATTTGGATTTCTATTGCCTGAAAAACAAGCATCCATGAACCTGGCGTCACCAAAAATAGATCGCTTGACCCGCCAGGCTCACAATTTTATGGTATAGTCAGAACCATAAATCATTGTTTTTCAGTTCATAGCAATTCCCAAACAAACTCTAAAATTCTCAAATTTGAGTTGTTATGAACAAAGACCAAATATACGGATAGCCAGATACTAAAGGCTTTAAAGGAGAACCAAGGCGGTCGTTCAACTGCCTCTTTCACGAGTAGTATTACCAATTCATTAAAGTTGTTCGGGTGTAACTTATTGATAATCAACGTGCTTTGTTCGGCTTAGTACACGCGAATGAACAGAATTATCAAAATTGATATTTTTCATCTTGAGAAGATCTCATGATTTAAGCATAACTTGTTGATAATCAATCTGAACAACTCTATTCGATACAACGCCTCGTCGTTTTGTACTTATAGTCTGGCAAGTCAGGAATTGTAAGTCCTGACTTGTCAGACCAACCATAGCTAAAAAATGGCTCTAAATGATTTTGGTTGGCAAACTCTCTGAGAGGGTGGTTTTTCTCATCAAAAAACAAGTGAAATCGACTTCCTCACTACATCCTGTCTACCACTTTCATAAAGAGCCTTAAAAGTTTACCCCTAAATAAATCTGTGGCTCAAAAAGAAAGTAATTCCTCCATTTATCGTCCAACTGCTTAAATCCATAAGGAGCATTGTTGTCAAGCATCCAGTACATGCAATTAATCTGTGGCTCTATGAAAAAGCGTTTTTTCTTACCAAATGCGATATGGTAGCCCAAATGATACGAAGTGTACAGTTTAAAGTCATTTCCAATTTTGTCACCGTTTAAATCTTTATAGGTTTGAAACTGAGGAAGGACTTCAACAGTGGCAAATAGTCCTTTCCATAATATGCGTTGGTATGTAATGCCAATCCCTCTTTCTAGGACATGTCCTGGGTAGAATTCACTTTCTGTATCTATTTTGTCCAAAAGACCATCCCACCAAGTGATTCCCATTGGCTGAAACAATCGCCAGGAGGCAAACTTCACTCCTATGATGTTTTTATTATCCAGGTTGCGCTTTATGTGAAGCTCTAAGTGTCGTGTGCTTGTTCGATCGTTCCAAGAGTCTACGATAAGTCCTTCAGGAACAAAATAAGGTAAACTTACCCTGTATTTGTGGGTTACTTCAGTTTCTTTATTTACTAGTGAGTTTGTTTGAGCAAAAGCACTAAGGGTGCAAAAAAATAAAAGAGTTATTAATAGACTTTTCATGATAAGGTCATTTTGGTTTTGGTAGTTCCGGTTTTTACAAAGCATATCCAGTTACTCTTAGTCTATTGAGTAAAAGGAGGGAAGTAGTCATCATCCGATGATCATCTGCTCTGCTTTATCGAATTGACAATGCAAAGATGGAGGGAGGCGTAAGTTGAATCGTCCTGAAATGTAAATGCGGACTCTGTAGTGAGATTCGGGACTTTTTAGACTGGCTTGATTTTGACCAGACATCCACCAAGAGCCTTGGCAAGGGCAATGCGTATTTGTTTGTCAGGATCAGTTGGAATAGTTCTATCCGAAAAGTGGCTTGCAGTAAATCCTGGAACCTGAACTATCGTTAGGAGGGGCTGGCAAATGGGCGGTGCATCACATGTAAGGATAAAGTAGATTGGCATCAAATTGATCGTATATGACGAATGACCTGTAGTTACTGATGTTTCAGTACTTTTAGATGGAGAATACCGAAAATAGTCTATCCTTACATGTGATGCACCGCCGGCAAATGATAGATAAAAGGATTTTACTCAGTTGTAACACCCCTTCTTTTTGCCATTCGATTAATCACATAAAATAACCCGCTGGTTGCAATCATCAATGATATCACCACTAGGCCTAGATTGGGGAAGTTATTTATCATCCCATCTTCGATCCAGGCAGTTGGAATCGACGGACAGCGCTCTCGTCATATTAAAAAGTAACCTCAACCAACCCTCAGGCTCACTCACGTGACGAAGCGGTGCGACTTCTCTTCATGTGGAGAAGGCGGGAGGAAGTGGCTTCCATAAAACATATTACAAATATCCTCGTTTTAAATTCAGGTGCATGCTTAATCGCTTAGCGATTAAGTATTTACACTACATATATAAATTTCCTTTACTTTGCCATCGTTATTCGCCCGGCGAATAGCTATTTGCACCTGATTCTGATACCATATATACGATGAAAAAGATCCCACTTTTAGCCGCCTTGATCCTCCTGACGCTGGGAGGCATCGTGGCCCAGCAGCAGACTTTTGTTTTGTACGACGCCAGTTGTATGAAACGCGTCAAATACGAACAGGCCATCGCTCAGCAACCGCGAATGGACTATCACGCTTACCAAATCCCCCTGGCTAACGGTAATAAGCTGATCCTGGAAACGGGCGTAGAGGGTAATGTTCGCCAGAATTATCTGCCACCGAATTACCTCAGTTGCAATGACCCACGCCTCAACGCCGACTTTGCCGATAACATCAATGGTAATCGGACCAAGGTATTTATGTTGATCCCCGATGGGAACGATTACCTCATTCAACCGGTTACTATGGGTGCTGTTCTGGCCAAGCAAGGAAACTTGCTAACCTACGTTTCCCCCCTGGCAAGCTTCCAGTTTGATACCCGTAATGTGATCATCGGAGAGAACCTGGCGTTCAACAATGCCAATGCCAGAGTCTTTTTCGAGGGCCGCGACGGCAACATTTGTGGCGGCACTTACCTGATTCGCCAATTGATGCCACGCAATGCATATCCGGTGATCGATTACAAGATCAACCCGGAGATTGGTGTTGTTGAACGTCGTCTGGGTAGTGATGGCTCTACTACCGTAGGTGGAGTAGTGGTCGCCCGAACGATCAATATGACTCCCATTGCCAATTATCTGGCTACGAACTGTGGTCAGGCCGTAGCCGGTGGTCCGGTAACTTATGGTAGCACACCGACTACTTATGGTTCTGGTGTTGTGCCACCGACGGGTTACACTCCTCCAACCAGCACTGCCGTTAATCCACAACTTACTAACGTAACTCCGCAACCAGTAGCTACGAATATGGTGGCAACGGAAGCTCCGGTACACGAAGTGGCCAAAAAGGAAACTCTCTACGGTCTGTCGCAGCGCTACGACGTATCGGTAGATCAAATCAAAGAATGGAATAATCTGCGCGGTAATACGATCAACGTTGGACAAACGCTACGCGTTGGCCCGGCTGGTTTTGCTCCGGTAGGTACTGATGCAGTGGTAAGTAATAACTCTTCGACCGCAACGAATACGGCTCCGCCCCTAATGGTCAATCGGGGGGAGGTAGCAAACAGCAACCTAGGCGCGCCACAGCCGGTTCCATACGGAAATACTCCTGTACCCGGGGTGCCGACAACTACCCCTGCCGACCAACAACATATCGTACAAGCCGGTGAGACGGTGGCCAGTGTAGCGCTTCGCTACGGATACACTGAAGGAAAGTTCCGTGAAATCAACGGATTGGGAGCCAACGAATACCTTAGAATCGGGCAGCGACTGAAAACTTCGGCCTGTGATTGCCCCGTAAACAACGCACCGGTCAATAACGTGAGTCAGCCCGGGATTGCCTCTAATGCAGGACCAACAATGTATGGTGGTGGAGTAGTCGTCCCTCAGGCATATCAGCCTACCGCGAATGCGTCGGCGATTCAAGCGGGCACCCCCGTCGGTCCTACGGCGGTAACAGTACAGAGTAATCCAAACAATTTCCGTCAACCCGTCAGCAGTCCCGTTCCTCAGACCATGAGCCCACCGGCTTTTGGTAGTCCGGCACCGACTCAATTCAATAATCGATCCGTAGTGCAACCTCAACCGGTCAGCCAGACAGCGACGACGAACCAAACGCCCGTGACGCGTCCGGGGTCGATGATCAATAATGATCCAGGCTTCGGTAGCGCCCAGCCCGAACAGGTAGGACAGGTCATTCCCCAGGTCTTTCGTGCCCCTGCCGGCCAATCGATGAATTCTCTTGAAGGTGGTAACAGTAATCCGGTAATCGGGGGAGGCAATACCAATCCTACTACCTTTGGCAGTAGCGTGAATAGCAACGCGGTGCAGAATAATTTTTCCAATCCTAATACCCGCTCCGTACACGTGGTACAGCAGGGAGAAAGCCTGAATACTATCGCTCAACGCTACGGGTTGACCGTTGATCAGCTACGTAGTCTGAACGATATGCGGCGCACCGACGTGATCATTCCTTTCCAGCGTCTGTACATCAACTAGAACTTTCACTAGTCTGAATCCGATACAATTATATCGCCCCGTTGAAGATAATTCGGCGGGGCGATAATTTTTTGCCAACTTTGCCAGTAAATCCAGCTATACACATATGGGCACATTATTAACGTTTGCCATTGTTTCTATTGCTTTTTCCTTTCTGTGTTCGGTACTTGAAGCGGTACTGCTTTCCATTTCGCCAACCTACGTGCAGATGAAAACTCGCGAAGGAGGTAAAGTGGGGGAGTTGCTACAGAGATATAAGGCAGAACCTAATCCACCGCTTACGGCCATTCTGTCTTTAAATACCATTGCGCATACGGTAGGTGCCATTTTGGTTGGCGCAAGTACCGGAGCCGCCTTCGGTGAAGGGCTGGCTTTTACCATTCCTTTACCGGAGGCTGATCTCGGGCTTTTCGCGATCGGCCCTATTCCGGTTTCCTATGAGGTATTGGTCAGTATTATCATGACGTTGGCAATACTCGTCATCTCTGAGATCATTCCTAAAAACCTGGGCGCCACCTACTGGAAGTCCTGGGCGCCATTTTCCGTAAAAACGCTGGATATTCTGGTCAAAATCTTCACTTGGACGGGCTTTATCTGGCTGTCTGATAAGTTGAAAAAACTCATTTTGAGAGGAGATGACCCCCACGCTACTGCTCTGACCAGAACTGAATTTATGATGGTCGCGGAAGCTCATGCCCAGGAAGGTCAACTCAATGAACACGAAGGCCGCATTCTGAAAAACCTACTGGCCTTCGAAAGCCTCTCCGTACACGATATTATGACACCCCGGATAGTAGTCATGGGGGCCAAGGCCAACCAAACTATTGCCCAGGTTTACGAGAAATTCGGCGAGCATCCTTTCAGTCGTCTACCGGTATTCGGAGAGACCCGCGACCAAGTAGAAGGCTACGTTCTAAAAGATCTGGTGTTCCAAGCGATGATCGAGCAGCGGGGTGAAGAATCTATCAAATCACTGATCCGTGAAATACTGGTTGTTCCCGAAGACACAAAGGTCAACACCCTCATGAATATGATGTTGGAGCGTCACGAACCGGTTTCGTTGGTTGTAGATGAATTCGGGGGAATGGAAGGTATTGTTACCATGGAGGACGCCGTGGAGACCCTGCTCGGCCTGGAGATCATGGATGAAATGGACAATACTTCGGACATGCAGGAAATGGCACGCCGACGCTGGAAAAAACGCGCCGATGCCATGGGGGTAGACATCAGCAAAATTGGTGACGATATCATGGCTGGCGACGCCGAGAGCATCAAAGAAGAATTGGAAGAGCGCAGCAAGGAAAATGCGCAATCTGATGACAAGACAACTGATTAGACATTTCCTGATAACTCGCTGATTTCTTTTTAGTAAGGGGCGCTGACCGGTTGCAATTGAGAGCATGGTGGGGATTCACCATTACACGGCTATTAGAGCCAACTGACTTTTATAGAGTGTAGCCAAACGCTCTTTTCCACAACGTAATGGTCGGTCAGCTAAGTACGCCAGTCTTCCGGGGAGTTGTCGTAAAAAAGAGCGTCTTCGCGGTTTATTTGTGATTCGATGTGTTGGCTAACAACTCCGGGGAAGCAGGATGGATTAGCGAGCCCGTTTAGAGTTAATGACTAACAAAGTAGCAATGTTTCTGGCATACCAGACGACGGCAGGAGGAGTACAGCCGGTTTGCTGCAAACAAGCTCTAAACTGGGCTAAAGACTATTTGTATTGCTGATGAGCGTATATCCAGCCAGCCTTGCTACTTTGAAGTAATAAAAATCAATTAGTGAATAAGATATTTCCGCTACTTATCAACTTGATTCTTCTTTCCCAACTTTCCGCCCAGTGGGAACCAGGCTCGCTCTACAAGGAATACCAGTGGGTGACGCCCGAGGACGGAGAGGCTTTTTTACGGGTAGGCGGGCGCTACGGCTATACTGAACAGCCCGGCAAGTTACCCGCTGAATTGGAGCAGAATGGAAGGCTACTGCTACCGGCTTCCGTTGATCTGAAAATGGCGATCCGGGCGGAGGTGACGATTGAGAGAGTGCAGAGCCACGAGGATACCAAAGGGCTGGAAATTTCCTGGAACGACAATCGATTTCGGCCCTTCGGGCTCCCCAAAGATCTTCCCGATCCCGCGGATGAATACATGTTTCACACGGACCAGACGCTAACGATTCCCGTGGCGGAGCTGAACGGAGGAAAGGAAAATTATTTCGCCATGAAAGTGGATACTGCCCAAAGGTGGGACTGGCCGCAAAATCTGATTTACGGATTGACGCTACGCATCTATTACGCTCCACAGAAGTCGACGCTGGCAGTTCCTCGCTTAAAGTACGATCAGCAAAAAGTACCGTCGCTGAGCTATTTATCGGTCTATAAGGATACGAATTTCGTTGCCGTCGATTACGCTTTGGAAGCCACGGATATGGACTGGAGCGGACGCGGCGATTTCCGCAGAATACACTGGCAAACCCACCGGGGCAGACCAAATCGCACCTTGGGTAGCAGTACTTCCGGTCCGGTATTTTCAGTACGCTGGAATTCGGAATGGCTGCCTGATCAACGACTGCCAATGCGCGTGCATTTGCGGGCGATGGACCACAATGGGCTGTTTCACGTAGGTGAACCATCGGCAGGCCTGACTTTAGCCGAAAGACCGTACGGAGTGGCGCTGCTGCGACCACGGGAAGTGCCCCGGAACTGGGTAACCCGTTCCGGCACTTTCCTGGAAAAATTTGATTTAGGGTTGGACCCCAAAAGGGTAAGGGCACTGCAATTACTTTGGAACAGCTGGTCACCCTGCTACGCCAATGGACTATTTCTCAACGACCATTTACTTTGGATGCGGGAGGGGGACTGTTACGTCTATGCCGCTCTGGACCCCATTTTTACCGACGCCGAATTGGGTTTTTTAGTCGAGGGGGAAAACATTCTGCGTACAGCTCTGACGCCTTTGTTCGACGGACAGATGGTTCACGGAATGGAAGTGCAGTGGCCGGGCATTGTGGCCAAGGTTCGTTACGAATAACCTATCTTAGGCCCTCGCCCGTAAAGAGGGCACCTATCTACAACTTATGGGAAAGCATTTTTTTCTGCGAGAGGCACTGCGCTCGTTTAAGTCTACCGGGGCCATTGCCAGTTCTTCACCCGCGCTGATAAAAAAACTGATCGAACCGATCCCCGTCGGCCGGGATTTGGTGATCGTGGAACTAGGGCCGGGCGACGGCTGCGTGACCAAGCAATTATTACGTAAACTCGGTGTTGAGGCGCAGGTATACGCCTTTGAAATCAACGAGAGTTTTATCTCGATAATGCGTGAGATCAAGGACGATCGTTTGAAAGTGATTCCCCACGGGGCGGAAAGAATGAGTGATTTCCTGATGGCCGGATCGGTGGATTACGTGGTCTCCAGCCTGCCACTATCGATGATCCCCAAGGAAATAAAGGAAGAAATTTTGCGCCAGGCCCAGCAAGTTTTAAAACCAAATGGCAGGTTTTTGCAGTACCAGTATGCCTTGCAGGATTACAGCCTGCTCAAGGATTACTTCAATAACGTGAACGTGAAATTTACTTTGGCCAATTTGCCGCCGGCTTTCATTTATACTTGTTCGCTGGGTCTGGGGGTGGGGTAACTTACTAGGCGATTGAGGTGTTAATCGATTTTCCCAATCTCCCCCAATCCCGTACTTTCGCCCACCAACAAAAAAAAGGCCCATGACCCAAGACCAATTGAAGGACCTGCAAAGCCGCCTGGCTTTGCTCAAACAATATCTTTGACGTCGCCGAGCGACAGCATAAGATTGAAGACCTCACCCACAAATCCATGGACCCTGAGTTCTGGAACGACCCCAAGGCTGCCCAGCTGGTGATGAAAGAGATGAAGACCCACAAAAACTGGGTCGGTAAGTACCGGCAAGTTGCCGAGGTAGTGGAGGACGTCGAAATTCTCAGCGAATTCCTCAAAGAAGGAGAGGGAACTGAAGAAGCACTGGAAGCTCGCTACGAAAGCGCGGTCGCCTTACTGGACGACGCTGAGTTCCGTTCTACCCTTAACCGTCCCGAAGATGAACTCGGTGCCATTCTGGAGATCAACGCCGGAGCGGGTGGGACCGAGGCAAACGACTGGGCAGACATGCTGCGCCGCATGTACATCATGTGGGGTGAACGACAGGATGGCTTCAAGGTGAGTCAGGCCAGTGAAAACCGTGGTGAAGCCGCCGGAATTAAGTCTGCCACCCTGGAAATTACGGGTGATTACGCTTACGGTTTGCTCAAGGGGGAGAATGGTGTGCACCGACTGGTACGCATCAGTCCATTCAACGCCCAAGGAAAACGTCAGACCAGTTTCGCTTCCGTTTTCGTCCATCCTCGAATCGACGACACAATCGAAGTGGAAGTTAATACGGCGGACCTGGAATGGGACACCTTCCGCGCCAGTGGTGCCGGTGGGCAGCACGTAAATAAGACTGAATCTGCCGTCCGTGTACGTCACCTGCCCAGCGGGTTGGTGGTCGAGTGCCAGGATGAGCGGTCGCAACACCAAAATCGTGAGCGTGCCCTGAATATGCTCAAGAGTCGTTTGTACGAACTGGAGCTTAAAGCACAGCTGGCGGAGAAAGAGGAGGTTGAAGCGGGCAAGAACAGTATAGAGTGGGGGAGCCAGATTCGTAGCTACGTGCTGGATGATCGCCGCGTAAAGGACCACCGAACCAAGTATCAGACCAGCCAGACCGATGCCGTGCTCAATGGTGATCTCGACGATTTTCTCAAAGCTTTTCTGATGTGGGATGGTGAAGCCAGGTAGCCCCAGCTAGGAGGGTGAAAATTTTCGATCAAACCTTTTTTGAAAATAAAGTGGTTAAAATTTTGCAGTCTATGCAAAGGCAACCTAAATTTGCATCGCTTTACGAATGAGGGGATGATGATTCTTGTTTTTCGTAAGGGAACTTTTGCTGATTCAACGTAGTTTTATCAGTAGATTTATTAGCAAATTGGCCTTCTTTGGGAGGCATTCGGAGACGTGGGTGAGTGGCTGAAACCACCGGTTTGCTAAATCGACGTACTCTTCACGGGGTACCGCGGGTTCGAATCCCGCCGTCTCCGCTGTATGAATTTGTCACAGAATGTGGCGTCCCGGAGTACTCCGGGATTAGCGCATCTGTTACATCTTCACAAGTTTATTGAATTTGTCACGGGGTGTGGCGTCCCGGAGTACTCCGGGATTAGCGCATCTGTTACATCTT
>PDLQ01000021.1 GCA_002591745.1 Lewinellaceae bacterium SD302
TATTACCGACTGAAACTCTGGTGGTATACGAAGCATGATCAAGATGTCAGATACCTTAATCTACTTCACATCAGAGTTTCTTTAAAATACTGGCCGGTTAGCAAACCGCTAAAGTCCAGTTTAGAGCTTGTTAGGAATTCAGCATTCGGCCTCATTTCGTTCCTTTTCGACCTCGGCGGCGTTAGCAAAATCCTCATTTAGCTATGGCTAAGCTCCGGTTCTGCTGCCTTGCCGAGGCCAAAAAATCCTCGAAATCGGCCAGAAAACCGAAATCCTAACAAGCTCTTACAACTGCTGTAAACGCCGGAGCACTTCTTCTTTGAACCCTTTGCTCAGGGGGATTTCTTGACCCTTAACCCTGATGACCATATCGTTGGTATCCACGCTTTCCAGCCAGTCGAGATTGGCCAGGTAACTGCGGTGGCTGCGCAGGAACTGCTCCTGGTTGAGCTTGGCGGCCATCTCACTGATGGGAATACGGACGGCGAATTTTCGAGCCTGGAGCGTGTGAATCATACTGTAACGGCCATCGGCTTCTACGTAAACGATGTCTTCGGTCCTGACTTTCTCCAGCTTGTTGCCAACCTTGATGAAGAAGCTGTCGGCCAATTGGAGGTCTGATTCGGCGAAGTCCACCGTTTCTTCTTCCTTCGCGACCAGTTGACTGACGGCCAGCTCGATACTGCGCTGTAACTGTAATTGATTGAAGGGTTTGACGATAAAACCCACGGGTAGGATGGCGCTGGCCCGTAAGAAGGTGGCGTCATCAGCCAATGAGGTGATGAAGATGGTCGGGATAGACCGGTGGCTATTCAGTTTTTCGGCCAGTTGGATACCGTCAGTTTCGCCTACCAGGTTGATGTCGGACAGTAATAGATCGGGTTGCAAGCGGTGAAAAGCATCCAAAGCGGAAAAAGCATCTTCACAAGTGGCGACTACTTCGTAGCCCAGCTGTTCGCAGAGCATTTCGATCTGGTCGGCAAACAAGGCTTCGTCTTCAACGATTAGGATCTTCATACCTTGAAGGTAAAACATTGCTACTTTGAAGTCCAAGCTATACAGTATCGTCTGCTATTTTTGCTGGCTCCCTTGGTTCTGCCAAGCTCAGGAAGCGAACATTGACAGCGCTTATATTGATTTCGAAAATGCGATGGCGGCCGTCGTTGAATCAATTGATGAGGGTAAACTGCAAACAGGCTTGCGGCAATTGAAGGAACTGGAAAACGTAGCCGCCAACCTGAAAACTAAAAGAGACCTGGCGCTGGCCGAAGTCTATAGCCGGCAAACCACCGTATTGGATGATCTGGGAGACTTTGACGAAGCGTTACGCTACGTCGATCTGGTTCGTCTTACACTCAAGGGTCGGGAACCGGAAGAATTCTTGCTGAGAACCTACATTGAAGAGGCCTCTATCTGGTCTAAAACGGGGAGATACGAACTGGTGATGCCAAACCTGCGTGAAGGTCTGCGGCTAGCCCGACGAGCGGAAGACCGCTTTTACATCGGCCGCTTCAACCGGCTGCTGGCATCTTATGCGGTTGATTCGCGGGACTCGATACCCATCTGGCTGGAACGGGCACAAGTTGCCCTGAGCAACGATGAAAATAAAGGGGAGGTACTGGAAGTAGACATGACCTGGGTACGTTATTGGTACTACGGAGGAAGTTTTGAAAAAGTGCTGGAAGTACTGCGCCCTCACCTGGAAATGTGTGTTGTTGATTCTCCACCGATTAACTGCCGGAACATCAGTTTCTACCAGGCCGTCAGTCTGGATACGCTCAATCGCATGGAGGAAGCAGAATATTGGGCCAAGTTGGGGGTAAGGGCCAGTAAGAAATTTGCGGACCCCCGCCACCTCCGCAACAGCTACGATTTGCTTTCCTGGGTACAATATAAAAGGGGCAAGATGCGGGCCGCCTACGATAATCTCTACGAGGCGATGGCCTTGGGAGATACCATTTTCAGAGATAATCTAGAGAACGCCCTGGCCGACGAACGCGTACGCCAGAACGTAGCCGCTGCAGAGGAAGATAAGCTGGCAGCCGAGGTGAAGGCCGAGCTGCTCACTGCTCGGAACCGACTGTGGATCGGCCTTGCGTTGGCCCTCGGTCTGTTACTTGCCGTTGGTGGCTTTTTATTGGTGCAGCTACAAAGAGCTCGCCGCCACCTAAGTGACAATAACCGGAAACTGGCAGCTTTGAATGCCACCAAGGATAAGTTCTTTGGCCTCATTGCTCACGATCTGCGTAGCCCGGTTGTTGCCTTTAGCGGGGTGGGGGAACAGATGCGCTATTATCTGGAAAAAGAAGAGCCGGAAAAAATGAAAAGGCTGGCCGAGCGGGTGGAGCAAACGGCCGATGGCCTCTCCGGTTTGCTGGATAACCTATTGAATTGGGCGCTGTTGCAGCGCGGGATGATTCCCTACCAACCCGAGCGGGTTTGCGTGGCGGAAGTTTTCGCGGAAAACGAGCAATTGTTCCACGAAATGGCCGAACGCAAGCGGATCACCATCAACTGTGCCGCCGCACCGGAATTGCAAGCCTACGCCGATCCTCGCGCCCTCTCCACGGTGGTGAGGAACTTGCTGAGCAATGCGCTGAAATTTTCGGAAACAGGCCAGGAAGTGAAGCTCATGGCTAAGGCTGAAGGAGATCGGGTGCTGATTGAGGTGATCGACGCCGGAACCGGAATTTCTCCGGAGCGGCTGGAAAAATTATTCGCCCTGGAAAAACATTCCACCAAAGGAACAGCTGGGGAAAAAGGCAGCGGACTGGGCCTGCGGCTGGTGGGCGAATTGGTGGAACTTAACCGGGGCGAAGTGTCAGTATCCAGCGAGCCAGGGCTTGGCAGTTGCTTCCGTGTACGTTTGCCGCGCTGATGCCAAACTGCCTCAGCTCCCCTCAACCCCTGGTCTTGGCATAAGCGGCCAACGATTCGCATGCATTTCAGTTCACAAGCACTGCTTCTATGTTAGCCAAAAACAGTTGGTGAAATCACTAGTTGAAACGCTCATCACTCATGAATTCCCAATCCGTCAGCGTATTCAGGAAGTCGATGATCTGCTCCTGTTCCGTAGGCGTGAGAGGAATTCCACTCTGTAGTTCAGGGGCCAGCGTTGGGGATTGGATGATCCCGTCATTATAATGTTGGAGGGTGGCTGGCAAAGTAGCCATGCGGCCATCGTGCATATACGGAGCCGTGCGTGCGACGTTCCGCAAAGAAGGTATCCGGAATTTCCCGAGATCGAGTGGGTTTCCGCTGATGGCGGCGCGACCTTCGTCAGTGAAAGTACTGTCGAGCCCGTTGTTAGCGTAGCCCTGGCTGGTAAATAGCGGGGGAGTGTGGCAGCTACTGCAATGCTGGTCGAAAAGTTGTTTGCCGGCTAGCTCATCGGCAGTAAAGCTGGCGTTGTTGCGGCCTAGAACCACGTCATCGTATTTGCTGCGATCTGAGACAAGCAGGTTGGTGAATTGGGAAAATGCTTTGAGCATCAGACCCGAAGTAATGGTGTCGGTACCGAAAGCGGCTCGGAAGAGCGCCGGATAGTCACTGTCGGATTGCAGGAAGTCCACGGCCTCGGCCAGCGTGTTCCCCATTTCGACCGGACTTTCCAGGGCGTTGATGGGTACGAAGTCCAGGTGGGAAACGCCGCCGTCCCAGAAGAACTCACTCATAAACACAAGGTTGGTGATCTGGGGTGCATTACGGGTGCCGGTAGCATCGTTTACGCCCTGGCTCAATCGATGCTGGGGATCAGCAAAAGCCACTGCCTGGGCGTGGCAATTACTACATGCTACGGAGCGGTCGGCCGATAGACGGGGATCGTTGAACAGCTTAATGCCCAATTCCACCCCGGCGCGGGTGATGGGGTCATTTTCCAGATCATAGGCCGGTGGCGGAAAATGTTCGGGTTGGTTAAAGGCGAAGAGATCTTGCGGGGTAACAGGTTCGTCTTGACCACATCCCAGGATGAATATGGCAATCAGGCAAAGAAGGACACTTGCGTTTCGCATAGGACTCGTTTAGTAAGTGCGGTTTACGGCCACGCCATAAACCGCACTTGATGCATTGGTTACTCGTGAATGTGGTCGAAGCGGAAAGCGGCTACCACATTATCAATGGCGTTGCTACCGTCTACCGGTCGGTGGACATTGTTGTTGCCGGTGAAGTCGATGTCGCCGCCGGGGCCTTTGAAGATGGACTCAACGTCAAACTCCAGGTGGACACGGGGTACTTCCTCGGCTGCTACGTGCGCATGGCTGTCGAAGTCGAGACTGATTTCCCGGACGTTGTTCGTAAAGGCGGGGGCGCCGTCCACTTCTTTCCAGCCACCGAGGTGATACACGATGCCGTTGGGGGTATCCTGGTCGACGGTCTCACCAAAAGCGCCACCAACGGAGACGTCGGACTGGCCTTCGAATTTGAGGGCTACGTAGCCGGCGTTCCAGTTCCAGAACATGTGATTAGTAGCCGGGTCTAGTACGCCGCCCGCGGCACCTTCCAGTACACCGCTGCTGTCTACGCCCAGGGTGAAGACGATGCGGTCGTACTCGCCGGTCGGCACATTTTCCAGGGTGACGGTCTGGCTGCTGCCGTCGGCTTCGTCAATCAGGTAGTAGCCCTTGGAGTTAACGGCGTCAACGAGGGTTTCATCCTCGTAAACCAGTCCGTCTTCGCCTTCGAGACGAACGTTGCTGACGAAGTAGCGTAGTAGGGTGACGTTGAAGTTTTGCTCCATGCCATTGCTGTAACTGTAATCGGTCGAACCGACCTCGCTGAGGCCGAAACCACGCTGATCATCGTTGCTGCCGATCACGTTGTCGAACTCGATTTCGATACTTCCGAAAGTCGGATCGGTCATGCTGCCGTCGTCGCTGTCATCGTCACAGGCAGTAAAAGAAAGAAGGGTGAAAATGGCCATCAGGGCCAGAGAAAATTGTTTCATTAGTTACATGATTAATTGCGAATGGCCACTATAATGGCAGACGCGAAGTGATTAAAATTGATAGTAGACATCTGCGGATAACCGGAGGCCACTCCGAACTTCTCCGTTGGCATAATCATCGGCCAGCGGGATCAGTAGCGTGGAGCCACAGGTGAAGCGCGGAAAACGAAATTGTACACCCGCCCGGCCTAGTAAAGCTTTGCCGCCGGTGGCGTGTACGTCATTACCACTGCG
Source organism: Lewinellaceae bacterium SD302 (assembly GCA_002591745.1). Lineage (GTDB taxonomy): Bacteria > Bacteroidota > Bacteroidia > Chitinophagales > Saprospiraceae > Neolewinella. The sequence goes on from PDLQ01000021.1 coordinate 5,180, forward strand.
GGAGCGGTTGGCGGTAATGTGGTCGAATTGCAAGCCAACGAAGGGCACCCAGTTGCTTTGTTTGCCCAACAATAGCTCGCTGAAAGCCTGAGCAGCCAGTCGGCTTTCCGTTCCGAAGCGATAATCCCCCTCGGTTTTGCCGTGGATTTTTAGCTCTCCGCTAAAACTGAAACCCATGCGCTGGCCGCTTAAGGCAACCAGGAAATTTGGGGAGTAAGCCACGGCACCACGGCCGGGCGAGAAGTTGTCTGGCAGGAAGTAATCTTCCAGCGGATCGGCGACGTAGCGACCGGTAGGTAAGAAAAGATCGAAGCCCGCTTCCAGATAGAGCAGCTGATCTTTTAGAACTATACGGTCATTTAGGAGGGTGTAAACCGCCCCGATCCGTAGATCACCGAATCCATCGAGTTGCTGATCTCCGACTTCACCGGTCCTCCGGTTAGCGTGGTAACTCTGGCTTACTTGTACCCGGAATCGATCCAGTGGGCTGAAGCGGGCAGATAAGGTGGTCGTATGAAAAGCGTCTTCCGTTCCCGTCGCTTCACCTGAAGAATAGTAAGACCGGAAGCCGGCGTAACCGTACTGCAAACCGATGAAGTTGGAACGGTAAAGCCCCAGCAAACCGAAGCCGCCCCCGCCAACACCACAGCCACAGGCATCACAGGCGGATAAGGAAGTGCACAAAAGAAATACTCCCAATAGGGAAAGGATGATCCGACGCATGAGAACGGAGGATTTAGTTCAGCCCGTTAGGGATTGAACTGGTTCGGAAATGAAGTAGAAAAGGGTAGTGTTTGTCGTCGTCCGCTCGATTGCGCATTGAGCCGACCGTGGGGGTAATAACAGCTACAAGTACCTCAAAGAGTGGTCAGGAAACCCAGGGGCGACCCACGACTAAGCCGGAGCGGTCTGAAGTACTCGCTAGAACGACAATACCAGGCAGCCTTCACGATCTGGAAGGGCCGGAACTTTACGACAAATAACTACGATCAAGGTTACGCACGCCGGGGCGGGTGAAAAATATCCGTTGCATAGCCGTCTGCCTGAGCATAACGGTAACGGAAGTTCGCGGGGGGCAGAATGGCCCGGGGGCGTCGACTCAGTACGGGCAGCGGCCGCAGGGGCGGCTGGTCCATGACGGTAAGTTGTAAGCGTTCGGTAGTAGAAGCGGGAAGGGTAGGATCGTTCTCTCTGGCCGGGGCAACCTGGTTGGCTACGATCTCGCGCAGGTAACATTTACCGCTGCAGAGTACTACTTTTTCCAGATTGCGATTCTCACACTTGGTAGCAGCGATCTCAGCTTGATTGGCGTAGAAATAGCCAATACTGAGCGGGAGGCTCAGTATCTGGACGCTTAACAGCAAGATTCCCGCAATGGCGACGAGTTGGCGAATCACGGCGCAAAACTAGGAATACTGTTGTTAACTGAGTGTCAATTAAGTACCCGAATAAAACTGATCGCACCATTTACCTCGACATCCTTTGACCTTGAGTTTCGTCTAAAAGCCTCGTAAACACTAAAGTCTCGGCTACATTTTTCGTCTCGCTCAAAGCCAATATCTATCAGATTTAAATGGCGCAATTTGTTCTGTCCAAGTACTTAAGTTGCTCGACACGATTCGCCGTATCTTTTCTCCATGAACCAAATCGTCGCCAAATTCTATTCCGAAGCTGTGCTGGCCGAAGCCTGTGGCTGTTATGACCTTGACTTCAAAGTAGCAAAGTTGATTCGGGCCAATCAAAATCTGGTCTTTGATTGCGGAGACAAAATTTTGCGGCTGACGCTCTCCAAAATCCGCCCGGCCGAAGAGATCGAACCAGAACTGGCCTGGCTGTTAGACCTGCAGCAGCGCAGTATTCCGGTAACGGAGGTGGTACTTTCCAAAGGAGGGCATAAACTGGAAAGAATTGGAGGGGCCACCTACTTCAGCGCAGTTTGTTTTACGAAAGTCGTGGGTCGGGTACCAACCGCGATGGACTGGAACGAAGCCTTTTTCGAGCAGTTGGGCGAACTGACCGGCCGGTTGCATCTGGCCGGCCGGTTATTTCAAAAAAAGACCTCACACCATTATCTGAGTTGGGACGAAATTGCCGAACACCACTGTGAGGATGGTTTGGTGACAAAGGATTACGACTTTCGTCCTTTGTACAAGCGCATTACCACAATTCTTCGGCGACGGCCACAGCGGGAAGATGCTTACGGCCTTATCCATTATGACATTCATCACGGCAATTATCTGCTGGAAGAGGAAACAAATAGAATCATCGCCTTCGACTTTGAGATGTGTTGCCGGGGCCGCCTGATCGACGATCTGGCTACGGTTTTGTATTACGCCGGACTTCATCCTCAGTCAAAGAATATTGACGATTTTGAAAAGGTGTTTTATGTTGCGCTCAAAAAGGGCTACGAAAAACATTTGCCGGTTGATCCGGAAGAAGAAGCCGGGATACCTCATTATTTACTGTACCGTGATCTGCTGGTGTTGGGTTTTGTCAATAAGGCCTGGGGGGTGGATAAGCTGGACGATGGCCAAAAGGCTTACGTGAGTAGATTGTTAGGGGCAATCGCAAGGAGGCGTAAAACAGTAGACTGATGATCTAAAAAATGGATGATTTCGTCACCGAAGTGAATTCTTCCAAAAAGGCCATTCCCCGGCAGGAGTTACCCTTTTCATTGAGTAGCGGGCTCCAGACGGCGATGGCGTATTCTTCCGGCTTTACGGCTACGATACCGCCACCGACACCGCTTTTTCCTGGAAGACCGACCCGATAGGCGAACTCGCCGGCCTCGTCGTAGAATCCACAGGTTAGCATGATGGCATTGATCCGTTTGGCCTGGCTGGGGGTCAGGATCGTTTGTCCGAGGTGATTTTTCCCGCCGCGGGCCAGGTAAAGCATACTCTGGGCCAACTCAACGCAATTCATTTCCACGGAGCAGAGCAGGAAGTAGAAGTCGAGCACTTGATCCAGGTCATTTTCGATATTGCCGTAGGAGCGGATGAAATTGGCCAGGGCCAGGTTGCGGTATCCTTCGCCCCGTTCCGAAGCAGCAACGCGGATGTTGTAACAAATGGAGTCATTACCGGAAAGGTCACGGATGAAGCGGAGCATCGCCTCGGCGGGATTATCGAGCAGGCCACTAAGGATATCGCAAATGACGATGGCCCCGGCGTTGATGAATGGGTTACGGGGCAGACCGTTTTCCAGTTCTAATTGAATCAGGGAGTTGAAAGGAGTACCGGAAGGCTCCACGTCTACCCGTTCCCATAGTTTGCCGTCCAGTAATTGGTAAGCCAGGGACAGAGAGAAAACTTTGGCGATACTCTGAATGGAAAATTTCTCGTGGCTGTCTCCGACGGACTGACTGCCTGAACCATTAAGCATTTCCAGGTGGGCCCCGAACTTATCCGGAGAAATTTTGGCCAGTTCGGGGATGTAGTCGGCTACTTTTCCACTGGCCTGCTGGGCAGCGATCTGATTATATATAGGTAGTAGGCTGGAGGTATAGGACATCCGGCGAAGATACATCATACCCGCAGGGTGAATAAGCCAAGAGCCTACCGCTTTCTAGCCAAAACGTACCGTTTAATAATGATTTGGCACACAGGTGGAGTAGGTTTTTACAGATGTTGTCTGAGTTTTCCACATTATTTCATCTTTTCCACATTGTGGATAAAATCACGGAAAATGTTAATTTGCTGAAATACAGATACTTGTGTTTTTTATCCCTTTGTTATCCACAGATTGTGGAAAACTGGGTTAAGTTTGGGTTAACAAATCCACTATATTGCGAAGGTAAGCGGGAAAGATAGCGTGCTCAAGCCGTTAGGTTTCCCCATTTTAGCTTACTGATACCACTATTTACACCGGGGCAGTTCGATTGCGAGAACTTTTTTCCTCTCCACTGCCCCGGGATTTTTCTGGCAACACTCTTGACCACGGACCTAAGATTTTTCCTGTCTCCTAACGTTGAAAGACGATCTTGGGGAAGGATTTTTGTCGGCCGTGCCGAAGCCAACTTAACTACCTATTAAATCACAACTTAACTATCAATTTTAACTGCCCGAGTGCACACAAAAATTATTTGTCATGAACGCCCAACTGGAACCGATCTTAACCGAAAACCCGAATCGCTTCGTCCTTTTTCCCATCGAGCACGACGATATCTGGCAATTCTATAAACTTAACGAAGCCTGTTTCTGGACGGCGGAGGAAATCGACCTCAGTGCCGACCTGACCGACTGGAACGAAAAGCTCAACGACAACGAGCGCCACTTCGTCAAGCACGTACTGGCTTTCTTCGCCGCCTCCGATGGCATCGTGAATGAAAACCTGGCCGAAAATTTCGTCAACGAAGTACAGTATACCGAAGCCAAATTCTTCTACGGCTTCCAGATCATGATGGAGAATATCCACAGCGAGACCTACTCCCTGCTGATCGATACTTACATCAAGGACCCGAAAGAGAAAGATTACCTCTTCAACGCCATCGAAAACATGGATTGCGTGAAGAAAAAAGCCGACTGGGCACTGCGCTGGATCGACGAGGGCACCTTCGCCGAACGGATCGTAGCCTTCGCCGCCGTAGAGGGTATCTTCTTCAGTGGTTCTTTCTGCTCCATTTTCTGGCTTAAGAAACGTGGCCTGATGCCGGGACTGAGTTTCAGCAACGAACTGATCAGTCGCGACGAAGGGATGCATTGCGATTTCGCCTGCCTGCTTTACAACGAGCACATCAAGTACAAACTCGATCCGGACGTCGTCAAGAAAATTATCGTCGATGCCGTAGAGATCGAAAAGGAATTCGTCAGCGACAGTCTACCGGTCAACCTCATCGGCATGAACGCCGATATGATGTGCCAGTACATCGAGTTCGTCGCGGACCGACTATTGGTCGCCCTCAAGCAGCCCAAGGTCTGGAACGCGGAGAACCCCTTCCCCTGGATGGACATGATCTCCCTGCAAGGAAAAACCAACTTCTTCGAGAAGCGAGTAGGGGATTATCAGAAAGCCGGCGTGATGGCGAACAAGGAAGATCAGGGCTTTAGTCTTGATGCGGACTTTTAAAATCGATGACTGAGGTTTTGCCAGGCGGCAAGCGCCGGCAAAACCTCAGTCATTCTCTGACGTCGTCAGTACGCTCGACGAAGGAGGCGGGCTGAAGACTGTCTTTTGAATCAGGCCCGATCAACTCGTTTCTCGATAGTACTGATGAGGACGAAAGATCTAAAAGCCGCCCTGGCGGCTCGCAGTGCGTCACCCCTCTCCCCCGGAGAGGGGCGGGGGGAGAGGCCTACACCAGCATTGCTACTTTGTTAGCCAGCCAAAAAAACAAACACGAACCAAAAACCCGCCCGTCTACTACCCAAATATTCGAGCGATTAAATAACAACAAGCACATGCAAGTAATTAAAAGAAGTGGCCGTAAGGAGGCCGTCAGTTTCGACAAGATCACCGCCCGTATAAAAAAACTGTGCTACGGATTGGACGAGAACTACGTCGACCACATTGAAATCTCGAAGAAAGTAATTCAGGGACTCTTTGACGGGGTAACCACCGTGGAACTGGATAACCTGGCCGCCGAAACCGCCGCCAGTATGAGTACCATCCACCCGGATTACGCTCAGCTGGCCGCCCGCATTGCCATTTCCAACTTGCATAAGGAAACCGATAAATCGTTCAGCGCCACCATGGAGGCCCTGTTCAACTACGTAGACCCGAAAACCGGTCAGCAAGCCGGGCTGATCGGGGAGGACACCATGGCCACCATCAAAGCCAACGCCGGAAAACTGGACGCGGCCATTATTTACGACCGCGACTTCGATTTCGACTACTTCGGCTACAAAACCCTGGAGCGGAGCTACCTGCTGCGGATGGACGGCCAGGTGGTGGAACGCCCCCAGCAAATGCTGATGCGCGTGGCCGTAGGTATTCACGACCAGGACATCGAAAGCGCCATTCAGACCTACCAGCTGATGAGCGAGAAGTGGTTCATCCACGCCACGCCGACGCTGTTTAACTCCGGTACGCCCAAGCCACAGATGAGCTCCTGCTTCCTGCTGAGCATGACCGATGACAGCATCTCCGGCATCTTCGAGACGTTGACGCGCTGTGCCAAGATCAGTCAGAGTGCCGGTGGCATCGGTCTGAGCATTCACAATGTGCGCTCCACGGGTAGCTACATCAAGGGAACCGGTGGTGCTTCCAACGGCATCGTACCGATGCTGAAAGTTTACAACGATACGGCTCGCTACGTCGACCAGGGTGGTGGCAAGCGTAAAGGAGCTTTCGCCGTTTACCTGGAGCCGTGGCACAGCGATATCTTCGAGTTCCTGGACCTCAAAAAGAACCACGGTAAGGAAGAAATGCGCGCCCGCGACCTCTTCTACGCCATGTGGATCAATGACCTGTTCATGGAGCGCGTCAAAAACAACGAAAAGTGGACCCTGTTCGACCCGAACGAAGCCCCCGGCCTGTTCGACGTACACAGCGGCGAGTTTGAAGCGCTTTACCACCAGTACGAGCAGGAAGGAAAAGGTCGCAAGACCATCGAGGCCCGCGACCTCTGGAACGCTATCCTGGAGAGCCAGATCGAAACCGGCACGCCTTACATGCTGTACAAGGACGCAGCCAACCGCAAGAGCAACCAGCAAAACCTGGGAACCATCCGCAGTTCCAACCTCTGTACCGAAATTCTGGAGTACACCAGCCCGGACGAGGTGGCCGTTTGTAACCTGGCCAGCCTGGCCTTGCCCAAATACGTCAAAGAAGATACCCGCGAGTACGACTTCCAGAAACTCTACGAGATCACCCGCGTGGCCACCCGCAATCTCAATAAGGTCATCGACCGGAACTACTACCCGATCGAAGAGGCCCGCAACTCCAATATGCGCCATCGTCCGATCGGCCTGGGCGTTCAGGGACTGGCCGATGCCTTCATCCTGATGCGTCACAGTTTCGACAGCCCCGAGGCGCGGCAGCTGAACAAAGACATTTTTGAAACCATCTACTTCGCCGCTTGTACCGAGAGTATCGCCCTGGCGGAAAAAGAAGGCCATTACCAAAGCTACCCCGGCAGCCCCGCCAGCAAAGGTGAGCTCCAGTACGACATGTGGGGTGTAACGCCCAGTGACCGCTGGGACTGGGCAGGCCTCAAAAAAGACCTGGCCAAACACGGCATGCGCAACTCCCTGCTCGTAGCCCCGATGCCGACGGCATCCACCAGTCAGATCTTGGGCAACAACGAGTGTTTCGAGCCCTACAGTTCCAATCTCTACACCCGCCGGACGCTGAGTGGTGAGTTCATCGTGGTCAACAAGCACCTGCTGCACGACCTGATCGGACTCGGTCTTTGGAACAACGACATGCGCAACCGCCTGATGAACGCCAACGGTTCCGTTCAGGATTTCCCCGAGGTGCCCGAGCACATCAAAAACCTCTACAAAACGGTTTGGGAGATCAGCCAAAAGGTCATCATCGACATGGCCGCCGACCGTGGCGCCTTCATTTGCCAGAGCCAGAGCATGAACCTCTTCGTGCAAGACGCCAACTTCAGCAAACTCAGCTCCATGCACTTCTACGCCTGGGGCAAAGGCCTGAAGACCGGCATGTACTACCTGCGTTCCAAAGCTGCCCGTGATGCCATCAAATTCACCGTGGACCAAAGCGCCTTACAGGTACCCACCGAGCAGAAGAAAGAACTGGCGGCCATGGACGGAGCAACAACTAAGGTGGTTGACAAAGTAGCAAAGCTGGAAGCCAAGCCGAAAGCCAGCACCGTACCCCAGGGAGGCGGCGTAGCCGGCTTCGAGGAACTGACCGCCGAGCAGACCGAAGCGGTGGGCAAGGCGTGTAGTCTGGATGATCCGGATTGCATTGCGTGCTCGGCTTAGGACTGCGCGCGCCTGGTGAAATCGCTTGCGTTTTTACCAGACTAAAACTGCCCTGGCTTCTATTGGAGCTGGGGCAGACTTGAATAATCTAAATAATGAAATTGTTTAAATCTGTTTGAAAGGCATAAAAAAACTCCAAAAGCTTTGTATAGCCTTTGGAGTCGGAAGATCTTGACAAATACAGGGCTTGCCACCCTTTACTTATCACAGTCTGCCATATTGGAGAATATAAATGTAGACTGAATCTAGATATCTAGCAAGCGATAAAACGTTAAGATCTTCCTCTTTTTAGAGGGATTAACTTGGCCGCCCCGCAAGTTGCTAAGGGCCAGCATAATACATAGCGAAACATGTATAGTTTGTTTTTTAGAAACCGCAACACCAAGCGGAACGGAACCCCATTTTCTTTATTTACCCGCCAAGCTGTCTGGAATAAAGCCAGCGTGATACCTGGATACAGTCCGGCGATATTGCGCAAGGATTCCTGTGGAATAATAATCCGTTGGGGAGACTACGGTAAAACCGATTCTCAGTATGGCTGGGAGATTGATCACGTACAACCCGTAGCAAAAGGGGGAAGTGACGAGTTGAGCAATTTGCAACCACTTCAATGGCAGAATAATCGCTACAAGAGCGATACTTACCCATATTGGACTTGCAGATTCCGAGCATAATTGATTTGGATGCTGCTCTGCAAAAGAGCGGAGCAGTATCCGATTTTAGAAAAAAGCTACTAGTTTTTAAAAATGCTTGCAAGTCTGATAGAGTAACTATATATTTGTGTTATTAGAAAATTGCTACTAATGATAAAAAGTGAAATCGTGCAGCTGGGAACAATGCTTTCTAAAGTTAAATATGGCCCCTATCTAAAAGCCAAAACGGAGGGTAGCGTCCGTTACTTACGAGGCCAGGATTTTTCAGATCATGACCTGTTGATTAATGATGGAAAAGGGTTCGTAAATGTCGAGAATCATGATTCCAACAAGGATTTGCTAGAAGAAGGACAAGTGATTCTAGCTGCTAAAGGCTTCCGGAATTTTGCTTGGGCCTATTCAGGCGACGCTGGAGAATGCATTGCATCAAGTATGTTTTTTGTGCTTTCCGTCAATTCGAATTTAATTGATCCTCGGTATCTGTCCATTTATTTGAATAGTCAAAAAGTTAAAAGACGACTGTTAAGCCTAGGAGCGGGAACTTCTCTGCCTACACTACCAAGAAAGGAACTGTTGGCTCTGGAGATCAGTGTGCCTCCATTTTTAATGCAGCAACGGGTAATAAGGCTTCGGGAACTTCAAAAGGAGCGGAGTAAAATTCAACAATCAATACAAAGTGCGGAACACCTTTTAGATTCCGCGATCATTGAAAACATCTTAAACCAATAATAACTATGCTAGATCAAGACACGATTAATAAACAGGTTTGGAAAGCTTGTGATACTTTCCGGGGTACGATTGATGCAGCTCAATATAAAGATTATATTCTGACTATGCTCTTCGTTAAGTACATCAGTGATGTACTCAAAGACAAGCGCGCTGCTTACGAAGAAAAATACGATGGCAATGAAGCCAGAATTGCACGGGCAATGAGTCTTGAGCGGTTCACGATCCCTGGATCGGCTACTTTCGAAAGCTTTTACGCCCGGCGCAATCAAGCTGATTTAGGTGAGGTGATCAATATCGCACTGGAAGAGATTGAGGAAGCCAACCGGGACAAATTAGCTGGTGTATTTCGCAACATTGACTTTGCAAAAGAATCTAATCTAGGACAGACCAAAGATCGGAATCGCCGGCTTAAAAATTTGCTGAACGATTTCAAAGACCTCGATCTACGTCCCAGCAACTTAGCGGGTAATGACGTAATTGGAGACGCCTACGAATACCTGATCTCTAATTTTGCCAGCGACGCAGGCAAGAAAGCTGGAGAATTTTATACACCGAGCAGAGTCTCTACGCTGTTGGCTAAATTAGTAGAACCTCAAGAAGGCAATCGCATTTGCGATCCAACTTGTGGCTCTGGTTCACTACTGATAAAAACGGCCAAAGAAGTCGGCAATCGTAACGTTAGCTTATACGGTCAGGAAGCGAACGGTAGCACCTGGGCCCTTGCTAGAATGAATATGTTCCTCCACGAAATGGACAATGCTACTATTGAGTGGGGAGATACGATCAATACGCCAAAATTATTGGAGAACGATAGTTTGATGACTTTCGATATCGTTGTCGCCAATCCTCCTTTCTCTCTAGACAAATGGGGCGCTGAAAATGCACCGGCGGATCAATACAAACGTTTTTTCCGGGGAACGCCACCGAAGAGTAAAGGCGATTACGCCTTCATTACGCACATGATCGAGACGCTCAACGAACACGGGAGGGCCGGGGTGGTGGTACCCCACGGCGTATTATTCCGGGGAGGCTCCGAAGGGAAGATTCGTAAAAAGTTTATTGAGGAAAATCTATTGAGCGCGGTGGTCGGCCTTCCGGCTAACCTTTTCTACGGTACCGGTATTCCCGCTGCCATCATGATTTTTGATAAAGCTAAAGCAGATGATCAGTTGCTTTTTATCGACGCCAGCGCGGACTTTGACTCCAGTAAGAACCAGAATGTTCTTACCTCCGACCACATCGAGAAAATTCTAACGACTTACCGGCAACGCTCTACTATCGATAAATATAGTTACCTGGCACCGCTGGCCGAAGTAGCGGAGAACGATTACAACCTCAATATCCCGCGCTACGTAGACACCTTCGAAGAGGAAGAGCCGGTCGATATCGCCGCCACTCAACAAGAAATCAAACAACTGAAAAGCGAGTTGAAAGCCGTGGAAGCGGAGCTGGCCGATTACCTGAAACAACTTGGCTACTAGGATTGCATAAAATGCGATGAGCCTCCCGGGGGAAGCTCATCTTGGTCGGCGGGAGGTTTCTGAGACAGCCCTTTCGGTGCAATCCTTCTCAGAGCTTTCCGCCCTTATTCTTCATCAAATATACGACTATTATCAATCACTATTAAAAGCAGGACATTATGTATACAACACCAAAACTCTCAAGAGAGGATATTGCGATGAACTCTCTTCCCAACCATCTTTACGTCAACGAAGTTCCAGAGCATAAGGTAAAGTTCTATCGGGTAGTACTTGAAGAAGATGAGTCAACAACGTATCAGGCTAGCACACGAACACAAATCCAATTAACGAGGAAGTTGACGGATGGCGAGTTCAGTAGGTTAGAGATTGTTAAAATGGTTAGCGGTAAAGAAACCGGTCGAGTGGTACTACCTAAATTTACGCTGGAAGAAATGTACGGGTTCATGCAAATTATTGCAGGAATGGGCGTTGATGATTCAACTGCCAGAAGAAGCCTGATTGTAAACGAAAATTTGAAAAATTTAGACTCAATCACTCGCGAAGCAATAGTTGAAACCTTATCCGGAGCCGAAGGGATGGATGTCGTCAAAGAACTAATTGATAGCGGCGCATTGAATGAAAAAGACTTTGTGAACACTGGCTATCGTAGGGTTCAATTGGGCATTTTCTACAAATTGCTGTACGAGAACCATTTAGCGACTTACAAAGAGGAAGAAATGGGAAAGCCCAATACCAAAGACGAAATAGCGTGGCAGCATTTCTTCGCCAAAAATCCGTGGATATTTGGTCACGGATTGGGAGTTCGCTTCAACACTATTTTACAGAAGGAATTTGCCGCTTCCGATACTACCGCGGCGGGTAAGGAGCAAGTGAATGCCGATTTTCTGCTAGCGGACACCAGATTTACCACCTTCGTAGAATTAAAAAGACCGGATACACCACTTTTCGGACCTGCGAAGAACAGAGCAAGAGCCTGGAAGCTTTCTACGGAATTGCAAGACGCTAAGAGTCAGATACTGGAACAGAAGGCTTCTGGGACGCTAAAGTTGGAACAAACGCGAGACCTGACTGACGACCAAGGCCGTTTAATTACCCAGAGGGCGTACGACCCTCGCGTTATCGTGGTGATCGGTAGCTGGAGCGAGATAACGGATGATGTCTACCAAGAAAAGCTTGTTAAGCAGAAGACCTTCGAACTCTTTCGTCGTGACTCTCGTAACGTTGAATTCATTACTTACGACGAACTATACGAAAAGGCTCACCACATTGTAACGAATGGACTGCCAGACCAAGCTTTAGCCGCATAAGCTCAAGATATAACGCCAAAACAAAAAATATTTTGATAGAGAACAAAAAATCTACTACTTTTGCGGTAACAGAACCAACCACGCTTCCCGTCAGATCAGCGCAACAGGTATGGTCGTTGCCCGTTGTAAAGGTAGCTTTTACAGCTACTTATGAACGGGCCGAACCCGCCACGCTTCCCGTAAGATCAGCGCAAAGAGGCGGGTCTTTTAATTTAGGTGGTTATGCGTTATAGTAAACCAGCCATCACCATTAAAGCTCAGTTGCTGCAACTCAAGTCGCGTGGAATGAGCATCAGCGATCACGCGGAAGCCAGACATTTCTTACGGACCGTAGGTTACTATCGGCTGGCCGGTTATTGGTGGACGATGCAATCTAACGCCGAAACGCACCGCTTCCGCCGGGGAAGCAGTTTCAAGCGCGTCATTCAACGCTACAATTTTGATCGGGAACTTCGCCTGATTGCACTTAATATGATTGAAAGGGTAGAGGTTGGATTGCGGACGCAGATGATCTACCAACTATCTTTGGCCCATCAGCCCCACTGGTTGGAAGACGAAACACTGGCCAAAACCAGGGGGAATTGGATCAAGAACCGCAACAGTATAACGGAGGAAGTACGCCGCAGTAAGGAACAATTCATCTTAGAGCACAAGGCAAAGTACACCGAGGACGAGCGCCTGCCCCCATCCTGGAAAAGCCTGGAGGTCGTTTCCCTTGGAACGCTCTCTAAGGTCTATCGTAATATGAAAGACGATCTACCGGAAAAGGCCACCATTGCCACCGGTTTTCAACTCGATGATTACAAAACGTTGAGTAACTGGCTCCACGCAATTGCGCTACTACGTAATGTCTCCGCTCACCATTGCCGCTTATTTCAACGCACTATGGAAATCTGGCCGCGTCTGCCGCGTCGATTACCAGGCCCTTGGATGAATACGAGAAATGTAGACACAAAGTCAGTCTACGCCCACCTATGCTGTCTGCAATATCTTCTGCATACGATCAGTCCGAATAATCGTTTCCCCGACCGACTGGAACAACTTTTTCTTGATTATCCGCAAGTAAGGCACCGCGAACTCGGTTTTCCCGCCAATTGGCAACAACAGCCGGTTTGGCGATAATTTTTTTATACTAACAAAGTAGCAGTGCCTACGCCCACAACCACCCCAAACCATGAATAAAACAAACATAAAAAAAACCCCCAACGAAAATCGCCCCGGTTACCGGAAAACGAAGTTGGGGTGGCTGCCCGAAGAATGGGAGGTGGTGAGATTGGAAAAAATTACTACAATCGGGAACGGTACAACACCCAGTAAAAAAGAAGATAGGTTTTGGCGAAATGGAAGTATTCCATGGTTGCCAACTGGAAAAGTGAATGATGCTGAGATTTGTGAAGCAGATCAGTTTGTTACTCCTCAAGCAGTAGAGGAAACATCGTTGAGATTACTGCCGAAAGATACAGTGCTTATTGCAATGATCGGTCAAGGTAAAACTAGGGGTAAAGCAGCTATAACTAGAATTGATGCAACTGTAAATCAAAATTTTGCTTTTATAATCGCTAATAATAAATTGAACTCCAATTACCTATTTTCTAAATTGACATTTGATTATTTAAAGCTAAGGGGAAGTGCAAGAGGCGGTGGACAGGAATCACTAAACTGTGGAATTATAAAAAAGTATAAAATCCCCCTCCCCCCTCTCCCCGAACAAACCCGCATCGCTGATCTCCTGAGCAGCTGGGACCGCGCCATCGCCACCACCGAAAAACTCCTCGCCGCCCAACGCCTCCGTAAAAAAGGCCTCATGCAACAACTGCTGAGCGGGAAAAAACGACTGCCGGGATTTAGTGGGGAATGGGAAGAGGTGAGGTTAGGAAATTATTTGATAAAACATAATGAGACTACCACGGAGAATAATCAATATCCTGTTCTGACATCATCAAGGAAAGGGCTTTTTTTTCAAAAGGATTATTACAAAAAGCAAGTCGCTAGTGAAAACAATATTGGATATAATGTGGTGCCCAGAAACTACTTCACCTATCGGCATATGAGTGACGACTTGATCTTTAAATTTAATATAAATGTTTTATGTGACAAAGGTATGGTAAGCACTCTTTACCCTGTTTTTAGAAGCAATGATATTGATCAATATTATTTATTGTGTTTGCTAAACGAAGGGGACGCATTTAAAAAGTATGCACTTCAACAAAAGCAAGGCGGTTCTAGAACATATATGTATTTTGGAAAACTAGAGAAACTTAAAATCAATCTTCCGCCCCTTCCCGAACAAACCGCCATTGCCAAGGTCTTATCCGCCGCGGACGCCGAGATCACCTTGCTGGAAGAAAACCTTGCTACTTTGCTAGTCCAAAAGAAAGGACTGATGCAACAATTACTGACTGGTGAAAAGCGCTTGCTGAGCTAACGACCAGATAATAAAAGTCAAACGATGAAACACCTGCCCTCCTTTCGCGAAGACCACGTTTCCCAGGTGCCGGCCCTACAATTGCTGATCAATCTGGGCTACGAGTACGTGCCCCCACGGGAAGCCGAACGTCTGCGGGGCGGGCGTAAATCTAACGTGCTGTTCGAATCCGTGTTGCGGGAGCGGCTGGGGGAGATCAACGACATCACCCGGCGGGGAACGACCCATAAATTTTCGGAGGCCAACGTCAGCGCGGCGATACTGGCGGTGCGTCACCTGCCCTTGCAGGACGGCCTGATCAACGCCAACGCGGCCCTTTACGACCTGCTGACCCTGGGCAAGAGTTTCGAGGAGCGGATCGAGGGCGACCTGAAAAGCCACTCTATCCACTTTATCGACTGGGAGCGGCCGGAGAACAACCGTTACCAGGTGACCGAGGAGTTGCCGGTGACCCGCAACGGGCGTTCGGATACCTACCGGCCCGACATCGTTTGCTACGTCAATGGTATTCCACTGGTCGTTATCGAGTGCAAATCGCCCGCCCTGAGCGGGAACAAAAGTCCGGTGGAGCTGGGGATCGAGCAGCATATCCGTAATTTCAAGCGGGACGGCATTCGTGACCTTTACGTGTACAGTGGTTTACTGCTCAGTCTGGCCACCAACGCAGCCCGCTACGCTACGACGGGAACGAGCAAAGAATTTTGGTCGGTCTGGAAAGAGCGGCACGGCAACGATGCTTTCGAGGCCCGCTACCTGAACCGGCTATCGGCGATCAAGAACCGCCCGCTAGCCAAAGCTACCAAGGATGAGTTGTTCAGTGAGCGCACCTATGGCTTTCACTACGCCCGCCGCTACTTCGATGGACTGGAAACGGAAAAGCGATTGATTACGGTTCAAGACCAGCTGCTGTACGACATCTGCCGACCCGAGCGACTGCTGGATCTGGTACGGAATTTTACGGTTTACGACGCGGGGGTCAAAAAAGTAGCCCGCTACCAACAGTATTTCGGGGTGCGGGCGGCACTGGAGCGTATCCGCCAATTGAAGCCGGATGGAAGCCGGCCCGGCGGCGTGATCTGGCATACCCAGGGTAGTGGTAAATCACTAACAATGGTAATGCTGGCGCAATTACTGGCTAATTTGCCGGTGGAGGAACTGGCCAGAGCGCAAACGGGATTACGGAAGGGAGAATTACCCGCCCCGGCGAGGATCATCCTGGTGACGGATCGGGTGGACCTGGACGATCAGTTGTTCAAGACCTTCAAAAAGTGCCAGCAGGAAGTTGTACGGGCACGTACCGGAACCCACCTGTCTGAACTGCTGATGGACGACGGAGACGAAATCATCACCACCGTGATCAACAAATTCGAGGCGGCGGTGAGGCAAACCAAAACACCTTTTGATTCCCCCAATATTTTCGTGCTGATCGATGAGGGGCACCGCACCCAGTACGGAAGTTTCAACGTGAGTATGGAACGGGTTTTTCCCAAAGCCAGTTTCCTGGCGTTCACCGGGACGCCACTGATGAAAAAAGAGAAGAATACGGCGTTTAAATTCGGGGGCTACATCGGCTTGCCTTACAAGGTTAATGACGCAGTAGAAGACGGGGCGGTGGTTCCTTTGTTGTACGAAGGTCGTCACAACAGAATTGACCTGAACGAGGAGCCGATTAATCGCTATTTCGATCGGATTTCGGAGCCGCTGAGTGCGTACGGGCGTAATCAACTCAAGAAAAAATTCAGTACGGTAGCTCACCTGAACCGGGCCAAACAAGTGGTGTACGCCCGGGCCTGGGACATTAGCGAGCATTACCGCGATTTCTTTCAGACTAAGGGAGATAAATACAAACCCAAGGCGCAATTAGTAGCGCCCAGAATAGCGACGGCACTGCTGTATAAAAAGTACCTGGACGAAATCGGCATGGTAACCAGCGAAGTCATCGTTACCCGCGGTGATCAAAGAGAAGGGCACGAAGACGGCTTTCGGGAAGATAATGAGGAAAAAGCCTACGAGGATGAATACTTCGCCGCGATGCACGACAAATACGGCGATCAAAAACAATTTGAGGATAGTGTTATCAGTCAGTTCAAAAAGCAGGAGCATCCTGAGATATTGATTGTTGTCGCTAAACTATTAACCGGCTTCGATGCGCCGGCAAACACGGTCTTATACTTGTGCCGCTCGTTAAAAGAGCATACGCTGTTGCAAGCTATCGCCAGGGTCAACCGGGTTTATCCGGGTAAAGACTACGGATACATTATCGATTATTACGGCGTACTGGAGGATCTAAGCAGCGCGCTGGAGACCTATACGAGCCTAGATGAATTTGACGCCGAGGATCTGGATGGCGCACTAACAAATATCAAGGTAGAAGTGGTGAAACTACCCCAGGCACACGCCGAGGTGTGGGATATTTTCAAGACGATAAGGGAGCGAAAAGTAGAGCCTACGGTCTACGAAGAGTTTCTGGAGCCGAAAGACCGGAGAGATATCTTTTATGAAAAACTGACTGCATTTGCGAAGTTGCTCAAGATGGCCTTGTCGACGGTAGATTTTGTTGAACAAACATCTGCTACAAAAATAGACGACTACAAAAAGGACTTGAAATTTTTCCTGCAACTCAGGGTAGACGTCAAACGACGCTATAACGACGAATTGAGCTACCGTGAGTATGAACCGAAAATTCAGAAATTGGTGGATAGTCACATTACTACGGTCGGTGAGACGCTAAAGGTTACGGAACTCGTAGATCTTTTTGATCCGAAACAGCGGGAGGAAGAATTAGCCAAGATCAGTAGTGTAGCCGCTCAGGCAGACCACATTGCCAGCCGCACGACCAAGGCTATCAATGTGAAAATGGACGAAGACCCCATCTACTACAAGAAACTGGCCGAATTGATCCGGGATACGATTGCGGCTTATCACCAACGGCGAATTGACGAAGCTGAATATCTGAAACGGATCAAAGAGCAAGAAGATCGGTTCTTTAACGGCCGGTCAGATGAGGCTCCGGAAGCTCTAAAGGGGCGGGAAGCAGCACTTACATTTTACGATTTTAGCCGTGATTCGTTTACGGATGAGGCGCTGTTGAAAAATGATTTTCACGTTGAGGTAGCACTGGCGATCGAAGACGTTATGCTAAGGAATATTTACCTGAACGGACAAAAGATCGTTGACTGGGTTAACAATACGGATATCGCCAATCGCATCCAGTTACAAGTTGGTGACCGCATCTATGATTTGCTGGACAAGTATAAACAGCCAATAAACTGGGAGGCCATAAAAATTATCGAATCCGGTTGCCTAAAAGTGGCTTTTAATAAGTACTAATGGTAAATAAGCAATTGGTTTATGGCACCCAAGTTATTGACTACAGCTTGGCCTACGCAGAGCGTAAAACAATGCGGATCAGGGTAGATCCAGAAGGTGATGTTAGTGTGGTAGCACCAATCGGATCGACAGAGGAAATTATAGAAGAAAGGTTATTAAAAAAGGCTAGTTGGATTCGTCGACAACGTGATTTCTTTTTGTCATTTCAGCCGCGGCGTTCCGCTCGCAAATACGTATCCGGAGAAAGCCACTTTTATCTTGGAAAACGCTATCGGCTGCGTTTAGTAAGTGTTGACGCAGTTGAAAATGAATTCGTAAAACTAATTGCCGGACAACTCGTGATACAAACGCAGGATGTAGAAAACAAGGAGCAAATAAAATCACTCCTTTACGATTGGTACAACGATAAAGCAGCATTACACTTTTCTAGCTTACTGGATTCGCAGTTAGTATTCATCAAGCCATATTACGAAGGAGAGATTAAACTCGACTGGAAACAACTGGAGAAGCACTGGGGTATATGCCGGAAAAATGGCCGGATGACACTTAATTTGGAACTTATTAAAGTTCCTAAGCATTGCATCCGATATGTCATTATTCATGAACTGTGTCATCTAAAATACTTTAATCATAGTCACAAATTTTGGACATTACTGACTCGAATATTACCGAACTGGAAGAATACAAAAGAGGAGTTAGAATATTTTTTGGATAGATAGATTATTTCCTTCATGAGGACTACACCTGTAGAAATCATGTCTACTTACTCCTAAATGGCCTAACAAATCTCATCAAGAATAGCAGGTATTTATACCCGTTTTGGGGCGGTAAACGAAACCGCCGGACAACCAATTCAGCGCGGCTCCTTATTTTGTTCATACTGATTAGAAAAACACCGCGGTATGAAATTCCCAGTTACGCCCGTTTTAACCCGATTATCGGGTGTTGTTTTATTGCTATTAGCCAGCCTTGCGACCCCGTCCGACTTCCTGTCAGGCCGGGCAGGTTTGTTAGCCCAAAGATCGATCTACGATGACGTGCAGCTGCTGCGGCAGATCGAATCCACGCCCAACCCTACGGTTACCTTCAAATTTCAGCAGCCTGATAGTATCACGCTTGATGCCAGAATTATGACGACCAGAGCGGATTTACCCATTGACAAAAAGGAACCGATCCCCCTGGTTTATCAAGGTTATCTGAGTCTGTATTTTGAGAACGTGAGTTGGGGAGATTCAATCATTTTTACCTTTCCCGACACAACTCTTCGGTTAGCCTATCCTGCGGGTATTGACACGAGCGATATGGACATCAGTGAGCTGGAAGAAGATGGAATGGGGTGGTACTTCAACCTGGGGCTATTAGAAGATGAGATCAGGGTTTCCGGATCCGATGAGGATTTATACGAGCATTCCTTCGAAAGTGTAGAACGAAAAGTTGAGCAGGCCGAGATAGCGCTGTTTGGAACGGAAATAGTGAGGCGTTTACGCAGTCGACAGTATCAGCTCAAGGAAGATGAAGTAGAAAGGCCACTGCGCAGCAACCCCTTCCTGAGCCCGATCGTGTACGGCAATCGCAGCCGTAAGCAGGTAGACTATTATGCCCCCGTATGGAATGCCGCCGATGCACCGAAGACGTTTTTAGACGATTACTACCAAACTTATCCCTATCAGCGGTTTATCGACGGAGATTCCCTGCTGGATTTCCGCCGTAATCTGGCCCTCACCACCACGAGCAGCAGCTACCGCAACCAGATCGTAACCGCCCAAAATGAACTACAGGCCGCGAGTGCAACCGTAGACGCTAACCGCAAAAAGAGTGGAGGGTTTAGCGCGCAAGCCGTAGCCGTAGGCTTATCGGATTTTATCGCCGAACGGGCCCAGGAAGAACTCAATCTCACTTTTTTTCACCGTTTTAAAGAAAACCTGGCCAAGGAAAGCGAACTGACCGTACTGTTTCCAGCTACCCGCGATTTGATGTTCAAATTCGAAATATCAAATTATAAGACCTTTTTGAATTTTGCCCGGGAGACCTTTCAAAACGATCTGGACAACCTGAGCCTTAATATTCCCGGGATTCTGGACCTCAAAAAATACCAGAAGCTCAAAGACGATCCCAACGTTTTCAACCTTTCCCTGATCTATAATGTGGCGGACCTGGCTTACCGGAATGTGGAAGTGGAAAATATTCTGCTCTCCTCCCTCCAGCAATTACAACAGCGGCGCGACTTCCTCAATCAGAGTATCAATTTAGCTATTACGGATTCCATTCTTAAAGCCGAAACGCTGGAGGCCAGCCCGTTGGCGGACTATCGCCAAAACTTGACTCGTTACCTAAGTGATGTGCAGGAAGCCAGCCAGTATATGCTGGATGTTACCGGGCGACTAGGGGAGCGATTTGAAAAAGAACTGGAAGAGTGGGATCAACGTGATCGGGGAAACTGGTCTGTTGCTAGGATAGACGTTAGCAGGAAAATGAACCTTAATGAATTTCAGCCCAGGAACACTTCCTATGAACTCAAACAGTCGATGGTAGAAATGAATGTGTATCCGCCCATCGGTCAAGTTGTGAATTTGGATGTGGATACAGACAGTACCGTCATAGATTTTACCAAAAACTACCTGGAGGCCAAGTTGGCAGGACGCGACTACCACCTCTTTCGCCTGGACCGGGACCAACCCGAGGATTTTGAAAACTATTACCTTCAGGAACCGATCCCGGCCGAAGAAAACATCCTGGTCGGGCTAGACGCTAGTCGCGAACTACTGGACCAGGCTTACGATAACAAATTTGAGCGCTCGCTGCAACTCATCAATAAGGGGCTGGACGATTATCAGGTGCTAAAAACCGAAAACCAGCGGGTGGGGGGGCTCACATCACAGATCGTATTCGAGCGGGCCGAAAATGCTTTTAAGCGCTTGTTCAACTTTCAGGATTTAATACAGCAAGAAGTCACCTTCTGGAAGGAAGTAAGCGCGCAAGACGAGCAAAACCATTACATTGGAGGGCTCGTTTTCTTAAGAAATCAGTTCGACAATCGATTCTATGAACTTGACCCTAGCCTGTTAAGTGGATACCGCGAGGTGACGGCAAGCCACGAAACCTATCCCAAAGAAAGCGTTGAGTACCGAGAGTTTAACCTGTATGCGTTGGATAGTGCCAAGTTGGCGGCGGCTAATCAAAGGATACTGAGTATGAACGATGTCATAGACGAGTACTTCGAGAAGTTCCGTAACCAGCAGAAAAGGGTAGCCACTGCTTTTTCACCCCGTTTCAACGAGTTGGCTCCGCCATATTCGGGCTTTGGTGCTCAAGACAGTAGCAGCAGTACTCCAATTCAAATGCCGATTGGGGAGCAGTACGCGAAATTGCAGTATGAACTACAACCCATAGTCTATGACGCAGGGCTTAGCCTCACCGTTTCGGATATGGATGAGGCATTTCTGGAAGATGAGGAGATGAATGATTTTAGAGATATTGAGCTACAAGGTGCCATATATCGCACCCAAAAGTTGCATCGGCAGCGAGATAGCTTACAACAGCAGTTGGCTAAGTTGGAAAAAACCTACGCTGGAAAACTGGTAGACGCCAGGCAAAATGCAGCCGATATGTCCACTATATTTTCGATGGCCAGTCAACTGACCTTCGCCCTGCGCACCTACGATAAAGAAGAAGATAAACTCTATTACCAGGATACCCAACGGGTAGAAATCGTCCGGGAATTGCCCGGCGGACAAATGACCAAAGATTCTCTCCTGATCGACACGCTTGCGGTACCGGGCACCGATGACGAAAGTAAATCCCGCTGGATCACCCGCCAAGAGTTCGATGCCCTGCGCAAAGATGAGCAGGCCTGGAACCTTTACCTCGGCCTGATTTACCAGCGGCTTAGTTCGGTAGGGGAAGGCGAACAGTTCAGCCCGGAGGGAGTAGCCTTATTGACCACCAAGTTCTTTGATCTCATCAATGACATCGACGAGCAACGCAACAATTTCCGCCGTAAAAAAGCCGCCAACCCCAAGTCCATCACTTTTCAGGACTACTACCCCTTCATCCGGTCTTCGGTAGATTTGTTCAACACCGTTATCACCACCCCTTTATACCGATCGAATCAACCCACTTTTACTTCCACCGGTACCAACGGCTCTGAGAAGTTTGTAACGGCGACCCCCGAAGGCAAAGAAACAAAAGACAAAAAGGTCGGCAAGTCCAGATCCAAACAGCTTTTATCCACCACTGACCCCAACAGACTCAAGAGCCTGGGGACCCGTTCCACTACCCTGGCTATGGTGCCGCTTATCTCCAATGAAGCACTGTCACTCTACGAGAACATCTTCGTTAAGAACTATGGCAACGCCGTCCTGAACGCCACTGAACTCCTGAAAATCCTGACCGGCCAACCCTCCAACCAGCTAGCTAGGCTTTCGCCTCCGCTTAAAGAGCAAGCCAAAACCTCGTCTCAAAGACCGTCTGAGGATAATGAAGCCAAGAGTCAGGAAATGGCCCGGCTCACGCGCCAAGAACGAAAAGCCAAGATCAGTAATACCCGTGGCATCAACGCCGTCTTCCGCTATGGTGCTTTAATGGCCAGTATGATTGACGCCCGTACCTCAGATCAGGTACGCAATATTCTGCGGGCAACGACCCTGCCGCCGGGCAGCTCGCGCATCAAGCGGGAGGTCGTTTCCAACGTTACCATCAACTCCTACCTGGGGGCCGGGCTGGGACGTGATCGACTACTGGATGCACCCATGGATATTGACGCCGATGCCTTCGGTGCCGCCCTTTCGGTGCCCATCGGTATTACCTATAGCTTCAGTCCGGCTTTTTTGCGCAACAGCAGTTCTTTCAGTGTCCACATCCCGCTGCTTGATCTGGGTGCAATTACGGCCTACCGCTCCAACCCCGGCGGCAATACGGCCAATGTCAATAATCTGCCCGAGTTGGAGTGGCGAAACCTGTTCAGCCCCGGAGCTTACTTCATTTATAACTTCGCGGATTCTCCATTCTCCCTGGGTTTGGGCGGTCAGTATGGTCCCCAACTCCGGGAAGTGGTGCCGGAAAACGGCGAGCCGATCTTTCTCAACTCCTGGCGCTTTCCTATGGTGATGTTCACCATCGACGTGCCTTTCTACAATTTACATACGGGTACAAGAAAAATAGTGGTGCGCTAGCATCTCTTGATAATACCCTGATTTACCGCGGCAACAATACCCCGTCAATTAAATGCATCACCCCTTTGCCGGCCGGTACATCCGTCTGGATGAGGTTAGCAGTATTGCCATAACTATCCATTAATTGAATTTTTCCGGACTTCAAAGTAGCAATGATGGTTTGTCCGTTCATGGCGGTCAGCTGATAGAAACCGTTGCCTTTTTCCAGGGCCGTGGTGAGGGCGGCGGCGGAAATCGGAGCCAGGATGAGGTGGTAGCGCAGGATATTGTCCATCCGGGCGTTACTGCCGGCCGGGAGATCATCGAAAGCTTCGTTCACGGGCGCGAAGGTGGTGAACTGCCCGCCGCTACTGAAAGTGCTGAGTAGTTCGGTGGCTTCCAGCACGGAAACCAATTGGCTCAATTTGCTGATCCCCAAATGCCCTGCGGAACTGTTCGGGGCCACACTTGCTTTTGCTTGCGGAGTAAATACTGAGGCAGCCGGCGGGGGTGGCGGAGGGGGTGCTGTGGCCTTGGGGATTTCAACGGTCTCAACCGGAGCCGGTTTTGCTCTTGGTGGGGCTTCAAACAAGGATGGAGCCGGCGGGGGTGGGGGCGCGGGAGCAACTTCTCCGGCCCTTTCTCCGGAGGTCAGCAATTTGGCTACGTTGACGCTGCCCGGTAGCAAGACGCGGTCGATGATGTGAATCATTCCGTTACTGGCTTTGAGGTCGGTTGATTTTATTTTGGCTTTTCGCCCCCGTCCGTCCTCTGCAAAGACCTCGTCCTCCAGTTCACTGAGGGTCAGGTCTGCACCTTCCAGGCTGGTTACGCTCATAGAACCGCTACCGGACTTGATTCCCCGCATAACCTCAACGGCAGTCAGTTGACCGTTGATTACGTGATGGGCCAAAATCTTGCGCAGACTGGCTTGGTTCTCCGGTCGTAAGAGCGCTTCCAATAGACCGTCAGGTAGGGAGGCAAAAGCTTTATCGGTTGGCGCGAATAGGGTAAAGGGGCCCGTGGCGTTCAGCGTCTCTGCCAGCCCTGCTACTTTGATAGCCCTACTCAAGGTTTTAAAATCGGTTGATTCCGCAACTGTTTCCGGAACGTTTTTTTCCTGGGCCGATAACTGGCCGGAATTCGTGAGCAGAACGACGGCCAGGAAGATTGAGGAGAAGAGATACTTCATTTAATTACGGTTGATGCGTTACGTTGGAAATAGGAAATTACTATTAGGTATAATCAGATAGGCAAGCTTTGTTCAGGAACATTCTTGACGTCTCATTCACCTGAAATTACGTTAAATGCAGGTGAATAAGGGATAAAAAGATCCACGGCCCGGGATTTGGTAGCTATCTTCGGTTACTAGCTGGTAAAACTCACTATGAAAAATCTGATCGCGCTCTTGCTATTCCTCTGCCTGAGCAGCCTTTTCACCCTAAACGCCCAACCCGATACGGTCGTCACCGGATTGGACGCCCCCAGTGGCATCTCTATTTATAACGACCAACTGTACATTACTCAGTCCTTTACCGACGAGGTCAGTCGCTTCAGCCTCGATCTTACCTACGCTACCGTAGAAGCCGTGGCAAGTCTCGATACCCCAACGGGTACCTTCGTATTAGGTAATGATCTGTACGTGGGGAACGGCGTAGGCGTAAATGCCGGCATCTACCGACTGAATTTACTGGAGGCAAACCCCGATCCCATCCCGGTTCTGGAGGACATCGCCGTATCCGGCGTATATATCCGGGACAGCATACTTTATTTCAGTAGCCAGAATGAACAATCGGTTTATACATTCGACCTGACGGACGAGACGGCAATGCCACAACTCATCGC
Source organism: Lewinellaceae bacterium SD302 (assembly GCA_002591745.1). GTDB lineage: Bacteria > Bacteroidota > Bacteroidia > Chitinophagales > Saprospiraceae > Neolewinella. The sequence goes on from PDLQ01000021.1 coordinate 29,992, forward strand.
ATCCGGTCTTGCACAACCTTCGGGACTGGCGATCTCGGATAATGAATTGTTCATCGCCGAATTCGGTAACGGGCAGGTCTCCAAACTGGATTTGACGGACAACAGTGTATCTGTTTTCCTGACCGATTTCGATCGCCCCTACGGCCTCAACATATATGGCGGACTCTTGTACGTTTCCGATAATGCCAGTATTAATCACGTAGACCCCAACGCAACGGACCCGCTGAAAACCCTGGTCGTCGACGGACTGGAGGCTGCCCGGCAGATGGCCTTTCGCGGGTCTGAATTGTACGTGGCGCAAGCGATTGGTTTTTTCGGTACCGGAATTGTCACCAGATTCCTGCTGCCGCTGGAATTACCCGGGGATAGCTGTCAAATTGCCCTGGGCATCGACAGTCTTCTGGGTGGCGAGATCGGCGTGGCTAGAGATTCGAGGATATTCAATAACGAAACCTATAACGCGATCGGAGCGGACCAGGGAACGGAATGTTTCGCCGGCGACGGGCCGGAGCGCACCATCTGGTATCGGTTCACCGGTGATGGAAATACCTATGAGATCAGAACGAACACCACCGGAGCCGATGATCCGGTCGGCATGGGCGATACCCGAATCGCTATTTACCGGGGTAGTTGCGCTGAACTGAGCCCGATTGGGTGTAACGAAGATGAAAACACCGACCTCGATCTCCTCAACGGCAGGGTGGAAATTGCCACCGAAGCCGGCGTGCCTTATTCGTTTTTAGTCGATACCCGGAATGGTTTAGACTCCGACGGCGGGGAGTTTCGGGTGGAAGTGACGCGGCAGGATACCGTTTCTTCCGTATCGAATGTAGTCGACCTGAGTAACCGAATCTATCCCAATCCAACCAACGGCATCCTCTACTTTCAAGGAGAATCGCCAATTCGGGTAGTCGTTCTGAATGCGATGGGCCGACGGGTTTTCAAAACCACGGTAACTTCCAATCAGCTAGATCTCAGTACACTCCCTACCGGACTATATAGTTTGTTTGCTCAACTGCCAGATGAAACCTGGGCCAGTAGCAAGGTGATTAAAAGGTAAAGTTTTATGGCTAATAACTCCGAGGAACTTGCGACGATCACCGGAGGTAAAGTAGGTGGGTTTCATACAGAGTGCGCGAAAGGGCAGAGGATTGATTTATGCTTCACCAGACCGGACCGAAGGGTCCTGCATTTTAATCAGGACCAAATCTGTTAATCCGTCCTATCCATTTTACCCGTCTCATCCTCGTAAGAGCGGCAAATCCGCGTTGTCCACCAAAATTATGAGGAGGGATGACGATCAGTGGAGCTAATCTGCGTCCCAATCCCCAAAGACGGCGCAGCCGTTGAGATCAATCTGTGTAAACCTGTGGCCCAATTCAATCTCGGCGTAACATTATTGGCAACTTGTCCAAAACCACCTACTTATATAATTCCACCAGACGCAACAACTCCGGTTTCAAGCTCCGGCTCAGCGGTATCTCGTGGCTGTTGATGCGCACGAAGTTTCCTCCGATCTCGGTCACCTCGGACAGTTGGACGACGTAGGACTTGTGAACCTGACAAAAACGACCCTCGGGCAGTTTCTCCATAAAGCCGGATAGAGAAGTCCGGATACTGTATTTATCCGTGGCAGTAGAAATTTCCAGGTAGTTGCGGAAAGACTGAAAGAACAAAATCTCCCCCAGGCGAATGCGATGATAAGTCAGTTCTTTTTTAACGAAGATGCTGTCGTCGAGGGAAACATGGGGGGCTGCTTCCGCCCGTTCTTGTTGGTGGTTTTGCAGTGCCAGTTCAATGGCCGCGTAGATATTGGTCGGGGAGAAAGGTTTGGCGAGGTAGGCGGCCGGGCGGGTCTCACTGGCTTCGGTGATGGTGCCCTTGTCGCCAAAGGCCGTCAGGTAGATGAAGGGGATGCCGTATTGTCGTTGAATCTGTTGGCCGACCCAGATGCCGGTCAGTTCTCCTTTCAGGTGAATATCCAGAATCGCAATATCGGTCTCTCCTTTTTCCAGGATAGCGATGGCCTGCTCGGCCCGCATGGCTTCGCCGGATATCTGGTAGTCCATGTCTTCCAGCGCTTCACGGAGGCTGTCGCGGGTGATGAACTCATCCTCGACGAGGAGGACACGGATTTGGGTTTCCTTTGCCATGCTGACCTAAAATTGAATAGCGACGGAAGTACCGGATTCCAGCTTGATCCAGTCGATACTGCCTTCCAGCTGGCCGACGAGTCCCTTGACAAGGTTAAGACCCAGGGAATTGCGCTGACGAATCTCGTAATCGCTGGGCAGCCCTACACCATCGTCGCTGACCCGGAGGAGGTGCTGACCATCACTTCGCTTTTCGAACTCTACGGTAATGGCTCCCCGGCGGTTGTCCGGGAAGGCATATTTGTAGGCGTTGGTGATCAGTTCGTTGAGGATGAGGCCCAGTGGAATGGCGGTGTCGAGGTCGAGATGCTCATCTTCCACTTGCAAATCCACTGCTACTTTGCCAGTCCCCTGACTTTTACTGACGCTATCGGTCAAATCACGTAGATACTGCTTGATGCTGACCCCGCTGAGTTGCTCCGAACGGTAGAGGTTTTCGTGGATGAGGGCCATGGACTGGATGCGTTCCTGGCCGTCGCGGATCATTTCTTTAAGGTCTTCGCTCTCCGAGCGGCGGGCCTGTTTTTGCAACAGGGCGGAAATGATCTGAAGGTTGTTCTTGACCCGGTGGTGAATTTCCCGCAACAACACTTCTTTTTCGGATAGGGACTGATCGACGAGGGCCTTTTGGGTACTGAGATGCCGGGCGTCGCGGCGGCTGCGGAGGTAGGCCCAGACGAGTATCCCTAGTATGATGGCCGCTCCGATGGCTGCCAGGCCAAATAAGCGGGTGTTGGCCGCGGAGGCCTGTTTTTCAAGTGCCACGGCCGCCTCGGCTCGCTCACGGGAAAGCCTGTTTTCCGCTAACTCCATACTGGCCGCTGTTTGGGCGAAGGCAGCTTCGTCGTTCTTCTCTTTAATCGCCTTGTACATTTCTTTTGCGTTGCGAAAATTAGCGGCTGCCTCCCGGTATCGGCCGGTTTGCTGTTGGGCCGTGGCGAGGTTCTCCACCAGAAAGAGATAGTCCATCGTGGAGTCGACGCCAATTTCATTCATCATCAGCAAGCCTTCTTTGGCGTGGTGAATCGCGCTTTCATACTCTTTGGTTCTTGAGAAATAGTGGGCTAAAGTAGGGTGGAGGCTAATTTTATTATCCCGAATGTTTTGCTGCCCCGGCTGGAGAAAGGTTAGTGCCATTGCCACCAGTTGCGGCGCTTTGGCCATGCTGCTATCTTGTAAGCTTAGCGAACTACCGATAATACTAACTTGCATTCCGAGATTATTTATGTCGATGCTCTGCTGAATGGCGGCCCACATGGTATCTCTTGCTTTTTGTTTGCGGTCGGTCACGCTGTAAAGGAAGGCCAGGTTGCGCAGACCATAGACCAATCCCACGGGCTCGTTAATTTCCCTGATGATGGCGATGGCGCTTAGCAAATACTCTTCCGAAAGGTCGTAACGCCCCAACGCATCCAGCGACATCGTTGAATTGACCAGAGCCATGGCTTCCAGCTTTTTGTCTTCCTCGCGGCGGGCGTATTCCAGTACCCGCTGAAAAGTAGCTATGGACTCATCGTAACGCGACATTTCGAAGAATGCGTTACCCAGGGTATTGTATGAGGTGATACTATCGTAACTGGATATTCCCGGTATGGCAAGCGACTCGTAGAGTAAAGCGATGGCTGTTTGATCCCGACCGGATTGATTGTAGACCGTAGCCAGATTTCTCTTGACTAAAAACTGCATTTGGGCTTTGTCCGGATCATCGGGCAGCTCGGTAAGCAGAGTGTCCAGCTTTGCGTGATAGTAAATGCTGGAGTCGGTTATTCCCTTTGTTATGAAGACGTCTCCTAATAAACGGTAAGCGTAGGCAAGGCCGTAGGAAGGGGCGTTTTTGGTTTCGAGCCTAAGTAGTCGCCTTCCGTACTGTAACGCTTTGTCCGGGTCATCCGAAGCGATCAAATCGCCCAGGCTCAGCAGCAGTTCGGCTTCCTCGGAGGAGGTCTTCGCTTTTTGCAGGGCGGCCTCCAGACTATCCACCCGGGCGGCGTCCGCTTGAGTGAAGAGGCCGCCGAATAAGCTGCAAACAGAGAACCAGACCAATATCAGTCTGGTGAGTCTCAATGATAAGTACATGTCGGGTGAGTTTGGGTTAAAACTGAAATGACTAGAGAAAACCAAAATACGTTTTAGTTGCAAAATATCTGTTTTGCGCTATTGACGACCGGACGTCCTCACCAATGTGCAGGACGTCCCACGAATCCCTTTATCCCCGGTAGCCGCCCCGTTATTTGTTCTGAACGACGCTGATACAGGCGTTGACATCGAGCAAAAACACCTGGTTATGTCTACCCATCCCGCTGATTCCTCTCCTGATAACACTGTTTATTCCGACCATACCCGCCCCGGCAAATACCGCAAGAGTATGATCAAGGACGGCATTCTGAGTATGAAGATTCCGTTGCTGAACATTCTCTACATCCAGGCCGAGCACGTCTATGTACGCATCCACCTGCGCAATCGCCAGAGTATACTGCACCGGAGCAGCCTGACGAAAGTCTGGGAAGAATTGCAATGCCGTTATTTTCTACGGGTACACCGCAGCTACGTCGTCAACCTGCGGGCAGTTACCTATTTCACTTCTTCTTACGTGATGATCGGGAAGAAAAAAATTGCCATTGGCCGGGCTTTTCGGGCGGAGGCCATCGCGGTACTCAGCCGCTGGGGTGACGAGGAGTGAAACGACAGATTGTATAGGTAATTCTACCTATTCGCGATGACCGTTCAGAACAAAAAGGGTGTCGTTCAGAACATTGGGGGCGAAAAATTATCGGTCATAGGAGACTGAAGATACATTTGGAGTAACAGCGATTAAGGAAAGGATAATTTCTGAGTTCTGGTACCAATTGATTGCCGTTTTTTCCCTGACGAATCATGAGATCGCTTATCAAAAATTATGCAATGAGAATACTGCCACTCTTTCTTTTGTTGCTCGCAAGTTGTCAGGTTAATAATGTTGACCTAAAGTCCAAAAATTCCGGTGATACGATCATAATGTGGGTTGCTCATTATCAAGTTCCCTGCGTGGGCAGTGGTGCGCCGAGGTTATGCCTGCTAACTCAAGATAATAAAGAGATACAGCCGGAAGAATGGAAGTATTTCTATAGCCAAATCATTGGCTTCGATGCCTATGAAATGGGGTGGAATTATTTGCTGAGCGTAAGAAAAACGAAGCGTGTCGACGTGCCGGCTGATGCTGGGCTCTTTCGGTACGAACTGATAAAAATCGTTGATAAGCAAAAAGTAGATCGCGAACTGGAGTTCGAATTTTCCGTGTCGGACGGAACTCCGGGTCTTCCTGCCGCCATCAGAAGAGAGCAAGACGGATCGATCACCTTGGTCGGCGAAACCGCAATAATACTGGGTGAATCCCTTGATAACCAGGCTTTGGAATCCGCAATCAGGAATGAGCAAGAGGTTACGGGAGTTTTTACCCACGCGCCAACGCAAAACAAACTCATACTCAAAAAGCTGAAGACGAATTAAAATTCAGTAGCACTTCACGGATAAAAATTGCTGAGTTGACTTAGCCATTTCTTCATCTGATTCACACACCTTTAAACACATATAACAATGCCTGTACTGGACATTAAGCGAATTTCGGCCTTCATTTTATTGTTTTGTTTTTGTCTCACCGCGCAGCTATGGTCTCAGAAAATAACTTCTGGAGAAAATGGTGTCGCTGTAGAGCAGTTTAAACCGAATATTAAAGATCGTACGGTAAAAACTGTATACGGAACCATACCCATTATAGAGGAAGAAGGCTATTTCGACGTAGAGATCGTTGATGGTTTAGTCATTTACGAAGGAGATATCGTTTTGGGGAGGGAATCTTCCTACGATCCGGAGATCTCAAGATCTGTGGCAACAACCGTCGCGAGCAGATTTTGGTCAAACGGTGTAATGCCCTATGAAATTGAAGCCAACCACCCTCGGAAGAGCATTATTGAAAAGGCGATTGCCGAAGTCATGGATAAAACCAACTTAACTCTAGTTCCACGTAAAAGTGAAAAATCTTACCTAAAGTTCATCGATGACGACGGTTGCTGGTCATACGTGGGTAAGCGATCAGGAAATAAAGTCAATGAAATTTCCATTGGATCCGGTTGTGGATATTTAGGAACGGTTATTCACGAAATCCTACACGCCGCCGGCATCTACCACGAGCAGTCTTCCCCACAGCGAGACAACTATATTAAAATAAATCGTGATAATATAGAAGCTGGTAAAGAATCGAACTTTGATACCGAAGGCCGGGAAGTATCGGTCTACGATTACAACTCATTAATGCACTATGGGAAAAAGGCGTTCTCGGATAATGGTAAACCTACCATCACCTGTCTCAATTGCCCGGAAACTTGTGGAATCGGTCAACGCGGAGGATTAAGTGACCATGATATTCTGGGCGTTAACGCGCTTTATCCTTTTAAAGTACTAGGGGTGCGGGTGCTCTCGGCGGAATTTGGTGCCGGTAGTAATTATGAAAATGTAATAGCGGCCATTAATCAACAATTGATGCAAGGAAATTCCACTTTCCTGGCAACGAAAGAAATTTTGACTGGTGGCAAAGACCCCGTAAGAGGAACGCAGAAAAAACTTGTTTTAAAGTATGTCTCGAACGGAAAAACCTACAATGAGACGATCAACGAACGTGGTGAGGTTAAGATTAAAGGAGGCATCGTCATCGAATCCGCTAAGTTCGGTACCGGCGATACTTACGTAGACGTGAAAGATGCCATCGTGGAAAGAATCTCGATGGGAAACCGATATTTTTCCGCCACTAAAGCTAACCTGACCGGAGGCTTCGATCCGGTTCCGGGCAAAGTGAAAGAACTGAAATTGGTTTACTCTTATGACGGTTTCCGTAAGACGAAAACGGTACGGGAAAGAGACCCCATTACCATAGAAGGCGATCTGGTCATTAAGTCGGCTAAGTTCGGTACCGGTAATCGATTCGACGACGTGAAGTCCGCCGTAGAACAAATGGTCGCTTTCGGCACCTTGACGTTCGACGTTACCAAGATGAATCTGACTTCTTGCGTCGATCCGGCCCCGGGCCAGGTTAAAACTTTGAAGTTATCCTATACGACAAAGGGGCAAAATAAAAACGTCGAAATCAGCGAACGCGGCCGCTGTACCATTAGCGTCGATTAATTCTTAATCTGGAGATGGGGCGTAAAATCAACAGCAGTTTTTAGCCCCCTCCATTTTTTAAAACAAATATTCTTCATCAATCAGCCTTGCAAAAACCAAGCAGCAAGGCTGTAAAACAACACTTATTATGAAAAAGCTATACTTTATTCTTTTACTCCTTACCTGGGGAAGTTTGGCCGTGCTAAATGCGCAGCTGGAGACCGTGGCGGAAAACCTTGGAGAAATCCGAAGGGTTGCTTTAGATGGTGATGATTTGTACTATTCACGTACTACTGCCAATGGAGGAGGAATGAATGTGATTGATGTAAGTGAAAATATGCCGTCTCCCGAAGGGGTTATATCGTCGGGTAGTATCTGGAATATGCAGATAGTCGGTGATTTACTTTATTTTTTAGATAACAGTGTTAATGAACTTAGGCGTTTGGACCTTTCGGACCCAATGGCTACTCCAGAAACTGTTACTACAGGTTATTCAAATGCTAGACCATTAGTAATAGTCGACAATACAGTATACGTTGCAGATCAGGGGGCAAATGCGTTGTACCGAGTAGATTTATCTCAGGCCTCGCCTACCAATGAGTTTGTGACTAATTTGCCGATCGGGAACTACAACTTTATGACGGAAAAAGATAATAATTTATATATTTCTCAATTCGCACTTGGTCAAGTTTTGGTTGTTGATTTAAATCAACCAACCCCTGTTGTTTCAACGCTTTTAACGGGATTTACTGAGCCCGTTGGCTTGGCGATCAGCGGAAATTTTCTTTACATTGGTGATAAATTTTCCGTTAACCGGGTTGATCTAAACGATCCTGATCTAACGATCATGCCATTTATTACTTCGGGGCTGCTAGATACTAGAGGAGTGGCCCTTAATGGGAGTACGATGTATATGGCTCAAAATGGAGAAGGGGGGAAAGTTTTTCGCTTTTTCATCTCCAACCCCACCTTCTCCACCCAACCCAACGTCTGTATCAACACCAGCCCCAATAACCTGGGCGGCGCTTCCCCGATCGGCGGCGTCTACGCCGGCCCGGGCGTTACCGATAATGGCGACGGAACTACCTATACTTTCGATCCCGTAGCGGCCGGCGGTATCGGCTCCTACGACATCACTTACACTTTGAATGACGTAACTGCCAACGCCGAAATCACCGTAGTCGAAGCCCCCACCGTGGCCTTTGATCTCGGCGGACTGAGCTATGACATCAATGACGGCACCCAAACCGGCCTCGGCGGCGGCACCCCCACCGGCGGTGTCTACAGCGGTATGGGCGTAACCGACGACGGCAACGGAATGACCTTCACCTTCGACCCGATGGCTGCCGGTGCCGGTGAGATCGAAGTCACCTATACCTTTACTGATGACAATGGCTGTGGTGGACCGGTGATGAATATGATCAGCGTTACCGTTGCTGTAGCTAATAATGCCTGTGATGGTGCCGTTGACCTCAATGACCTCTTTGGCCAGCCTGTTGGTGAAGCTCAGACTTCGGCGCTGTTTAATAACAACGATGCGACTTCCGACCCTAGTGATCCGACTACAGGCCTAGAATGTTTCGGTGAACCTAATAGTGGCGGTGGCCCTCTGTTGAACCGGACCCTGTGGTTTACCTTTATCGGTGACGGTAATACCTACAATATTACCACGGTTGAATGTAACGCCACGGACTATATCGATTTCGGTGATACTCAAATTGCGATTTACAGCGGCGAATGCAATGATGTCACTCCCGTAATCTGCGCCGAGGACGAAGATCTTAATAACAGTATGTTAAATGCCTTGGTAGCTGATTTTACTACCGAAGTGGGCGTTACCTACAGAATGCTGGTAGATGGATTTGGGGCCAACTTTCCTACTGATGGCGAATTCTGCATCGAAGTAACCCGCAACACCGATGTAGCCATCACCGATCTCCAGGACCTAGGCACCTCCCTCTACCCCAACCCCACCAAAGGCATCCTCTACTTCCAGGGCGAAACCCCGGTCCGGGTGGAACTGATGGACCTCACCGGTCGCAAGGTGCTGGTCAGCGAAACGGCGACCAATCGCTTGGATATTAGCGAACTGCCCGCCGGTATGTACACCTTAGTAGCACAGCTGCGCGATGGGCAATTGGGCGTTTCCAAGGTGATGAAGAATTAATTTACGGAGGTTTTTAATTGAAGAAAGATGGCCTCGGTTTCCTTTTGGAGCCGGGGTCGTTTTGGTTGATAAGTTTGATTATTTCATGCAGACGGCTCGGAAGAGCAGAGGAAAAGTTTCATCTCCGTCAGGCCGGGCCGACGGGCCCTGCATATTATGTTGATAATCCGTTGAAATCCGTCCGATTCGCATAATCCCCGGCCTATTCACGTCAGAGCGGGAAATCCGCGGCGATCTGCGAAGATCCGCGTCCCAAATACCAGAGCGACCGGGAGGTCGCTAGCCGATCAAACCCGCGTCCCAAAAATCACCCTTATCTTCGCCCGTCACCTTTTGGAGCAGGGGCCGTTTTGATTGATAAGTTTGATAATTTCATGCAGACGGCGCGGAAGAGCAGAGGAAAGGTTTTATCTCCGTCAGGCCGGGCCGACGGGCCCTGCATTTTATGTGGATAATCCGTTGAAATCCGTCCGATCCGCATTATCCCCGGCCTATTCACGTCAGAGCGGGAAATCCGTGGCGATCTGCGAAGATCCGCGTCCCAAAAACCAGAGCGACCGGGAGGTCGCTAGCCGATTAAACCCGCGTCCCAAAAATCAACGCTATCTTCACCCATTACCAATGCCCGTCGCCGTGAAAGCTGCCTGTCAATTTATATTCCTGTCGCTCTTTGTCTTCCTCACCGCTTGCTCCCCCAATAGCCCCGCCGGTTTCAACGCCGTCCAGCAAGTGATGATTCAAAATGGCGACGCCGCCACCCCGATGCGGGTTTTCAAGATCACCAGCACGTCCGATTCTCTCTTGCTGCGCACCAACAGCGAAAGGGTAGATGTAAAGTCCGACGACCCGCTATTGCCACTCTTCGTGGATCGCCTCTACGCTACGGTGCGCGACAGCCTTTCCCTGGGCGTGGGCATCGCCGCTCCCCAGGTGGGTATTTTGAAACGCATCATCTGGGTGCAGCGTTTTGATAAGAAGGAGCTTCCCTTCGAGGTCTATTTCAATCCCGAGATCGTGGAGTACAGTGAGGAAAAGCGGGAAGGCCGCGAGGGTTGTCTTTCCATTCCCAACCGCGCCGAAAACTGTCTCCGCTCCCGCTGGATCGTCATTGAATACGATAAAATGGACGGCAGCCATCACCGGGAACGGATCGAAGATTTTACGGCGGTGATCTTCCAGCACGAGATCGACCACCTGAACGGCATCCTTTACCTGGATCATTTGGCGGAGCACGCCGGAGTTAGGCCTTAATGGGTGATTTCCATGTATTAGTCATGACGCACTGGGTCGAGGACCTCCGGTCCGAGGTACTCGCCAGAGCGGTCACATCCGACTGCGTCAGGCTGGATAAACTCAACGTGACACTCGGACCGTCCCGATAAAAATCGGGATCGACCTATTGTTCCTGAAGCAGTAAATTGCGTCTATAATCAATTGAAATGCTCTTTCGCCTGCTGCGCCGCAGTCTGCTCTTTGCTGTATTGACCATCACCAGCCAGGTCGGCGGGCTGGTCTACTTAATCTACTATCCGCTGGGTAGACGGATTGCCGGGAAAGTGAAAAATGCCTGGCTTAGCCGACTGACGCGCCTGGCCATTTTTTCCGGCTTGATGCTACTGACCAGCCTGGTGATCGTGCCACCGCTAGCGAGACAATTTGGTCGGGTGCCATTACCCTTATCTGCAAATTCTGAGCATCCGCTGCGGCCCGGTAGCTGGTTCTTCGTGGTAGCCAACCGGCATTACGTTAAATCACCACTAGCTGACCTGCTGAAAGAAACGGCTAATCAGCTGGCTCTAAAATATTCAGGTGCGGAACTGCTATACCTGGATGCGGGCTTTCCCTTTTTTACGGGCTTTCCACTCCTGCCCCACCTCAGTCATGACGATGGTGAAAAGGCCGATCTTGCCTTCGTCTACCGGAAGGGCGACTCGCCTCAGTGGCAAACCAGCCTTGCTACTTTGCTAGGATACGGCTTCTATACCGGACCCCGCGGTGAAGAATTCGATATGCCCGAACGCTGCGCTAGTCAAGGCTATTGGCAATACGACCTCTTGGGAAAAATGGCTTTCAAACACCCGGATTATACCTTCGACGAGGCCGCTAACACTTACCTAATCAGAACCTTGGTGCGTGACAAGCGGGTAAGAAAAGTTTTTATCGAGCCTCATTTAAAAACGCGGCTTGGATTGAGTGAACGGGCCAAAGTCCGCTTTCACGGTTGCCGGGCGGTGCGCCATGATGATCATATCCACGTGGAATTGTAAAGGGTGACTTCAAAGTAGCAAAGTTTTTTGTCAGTTATTGCATGACAATCAACAGAGAGAAAATAGCCACGTTGAGCTGAAAACTCTATTCCGTTTAACTACCAGGAAGTAGGGACCGATCGTCTTTAATTAAGACTGAGTCTAGTCCGAAGCCGGCCGCATTCCGGCGGCACGACAACAACAATTTTGCTACCGCAAATTATCACCTAAACGCAGGGAGTCGCTGAAAAGCCAGTTCCTTAGTATCTTTCGCACCCAGGTTATAACCGATTTGCAATGAGACACTTACCCTTATACTTTCTGCTGCTGCTAACCAGCGGTACACTCCTGACGCAGGTAGACCCCGGAATCATCGAATGGAATTACGTTCCCTTGAATGAAGTAAATGGCGGCTGCATCAGTTTTACGGATTGCGATAATAGTTTGATCTGCTATGCCGTAACCTACACACCCACCGTTACGGCTAACCTGGTGGATTACAACTTCTCCTTTTCCGGAGACTGCGACGCCACGGGCATCAACGTGCCGGTCAATGCTTCCTGCGTGCTGTTCGATAACAGCTTCGTGAATGACTTTTGCGTCGCCAGCGGAATTTTTCAGATCGGCTCTTTTGCCAACGCCGGCCCACCCATTGCCCTTACGGAGAATACGCCGATCGTGTTGCACCAGATATGCTTCGACCTTAGCGTGTCTGGCCCGCTGGACGTGATTACCAGTCCACTGGTACCCGTTCCCCATACCGTGAACATCACCTTGCCCAATGGTACCAATACAACCGATCACCCGACTTTTGCCGGGGAGACTGCCACCGTAGATGCCTGTGTTGAGGTACCTGATTGCAGTATGTCGGACATCTGCTCGGTCAGCTTTGCTACGAACGGACCATTAACGTTCCCCGTCAATAACCAAGGAGCCATAAACGACGGGTTTTCCGAGGGCAATTCCCAGGCGGTGTCCTTCAACTTCGATGTTTACAACGAAATTTTCGGCGACTGTACCCAGCCCGGTGGAGAGGATGATATCACCATCACGACCGAATTGATTACGACTTACGACGTTAACGGCAATGCTTTTCTCAATGAATTGGCTGGTACTGACCACCGCATCATTCAGAATTTAAACGGACTGAACGGACTGTTGCCCTTTAACATTAACCAGGCCAGTAGCTCCAGCGCCGGTGACGTACGGGGCTACCGCATCCGGGTGGATTTCGCCGACCACATTGGCGTCCGCGCCGAGCAACTGACCGTGAACCTGGGGAGTGTCAACTCGGGAGACGATGTCTTCGAGTCGGCCGTGCTTCGCTTCCTGAACAATGCCCGCGAACCTTATTCGGAGATCGATTACCTGGGCTACTTCAACGGACCCAACGACTTGAGCGGAAATTGCCTGACTACTTTACCCGAAAATTCCTATACCGTAGCCGGTGCGGGAGCCATTGTATTCAATAATTCGAACAGTGTTGATCTGACCGACCCGTGTGACCCGGTACCGGGCGTGGATAATCCGCCGGTTAACCCTTCGGTCAATGCCGCCACCAACGCTTCCCTCGCCCCGGTCAGTGTAGTTCGGGGTTTCGTCCTGGAGGTGTACGGTGAAGACGTAGCTGCCCCGGCTTTCCTGGACGACGGCAGCGGAAGCGGCCCGGATGACGGTCAGGTTGCGAATGCCCAGACTGCTTCTATGGCCCTGGCTTCCAGCGATCTTTTTGGCTACACCATCGACGGATGTGTTTTCGAGTTGATCCCTTTGCCGGTTACCTGGCTGGGATTTAATGCCACAAAAATCGATCAGGGAGTCCAGTTGAGGTGGCAAATTACGGAGGAAGTGAATCATGATCGCTACTCGGTAGAATGGAGCCGTGACGGCCGTAGCTACCAGACCATTGCCAACGTTTACAACGATTTACCGAATTCTTCCCCGGAGGAGCAGCGTTACGCATTTACCCATCAGCAACCGGAAAAAGGCACGAATTACTACCGCATCAGGCAACACGACGTGGACGGAACAACTTCGCTTTCGGTGGTGCGACGGGTTGATTTTAGCGTTGATGGGCAAGACCTGGTGTTATTTCCCAATCCTGCCAGTGGCCCACTCACGCTTCTTTTAGGAGACGTACTACTGCAAGAGGAAAAGTTGGAGATTTATTCTTCCGCGGGCTTTATAGTTCGGTCTGTTTTTTTAGAGTACGGGACTGAAAAGGTAACACTGGACATTACTGGTTTACAGCCCGGGCTTTACTTTATTCGAGTCGGACAAGAAACGGTACGGTTCTTGAAAACATAGCCTTGGCAGGTCACTAAGCTTCTAAAAATTGCTGAGTGATCTCGGCCAGGGAGTTGACTCACTATCTGAACAGGCATATTTCTAATGGCTAGTTTTTCGTCTTCGAAAACCATTGCTTTGACCAACGTATAATACGGTTCACCGCCGACGTACTGTGGCGAATACCATTGTGTGTAGCTCCTTTGATCAATGTACAATCAACAAGTTCATTCAATCTGGCCAGTGGAAGGTACTCGGAAGCGACGAATACCTCATCATCGTCGCCAACTATTATTAGGACCGGAGCATTGGTTGTGCGCAACGATCGGCGGTAATCCACGGGCGTAGCAGCTTCCAGCGCCCGATAACTGTACTCGCGTAAAGGCAAAGTGGAAGGCAAATTATAGAATGCTACGGACAGTGAATCATGATCATGAACGCCGTATTCGTTCATAATCTTTAACCCTAGCCCCCGGGAAAGGTGAGACTGAAAAAAATTATTTTCCAGGTCAAGATTACGCTTGGTAGTCGGTGCGTTTAATCCCAGGTGAGGCGCGTACAACAAGTAACCGTCTATATTCGTCTCGGGAAAACTTTCCGCGTGGCGCAGGATTACGCCTCCACCCATGGAATGACCTGCCAGGACTATCCTACGGCCCGGTAATTTAGCCCTGATACCGTGAATGACTGCTTCCAGGTCGTCGGCGTATTGATTCGTGGTCATTATGTCACCCGGCTTACCCGTGGACTGGCCATGCCCGTGTAAGTCAATGGCCAGGACTTCGGCATTCATGGCTTCGCGAATCAACCCGGCCGTTCGGTTGTAAGTGTAACTATTGGCCAAGGTTCCGTGGACGAGGACTACCGTTACCTGACTGTATTCTTTTGGAAAAAGCCTACCGTAGATCAACAGATCCTCCAAGCTTTGAAAGCTGGTGTTTTGGTGGGTATGCGGCTGAGCGAAGCCCAAATCATCAATTGCCTTCTCGTTCAGATTTGGTACGAAAGCTTTCTCAAATACCGGTTCGGGCAGATTGATGAGGGTTCTTGCCTCAAGCAGCCTGGCCTGGCGGTTGAGACCTTGTGGCGGTTGAAAAGCCTGAATGATTTGGAGCAGTAATATCGTGACTTCCCTTACTTTCTCAGCCTGATTGAAGCAGCCGGCCAGATGAAGGTCCAGTTCGGGGCAATAGAAAAGAAATGCACCATTTATGCCAGTATGACCGATCAATCTTACCTGAGGCAGTTGTGGGTCAAAGATTGATAGCTCCAGTTTGCGCAGCCCAAAGCCATAGCTGGTTCCGAATGACTCTTCTGTCCAGTTTTGCATCCGGTGGTAGGTTTTCGGCGAGATGAGTTGGCCGTTGGTCAACGCACGGCTGAAAAGCAGCAGATCTTCGGTGGTGGTTACCATCCCGCCGCCCGCCCAGTCAATGGTAAGAATAGAGTCCTGACTGATTTCCAGATCACCCAGGTAGCATTCGCTTAACCGATTGATGACCCGGCCAGGCGAACGGCCGAAATAATGAGTC
The DNA here is from genome assembly GCA_002591745.1 of Lewinellaceae bacterium SD302. Taxonomy (GTDB): domain Bacteria; phylum Bacteroidota; class Bacteroidia; order Chitinophagales; family Saprospiraceae; genus Neolewinella. The sequence continues at coordinate 45,509 of PDLQ01000021.1, forward strand.
GAGTTCATCTCTAGCGGATCAAAGATCATTTGGGCAGCCAGTTTTGGCAGTGAAATGCCGTAGTGATTTTCCAGCAGCAAGCCCAGCAGCAAGTAATTGGTGTCGCTGTAGTGGAACCGGCCACCGGGTGGCGTCTTGGCCGGAATTTTGCGAGCAATAGCTAGCATATCCGCTGGGGTCCATTTACGGGTGGGATGTTGGGTAGCCTGAACAAATAGAGAAGGTTGGTCCGTAGGAGCGTCCATAATATAATCGCCCAGGCCGGAGCGATGCCGCAATAGCTGGCCGACGGTAAGGTGCTCACTATAATCGACGCCGGAATAAACATGGACGCTGGATCGAAAGGAAGCTGGTAAGGGATCGGAAAGGGATATTTCGCCGCGTTCGATTAGTTGCCAGATCAGGGTGGCCGTCACCATCTTACCTACGCTGGCGGCGTGAAATGCGTCTTCGGCAACGTAAGGCACTCCGTTTCGATCCTGGCCGCCAGTAAAGACCCAGTCCGCATCTTCAGGTTGTTGGCCGAAGCCAATCCGGAGAAAAGCATTGTGTACGTCAGGAGCAGCCATCAGCGACTGGAACAAACTGTCGATCTGCTTCCGCGCCAAGCGGGCTTCCGCGGGATTTAGGTGGGGCGGTGTTCCCGTTCTGCTTTGGGCGCCTAGTGAACTGACAAATAACAGGAGTGATAACGTAGAATTGATAAAACGGTGCATGGGTTAGCATTTTTTGAAGTTGAAATTGTTTTGACTCAAAGCCCGGGAGAAAACATCTCTAGATATTTTTTTAGCTATCAAAGTAGCAAGGTTGGTTAGTCCCGATTTAGGATCATGCCTCCGGATGAATGTCAATCATCCAATACTTGGATTGCCCGGGAGTGATGCAGTAATAATTTACAAACACTGCTACTTTGCCAGGCCAAATATGGCTTACCTTAGAAAAGAACGGCCAATGCCAAACTAAAAACGGTGCCACCAATCAACTGCAGCCACCCCCGGCGGGAAGGTGCCGCTATCGGTCCGTTTACCAACAGGAAGAAACCGATACCATTGGCCAGCATGATCAAAATTATTCCCAGGGGACTGAAAGCAACGGTGGAGAGGCCAGCCAGAGCCGATAAGAGTTCTTCGGCACAAAAGAAGAGCATAAACGTTAGCGAGAGCGTAGCGTAGCGGGTATTGAACAGCGTGGCAAATCCGGCCAGCGCAATACTGGCGAAACAGACCAATGGATTAAGCAGCGCCCAGCTTTCGGGCTGTAGAAAAAATGATGAATGGATGAATTCCGACCAACTGAATGGTAATCGCGCCAGGGTATCCAAAAAGCCCAGGGCGGCCATCAGCTGTAGCGTAAGCCCGATGGGCAGGTTGGCGGGGGTGTAAGTCATATATGCTTTCATAGCCATGAGTTTTTAATGGGTTAGAGTGCAAAGTTGCGGCCTCCGCGCCTGCTCGTCGTTCGGAAATGAGATTCGGAACTCTTTTTAAAAGAACTTACCTTTGAGAAGCAACATCAGCTTTACTGTTTCTTGAATACCCTGTCACCACCCGTTGTTACCTCAATTGTTGTGCTTCCCTTCGTGAATATGAGCGTGGAGCCGGATAATGAATACTTCAGTGACGGCATTACTGAGGAGATCATCAATGCTTTGACCAAAGTGCAGGGACTAAGGGTCATCGCCCGTACATCTTCCTTTGCCTATAAGAATAAGAACCAGGATGTGCGGGCCATCGGGCGGGAATTGGACGTAGAGTCAATCCTGGAAGGAAGCGTGCGCCGCTATGGGGATCAATTACGCGTAACGGCTCAGCTGATCAATAGCGAAGATGGCATGCATTATTGGTCGGAGAATTTTGACCGGCGCATGGAAGACATCTTTGCTCTCCAGGACGAGATCAGCTTATTGATCGCCGGCCAAGTGCGGGATCACTTCGGTTATTACCCGATTGAAGACGAATTGGTGCCTCACCAGAAAGCGAATATTTCTGCTTACGAGGCCTATCTGCGCGGGCGGTTTCACCAACTACGCTGGACACCGGAAGATATAAGTAAGGCGGTTGAATATTATGAGCAGTCCATTGCTCTGGATGATAGATTCGCCCGGGCGCATTATGGCGCTATGCAAGCCTATGGCTTATTAGCTGCCTGGGGGTATATGCCCGCCGAGGAAGGTTTCGGTAAAGGTTTCAATGCATTTCTGAGGGGTAGAGAGATTGACTCGGAGATTCCGGACTATTACATGGCGATCGTCGGCCGTTTCTTCTGGAAAGAATGGGATTTTCAACTGGCCTACGAGCACATTGAGGCCACTCTGGAAGTGAGCCCTACGCACATGGATGCTTTGGAGGCTATGGCGGAATTACTCTTGCTGCACGGTGAATTTGAGGCGGCTGAAAGCTACGTGTTACGGGCCTTAGAGGTAGATCCGCTGAGTGGAAATCACTATTATACCCTGGGCAATAATTACTATATGCGGGAGGACTTCAGCACGGCGATCACTCACCTCGACCGGGCACTGGCCTTGAACCCGGAGCTGGAACTGGCCCGTTTGCTCAAGGCGAATTGCTATTTATGGCTGAAGGATGAAAACTCTTTTAAAGCCGCTCTGCCGGCTAGTGAATTGGATGAGTTGTTGAGCTTGTTATACCGGTCAGTCAATGAACCGGATTACCTTGTTGATGCTGAATTGGTCATGACGTGGAAGGACGTTGCTTTGGATAACAGCCAGCTGGTTCCTCTGGAACTCTTTATACTAGCCAACGGTCAGCGGGAAGCCGATGCGCTCCGGTTATTGGCACAGTACGTTGAAGGCCGGCGGGGCCAGTTAATTAATTATCGGGTGGAACCTTTTTTGCGGCCACTGCGGGCGCTGGATGAATTTCAGTCTCTACATCAGTCCACTCTCGATATTAGTCTGGTAACAAAGGCTAAAAGTGAAGAACAGGAAGCCAGCCAAACTCGCTTTGAAGCCGCGCAATTAGAAAAAGACGTAGAGCGGCTAAAGGAATTGCTGGAGAGCGAGAGATTATATCTAGACGCTCAATTAAGCCTCCGGGATCTAGCTGATCGCCTCGGTGTACATGCCAACTATCTTTCTTTTCTAATCAACGACCAGTTGAAGGTCAATTTCAATGAGTTGATCAACGGGCTGCGACTGGAGGCTTTCAAAAGGAGCGCCTTGGCACCGGATAATCATCACCTTACATTGCTCGCGCTCGCTTACGATAGCGGTTTTAACTCGAAGACCGTTTTCAATACCTTTTTCAAAAAGAAAGAAGGCATGACCCCGCGCACCTGGCTGAAAAACCAGTCCTGACCAGCTTTGATATTTTAAAGTGCGGATTTCTCCGCATGGGTTCGGGATTACATTCAGGAACGATCTAACGGAGGTGTTCCCCCCAGCTTTGTGGCATAAACTAAAACACAGTCTTATGTCACACTCACATTATTATACCCATCCTTTCTTTATTTGGACATTAAGGCTAATCGCCTTGCTTCCCTTTTTGTTGCCGTAGAGTCCGTCTTCGCTCAGGAAAGCTTCAGTAGGCTTGTATGCGGTACCCTAGTGGATGTTGCCAATGAACAGCCCCCGATGGGCACAACGGCTCAGCCATTAGGCGGTACGGGAACCATCACGGACACCAACGCAAAAATTTGACTGGAAAACGTTGCCCAAGGCCGGATAACCCTGGAGGCTGCTTACCTGAGTTATGCTGGTCCGCAGTTGAAGTACGGGTGTTCTGCCCAATTTCATGTAGCAAAACTACTGCTAAGCCGACTGCCCAGCACCTATAATTATCAACTTCTAAAACAATTATTATGAAACCTTATGTTCTAAACTTCTTATTCTTACTGCTGTTTTTGCTTTCCGCTTGCAACGAAGACGATGACGGCGGTATAACATCCCCACCATCAAGCCCAGTGACTACCGAGGCCGAACTCCGTACGGCATTAACGGATATACAAGCGGATGCACACGTGCCTGGATTCGCCATAAACGTGATCCATAATGGCTCCCTCGTTTTTCAGGAAGCATTCGGTGAGGCCGACTTGTCCGAAGGCCGGGCTTTTACCAATCAAACTCGCATCCCCATCGGTTCAGTGAGTAAAACTTTCGTAGCTGCTGCAGTAACGCGGGCGATGGAACAAGGACTGTTTACGCTCGACACTAAAGTGAATGACCTGCTGGAACAACCCATTCTACACCCCGAACTGGGTGATACCGAGATTACAATTGGCCACCTGCTTACCCACACCTCAGGTTTGCTGGACGACAACGATTATTACTTCCCCGGCTATCATCTCTTACCAGGGGGAGACAATGGCTCCGAAGGCAGCCGGATTTTGACAGACCTCATGGGGATGTCCGTTCGAACGCCGACTCCATTACCGGAGTACTTGGCCGAATATTATTATCCAGATGGTGATGGGTACCGCCCAGGGAATTTTTCCACTTCCAGCCCCGGAACGGACTGGGCCTACTCTAACATCGCTACTTCTCTGGCGGCCTACCTGGTAGAAGCTGCTTCCGGAGTGGACTACGCCGAATATGTTCGGAGCGAAGTTTTACTGCCGTTAGGGATGAATAGCACGGCCTTTCCGGATGGTGTTACCGAACCCGAAAACCTGGCCACCCTGTACTGGGATGAAGAAACGCCTTTCCCCGCCTATGCTAATGACGGCTATCCGGACGGCGGATTGGTCACCAACAATGAAGACTTGGCCTTGTACATGATCGACCTGGTCAAGGGTGTAAGTGATCAGGGAGGAGTGCTTTTTGAGACCGCTGCTTATCAAACACTATTCACCCCACGCTTGGAAATCGATATGCTGCCCGAATCTCTGGGAGAGAACCAGGGTGTGAACTGGTTTTTGGCCGATAGTGAAGCCTACCATACCGGTGCCGATCCCGGAGTTGTTTCAAGGGTGCAGCTAGGCTTGGAAAACGGTTACGCCCTGAGCATCCTGGCGAATATTGATCCGTCGACCGACGATCATGCTTCTGCCTGGCTAGAAGTGGAAGCCCGCATCATCACCGTGATCGCTCAATTCCTGGAAGCTCGGTAGGCAGCGGTTGTCTTTGTCCGGATGACTGTATTGTGGTGACATATGAGCGTTTTTGCCCCTCCGGGGAAACTTATTGGCTGGCTGGTCGAGGGTTTCTTCGAGGGGCTTTGTTTTTTGCTGGCCAGACAGTTCATTATTCTAAGCCAGCCTTGCTATTATACCTTCGGTGATCGCTGCCGGTGTACAATGAGACGTTTCGGAGTTTTACCACCGGCTTTTCAGATAGATAACCGGTAGAACACCGCGTGTTTTCTTAAGGACTTCAAAGTAGCAAGGTCGGCAAATAGACCGATCTGCTGATGTACTTGTCTAAGACCGTAATTACCCATAATTGTAGACCAGCAGTATCCGCCCGCTAAGGCCGCTGAGGCGCACGAATATGTCGATACGGGGCATAAAAAGAGAAATGTCGTACCCGCATTGGGGAAGCCTGTTGTTCGTCACTATCTTACCCACTTACCCAAAATTTCCCCATGCTTTCCACCATCAAAAAATGGCTCGGTTTGCCCACTTCGCCTCCCATAACCAAAGCAGATGTCGAAGAGGGAACCGTTATTGACGTGCGCTCACCGGGTGAATTCAACGGCGGCCACTTACCGGGAAGTGTCAACATCCCATTGGATTTACTGGGACGCTCATCGGCCCGGATCAAGAAAATGGACCAACCCATCATTACCTGCTGTGCTTCCGGAATGCGTAGTGCCGCCGGAGCAAAAATGCTGCGCGCTCAGGGCCTGGATGCGCGTAACGGAGGGAGCTGGCAAAAAGTGGCGAGGTTAATGGATTCTTAAACAAAACCTCATAAAGTGAACATCTGGGCCTGGAACTCGCTTTTAGTCGCATGCTCGAAAACGTCAAGACTTTCATCGCTACCTATGCACTCCAGGCTTTGGGGGCTATCCTCACCCTCATTATCGGCTTTTGGTTGGTGGGTAAGATCGTGCGGATCGCCGATCGTATCATGGAAAAGAAGAACTGGGACCTCTCAGTACGTGCCTTCCTGCGCTCTCTGATCAATATTGGGCTGAAGGTCTTATTGCTGCTGAGCGTAGCCTCCATGTTCGGGGTCAACGTGATGGCCTTCGTCGGGGTGTTTTCGGCTTTGGCCCTGGCGATCGGCCTTGCTTTGCAGGGGCATCTGTCCAATTTCGCCAGCGGGGTGCTGATCCTGATTTTCAAATTTTTTCGGGTTGGCGATTTCATCCAGGTCAATGGAGACAGCGGGACGGTAAAGGAAATCTACATCTTCCATACCGTGCTGGAAGCCTTGGATCTGCGCCACATCATCATCCCTAACGGGCAGATCACGAGCAACGCTATCCACAATTACACCACCCAGGGTTACCGCCGGCATGACCTGACCGTAGGTATCGCCTACGATGCAGATATCGACCGCGCCAAAGAAATTATCATCAGCGTCATCAAGGGGCTGCCCGACATCCACCACGAGCTCGGCCACGACGTCTTCGTTAAAGGACTGGCCGATAGTTCGGTTAATTTCGCCGTGCGTTTCGCCGCCAAGAATGAGTTCTTCTGGCCGGCCTACAAGCTCTTCTTCGAGCGCATCAAAAAAGAATTTGACGCAGCCGGAATCGGTATTCCCTTCCCACAAATGGACGTGCACCTTAAGTCGGAGGTTGAATCGTAACTTCGTCGTGCTTGGAAATTAGAGATCGGACTGCTCCGCTGTTGGAGGTCGGGTGTCTCACGCGACGCAAGAAAATTTCGGGCTTCAATCAGCATGGCTACTTTGAAGTCAAAAGATTACAGCTCACAAAATGGGCTAGCATGCTGCTACCTTACCCAAGTAGTCTAACAGCGCAGCGCTCTTTTTCCTGCAAACATAAAGGAGGACGAAGGACGATCAGCGAGCTGAAGTAGCAGGGTCAACTAAAACTCAGGGCCAATGGCTAGCGGACCAAAACCACAATACCTGCTACGTCTCGACGAACTGACCGACGGTTATTCAGTAGTGCTCTACGGTAACAAGAAATGGGGCGCAACCAAAACAACCTTTACCGGAGGCCGCAGCACGAAATTTTACGCGGAAGCACTGGATGGCAGCGATTTTATCAGCTTAAACCTGTATCGAACCAGAAACGGACCAAAGCTGAAACCCTGCGAAATGCCGGCTGAAAAAGTGATCGATTTTCTGAAAAATTATATCTGTTTTGATCAGCCATAAAGAGCCGGTTTTGGGTGATGACGGAGTTCCAAGCAAGCTCTAAAATTTACTCAGCTGCCCACTTACCCATCGGCCATCGGTCGTTTCCAGCAGAAAACCGTAAACTCCGGGAATTAAACCGGATAAGTCTAATTGCCCGCGGTGAGCACTAACCACCAGCACCCGCCGGCCGAAAGAATCAGAAATAATTGCCCGGCGCAGGCTGATGTTCTTCAGGTAAACCATTCCTCCCGTCGGGTTGGGGTAAATACTGGCGTCTGATTCGCCGAGTTCCGTAACGTTCACTTCCAAAGGAATAGGCAGGCGGGCCAGCCGGTTTCCTTCCCCAAAATAGAGGTAATTCGTTCCGTCAAAGGCCATCCGGGAGGGCAGGCTTAAGTCGGTAGCTATGGCTTGCAGAGCGGGTAGGGGAGCGGACAGGTCAAAACGGGAGATCGTACTTTCGGTAGAGATGTAAAGGTAATCGCCGACAACCGTAAGACCGTTTGGCCCCACCAGTTCCGGGACCACGGTTTCGGGAGTCGGGTTACTTTGATTGGGGTCAATTTTACGAATTGGCAGGCTGTTGAAGTAAGTGAAGTATAGCTCGCCCTCATAAAAGGCCATACCGGAAACCGGGAAGCCCGTGATCACGGTATCCAATTGCTGTGGAAAGGGCTGGCCCAACTCGAAACGGTAGATGCCGCCATTGTCCAGTGTATTGACGAATGCGACGTAGGCCCGATCATTAACTGCCAGAAATTCCAAAGGCGTACCTGGCGGCAGCTCATCGATTACGGTTTCTGGTTCGGCGGCTGGGTCATTCAGGGGGACTCTCACTATCGAGATATCCCCATCAGTGGTAAAGTAGAGGTAATCGTCAATCACGGCAAGGCCTCTGGGGTTCTCCGTGATCAGGTAAGTACTCAAATTTGCGGGAATAGATTGATCCAGATCTACGAAATGAATCACGGTATCTACGTCTGCGGCGTAGAGGATGCCGTCCTGGTCCAGATCAACATCCTGAATGAAATTAACGCCGGTGGCTACGGTTTCTATCTGAGCGCTCAGACTATTCGTAATCAATAAGACTATCGGGAGTAAGGTGAGGAGGCTTTTCATAGTTCCGGCTTTGTGGGTAAGATGAGGATAATTCATAAAATGAGTCCATTGCCTGAGGGTGACTCAAAATATGAGGGTGCTGAACAATCAGCGGAGCTAAGGCCGCAGGGGAGACTCTAAAATTAAAATTTCACTAACTTTATGCCCACGGCCACAGCTGTTCAGATACTGTGATTGCCGCTTTTATATCCTCCATCAATTATGATTTGCTCTGTTCCGGTCGCGTAGATTCCTACCGACTGCGGACTTATTATTTGTTCTTTAAATCACGATGATGGCTATGTTTTCCACAACTTTCCTCCGGCGTCTTTTGACCGCTGGGCTACTGCTCCTTACAGTATCTCTGGCTGCCCAGGAGTTTGTCAACCCTTTCTACACACCTCCTCAGGCAGTCACGGGATTTGGTTACATTTCTCTGGATAAAATTTCCACGACGCATAATTTTAGCCCCATGGGCAGCGATTCCCTGAATGTAGGTGTTAGTACGTACGCTTACGAAGATTTCAACAGTCCGGGAACGACCACAATCCTCGGGCCAACCCTGGTTTGGCAGTACCAGGATAACTTGACGCTTGATGTGCTGAACCGGTTAGACGAACCCAGTGGAATATATTTCCAGGGTGTTAACGCAGTTGCTCATCAAATAGGCGGTGTTCAAAATACTATTGCCCCGGATGGATTGACGGAATATTCATTCAAAATAGAAAATAAACCAACTACTTTATGGTACCATCCGTTGGTTCCCGGTGAGACCGCCGAACAAGTACAGCGCGGCTTTGGTGGTATGATCATCGTGGAAGACCAGAACGTTGACGCTACTCTTTCTTTCTGGCACGATGTATTCCCGACGAACTACGGAGTAGATGATATTCCGGTAATCGTGCAAACCAAGAAATTTCGCCGTAATGAGGCCGGTGTCATCGAGATTCAGGCTGACCAAGGCTATAATGCTGATTACACTTATCTCGTAAACGGTAGTGTAGATCCGGTGCTGAACGTAGGGGCGGATATGATCCGCTTACGTTTCCTGAACGCCGACGCTAAATTCGCTTTCAACCTTGGCGTTACTTCCGATCTGGCTGGCCAGAATACACAAGATCTGCAATTGATCGCCGTCGATGGTGGCTATACCACTCAATCGCGCACCAAAAGTGAGGTCTTGGTAGGTGCAGGAGAAACTTTCGAGGTATTAATCGATCTACGGGGCTTGGAAGGACAAACGTTTTACTTATTCAACCGGGTTTCCGCTATGCCAGACGGAGTGATCGGTAATTCCACGACCACTAGTGGCTACGCAACCGATCGTGCCCTGATGAAGATCGAGGTCGGCCCGTCGACCACTATTAGTCCCATCATTGGTTTCCCGCTCAACATCTACTTCGATCCCGACCGGCCTTCGCAGACCGAGGTCTCCAATACCCGGATGAAAGTATTGCGCCAAGACCCATTACCCGCCGGAAACATCTACAATGTAGACAGCGTGCAGCTTGACACCAACGATGTGATCGATATCGTAATGCAGGACAGCGTTGAAGTCTGGACCATCGACAACACCACGGACATCGCCCACCCCTGGCACCTCCACGGCTTCAAATTCTGGGTGACCGAGATCATGGAAAATGGAACTCCATTGGATTTATTCGATTATCCGGAAATTACTGACGGTCCCCAAACTTCCGTATTCATCCGGCCGGGCTGGACGCTCAGCTACATCACCCGCTTCAACGACTTCGGCACCCAGGTTTCTAAAGATAGTAGCTACTTGTTTCAGAGTGGTAATCTGCAGCATTTCGATAAGGGAATGGCCGGCCAGTTCGTGGTCTGGAACGGTGAGGAATCACCCTCCAGTTTAAACAACCCGAATACAACACCCCGTGATATGGAGTTATTTCCCAACCCTACCGCCGGAACTTTACACCTGAAAGGTAATAGTGCCAAAGCCAGTATTCTCCACGTACTGGATATCAACGGTCGGTTGTTGCGGGAAATTCGCCTTGCTCCCTTCCAGGGCAGTACCGAACTCAACGTCAGCGGCCTCCCCGCAGGCACACTGGTGCTGGATTGGCGCAGCGCCGAGGGGCGTGCGGTACGGCGGGTGACCCTGCATTGATGAATATTTAGCCCATAAATAAGGAGAACGCGTGAATGATTTTCATTCACGCGTTCTCTATTTAAAATTGAGCAGAATGGTCAGGGAGACGCGACGAACTAGTCCCGGAGAATGTTTTTTTGACTAACAAAGTAGCAATGTTCAATCAGACCACACTGCTACTTTGCCAGCCATAACCTACCGCTTCACCACGAAGCGCCGGCTCTCCAAAGTTCCGTTCACGCTCAGTAACCTTACGGAATAAACTCCACTGACCAAGCTGCTGCAATCAATGCCATTCGCCAAATCAAAGCTGGTTTTTTGTTGAGCGACCAAACGACCGGTTGCATCATATAGCTGGTAGCCGATCACCGTTTCCGAAGCCTCGGAAGCCAGGATGCTCAACCGCTCCGTTACTGGATTGGGATAGAGAGTGTAACCATTGCCATTGCGCCTGATCTTGGCGGATTGAACCGGAGACAGACTGCTGCTACCGTCCGTATCCACCTGACGGATGCGGTAGAAGTATTCAAGACCCGGACGTACGTCTTCGTCAATAAACTGGTAATTGCTACCAAACTCGGCTCCGCGAGTGGAAGCTTGTTGTCCGATCTTGCTGAACTCGCTTTCACCGGCAGCCATGCGCTCGATCTCAAATGCGTCATTGTCTTTTTCACTGGCGGTACTCCAGTCCAGGCGGATATCTTTTGTCCGGGCCGTAGCTGAGAAGCCCAGCCATTCCACTGGCAACGGGTCGAAGGTCAGGCAGATTTCTACGGACCAGCTTTGTAGCTGACCACCATCCTGGTTGGCATCGTCTACGATCTCCAGTGTCCAGTCACCGGTGACGGTTTCCCCGATGAAGTCCGCCAGGTCATCAATGGGTTGGTAGGTGAAGCCCTGGCCAAGAGGAACGCAAGGAGCGTCCAACACGCTTTCCGGAGCATTGTCGTCAAAACCAATATTGAAATTATCCGAGTTGCCGCAACGGTCGGAAAACAACTCGACTCGGGTGCCAAGAGGAGATATAAGGTGGACATCCAGATCCTCCATCCACGTATGGGTACCGCTCATATTGCTGACCACGACGCTTTCCACTACCTCCGAGCGCGTGGTAGAAACGATCGAATTATACACAATGCCCTGGCCGTTGGGTGATATGTCGAGCGGTGTATTATTGGTCAGCCCCAGGCAGGTACCGGTAGTGAAACTACGAGCTGTGGCGAAAGGTCCATCGCAGGGCAGTAGCGCCCGGACACGCCAATAATAGCTTGTCGCCAAATCTAAACTGACGGCTGGTTGGAAATTCGTGACGATAAGATTCGTATCGATCACGATCTGATTAAAAGCAGCATCGGTGGCTAACTGTAATTGATAATGCGTTACGCCAGAGATCATCGACCAGTTTAGTACCGGTGAAGTAGATACGTCTAAGGCACCATCGGTCGGCGAGACCAAGCCAACGGTCTCATTACTGGGAAATACGGTTACCAGAATGGGTAACTGGAGGAAGTCACTATTGAAATAATTGGACGCGTACACAATTATGGGATAGTCGCCGGGTGAGGTCGTATCCGCAGTGGTTACGGTTATCGTCGAACTGGTGCCGGCCGGGGGATTGTTTTCGTCGAAGTAGATGGTGTTGGGGTTCCCGTTTTCGTAGGCTGTCCAGTTGAGCGCCACGAGGCCGTCGAAGTTACCGATTGCGTTGGTATTGATGGTGAAGACCGCTGTATCGCCCTGACAAACATCAATGCTGACCGGTACGACCTCAAAGCTATAGTTGTCTTCCACCGGCAGAATAGAAAAGTCATTGTTCGAGATGTCGTAGAAGACATTATTTGCGCAACGGACCATTACGCGAGCGGTGGTGATCGCGCCGGCCTGTAAAGTGGGTACGGTGATGGGGATTGCACCGTTGTTGGCCACGTTTGTTGCCAGGGTAACCGGATAGGTGAAACCACCATCATAAGAAAGCAGTACGTCTACGTTGGCGCAGTTGACTGGTTCCTGATCCGTGTTCGCAACATCCCAAATGATGGTTTTCGTTTCGCCTTCGTACCAAATTTGGTCTGGCTCGTTGGGGGCGTTTACTAAGAACGGACCGGCTGCGGAAGTTACGGTGATCAGCATGTCGTCCTCATCCGTACAACTGGCGGTATTAAGACTGTTGTCACGTACGGTCACCCGGAAGTCCAGTTCTCTGGAAACGGAGGATAATCTTTCCCAAGGGTCGATACCATTGGCCACAACGGTGGCCAGATTGGGAAAGAAACGTTGATTACTGGTATTGGGCAGGAGGGAGCGGAACATCGGACCCTGGAGGTTCGTCGGGTCGGGCGGCATGATTTCGGCCACTTCATTGTTGTACTGTTCCCAGCAATAAGTGAGTACGTCGTCTCCATCCTGGTCGGTTCCCGTGGCGGTAAGTACGTAGGGTGTGGAGATCGGAATGAAGTAATCGACCCCGGCGTCTACGGCCGGTGCGTTGTTGGGGTTGGCGATAATGGTCGCGCAACCACCGCCGTTGCCATTGACTACAAAATTACTGACCTCGGCCTGGCTGATGGCGTGAAAATAAGCATCGCTGTTACTCTGAACATTCGGGTTGCAAATACCGGCGTATCCCATGATGGTAGAGGCACTACCCGGCTCGAAGGAAGCCGATGAACGATTACAGCTATTGTTCTGAGTATGGTTGCCGCCAAATTGGTGACCCACCTCGTGAGCCACGTAGTCAATCCAGAAAGGATCGTTGGTGGGGTTGCCACTGCCCGTGACACCGCTGGCCTTTCCACCGCCGCAAACGACCCTCAGGCCGGCCAGGCCGCCACTATTAGTGCCATAAACGTGTCCGATGTCATAGTTGGCCGAACCGATGTTAGCGTTGAGGTCCGGGCCGACTTCGTCGATCATTTCTCCCGGGTTGCCATTGGTATAGGGATCGGTGGCCGGGTTGTAGTAGAAGACCTCGTCGGCCTCGTCGACCAGGATCAGTCGAATGGTAAAGTCAATTTCATAAACATCATTGAGCCGGTTGACCGAAGTCATGACCTCGGACAGTACCAGGCCGGACTGAGCCGCACTGGTGGCCCCGTGATAGTTGCTGTACTCGGCGGCGCAGGCGATAGCGATACGGTAGCTACGAAACTGGCAGTCGCCGGCCTTTGCCAGGCCATTTAGACCGATATTCAGTTTTTGATCCCCTCCGGCCTTGACACCACATTCGTAAGTATCTGCGGGGGCGGGGTAGTCACTTTTGTAATAACTCAGGTAGTGTTCGGTATCACCCTTGGCGTAGGGGTCGATGAAGGCGGTGCCTTCGGGAAGAGTGAGGACGGCGCGGAAACCCGCCAGGGTCCAGTCCAGTCGAATGCGTTGACCCGGATCGTCGACTCCACGGCCGTAGTAGGCACGTAAGGTGGGGTGTTTGGCCTGGATACCGGCTTCCATTAATTCGTAGCGGACGATGCGGAATTCAGTCGTTTGGCCGTTTGGCAAAGGGACGGAGAGAATGGCTCTTTCGTCAATCGAAGGGTAGCTGCTTTCCAGCGGAGCTGAGGCCAGAATGTCTTGCAGTCGATCGGTGTCGAGTGAAAACGCGGATGATTTGGTGGGCAAGATAAGCCGCTCTCCCGCAGGGCTAATGTCTGCTTCGTTGATGTTGCTCCAGTAGTCTCCCGCTTGGGCCTGGAGTTGAAAGAGAAAGAAAATAAAACTAGGTAAGAATAGTAGTTGCTTCAGCATGTCGTCCGGTTTTAAAGTCGAGCAAGTAAAGTACGGTATCGCCCAATAAACCTTGCTACTTTGCTAGCCAAAATAGAGATATTAGTACTATTCAGGGCAGTAGCTAAAGCCTGAATCAGTCAGCCAGTTTAGACCAATAGCGACGTACACCAACAATTGACTAATAAATACATTTCGTATCAAACATTACTGCTTACTTTTGATGTCCACTAAAACACAAAACCCATGCTGAAGCCGATGTTTACCAGGCTAGCCCTTGCCATAGCGCTTGTCCTATCCCTTAGCGTGTCTTTGACGGCACAGGGGAAATCCATAAAAATTCCGACCAGCGCGGAAAACGCCGTTGTCGCCGCCGAAACCCGGGAGGGACGCAGCGGAGCCGGAAAAATGATCGACCCTAAAGAATTTCTCCAGTCCGGAGAGCGCTGGAATATTCGTCTTACCCAGTTGCTGAGCGTAGAAAACGCGGGACAGACGAACCAGAGTGCCACCACTCCGGAACTGTTGGAGCAAAAAAGACAATTTACCCCCGTAGATGGCCCGGAGGTGGAATTGGCCGAAGAAAGCCAGATTGTTCAATTGCAGGTTCAGGACAATTTCGTCGGCAATACCCACAGCGGCTCGACGCCACCGGACAACAGTATTGCAGTTTCCGACATCGGTAAGCTGGTTTCCGTGACTAATTCTACGCTACGCTTTATGGACTCGGACGGAACGGTGAACCTCCAGACAAGTTTTGGGGATTACTTGAGTTTCCTGGGGCTCAACGGCTTCTACTTCGACCCCAAGGTCATCTTTGACCCGGTTACGAAGAAATACATAATGGTGGTGATCAGCGGCTCTTCTCCACCCAACAACCTGGCCATAGGGTTTTCTACTACGAATGACCCGATGGACCCCTGGTTCTTCTATGCCTTTGATGGCGCGCCCGATGGGGCTAACGCCTGGTTCGATTACCCGAATATGGCTATCTCCGAACAGGACTTTTACCTTTCCGGCAATCTGTTCAGCAACCAGAGTGGCTTCCAGCAAGTGAGCATCTACCAAATGCGTAAGGAACAGGGCCACGCCGGAGAGGAGATCGACTTTGTCTTTTACTCCGAAGTGACCGACGCCGACGGCTTCGAGGATTTCAATGTCGTACCGGTTAGCTACGGCTACGATGGAGCCACCACGCCGGGCGTCTTTATGGCCAGTACCAATTCCTTCGGTGGTAACGATGCCCAGGTGTACTTTACGACAGACAGCGTAGGGGGTAACCCCGAATTAATGGTGTATGACGTGAGCCTGCCCGGTTACTTCCCCACCTCCAATGCTCTGATGTTAAACAGCAATAAGGTCTTACGGACCAACGATACCCGGCTGCTTTCCGGCTACTGGGCGAATGACATTCTCCACTTCGTGATGAATTCCTCAGGAAACAGCACTCCCTGGACGAGAATATACTACGGAAAAATCAACACTGGTAACCAGACCGGTACGGCTGGAACTTACGGACTGGATGGCTTCGATTACGCCTATCCGACGATTCAGCCCATCGGTGACAATCCGTCTTTCGCCGAAAACGTCATCGGCTTCTGCCGTAGTGGAGAATCGATCTACCCCGAATACCGGGTCTTGAGCGTAGATCAGAACAACGTCTGGAACGTTTCCCAACTGATTAAAGAAGGAGATAATTCAGTGGCCTTCCTGAACGATAACGTCGAAAGATGGGGGGATTATACGGGGATTACCCGTCAATTTTCGGCTCCGGAGCCTACGATCTACCTGGCCGGAAACTATGGTAGCCCCTCTCAGGTAATGGATACCTGGATTGGCCGCGTAGGCATCGCAGAGCCAGCCGCTCCCGAGGTTGATTTTATGGCTGAGTTCACCCAGGTATTCGAGGGAGACGAAGTAAGATTCTTCGACCAGACCCTTAACCTGCCCGATAGCTGGTCCTGGAGTTTTCCCGGCGGCGTACCGTCTACGTCTACGCAGCAGTATCCGGAAGTGACCTACAATACCGAAGGGGTTTACGAAGTCAGCCTGACGGCAACCAATGAGTTGGGACAGGGGACGGAAACCAAAACGGGCTACATCACCGTAATCGCTCCGGGTATTGCCCCCACAGCCGATTTCGAAGCCAGTGCTACGACCATTATGGTGGGGGAAAGTATTGACTATACCGATGCTTCTCTGGGCGATCCTGATACCTGGGATTGGGACTTCCAGGGTGGCTCCCCGGATGAGTCCGCTGAACCCAGCCCTACGGTTACTTATAACGAGGCTGGAACCTACCGGGTAATCCTGCAAGTGGCCAATTTCTTCGGTCAGGATTCCGAAGTGCGCCTCAATTATATCGAGGTGCTGGGAGAAGGCAGCGCCCCCGAAGCCGCTTTTACCGCCGATGCTTTGGAGATCGAAGAAGGGCAGAACGTTAACTTTACCGATCAAAGCACCAACGAGCCCGAGGCTTGGGCCTGGACGTTTGACGGTGGCTTACCCCTGACTTCCGACGATCAAAACCCTACGGTTCTCTATAACGACCAGGGCATTTACGACGTCAGTTTGACGGCTTCCAATGAATTTGGAGAGAATACGTTCAGTCAGGAAGCTTACATCTCCGTAGGCGTTACCTCCGTTATTGAAAGCGACGTACTGGGTTCCTTCAGCCTTTCCCCTAACCCGGTGACTGCCGGTGGTGAGTTACGTGCTACCTTTACCTTGGAAGAGCGTACCGAGTTGGAATTCTACGTGGTCAACGCTGCGGGCCAGGTCGTTCGCCAGTTGGCGCGGCACAGTATCAAGGCCGGCGTTAACGAGCTTTCCTTCTCCACGCGTTACCTCCCGAGCGGCAGCTACTATTTTGTCGTTCAAGGCAATGGTGATCTGCACAGCGAGCCCTTCGTGGTACGTTAGACTTGAAGTCGTCTGCATACTCGACAATACAGAAGGAAGTAGCTTGGTGACTTCTTGAAGATTGAATCCAAAATACGCGAATGCCTTCAGGGGTGTTCGCGTATTTTTTTGGCTTCAAAGTAGCAATGTCGTCTGCCCACTCGACGAGGTAGGAGGAGGTGGCCTGACGACTGTTATTCAATCACCGTCGCTGAAAAACAGCTACCCAATCCACTCCCTTTTCGGGCAGGTCGAAAACAGTCTGATTACCACCCCTGGCCTCCAGCCCCGATGAGATCATCGCGCCTCCGTTTTTAGCGTCGAACCAGGAGAAGTCGAAAGTTGCCTCCTGGTCACGCAAGTCGATGCGAAGCTGTTGATTAAAGGGAACATAGACAGCGTAGATTTCTCCTTCTTTACCCAGGCAGTAGGTACCTGGGTTGACAATACCGTCCATTGGCTCCATTTCGTAAAAGGGCAAATGGTCCTGAAAAAATTGAATGGCGTGTCCACTCCAGCGCCAGGCCTGGTCGTATTTGGTCCAGTCTTCGGTAGTCAGGTCATTCTGTTCCTGGAAAGCCCCGAAGTACCATTCTGCTCCCGCGCCTCCGGCCATAAGGTTGGCCCAGAGTACGTGGGCGCGTACGCTGTCCTGATTGTTCATGTCCGCGCGGTCATCGGGGTCGAGCCCGCGCCACCAGGGACCGATCTCATCGATGGTGACCATCCAGGAGCTACCCACCTGGTCGGTAGTATCCCGCCAATAGCGGGTCTCTTCGTGGCCGTGAACGGGTTGGTCGATTTGTACGGAGAGCCCATCCAGGCCACGGGCCCCGACCAGTTTGCCGAATACTTCCCGCCTTTGTTTACGGTTGGGATGAGTGTGTACGCTGACGTAGTTGCGGTAAGGATCGTTGTCTTCCAGCCAGGCGGCGATGTTTTTTTGTTGTTCGGTGGTGAGTGGATTCTCCGACCACTCGTTAGGCCCGTTCTCCTCGCCCAGGTTCCAGTTGACGGCCCGGTGGTGGCCAAATCGGGCAATCAGCTCGCGGAGATAGAGCTTGCGTTCCGGCCCGAGATCACCGCCGTCGAGGAGTGTTTCATTTTCAGTTTCTCCCAGCACGAAATGAAGCATCATCCCCAGCTGGTCGTCGGCGTGATCGAAGACTTTTTCCCACTGGGCCAGTTTGCTGACGTCGAAGCGTAGTCGGTCTTCGTGGTTCAGGTAGGGCCAGACGTCCTTGCCGTCTCCGTTGATGTTCATGGCCAGAAAGTAAAAGGAGTTGATCCCCCGCTCGGCGATGTAATTCAGGGCGCCGATCATTCCTTTGCCCTTGCCGTTCTGCCAGTCGGCGTCGCCGGGCTTCCAGTCTTTTTCGTGAACCTCGTAGCGGTGGAGGAAATCCTGACTGGTTTTGGATTCACCGTCTCTGGCGGCGGCTTCGTAACGGTAGGTGCCGTCAAAACCCGCGTAGGCCAGAAAGTTTTCCGGACTGTCTGCACCGGCCTTGAGGAAGTAAGTAGAGTCCTGGGCCCATTGCAGATAACGAGGGTGGCGACCCACCAGTAAACGTCCTTTTTCACCGTCCAGGGGCTTGGTGACGAAAATGCCACTATTGATACCTGCCACTACTTTTCCCGTTGTGGGGGCGTAAACAACTCCCGATCCGCTACGCAATTCTCCGGAGTAAGTCCAAATACCCTGGGTGGGCGGCCGGAAGCGGACCCGCCAAACATTTCCGGCTCCCGCACTGGTTTCAGCCGCTTGGCCGTCGGCAGCAAAAAAGCCCGGAATAGTGATGCTGCGCTCGCCCTGGGTGAAAGTGAAATCGACCCGAAAATCGGTGAAGGGATTGATGGAGTCGGTTTCCGTTACTTCGGGGCCGGTAAGGTCTATCTCTACTTCAGACCACTGAGGATGGGTAGGGTAGCCGTTTGGATTGGGAGAGGACGCGCAGCCACAGACCGCGAACAGGAAGAGAAAACAGATAGATTGCTTGATTGGCATGATCAGATGAAGTTGGTGGTTAAGAGCATATTAGAAGGTCTAATTCCGACCCTATTTGGGTCCTTTTCTATCCTGACCGTGTTCGTGAAATCCTCAAGATCGGCCAGGAACCAGAAATCCTAACACATTCTGAAGGCTCGACCGAAAGATAGTCGTTCCCGGCTTTAGTAAAACATTGCTACTTTATCTTCGGTGATCGTCCTTTCCGTCCTCAAAGTTGATAGCCATGAAAAATTACTTGCCACTAATCTTGCTTCTCTGTCTGAGTATAGTGGGATGTGACCGGTCCCGTCCGGAAACATTTTCCGCAAAACCGTTGCCGTCGCCAGTATTTCCGCAAGCCGAGTGGCAATTAAAACAACCCGCCGAATTGGGTGTCAATGATTCAATTTTACAGGAAGCTATGCGGTTTCTGGCTGGCCATTGCAAGGAGGACGGCCTGGAAGAAACAATGGTGATTCGCAACGGCTACCTGATTTTTGCCGGGGACAGTATTGACAAGGTGCACGATATCTGGTCCTGTACCAAGTCTTTCACAAGTGCCGCAGCGGGGATGCTGGCCGCCGAAGGAAAACTGCAACTGGATGACTACGCGGCGGATTACGAGGAGCTACTGACAGAAAAGTATCCGAAGGTGACCATCCGTCACTTTCTGACCATGACCAACGGGTACAACGCCGAAGGGCAAAGCCGCTGGAATGAGCCGAGCGAAGACTGGAGCCATACTCCCTACGTGCCGGCGAATCCACTTTTTGAACCGGGCACAGCCTATACCTACTGGGATGAGGCGATGATCATGTTCGGCCGGGTGTTGACCCGGGCTGCCGGTGAGTCCCTGAACGATTACCTGAGGCCAAGATTATTTGATCCCATCGGAATAGAGCCCCGTGCATGGTGGGGAGAAGGGATGATTAACGATAGCACCAAGATTAATTTCGGGGGCACCGGACTGAGGATGTCTGCTTCCGAACATTCACGCTTCGGGCTGCTGATGCTTAACCAGGGTAACTGGGAAGGACAACAATTACTGGATGCTACCTTCGTGGCCGCTGCAATATCCAACCAGGTGCCGGGTAGTATGGTGATCGGTGACACCGACCGAAAAAGCACCGGCGGGCGCGGCATTTATGGCTACAATTGGTGGGTGATCAATGAGGGCACTGACGCGCCGGTAGCTGCGGCTTTTACCAGTGGGCTGAACCACAACGTTTGCCTGGTCGTACCGGCCTGGAAGATGGTGATCGTGCGGATGGGAATGGACGGTAACCCGGAGGCGGGGAAGCATTTTGTGTATTCGGAACTGTTGAAGCGCCTGGAACAGGGGATTGAATAAGGAGAGGATATAAGGAATAAGGACTGATCGCTTGTTTTCTTATCCGGGTAATTTGATTATTTTAGCTGTGATTTAAACCTATACCCACACACCATGTCATCTAAAACCCTGCTCCTCATCAGGAGCATTATAGCGTGTACGCTATTCACCATATCTATAACCGGGGTCCGAGCCCAAACGCAGGAAATTCGGATGCCCGTTCCCGTATCAGCTGCGAAAAAGGCTGCAACGGGCCACGCCATGCAGAGTGAGGCGGGCCGTGCGATTAACCCGCGAACGTTTCTCGAAGCCGGAGAGCGCTGGGAGGTGCGGCTCAGTCAAAGACAGGAAGTCATTCATTCGAAGCCGGTGTCCGAAACCGAGTCGCTGAATTCTCCCGAAGAGAAGCGAAATTTTGCTTTCGAAAGTCATACCTCTTTGCCCGAAAGGGGAGAGGTAAGGGACCAACAAGTTGGTGAATCCGTACCGCCTGATTTTGAAATCGTTGATGATTTCGTGGGCAACAGCTACAATTTCTGGGCACCGCCCGATAATAATATTGCAGTATCCAATAATGGTGACCTGGTGTCCGTCACGAATTCTTCGATCAGGTTTATGGACTCCGACGGAAGCCTCAATCTTGAGTCGGATTTTGCGGACTATCTGGCCTTCCTGGAATTGCCGGGGGGCTACTTCGATCCCAAGGTGCTATTTGACGCCAGCTCGAATAAATTCATCATGGTGGTGCTCAATGGCAATAGCCCCGTAAATACAGTAGCAGTCGGGTTTTCCACGACCAGTGACCCAATGGATACGTGGTGGTTCTACACTTTTAGCGGAGCGCCGGATGGCTCGAATAACTGGTTCGACTACCCGAGCATTGGTGTTTCTACCAACGACTTTTACGTTTCGGGGAACTTGTTTAATTCCAATGATAACTGGCAGCAAACCATGATTTTTCAAATGGATAAATCTGCCGGGCACAACGGGGAGTCCATCGACTGGCTGTATTATCCGATGGTCATGGATGACAATGGATTCCTGGATTTTAATGTCGTACCCATTAGTGCCAGTTATAACAGCACTTTAGGACCAGGTATTTATCTGGCGAGCACCAATTCCAGTGGAGGAAATTCAGTCAAAATATATTATACAACTGATGATGTCTTTAACAATCCGGGACTGGAAGTTTATGATGTCGATATACCGGATTATTACGCTACGGTAGATGGATTGATGAACGGAACGACCCAGACGATCAGAACTAACTCAACCAGGCTACTCAACGGGTATTTTGGTGGAAACAAAATTCACTTCGTATTAAATTCGTCGGGTGAGAATGACGATTGGACGCGTATCTATTACGGGATCGTCGACGTAACGGACAACTCGGGAATCGGCGCGCGCTTCGGCTTGGAAGGATTTGAGTATGCTTTTCCCAGTATTTTACCGCGGGGAACCGACCAAAACAATGGACATAGTATCATTGGTTTCGGGCGAACGGGAGAAACTATTTTCCCGGAGTACCGGGTCGTTGCGGTAGACGATAATCTTGATTGGTCGGGGTCCCAACTGGTAAGGGCCGGCGAAAATTTTGTGGACTTCAGTTCAAGTAATACAGAACGTTGGGGTGACTACACGGGAATTACCCGCAGGGAACTGGCAGAACCCGAAATTTACATTGCTGGTAATTACGCCAATTTTAACAAAAGGCTTGTCACCTGGATAGCAAAGATCGGTGGAGAAATTACCGTACAGCCTCCGGTAACGAACTTTGTGGCCAACCAAACACTGATCACCGCAGGGGAGGGCGTGAGTTTTACGGATCTTTCTACCAATAGTCCGAATGAGTGGAGTTGGGTTTTTAACGGGGCAAGCCCGAGTACTTCCAGTCTGGAAAATCCTACGGTGATTTACAGCACGCCGGGTACCTACAACGTAAGCCTTACTACTGCGAACGCAGGTGGCAGCGACTCAGAAGTAAAATTTGGCTACATCACGGTTATTGAGGAAGGTAGTGCGCCGGTAACTGACTTTGTAGCCAATGCCACCACCGTAGTGGAAGGCACGGTAGTCAGTTTCACCGATTTATCGGCCAACGAGCCGGACAGCTGGTTATGGAATTTTGCGGGTGGCAGTCCCTCCTTTTCCAACGCACAGAACCCGTCGGTAACCTACAACGACCCCGGTGTTTACGGGGTGACGCTGACCACCAGTAATGATTTTGGTAGTGACCAGGAAAGCAAATTCGGCTACATCACGGTGACCGAGGAGGGCAGCGCGCCAGTGACAAACTTCGTAGCCGATGCGACCACCGTAGTGGCCGGTACGCCGATCAACTTCACGGATCTGTCAACCAATGAACCGGATACCTGGTCCTGGAATTTTCCGGAGGGTAACCCCACGATTTCCAGCCTGCAGAATCCTTCTGTCGTTTACGATGAACCAGGAGTATATGGCGTATTACTGACGGCCAGTAACGAATTTGGTAGTGATACGGAGATAAAAGTTAGCTACATCACAATTACCGAAGCCGGAAGCGCACCGGTAACGGACTTCGTAGCCAACGCTACGAACGTAGTAGCAGGCTCGACAGTCATCTTTACGGATTTGTCGGCCAACGAGCCGGATAGCTGGTCGTGGAGTTTTGCGGGTGGCAGCCCAGCTGCTTCCAGCGCCCAGAATCCGTCGGTGATCTATAATGATCCCGGTGTCTACGGGGTGACGCTGACCACCAGTAATGATTTCGGTAGCGACCAGGAAAGTAAATTCGGTTACATCACGGTCACCGAAGCAGGAAGTGCCCCCGAAGTAGATTTCACGGCTGATGTAACTACCATCGAACCGGGGGGAGTTATCAATTTTACGGACCTTTCTGCCAACGAGCCTACCGGTTGGGTGTGGTCTTTTCCCGGGGGTGCGCCCAATTTATCGACTCTGCAAAATCCGATTGTCACCTACACCAATCCCGGAGTATACACCGTCAGCCTGACGGCCACGAATGATTTTGGGAATGACCTGGTTACCAAGGAGGGTTACATCACGGTCACCGAAGCAGGATCCGCCCCGGAAGTCAGCTTTACGGCAGACCAGACGGAGATTGAAGCAGGGAACAGTGTAACGTTTGAAGACCTTAGTACGAATGATCCTACCAGCCTGACTTGGTCGTTCCCCGGTGGCTTGCCGGCTACTTCCGCCCTGTCAATGCCAATTATTTTATACCCCAATCCCGGAGTCTACGATGTTTCGCTGATTGCCGCCAATGAATTTGGTAATGGAAGCTTAACGGAAACTGCTTACATTACGGTAGGCGTGACCTCCGTCCGGGAAAGTGACTTTGTCGGCGACTTTGTCTTGTACCCAAATCCCGTACAAGCCGGTAATGATCTTCACGTCGATTTTACACTGTCCAAACGAACCCTTATCGACTTCTACGTAGTAGACGCTTCCGGGCGGGTCATAAAACGCTTGATAAGCCATCGGGTGAAGTCGGGGCTCAACGAATTGACGTTCTCATCCAATCACCTTCCCGCTGGAAACTATTTCCTGGTTTTGCAGGAATCCGGCGTGGCCAATCACCTGATCAGTGAAGCATTTACCGTACGGCATTAGCGTAATACTACTACTGGGCATCCTGGGGTGTGAGTCTTCAAAACAAGGGGTGGGGGTGAGGACGTCAGACTCCGGTCATTCGGTACGGGTAGATACGATTGTCTCCGGTCGGGGTAATGACAGTTTGCGTACGGAAGCTCCAGTTCCGGGAACGCCGCCCGGCGGTATGGATGAAGCCGAAAAAGCCAGACGGGTGGAAGCGAAACGGAAAAGAAAGCCCGATGGTGGCGGGTTTTAGGTCCCCGTGCCTAATTCCCAATGCCTCTAAGCCTTTCCACAACCTTTAAGGCCGCCGGGCAGATCAAGGTGTTTTTAAAGGTCAGACTCAGAATTTGGTGAAAATTCTTACGGTCGGTGTGGGGGTATTCGCGGCAAGCTTTGGGTCGGGCTGCGTAGACGGAACAGTAATTGTCTGCACCGAGGAAAGGGCAGGGTGCGGAATTCATTACGTAATCGCCCTCAGTATCCAATAGCATGTATTTCTCGACGAGCTCGGCCGGTCGGATGCGTAGGTGTCTGGCCAGGCGATCAATGTCCACGTCGCGTACGATGGGGCTGGTGGTGCGACAACAATTGGCGCAGCTAAGGCAGTCGATTGCTTCGAACACTTCATCGTGCAATTCGGCAACGGTAGCATCCAGGTTTTTGGGTGGCCGCCTTTTCAACTTCCCCAGAAAGCGTTTGTTAGCTTTGCGCTCGTTTTGGGCCCGCTCCAGTTCTTTTTGCAATTCCATAATTAGGGGCAAAGATACGGGAGCGCGCTTTTTCAAACTTGCTGTCCCGGGCTTGGTCGTAGACTGACTGGATCGGAGTATTTTTTGGCTTCAAAGTAGCAGTGTAATGGAAAATTGGGAGCTTGATTTTGCCTTCAACCGGGCCAGGCATATTGTACAGGAACGCTTCAACCGGCCTCACCTGCCGGACATGAACGCCATGCTGTTTCTGATCGGCCTGCAGGAATTGGGGCGCTGGAAAGAGAACTTCACCAAAGAAGAAAAGCAGGATCTGATGCACATTGCCGTTTGCCGCTTGCTGGCTTATGACGGCCACTACGAATTTGCCGGACGCGACGCCGATGGATGGCCCCACTACGAACTCAAAAGCAAACTCCCCAAGATCGATCTGGCGAATCAGGAGAAGTTGCTGAAAGAAAAGATCATCCAGTATTTTGAAGAACTGGAAAGCGAGGAAGGAGCTTTAGACTAATGGGGAGATGAGGCGGGACTCAGGAGAGCAGTATTTTCTTTCTTGACACTTCAATCCTTCAACCCTCAATCCTTCAGCCCTGGTATAGTATATTTGCGCAACAAGTAACCTAATCATGCGCAAGACACTATTGGCCCTGCTGCCGCTACTCTTCTTTTTGACCTCCTGTGATACCGACCCCAATACCTACGCCCTGATCGAAACGGATATGGGCAACATCAAGGTGATGCTCTACCCGGAGACACCCCGCCACACCGAAAATTTTGTCAAACTGGCCAACGAAGGTTACTTCGACGGGACCTTGTTTCACCGGATCATCTCCAACTTTATGATTCAGGGAGGAGACCCGGATAGCAAGACCGCTGGTCCCGGCCAGCGCCTGGGTGGTGGTGGCCCTGGTTATACCATCCCGCACGAGATCGGTGCTCCCCACATAGCCGGTGCCCTGGCTGCGGCACGTACCAATAACCCTGAAAAGGCCAGTAGTGGTAGCCAGTTCTACATCGTCACCGGAATTCAGCAGGTAGACAGTGCCCTGGACCAAATAGAACGGAGAAAGAACTTCAAGTACAACGAAACCCAGCGCCAACTCTATAAGGAGAAAGGCGGCCGCCCTGACCTGGACGGTGAGTACACGGTCTTCGGGGAAGTGATCGAAGGGATGGACGTAGTCATGAAAATTGCCACCGCTGAAAAAGATCCGGCTGACCGACCCGTGCAAGACATCTCCATGAAAGTGAGTATTGTCGATTAATAACGGCCCTTTCTCCCAAACGAATAAGACTTAATATGAAACAACTGATCATTTTCGGCAGCTGCCTGCTGCTCGTAATTTTGACGGGCTGTAGCGGCCCCAAAGCGATCTTTGAATCGCCCACCCGGGTACAAGCTTTCGAGTACGTTGATTTTACCAACGCCTCCCAGAACGCCGTGGCCTACGAGTGGAATTTTGGCGACGGTAGCAGTAGTACCGAAGCCAATCCTAAACACCGGTTTTACCAAAGTGGCACCTACAGCGTCTCTCTGATCGCTACGGATGCCAAGGGGAAATCCAAAACTACCTCATCCATCGTGGAAGTTACCTCCCCAAAACGCTGTCTCGTACGCATCGAGACCCCGGAAGGCGAAATGATCGCCCAGCTATCCGACGCTACACCCCAACACCAGGACAACTTCGTGAAACTGGTGGAGCAAAACTATTACGATGGTTTGCTCTTTCACCGGGTCATCAACAACTTCATGATCCAGGGCGGAGATCCGAAGAGTAAGGAGGCACCCAAAGGACAAGCGCTGGGTAGCGGCGGCCCCGGCTATACGATTCCGGCTGAATTCGTCGATTCTCTGGCCCACGTCAAAGGCGCTTTGGCGGCGGCGCGGACCAACAACCCACAAAAAGCGAGTAGCGGTAGCCAGTTTTACATCGTTGACGGCCGGCCGGTCTCAGAAGCGGAGTTGAACCAGCAGGAAGCCAAGAGCAATTTCCGCTATCCTTCCGCCGTGCGTGAGCAATACCTGGAAATGGGTGGCACGCCTTTCCTGGACCAGGGCTACACCGTATTCGGCCGGATCATTGAGGGCCTGGACGTGATTGATAAGATCTCCAAGACCGCCACCGGCCCGGGCGATCGCCCCGAAGATGATGTGTGGATGAAGATCAGCTTAATTCGATAGATCATGGGCAAAGCACAGCATATCCTGGGCGTCGACGTAGGCGGCTCTGGCATCAAGGGAGGGATTGTGGACGTGAAGACGGGTGAGTTGATCACCGAACGTCATCGCATCGACACGCCTAAACCCGCCACGCCAAAAGCAGTGGCTAAAACTTTCAAGCAGCTGGTTGATCACTTCAACTACAAAGGACCAATTGGCGTTGGCTTTCCTGCGATTGTTCGTCGGGGAACAGCCCTCTCAGCCGCTAATATTTCGAAGGCCTGGGTCGGAACCAGCATTGTCGATGCCTTTGGAAAAATCACCGGGCAACCCGTCTTCGCACTCAACGACGCCGACGCGGCCGGATTCGCCGCCATGCAGTTCGGCGCGGGTAAGGAGTACCATGATAAGGTCGTCCTAATGCTTACCCTGGGTACGGGGATAGGCAGTGGCCTCTTCGTTGAAGGAGAATTGGTGCCCAACACTGAACTCGGCCACGTTTACCTGAAAAATCATAAGGTAGTCGCCGAAAAATTCGTCTCTAACTATCAGCGAAAGGCCAACGGTTGGCCCTGGCCGAAATTCGGTAAGCGCCTGAACAGCTATCTGCAACACGTAGATATGCTGTTTTCTCCCGATCTGATTTTGATCGGTGGCGGAGCAAGCAAGAACTTTGTACGCTTCGCTCCCTACCTCGAACTGGAGACGGAGGTACGCCCGGCAGATCTGGGAAATAATGCGGGGACAATCGGTGCGGCCTACTACGCTTACCGGCGGTCCACTACGATCAGTTAGCCCGGATTGTGAACATTTCGAGTTGAGGGAAGGTAATATAACTGGTTGGTGGTTAGACTAATGCGTCCTTCCGCTGGCTGTTTTATTAATCTAAAATTACTATATTATGAGAGCCTGGACCAGCTTCCGCGGCATCACCCCCTCTTCCGTCCGCGAACGTTATTCCGACGATCCTTTTTCCTACAATCGCCGCCGCCTGTTCGGTGACCAAACGATCTCTGGTAGCGATTTAACCATACCAAGCGCCAACATCAGTCAAACTACCCAGGATACTAAATCCGGTTACCTGATCGAATTGGCCGTGCCCGGATACGAGAAGGGCGATTTCGAAATTAACCTTGACGGCGACATCCTGACCATCAGCGCAGAAGAGTGTTCCAACCGCCGCCAGGAGGATGACAATAATAAGTACAGCAATCAGGAATACAATTATCACGTATTCAATCGCAGTTTCCGCTTACCCGAAGATGTGGATGAAGATGCGATCGTAGCCACTTACCGCAATGGTATTCTGGGCGTATTCGTACCGGTAGCAGAGCCGGAAGAAGCACCGGCACCAAGACGGATTTCCGTGAGCTAATAGACTGGCAAAACAGTCAAATTCTATACACCCTTTTTTCTGGGGCAGTGGTGAATGTCAAAATTTAATCATTGGACCAGAGGAAAGGGTGTTCTATTTGCGGGATGGCTTAGCTTTAAGGTCCATTCTCTCCTTTCAGTCAAAACATAGATTTACATTCAATGCAAACCGCCGTCGATATTTCCTACTATCCCCTCACCGAGGATTACGAACCGCCCATCATCAGTTTTATCAAAAACCTGAAAAAGCATCCTGGACTGAAGGTGGCTACGAATCAACTGACCACCCAGGTGAGTGGAGAATACGACACAGTCATGGCGGCGGTTCAGAAAGAAATGAAAAGGAGCCTCACCGAAGGACCAAAGGCTTCCTTCGTACTAAAAGTACTGAACGTTGAGATTGAACCCGGGGAGGAAGTGGTGCTGTAGATCAACTGACCAGTTGATTATAAAACCGGAGCGCCGCTAAGATTTCCTCTTCCGTTGCCGTCGCGTTCACCTTTGCCTTTCCGATTCCGGCCAGCAGGCTGAAGTTGATTCGGTGGTCGTCGTTTTTCTTGTCTTGCTGCATCAGGGTGATGAGCTTCGGGAAAATAGCTTCGGGAATAGATTGATGACCGTAGATGATCAGCAGGTAATCGGTAATTTCACCTAGTTCCTCCGGGCTGAGGTCATCCAGTTGAGTACTCAGCCAGGCTTCCATGATCATTCCCGCTCCGATGGCCTCACCGTGTAACAACCGCTTTTCGGTCGGTAGCCAGTAGCTTTCGATGGCGTGACCGATGGTGTGGCCGAAGTTAAGGGCTTTGCGCAGTCCTCTTTCGTGGGGGTCCTGTTCCACGATCCGCCTTTTGATACCCACGGAGGGGGGAATAATGGATTCCCAGTCGGCAGTTTTCAGGTCTTTGAGTTCTTGGAGAGTTCGCCATTGACCTGCATCGGCAATCAAGGAGTGCTTGATCACTTCAGCGTAGCCAGACCGCAACTCCCTGGCCGAAAGCGTTTTCAGGAAAGCCGGATCGATCCATACGGCTTGCGGATTTCGGAATACGCCGATACTGTTTTTGATCTCATAAAAGTCAATACCCAGCTTACCACCCACGGAGGCATCTACCTGACTCAGCAGGGTAGTAGGCAACTGTACGAAATCAATTCCCCGTTTATAGGTCGCTGCCGCAAAGCCTCCCATATCGCCGATTACGCCGCCACCCAGGTTCAGTACACACCAGCGACGGCCTACGCCACTGCGAAACATTTCTTCCCAGATAAATCGACAGCTGTCCAGGTGTTTATGTCGCTCGCCACCGGGCACCTCAATGACAATAGTCCTGTCGTGTGACAGGTAAGTGAGTAGCCGGGGCAAACAGTATTTGTTGGTCATCTCGTCTACGATCACTACCCAGCCGGCGTATTTCTGGTTGAGTAACCAGTCAAAATGCCCCTGGCCGATGGGGCCGAAATCCAGGTGATAATCGTCCACTTCCATTCGCAGGATATTATCCGGGGCGGGGCGTAGTTCGCTCAGTTTCTCAGCGCTGAAGACCCTTGGTTTGGCGGAGAAAAGAGCTTTGGTGCGTGGCCAGATCTGCCCAAAGTAATCACTGTTGCGGTAAGCATCCAGTGAATCCTGGTCCAGCCATCGACTGTAGGTATAATAGACCGTGGGCTCATTCACGTCGCGCCAGGCCTCCATGTGCAGGCAGCCCGCTTGCTGGCGAATTACCGACCGGCTCTCTTCCAGTATTTGCTCAAAGGCAGCAGTGGCGTCTTCGCGAAAAGTTAGTTGGACCAGGCGCTGAATCATCGGGGTTGTAATTAAACATTGCTACTTTGAAGCCATAAGGATACTAGATAAATGACAATAGATGCTAGACTTGCCTCATGGACTCGTCTGGCGTCTAACATCTAGCGTCTAGTGTCTTTTCTTGGCTAACAAAGTAGCAGTGCTGATCATAAAAAGCGCAAGTTACTTCTCCCGGACGAACCTAACTAAACGAAATATTGGCTGTCGTGATCCTCATCCTGACTCAGGCGCCAGGAATACCAGGTGGGAATACCCATTAAAACAACTAAGGCCATGACGAGGACTATGGCGGTGAAACGACCAGGGAGCAACAGTCCGGAAATCATCATTGCGATCCCGCCGGCAAACCATATTTTTCCGCCCAGCCGATGGGTTTTTGCCCAGATTTTGTCGCTTTTGAGTGTCCAGGGAGTACGAATGCCGACGTATTTATTGGGCCGCATCACTTGCAGATAATTACCGGAAAAAGCGATCAGCAGACCCAGTAGTACCAGGAGAAAATTAAGGTGGCCGAGTTGCTCTTCCCCGGCTTCGTAAACGACGTAGGTAGCCACCACGCTGGTGATGGCCGTAAGTCCAAAGGAGAGACGATCGTATTTACTGCCCATCTTTTCGACGTTGTCACTCCGGTCGATCCAGGGGATGAAGCGGGTAAGCAGCAACAGTGATAATAAGGGAAGTGCTACGGGTATCAGCCACAGCCACGCTTTGTGCGCCCAGGCGTCGGCCGCTCCGTCGGGGCCATAATGAATCGGGACTATTTCCGGGAGGCCCGGATAACGATACGTGAGATAAACAAAAGGCAGTGCGGTGATGAACCACAATAGGGTAGGAATCGGACGATTATTCATTGTCGTTACTTTTTAGATCAACCACCCAGGCGAGAATTTCATCGATGATGGACGTATTGAGTGAGTAAATCCGCTGCTTCCCCTTACGTTCCGCGCTCACCAGGTCGGCCCGCTTGAGTAGGTCAAGGTGGTGGGAGATGCTGGGTTTGGAGATGGCGAAGTGATCCGCGATTTCCCCCGCCGAGCGGTCTTTTTCGCGTAGCAAGGCAAGAATGTCCCGCCGGGTGGGATCGCTGAGGGCTTTAAAAATTGAGTTCATTTAGATATTTAGACAAATGTCTAAATGAAAAGTTCAACGTGGCGTTGAAAAGATGTATTATTTTTCCAGTGCTGCGGGAAAATTATTGAAATGAACGTAGAGCTCTTGCTTCGGATTGGGGCTGGCAGGAAAAGAAAACATTTTACCAGACAACCGGACTACCCAAACTCTACCTGCACCGTGTCCTCTACTTCTATTCCCAATAAAGTGGCTGCCTTACCGAGGTTGATGGCAATTTCGAGTAAGCCGTCGGAATCAAATTTAATGAGGGATTCGCCTTCGGGAACGTCATGGTAACGAAAAGAGAGACCGTCGATGGCGGCGTTGCGTTTGATGAGGAGTTCGAAGGCCCGGCCCTGGCCGACCCGTTCGAATAATTCCCGGCTGATGTTGGTGATGGCGTTACTGAAACCATCGATATAGATCACCGACCCACGGATGTAGTCGGGGCCGATCACCGGCTGGAAGGCCAGTCGCTCGGCGATCTTGTTCGTAGTAGACCCCAGACCTTCCAGCGTTTTTTTACTGGAAATATGCGCAATGGCGGTAGCGTATGCTTTGGATAATGAAGAAGGCTGGTCTTGATGATCGATGGCATAAAACTGAGCCGGAGCCTGATCGAAGACCAGGCTGAACAGGCCATTGTCCGGACCGATGAAGTAGTGGCCGTTTACGGTACAGGCCAGTAAGCGGCCCTTGGGTTGATAGAAATCATTGACGCTGATGAGATGAATACTCCCCGGGGGAAAGTGCGGCCAGACTTTGCGAAAGAGGAAAGCGGCTTCCACTATATCGTAGTTCGGGATGTCATGACTAACGTCCACAAAGGTTAGATCCGGCACGGCCGCGAGCAAATGCCCTTTTAGGCGGGCGAGGTGAAAGTCACGGGAACCGAAATCGGTGGTCAGGGTAAGTACGGGCAAAGCGGAAAGATTGTGGCCCAATTTACGAAATCCGTGTATTGCGTATATTGGCCAGGTATGGAGACACAAACCAGCAGCTATCAGGAAGTTATTCGGCGCGCCTCGTCTTTCGTTGAGCAGTACATCAATGATAATATCGGTCCGCGTTTTGTTTTTCATAATTTCCAGCACACTTACGCCGTGGTAAAAGCACTCCACGAGATTGTAGAGCACTTTGAGTTGAGTGAGCGGGAGAAGTTCGTACTGGAACTCAGCGCCTGGTTCCACGACGTTGGCTATAAAGACGGTTGGGAAGGCCACGAAGAGCGAGGAGCCGCCCAGGCAAAAAACTTCCTGGACAGACAGGAGGAAAGCTTTACGCCCGAGACTTATGAACAGGTCCGGGGCTGTATCATGGCGACTTCCATGCCCCACGACCCCCAGAATTTGTTGGAACGCATTGTTTGCGACGCTGATTTGAGCCACTTGGGGGAATCCAGTTACTGGGATCGTTGTGGGCGCGTTCGTCAGGAGTTCGCTCTGACCAGGGATATGATCATGAGTGACCAGGAATGGATCGATTTCGAACTTAACTTCATGCTCGGTCATGATTACCAGACCGAAGCAGCCCGCGAAATTTATGGAGACCGTAAGGACCGCCACGTCAAACAGCTCTTTAAACGCAAGCGTCAACTCTTCCCGGACCAGACGCCAACGAATCTCAAAGAGTTAAAGGAGAAAAAGAAGGAAAGTAAAAAGGGCAAGAAGAAAGCAAAAAAAGAAGATAAGGAGAAGGCAGAGTTGACCCAACTCAAACTCAGCCGGGGGGTAGAAACCATGTACCGGGCTACCTACCGGACCCACGTTAATTTGAGTAGTATCGCCGATAACAAAGCGAATATTATGCTATCGGTCAATGCCATCATCCTCTCCATTCTGGCGGCCAACCTGTTTCCCAAGCTGGATAGCAATCCTCACCTGACCATTCCCTCAATCATCCTGATCGGGGTGTGTCTGGGCTCACTTTTCTACGCCATTCAGGCTACCCGACCAAAGGTGACCGAAGGCAAAGTAACCCGGGAAGACATTGACGGCCGCCGGAGTAACCTGCTTTTTTTCGGTAATTTCTATAATATGAAGATCGAAGATTTCCATTATGGTATGATGGAAATGATCCGTGATGATGAGTTTCTCTACAGCAGCATGACCCGCGATCTTTATTACCTTGGCGTAGTGTTGGCCAAGAAGTATCGTTTCCTGAGGGTTTGTTACAATATTTTCCTGTTTGGATTAATGATCGCCGTCTCCGCCTTTATCGTTGCCGCGGTCTACCACAACGCTACGGCTCCACAGCCAGTAGGGAGTAGTGGAATGGGGCTGGATCTATTATTGCCGGATTAATCCACAAGGGCTGCTCGCGGATGTAACCTGGCGATTAAGGCTGCAAATAAATTTTCAATAAATATTGAAAGTAATGAAATTTGGCCTTAGTTTGGGTATTCAATGATGAATGCCATGCCAAATACGATGTTGATCTACGACGATGCCTGCCCCATGTGCAAGGGGTATACACGTGCTTTTAAACACCTGAAATGGAGCGACCGCAGAGCATTTTCTGAATTGCCCGCCGAATTTTTGGATAAACTGGATCTGGACCGGGCGCGTCACGAAATTCCTCTGCTCGATCTGGAAAGTGGCGAGGTCAGGTACGGACTGGATAGTCAAATCGCGGTACTGAGTAAAGGGTTGCCCATATTGGCTCCCGTATTAAAATGGCCGATCATTAAATTCGCCCTTATGCCGGTCTACGGTCTGATTACTTACAATCGGCGAATTATAGCGGGGACCCGTCCTCCGGCCAGAGGCTTCGATTGTGCACCAGATTTTCATTTGCCATGGCGAATAGCCTATTTGTGTATAGCCGGGGCAGCTATCTTATTAGCTGGTACTTTGCCGTTGTTACTTATTGCGGCTGCTTTAGGTATATTTTTTTTGGCAGCATCAAGATCTACGGAGCCATTCTCTTTGGCGGGTAACGCCATTACCGTCACATTGCTAGGGGCTACACTGGCCTTCTTTTTGCCCGATTTGCTGGTCGGTGTAATCATTGGTATCGAATTATACCGGCGTTTTGCTTAGAGGCGCTGATCCGATATCCATTTTGTGAAAAGCAGACTCAGGAAATTAATTCCGAACTCCTGAAAATTAATCTTTGTTAGGACTATGATATGAAGTTTATACTCATCCCCCTGGTCTTAAAGCTTTTTTGGATTTCTATTTCCTGAAAAACAAGTCTTTATGAACCTGACGTCACCAAAAATAGATCGCTTGACCCGCCAAGCTCACAATTTTATGGTGTAGTCAGAACCACAAATCATTGTTTTTCAGTTCATAGCAATTCCCAAACAAGCTCTTAATTATTTCCTGTATGGCTACCCCTACCAAATCTGATCCAACCTTAGAACTATTTACTTTCAACGAAAATACGTCACCCGAGAGTTGGCAAGTTCAGGATGACGTCGTCATGGGAGGTCGTTCCCACAGCTACTTTGAAGTCACCAAAGATGGCAAAGGCCGATTTCACGGCCACGTAAGTCTAGAGAATAATGGTGGTTTTGCTTCCATCGAACGCGTCTTGCCAGAACCGGCTGACCTGAAGGAGACCAACAGTTTTCAATTACTGGTGAAGGGTGATGGTAAAACCTATACCTTCCGCGTCAGAGCCGAAGAAGACCAGAACTATTTTCACCAGGCTGAATTTCCCACCAAAGTTTCTGAAGAATGGGAGACGATCTCCATTCCCTACGCTTCCATGCGTGCTGTTCACCACGGTGAACCGGTGGATGCTCCCAATTTCCAGGGTGGTCGGGCGGCCCATTTGCAACTCTTGATCGGAAATGGAAAAGAGCAGGATTTCGAGATTTTGCTTGCTAAGATCGAGGCGCTTTAGTACAGTAAAACCAATCGCTGAAATTCTTGTGTTTGCCGGATTGGTGTTCATCACGACTGTTAAGGGAACTTTCTTTTACCTTCGTTGTGTATACCTGTCATCCACCGAAGTGGCTTTCTCACTTCCTATCTAAACTCTTATAACATGAGAATCAGCGCTCTGTCGGCCATCGCCGGCTTATTATTCATTGTACTGCCCCTGGGCGCCCAGGAGGCGCCTGAAGCCGATCTTTCGGAGATCGACTCCCTGATGATGCTGCAATACTTTGCTTACGTAGACAGCATCGAAAATACCCTCACTTTCTACTCCGATACGACCATTGATCTGGGCGCCGGCCTGGCTGAACTGGTCATTCCACCCGGTTACAAATACATCGATGGTGAAGACGGGCGTACTGTCCTGGTCGATCTCTGGGGCAACCCTCCTGGCAACGGCACTGCTGACCTCGGGATGCTGTTCCCAATTGAGTACGGTCCCGGCGATCCCGAGGCTTACGGCATCGCCATCTCCTTCACCGAAGACGGCTATATCGAGGACGATGACGCCCGTGATATGGACTACGACGATCTCCTGGAGCAAATGCAGGATGACACGGATGCCGAAAACGAAATGCGCTTGGAAGCGGGCTACGAGTCCATCCGACTGCTGGGCTGGGCTACGCCGCCCCATTACGATGAGGCCAACAAACGACTGCACTGGGCCAAGGAAATCGAATTCGGAGAAACCGAAGGCACCACACTTAATTACAACGTACTTTTCCTCGGCCGCCGCGGATACCTGATGATGAATGCCATCGGTGATATGCAGGATCTCGATAATATCAGCGCCGCCTTGCCGCGCTTCCTCAACAGCGTAAGCTTTCAGGACGGCCACCGTTACGCAGATTTCGACAGTAGTATCGACGACGTGGCCGCTTACGGTATCGGCGCTCTCATTGCCGGTAAGGTGTTGGCGAAAACCGGATTGCTGGCTACTATCGGGGTTTTCCTGCTGAAAGCCTGGAAACTCGTTTTGGTAGGTCTGGTTGCCGCAGGAGCCGGCTTTAAAAAATTATTTGGCAAGTAGGCGATCAGTAGATCCGCTTTACTTCAACGGGAACCCCGGCGCACCACTGCGCCGGGGTTTTTTACTTTGGTGAATCTCAACACATTGTCTATTTTAAGCGCCACACCTGCCGACTATTTACATTTCCACCTTTTTACAAATCTTCCAAACCGGCAAATGCTACTCATTGAGAAGGTGATCAAATTACTGGATGATACCCACTACGCGTTATTCTACGAACACGTACGTACCCTTAGTAAGCGCTCCTACTATCCGCTGGTGTTGCTTGACGTCGTTGAACGGGAAACGCTCGAAGGTCTTCCTTCCGAACGAATGTTTTTTGAAGTTTACGGTGAGGAGGCTGCCGGTCAGAAAGATCTCCAGAAACTGTTCTCTCTGGGCCATTACACTTTTCGCCTCACGGGCTTTTTGAGTCGTAACTATCCGAATTACCTGGGCTGGAACATCTCTCGTATTCAGCAACGCATCAATGAGGGGGAACTGGACCGTGGGCGCCAAATTGCTGAAATGCTCCTTGAAGTGGCCACCCGAATCGGCGACCTGTCCAACGAGCGTGCCGTATTGGGTATTCTGGCCCAGGACCTGGTGCACCGCCAGGCCTTTACTGAGGCCCGCCAGTATTACGACCGGATCGGAACCACCCTCGAACGCCAGCGCCAACTCAATGAACTGAACGTCCTCTGTTACACCCAGGGCTTCGATAGCAGTGTCAAATTATCCTCAGAAGAATTGGACGAGAGACTAGCCCAACTTAATCCTTACGTTGACAGCGGATCCATCGGCGTACAGTTACTGGCCCGCCTGGAAAGAGTTCATTTGCTCCACGTTGGCCGCGATGCCCGCTTCTTTTCCGCTTCCACACTGACTGAATTGGACGGGATCAGGGAAGAACTGCAACGCAACGAATACGTAGTCCTCCCTTTTCTTCAGAATCTGCGGTCTAAACTGGATTTCTTACGCCTACGCTATTCCATGCGGCAGGATTCCGAGGAAACCGTCCTGCGCGCCGCCGAGAACCTGAGTGAAGACGCCGCCCAGGAACTTTTCTGGAACAGTTACGTCAATCTTCCCGAACTTTCTTCCATCGCCGTGCAAACCAGCTATCTGGTCAGCAATTATTTCTACAGCTACCGCCACGATGCAGAAGATTTTATTCCGGCGGAAACCAGTACTAAAATCACCGAACTTACCCGGCGCTGCGAGCAGATTCTGGCCAACCCCCTGCTGGAAGAAAATTATGTGATTCCTTTTATTAACCTTACGACCATCTACGGCGGTTTGTTATTGCTCGGCGATGAGGCATCCCGCAAAAAATGCATTCACGTTCTGGAAGTCATGTTGATGAACTATCAACAAATCGCATTCCACGCCTACCTCGACCCGGTTTTTGCCACTTTGGTCATGGCCCACTTCAGCCTCAATGAAGCGGAGGGTGTAGAGAAGAATTACCGGCGTTTCAAAAAAAGCAGCAAGGGTAAAAATGTGAATTACGAAAACACGATGTCTCTGGAGGCCTACTATTTCATCACCAAATATCGCGAAACGGGTCGAGCCGGTTACGTCAAAAAACTGTCGCGTTTGTTAGAGGAGGCTTCTGCAAGACCATCTTTGGCGAAAACCATTCAGGGTTTCACTAAAGTTTGTCAGTATTTCGAAATCCCAATCGAACCTTTTGAGTGAAAATTTCGTATCTAGTGACGATTTGCGAGTGTTTTTGATGTACAACAACCTGATTCCTCATATATAAAATTTACGCTCTTTCTGACTGGCAAAGTAGCAGTGCTACTGTACAATCTGTAGAATATCTACCGGATTTTCCGATTATCAATCCAGCAATTAAATACCTAATGGACAGATTACTTACTACCATAATATCCTGTCTCTGCGCGGGTTTCATTTTCGGTCAGGCCGCCATGATCAACGAGATCAACCACGTGGCCAACGACCCAAATGGGCACGGTATCGAAGTGGTCGCTGCCGCCGGAGAAGACCTCACCGGCTGGACACTCCTGATCTACACGGCCGATGGTCTGCTCGACCAGCTCATCGACCTCAGTAATGCCGTGGTTCCAAACCAGAGTAATGGACACGGCACCATTTGGTACGATGTCGTTCAAAACGACGGCGGTAACGGAGCAGCTCTGGTAGACCCGACTGGCGGTGTCACCCAATTCCTGAGCTATGGCACCAATACAATCGTGGCAGCCACCAATGGTGCTGCCGCTGGAAATACGGCCGTACCAATGATTAGTCTCACCGGTATCCTGGCCCAAACGGGAAGCAGTTATAATCTAGGGGGCTTCAGTTGGGTAACGACGGCAACCTCCAGCCCAGGCTCAATCAATACCGATCAGATTTTTATGCTGCTAATGGAATCAGATGAAACCGTTGTAGACATCAAAGCTCCCGGGAAAGCAAGCGTTTATCCCAATCCTTTCGTGGATACCATCAATGTTCGTTTCGAGCCCGCTACGGGCAGTTTGGGGGCACTGAGCCTTTTCGATGCCAATGGTCGTCGCTGTCAGGTACAGACTATACCGGTTGGCGCTATTTCTGCTACGGTAAAGTTGAAAAAAGATCTCCCGGCGGGCACTTACATCCTACGACTCGATACCGAACGCGAAAGCTGGTCTAAGGTGATTACTCATTAGACATCTGAAACACCCTTTGCACTAAATATAAGAGTCCCTTCAAATTGCTAATTTGAGGGGATTTTTGCTTTCAAGCTAGCCTAAATGATGAGATATAACCTTCTGATGGTTCTGTTGTCGGGCCTGTCACTCCTGGCTGCCCAGACTGAAACGGACGCCCGATTACATTTGGCGAAATACGCCAGTGATCATCAATTACCCTTAGTCGAATTCTCCTTGTCTTCCACCAATCGGGAAAGTAAAACCGGAATCACCCACTTCTATTTTCGCCAGACCGAACAAGGCTATCCGGTTCGGGGTGGCCATGCCAGTGTCCACTTTGCAGCCGATGGAGTATTACTTCATATAACCCATAAGGTAAGAGCCTCTGAAACTCCGGCAACTACTGTAAGTCTGGACATCACCGAAGCGACAGCCCGTGAGCGGGTAAAATCAATTTACCCTGGCAGTAAAGTCCGCTACAGCGAAGGAATCGAATGGGTCGCAGACGAGTCGGGGCGATTAATTCTATGCCGGATGGTTAGCGGCCAAAGTGAGCAAGGAGATCATTTCGTAGTGGCCATAGATGCCAAATCCGGAGCTATTCTGGATAATCATTCAAGAGCCTTGTATTGCCACGGCACAGATTTTGCAGCTTACGAGCACGGATTGATTAGCGAGGCACTTCCCCGTTCGCCCGCACCCAAAGTCACTGAAGAAACGGTCTTCTCCGGACAATACAATGTCTTTGCTTTACCCAGCGAATCTCCCTTGACGTCGGTCCGGCAACTGCAAACCGCCAATCAGTTAGTTGATCCCATTGCCTCACCTTTCGGCTGGCACGATACCGATGGGAATGCGGCTACTTCTGAGTTTGTCTACACCAAAGGCAATAATACTTACGCATACTACGCCACCCCTCCCGTCAGCAATCCGCCCGCGATACCGATCCTGCGAGAACCCGGTACCAATAACTACCTGAGCGGAAATGTACCATGGCCGGCCGGCAATACACTAAATTTCAATTACAACAATAATATCGACCAGGCCGTCGGTTCCACATTTATCGAAGACGCAGTGACCAATCTTTTCGTAACCGTCAATCAGGCCCACGATATTTTTTATCGCTATGGTTTTGACGAGGCCGCTGGCAACTTCCAGACGGTTAATCATAGTGGAGTAGGCACTGGCAACGATGCCGTACTTGCCCGTGCTCAGGACGGTGGAGGCGTTAACCAGGCCAGCTTTTCCACTCCTCCGGAAGGAATGCCGCCCAGTATGCGTATGCATCTCTGGTCCACCAACCAGCCCAACAGTGCCCGCGATGGCTCTTTTGAAAATTCCATCATTGTCCACGAATATGGACACGGAGTGGCTGCCCGTCTGGTGCAGGGGCCATTCAACGTGGACTGTCTTTTCAACTTCGAGCAGGGAGGTGAAGGTTGGAGCGATTTCTTCGGCCTCATGCTCACTCAAGTCGACTACAATGGCAATGGGCAGATCGACCGTAATGTTCTCGGCGAAGGAACCCGCGGGCTTGGCCATTTCGCCCTTAATCAATCTACCCAGGAAAGTGGTCTGAGGCCACGCCATTATACCGGCAACATGGACCCCTTGGCGGGCATCCATAACGAATACACCTATGCCGATCTGCCCGCGCTGGGCTTTCCCCACGGTACCGGC
The DNA here is from genome assembly GCA_002591745.1 of Lewinellaceae bacterium SD302. Lineage (GTDB taxonomy): Bacteria > Bacteroidota > Bacteroidia > Chitinophagales > Saprospiraceae > Neolewinella. The sequence continues at coordinate 85,884 of PDLQ01000021.1, forward strand.
TTTCTGTGGGGTACTATCCTTTGGGATATCAACCTGGACTTCATGGATCTTTTTGGTTTCGAGCCAGACCTTTCCAATGTTTCAGCAAACGCCGGTAACGTACGTGCTATGCAGCTTGTCGTCGAAGGGCTGAAAATGACTCCCTGCAATCCCACATTTGTCGATATGCGCGACGCCATTCTGGCCGCCGACATCGCCCTTTACGGGGGCATTCATCATTCCTTGCTATGGAAGGTATTTGCCCGCCGTGGATTAGGTGTCTCGGCCTCTCCCGGAGGAAATGCAGCTTTTGATCGACCAGAATTACGCGTACTCGTCAATTCCTCCACTCCGGAATTGAACGTAGGTGATCAGATGAACTACAACCTTACCGTAGCCAACGGAAGTGCCGGCGGACTACAAGCCGGACCCCTGGTAGATTTTCTTGACCCAGGTCTGGCATTTATTTCTGCCCCCGGCGGGGATCATCAGAATGGAGTAGTGACTTTTAACGATCTGGGGATAATCCCCGGAGGAAATGCAGTGGAGCGCAACATCACTGTCCAGTACCAATCCACCGAATCCACCGAAGTATTAATCGATCTTCCAGTGGAGACTAACGATCTGAGCAACTTCGTGCCGGCCGGTAGCTGGATTCCCGTAAGCGATTTTCCGAACCCCGCCAGCGGCTCTACTCAAAGCTGGTTTCACCCTGCGCTCGGCATTCCCGTGGAAAGCAGTTTGCTTTTCTCTCTCAACTTGCCCGCTGGCACGAATAATCACCTCTCGTTCTTTCATGATTTTGACCTGGAACTGGGCCTGGACGGCGGTGTCCTGGAAATCCTGCAAGGAACCGAGTGGGTTGACCTGGATTCACGTATCCTGACCAACGGCTACCGTTACGTCATTAGAGACGAGTTGATCACTCCCGTCGGCATTCCAGTCCCCTTCACCACCCTTAGTCGCCGCAGAGCCTGGAGCGGAAGTAGCAACGGCTACCAGCGCTGCGTGGTCGACCTGAGCGAATTTAGCGGCACCAACGTTACACTACGGTTCAGGTTCGCCAGTAACAATGGGAATAACGTCAGTAATTGCGACGCTCAACCAGGAGGCTGCGACGGTTGGTTTATTGATGACATACAACTCCTCGACTTGGTCCACGTGCAAAATCAGGCTTGTATCAATCAGGCCAATCCACCGGTTTGCGGCGACGACGGGCGCCTCGGCGTCATCATCTGGCCCGGTCAGGTCTTGCCCTTGGTCGACCTCGACTTGCAATTGCGATCTGCTACTGAGTATTTCGAACTTAGCTGGAATAGGGCCTCTGCACCGCCCGATTTAAAATTTCGCCTGCAACGAAGTTATGACACCGAAGAAGGCTTTCGGGACCTGGCGTTCATAGATGGACGTTTCCGTTACCAAGATCATCAGGTAGAGAAGAACAGAGATTACTATTATCGCCTTTACGCCGAAGACGAATCCGAGGTGGCCTATTATTCCCGTATCGTTCACGGAAGGCTCGGAGAACTGGAGGAGTTGCGCATTTATCCCAACCCGGGGAAAGGTGTATTTACCGTCACTTGGTCGGACGTAGGACTTGGTCAGGCTGACCTGTCGGTAAGTTCATTGACGGGCAATATTCTGGCCGAGCAAACTATAGACGTTGTGGCGGGAAGAATATCCGCTGACCTTTCAGACTATCCAGCCGGTACCTATCTGTTGCGTCTGCAATTACCCGGTGGCTTATCCACCAGAAAAATTATTGTGACTGAATAAAGAAAGGCCGACTCCTTTGGAGTCGGCCTCTAATCACACTGTCATGAAAATACTGTAATAAAATGTCAAACGAAAACAATTACGAAAGAGTAGTTTAGAAGTTTGGTTATTGACGGATCAGTCTCGCCTGCGAGTATTCACCGCTTTCGCCGTGCTGGATTCTGACCAGATAAATGCCGGGACTAAACGCACTCGCGTCCATCCCCAGGGAATTGTAACCCTGGCTCGTCACTATTGCCCGTCGGTAAATCTCCTGACCAGCCATATTGACGATACTTACGATAGCTGAGCCGCCAGCGGTTTCATTCCAGCTCAATAAGCTTTGGCTTTGCGTTACGTTGGGAGCCAGCAACATCGATGTGGAAGCAGAGCGATTTCCCTGACCACTAAGCTGATCGGGGACGTTACCGTTACCCAAACTACCTAGCGTCAAACCGTTCACTACCTCAGGGAATCCATTTATGGTAGCGGAGAAAATATGGTCATCACCATAGGCACTCTGAGTTGTCATATAGGTGGTTGCGCTTCCTTGATTAGCCGGTTCGGCACTACCAGCAAAAGTAATTACGCGCAGATCAGTGGCGTCCAGTCCCTGATTGTTGAACCATTCCCATCCATTGATTTCACCGTTGCCATAATAGAGTTGTACGTGCAGGTTTCCGGCTCCAGGGTGCTCTGGCAGAAACTGGATCGTCTTGCTTACAGTGGTACCGTTCATCCAGCTGTTGTTGGCCGTTCCACCGGCATTATCCACTACTACCTCGGTACAGCCAAAGCTGTGATCGCTGTTGTTCTCCACCGCCATGATCAGGCCGCCGGAGCCGGGCACGCTGTAGTAAACGGTTGCGTTGGGACCCAGGAAGGCTTCGGCCGGATTTTCCTGATTACGTACCGTTTGTACGTGACCCTGAGGTATGACATCAGCGTTCTCTATGGTCAGGCTAAGTTGGTCGGCACCTTCCAGCACGGCTGCATGCTCACCGTTACTCGGGAATGGCGTCAGGTTGAAATTGATGGATTCAGCAGCTTCCACGTAAGCATCATCGTAGACCCTTACGGTAAAGGTCTGGCTGTTGGTCACATTGTTGAAGGTTACGGAAGAAGTAAGTAATTCAAAGTCTTCCTCCGCTCCGGAAGTAGCGGTTCCACTAAAACTGATCTCGGTTTCAACCGGGAAGCTGGGGTAAGGAGTAATTCCGATCTCGTAGGTCAGGTCAATATACTCACGGCAACCATCAGTGCTGTTGGTGTTTTCTTCTGCTAACAAAGTAGCAGTGCTGGATTTAAAGTACACCATTTTGGTCTCGCAAGGGTCGTAACTGCCTCCTACACTGCGGATATTACCCTGGCCAATGGGGTCTAGCCAGTCGAGTAAGCGACGACGAGGGTCCCCGGTCAATACGGGTTCATCATCGTTGGTCCAGGAGTAAGAAAGCTTTCCGTAGAGGCCCAGATCATTGGCTGGGTCGTCACAGTTCACGCTTCCTCCGCCAAACAACTGACCGATAATTAATCCATTCTCGCGGAATAGCGCCGAGCCGGAAGAACCACCTTCGGTCACGGAATGTCCGTTTTCGGTAGCTGACCAGAACAGACTCCAATAGTAGCCGTCTACCTCGGGTACGACGTTGTGGGTGGAAATCTTCTTTACGTCACCGGCCGGATGATGAATACCAACACCGGTATTGCCCTGGTCTCCGGTAGCATCCCAGCCGTTGAAGTACACATCGTAGGCACCCCGTGGATTTTCGGCCAACTGGATGAGTGCGAAATCAGAACTCAGCAATGTATGGGTGCCGGTGGTCATCAGGCCGGCATTGGCCAGTACGGTTCCCCCGGTGGTCGTTTGTTCCGGAGCCGCGGACAGGGAGCCACATTCAGGCACTTCGTAGTTCCAGTAAAATACGTATCCGGATACGTCGGGATTAGCCACCGCGTCTTGCACTACGCCACCGGCCAGGCAGTGATTGGCCGTCAGAAAGATCGGCTTACAATCGCTGGCCGTGGTGTTGACCAAGGTTCCGGTACAGAGATAAAGACCGTCCATGACCATACGAGCGACCCCCTTCTTTTCGTCTTGCCATTTGATGCCTTCGCTACAGTTGACGTCTACCTGGCAATCACCGGACATTTTTTCCGTGCCGGCCGCCTGTCCGCTCAAACTGCGGTAGCCATGGCCGATCTGGCTGATGCTGATCCTGCCTTCGCCTTTGACGGCATCTGGCTCGTAATACTCCAGTGTGAGTTGTTCACCGTGTACCAGGGCTGAGGCAAATCGCCCGCTGGCTTTGTTATTTTCTTCGGTAAAAGCACCGAGTACTTGCTCACCGGTTTCTCCGTAGAGATACAGAGTAGCGCCTTTGGGTAAATAAAAATCGTTGTAGAGCAAGTTGATGTTTACTGCTTCCGGACAGACGATAGTCAGTCTCCAGAGACGGTCTCCGTTAGAAAGTAACTCCCAATTGCCGGATTTATCCATGTCCAGACTTACTTCGTGGCCAAAGGCGAAACGCAGGGGCAGATTAGATTGCAGGTCGATCTCGTCTTCAGCCATCAAGGCCTCGCGGTCGATAGAAGGCGTAGTATATACGGGTACTCTTGCCGTAGTGGAAGTTTTATTCGAAAAGCTGTATGGAACGCCTCCTTTGCTTAACTGGGCCTGAACGGCAAATGGCAGGCAAGCCAGGAGGATGAAGAGTATAAATTTTTGCACGGTGCTGATGTTTTGGTTGTTTAAAAATGGAGCCGACCTCCGAAAGGGAAATCGGCCCCGGTATTACAGGAGTGATATGTTTGAACGTAGCTGGGTTAAATTATTTTACGATGAGCTTACGACTCGTGATCGTCTCTCCTTGCTGAATACGGATCAGGTAGATACCGGCAGGCCATTCGCTTACGTTGAATTTGAACTGGTCGACAGTGTTGGATTGATTGGCGTACATGGTCTGCCCCTGGGCGTTCAGTATACTGATCTCCGTCAGCCCTGCTACTTTGTTAGCCAAACGCAATTCGGTAGTGGCGGTGGCGGGGTTAGGAATAACACTGACAGTCTGCTGATCTGTACCGGCATTCACCGTCAGTTCACTGTCGAGTGGGTCGGTGTTGCTACCGGTCGGGTTCAGGTTTTGATTGCCGCCCAGCACCAGAATATCATCGCTTTCGCTGCCGGTGACAAAACCGTTAGCCATGCTGAAGGAGACGTTGTTGGTGATCACGTGCGGCTCGTTTACAATCTCAACATCGTCGATGTACCAGCCTTCGGCACCCGTAGCTACGTCGGAGGCGAACCGGAAACGCAGTTGTATCTCCTGGTTGGCGAAGATGCTCAGGTCAACCATACTGTGGATGAAGTCACCGCTGTTGCCGGCGAAACAGAAACCGTTGATGAGCGGATTGTTGGCGGCCGGGACGAAATTGTTGTAGCCGTTTTCAACGAAGAGGGGGCCGAGGTCGGTCCAGGTCATTCCTCCGTCGTTGGAGGCTTCTACCAGTCCACCGTCGAAGTCAGCTTCGGTATTGAAGCGGTGAGCGAAACGCAGGTGGGTGCCCTGGGTTGGCGTGATAACCGGATTGTAAGTCAATATTTGGTTGCCGATATTGTTGGGGTCGGCTGCGAAGAAGGAGTAATTGCCACTGTGGGCGTCGGCGGTAGTCCAGCTAAACTGATTGAGGCCTGGAGTAGCCGAGAAACTGAAAGGGTTGTCTTCCAGGTCTTCACGTTCCATCATGGTAGCCGAGCTGCCGGTATTGACAAACAGTACTACGTGAATGGTCATAGTGCTGGCGGCACCGATGGTCAGATTGTTGAACTGGAGTTGGTTGCCGGACTGTACGTAGGGGCTGCTGGCGGTAGCTACGCTGGTACCGGCGGGCAGGAATTCGGTAACGTTTACTCCGCTGATGTTGGAAGAAGAGTTGTTGCTGACGTAGATCGTGATACCCGTCGTGGAGTTGTCAAAAGCCAGGCTGGAAGCTTCGGTGCTGATGGTAACGGTTGGCTGGCAGAATGATGCCGGCATATCGAAGGCCGGAATCTCGTCACCCCGGGCGTTCGTACCGCTGCTGGCGCTGGCACCCAGGCCACGCTTGGCAAAAGCTTCCCAGATCAGGCACTGATTCTCTCCGCCATAAAGCAATTGATCAGCGGCCAGGATAGCATCCCGCTGCTCAACGAAGGTAGGGCCACAGGGTTGCAAGGTAAGGCCGGTCATCACCAATTGCAGAGCGATATTGTTTCCACCGTCACCAAAGACGAGGTCTTCGCTGTAACCGTACTCTTCCACCAGGTTATTGGTCATTTCCCAAAGCATGGTGGCCCAGATGAAGCCAACGCCGTGGGGGGCAGAGATCTCTGCGTTGTTCAGGTCGGCGTAGGTGTAGTCGTTTACGTTGAAATCCGTGCTGTATTTGGCGGGGCGGATACCGTTTCCGTCGGTTCCTTCACCCACTACGTAGGTACCGATGCCACGTCCAGTGCTGAATACCTCAGGTACGGTTTCGGGTTGCATCGTGATCATGGCGCCGAAAAAGTCACTCCAGCCTTCACCACCCTGCTCGTCTCCAGAAAGGCAGGTGGCGCCGGGGCCACCGGTCAGGCGGGTAGAGATACCGTGGCCATATTCGTGGAGGATAACGCCATTGTCGAAGTCACCGTCGATCAGTGGCACGCTGGTCCAGAGGAACATCTGCATGCGGCCGGGAAGACCGTCTTCCAGGGTCAGGAAGTTAGCGTTGTTGACGCCAGAACCGTCCTGAGCTTCGGCCAGTACACCGTCCAGACCTTCACCACCAAAGGTGAAGTTATCCTGTTGGAAATTGCCGGCCGGTTCGGTGAATCCGTAGTGGTAAAAGATGTCGTGGATCAGGTTGTTCCAGTAAAACAGATTGGTAATGGCGGCGTCGCGGTAATTTAGCGGCGTCAGACTGAGGTCGGCCTCGAAATCGAATACCAGTGGAGACTGGCCGGGAGTACCACCGACGGCGGGGATACCGGTGCTGGCGGGACCCGGATCGTGGTAAGCGTATACGTTGTTGCCCTTGGTGATGTTGTAGTCCAACAGACCGTCATTGTGCCAGCCCAGGGGAGATGAGGTCGGGTCACCCGCGGTGCCGACAAAGGTACGCTCACCAAAGGAAGGAGCTTCCACCGGTGCGTCGTACACCCGGTAAAAATTAGCGGTGGTTGTCGTACTTTCAGGAGCGGCAGTATTGCCGGTCAAATGAGCGTCGTGTTGGTGAGCTGCTTTTTCGCTGCCGCAGTCTGCTGTGTGGGTGTGGGTATGATCGTGCTCACCGAAAGTACAGTGAATGACCCGGTCGATACGGGCGATCTCCTTACCACTGGTGGCGTCTACGGAGAGTTCCCAGTAGTTGGCTTCGTCGAGCGGGTAGATGCGACTTTCCCAGGCTAGTTGCAGGGTGCCGTCGGCTGCGGTTTCGTAAACCAGGCGTACCGGTACGTCCCAGACGGAGAAATCCGACTTGTCGAACAAAACCGAATTCGCTCCGGTGGTCGTCGATCTACCCACGCGTCCCTGGATACCAGTGTGAGACAGGGCGGCCCGTAGTGCCTGATTGCTATTAATGCCCGCCTTGGTGCCGTTTACTTTGGCGGCCACTTTGTGCACGAAATTGCTGGTGGAGTGGAAAAGGTCACCGGAGGTGGTGAAGTGAAGACCCATCGTACCTTCCTTGACTGGAATGCCCCGGAAGTTTTGTTGCAGATAAACGTGGGTGACGCCGGCTATCTCGTCGTAATACTGGCTGCTGATGGTGAGTCCGTTGATGTCTTCGGTTTCCAGGCGTAGTTCCTCGTCGTTGTTCAGGAACTGTACGATCTCGGTTTCGTTGTACAGCCGCTGTGCGGAAAGACCGGTAGTGAGTAGAATGGCCAGTAAAGGAAGAAGGCGTCCGGCGATTTGGGTAATCTGTAGTAAGCGTGATCTCATGATTAGTATGCTATTTGCTGAGTTTGGGTGGAGGACTATTCCTCCTGACACTGACAAATATGCGGTCACAAAAGCGCGAATCGGCTCAAATCTGAGAAGGCTACAAGCATGGGAAAAAAAATGAAAGCCCCCGTTCGCGCTTGCAAACGGGGGCTTTGAAGGGCCAGTATTATCGGAGTCGATTTACTTGGGGCCGGCCTTGACGATTTTTTCACCCGCCTCATCGGCATAAGGCTCGAAATTCTTCTTGAAACGTTCGGCCAGGTTTTTGGCCAGTTGATCGTAATCGTTCTCGTTGCGCCAGGTATCCCGTGGGTTGAGGATGGCATTGGGCACGTCGGGGCAGGAAGTAGGTACCTGAAGTCCAAAGAAAGGATCTTCGAAATAGTCCACTTTGTTTAGGTCGCCGTTCAGGGCGGCCTTGATCATGGCGCGGGTAAAGGATAGCTCAATCCGGCTACCGGTGCCGTACTCGCCACCGGTCCAACCGGTATTGACCAGCCAAACGTTGATCTCGCCGTTTTCTCCCTTGGCGCTTTGTTCCATCTTGTCGCCCAGCATCTGAGCGTAGCGAGCCGGGTGCAGCGGGATAAAGGGTGCCCCAAAACAGGCACTGAAGGTCACTTGTGGTTCGGTAATTCCAGCTTCCGTACCGGCAATTTTGGCGGTGTAGCCACTGATGAAGTGGTACATGGCTTGCTCGGTCGTCAGCTTAGAGATCGGAGGTAGTACCCCGAAAGCATCACAGGTAAGGAAGAAGATGTTCTTCGGTAAATCCCCCCGGCTGTTGTACATGATGTTATCGATGTGGTAGATCGGATAACTCACGCGGGTATTCTGGGTGATGCTGGTGTCTTCGTAGTCCGGGGTATACCCGTCCTCTTCGAACTTGATGTTCTCCAAGATGGCTCCGAATTTGATCGCTTTGTAAATCTGCGGTTCTTTGCTTTCGCTCAGGTCGATCACCTTGGCGTAGCAACCACCTTCGATATTGAAGATGTTAGCTGCACTCCAGCCGTGCTCGTCATCACCAATCAGGCGACGGTCCGGGTCGTTACTCAGGGTAGTCTTACCTGTGCCACTGAGGCCGAAGAAGAGGGCTGTGTCACCCTTGGCACCCACGTTGGCGCTACAGTGCATGCTCAAAACGTCACGCTGAGTAGGCAAGACGTAATTCAATACGCTGAAGATGCCTTTTTTGATTTCACCGGTATAGGCGGTGCCGCCGATGATGATCGTCTTCTTGGTGAAGTTGATCATACTGAAGTTCTCCTGGCGGGTGCCGTGCTTGGCCGGGTTGGCCAGTACACTGGGGAAGGCGAGGATGGTCCACTCGTCGGTGGTCAGGTTATTGATTTCCTCTCCGTCGGGCCGCAGGAACATATTGTAGGCAAACATATTCTGCCAGGGGTACTCGGTGTAAACCCGGATGTTGATGCGGTATTTGCGGCTGGAGCAGGCGTAGGCGTCACGGTAGTACACTTCATCCAACCCGCCAGCGTGTTGCATGATTTTATCTTGCAGGTCGTCGAATGCCTGTCCGCTAATGGGAATGTTAATCTCGCCCCAATCTACGGTGTCGCGGGTCATCTCATCTTCTACGATGTAGCGGTCCTTGGGTGACCGGCCGGTGTATTTCCCGGTATTGACCACCAGCGCGCCGGTGTCGGATAGTTGGCCCTGCCCCTTGCGGATGGTGGCCTCAACGAGGGCCGCTACGGGTAGGTTCTTAAGCAATTTCATGATCGTACTTAGTTAAAGTTAATAAACGGGCTAGGCAAAGGTAACTTAATGAAAACGCATTAGTTGGCATCGGAGCGGAGAAATCTTTGATTCGTAGGAGAGGAGCTGCTTTTAATTTTACGTTAACCTTGCTACTTTAGCTCGTAGTAAAAACTACTACCCTGTTATCCATAGTAATGGAAACTCGCTGATCGCCAGCTGTGCGTTTCAGAATTACCAGCCAAAGAAAATTTCTATGAAAATCCGTATCCAGTGTTTCGGCATCGCCAGCGACATTTGTGCCAAAGACGCTTTGCCCGGTGGAGTAGGGGGGACTAACATAGAAGCAGTGCTGGATGAAGGCACGACGATAAACGGACTTCGCGACGAACTGCTCGGGCGTTACCCCGCCTTAGGAGAACTACGCCACTTTTTTATCGCAAGAAACCAACGGCAGGCAGCCCTGGACGAAGTAATTGAGGCTGATGATGAACTGGTCATTATTCCACCGGTCGCCGGAGGGTGAATAGACGCTCGGCTTCGCCTCGCTTATGGACGTCGCTATACGACTTATGGCCGCTTCGCTTGTCGGGAGATGGATTCGAAGACCGAAAGTTTCAGTTTTCGCTTCCCAACTCCCACAAGATCGCTTTGGCGATCATCTTTAAGAGCCCAGCTCGTCTAAATAGCCCTGGGGAGCATCCAAAAGAGAAGCGTCCCTTAACTTCGTTCTATGATCCATGTCGCTATTTCCCCAACCCCTCTTTCCCTCCAGGAATGTCAAAATACTATTCAGGATCCGGAGTGTGGCGGATTGGCCTTTTTCGTCGGTGATGTCCGCAGACACAACCAGGGAAACACCATTGAGCAACTGGAATTTACCAGCTACGTGCCCATGGCCGAAAAGGAAATGCAGCGACTAGCTGAGGAAATTATTGAAGAAACCGGGTCAACCCACCTTTACTGTACCCACCGCATCGGCGCGCTGAAGATTGGTGACACTGCCGTCATCATCGGAGCTGCTGCCAAACACCGCGATGCCGCCTTTCAAGCCTGCCGACTAATGATCGACCGGCTGAAGGAAACTGTACCTATCTGGAAAAAAGAAATTGCGGAGGACGGGAGTTACTGGATTAATGCACATCCTTAGTGGACGGGCTAAAGCCCTTTTAGACATCGCTTCGCTCCTCGAGGACGCTACGCTTTTGGACGCTCGTGCCTCGCTTTTAGGGGCTGAAATCGAAGACTGAAACTATCGTCTTCGATTGCAACTCTCCCAAAAGATAGCTTCAGCTATCGTCTAAAAGGGCTTTAGCCCGTCCAAAAGCAAGGCGAAGCCGAGCGTCTAAGAGGGCTTCTCCCGTCTATTTAGTCTTCTCACAAGCCCCGGCACAGTTCCCGTATAAATTCAGACTGTGGCTGGTGACTTTAAAATTCAACAAATCTCCCATCATATTCTTGATCTGTTGGACACGGGGGTCGCAGAACTCGACGATCTTGCCACAATCGTTGCAGATCAGGTGGTCGTGCTGGCGGTAACCCAGACTCTTTTCGTACTTGGCCAGATTGTCGCCGAACTGGTGCTTTTTAACCAGGTCGCAGGTAACCAATAGATCCAGAGTATTGTAGACCGTAGCGCGGCTGACGCGGTAATTCTTAGTCTTCATATGAATGTAAAGGGCCTCGGCATCGAAATGATCGTTACGGGAGTATATCTCTTCCAGAATAGCGTAACGCTCTGGTGTCTTGCGCATTTTCTGTTCCGTCAGGTGGCGGTTGAAGATTTCCTTTACTTCTTCTATGTTATTGATCGTATTGGTAGCCATGGTTGATTAGTCAGGAGTATGCAGTCAAAAGTTAAGCGTATACAGTCAGTAGTTGGGAATATCGCTTTACGATCAGTAGTCGAGAGTGCTGGTTTCCGACTGTCCTTGTAACGAGTACTAAGTACAACAAAAATATACCAGCATAGTTGCCCCACCAAGGAAGCTGTATCAGAAGTCAATTGTATTCAGGTATATGGCAACCATTAGTCCAGGTCTTCTCATCTCCCAGACTCTCGTCTCTACTCTCGACTCCAGACTAAATCCCCACACTACTGTACCCGCGAAACCGTATTCACGTTCTCCAGTTGTTGCAAGGCCCGAATAGCTACATTAAGCTGATCGGTATTGATGACAAAAATGCGAATATTAGCGCTGAAAAAACCACCGTCTCCGGCAATGTTAAGGCTCCGGATGCTGAGGTTGAGTTCACTGATGGCACGAGTCAGGTCTTCGATGACGCCCTTACCACTATCCAGGCCGGTGAGTTGTAGTTCGGCCACGAAGCTGTGTTCCGTAGTGGATACCCACTGGGCTTTTTTGACTCGGTAGCCGTAATTGGCCATCAGGTTCTCGGCATTGGGGCAGTTACTACGGTGAATTTTGAGGCCGGCCGTGGCGGTGATGTACGCGAAGACCTGGTCGCCCTGCACGGGATTACAGCAGTTGGCCATGCTGTAGTCATACTGGCTGGCCGGTTCTCCGTTGATCAGCAGATTGGATTTACCGTTTACCTTATTGGCTGTATTGCGGGAACGGCCACTACCGGGTTCCGGTGCGGGGGGCTGCTCTACGGGAATAAGTTTTAGCTCACCCTTCTCTACTTTCCAGGCCTTGAAAATTTGGGCAACGGTCAGGCTGCCGGTAGCAATGGCGTAAAAGAGGTCGATAGTACTCCGTTCGAAGTAGTGGTTCGCCAGACTTTCGATGGCGAGCTGCTGGTCCTTCACGTCCAGCTTATTGAGTTTACGGATCAAGGCTTCCTTACCGAGTTCACCCTGCTGCTTGCGCTCTTCGCGCATGGCACTGCGAATCTTCGATTTTGCCTTGCCCGTGGTAACGAACTGCAACCAACCCTCATTGGGTTTTTGCTTAGGGCTGGTGTTGATTTTCAGGCGGTCACCATTCTTTAGTTTGTAGTGCATCGGCACGATCCGCTCGTCTACGAGGATGCTCTGGCAGTGATAGCCCACCATGCTGTGTACACTGAAGGCGAAGTCCAGGGCGGTGGCACCTTTGGGCAGCACCTTCATATCGCCGTCGGGGGTGTAGACGTAGACTTCTTCATTGAAGAAGCTGTTGTCGCGAAAATCGCCCAGGAAAGTAACCGTATCGCTGCTGGGGTCGTCCAGTATGTCTCGGACGGAGTCGAACCAGCGCTCGTAAACGTCCTTTTGTCCGCTCACACCCTTATACTTCCAGTGGGCGGCAAAACCGCGCTCGGCGATCTCGTCCATTCGCTCGCTACGAACCTGTACCTCCACGAAGCGGCCATTTGGGCCGACCACCGTGGTGTGCAAACTTTCGTAACCATTACTCTTTGGGATCGTGATCCAGTCCTTCAGTCGCTCGGGAACGGCTTGGTAGAAATCGGTAATGATGCTGTAAATGTTCCAGCAAAGTGCCTTCTCTTTTTCCCGGGGCACGTCGATGATGATGCGCACGGCGAAGAGGTCGTAAATTTGCTCGAAAGGCACCTGCTTTTTCCGAATCTTATTGGCAATGGAGTAGATCGATTTCGGCCGCCCGAAGGCCCGGTAACTGATCTCCAGTTCGTCCACTTTTTCCTTGATCGGAGCCAGGAACTCATCGATGTAGGCCTCTCTGCTTTTCTTGGTCTCTTGCAGTTTTTGGGCCACGGCGTTGTATTCCTCCCGCTCCAGAATTTTCATACATAAATCCAGAAATTCAGAGCGGAATGTATAGAGTCCCAGGCGGTGGGCAAGTGGGGCATAGATGTAACTGGTCTCAGCGGCAATTTTCAGTTGCTTGTTCTCGGGCATCGACCCCAGGGTACGCATATTGTGTAAACGATCAGCCATTTTAACCAGCACGATCCTTACGTCCACTACCAGAGTAGAAAGCACCTTTTTAAAGTTGGCCGCCTGCTGGCTTTCTTCCTGATAGGCGCTGTCGAGTTTGGTCAAGCCGTCGACCATTTTCGCGATGGTATCCCCGAATTTTTCCCGAATGTCTCCCAGGGTTACCGGTGTGTCTTCCACCACATCGTGTAGCAGAGCTGCCTGGATTGCCGTTGGCCCCAGACCGATTTCCTGAGCCGCGATCTTAGACACGGCAATGGGGTGGAAAATGTAGAGCTCCCCACTCTTGCGCCGCTGGTGGCGGTGGGCGTGATTGGCCAGTTCGAATGCCGCGTCCATTTGCGCTTTATCCTCCGTCGTATAGATGGATTTGATGTGCGTCAGCATTTCCGCGTAGGCCGCTTTGACCTCGGTCAGTTCCTGGGGGGATATTTCAATTACTTCGGGCATTACGGCTTAAAGTTACGAAGCGTTACTTTGACTAACAAAGTAGCAATGTTTCTAAGAAGACGTTAGTTGCAAATATTTCAGATTATAGATTTTACTGGTACAACTGATAGGCCACTTATGCAAAAACTGAAATCCACAATCCCGGATGTAAAATTTGAATATTTGCTCTCATTCCACACTGCTACTTTGAAGTCAAAAAATACAACACCCAGGCTCCCTTCACCGTCCAAAGAATTGTCCTTGGCCAGTTGGCAACAATGAGTTGCTCGATCACTGAATCATCACGGGTAACGGCCAGCCTTTCGTGTAATGGTATCGCCCAGAAGAAAGTCAGGGCCCAGATTGCCAGCACCATTGCCAATGGCACCAACTGCGGCCAGGCCCAGCCACTTTCCCAGGCCAGCCAAAGCGCCAGGGCCAACTCCGCCAGCATCAGGGGTCCTACGACCATAGTGATACTGCGGGTGTGGTGGGGGTGAAAGGTCACAAAATCCGGTACGTAACGAAAGGAAGGGTAGTGGACCAACTGGATCGTCCAGATCAGGCCCACGAGGGCAAAGGAGATGGCGAGGTGGAGTAAACTCATAGTCTGATGGTCGTTGAATTTTCGCTGCGCTCAAATCTAAACGGACGGCCTCAGTAACGGTTTTGATCAAAGTTTAAACCAGACCACCAGACCACCAGACCAAAACTAACAACTCCCCACTTTTGTTACATACGCCCCCACGCCCCTCTCCCGTTATATCTTCGGCTTTCCAAAAATGAAAATGTATGCTACGTAAACTGCTATTGCTCTCTGTTCTGTTGTTAACCGGTTTTACGGCCGCCCGGGCCAGTATGATCTTGCTGCCGATGGACGAGGCTCAGTCCGACCATCTCAAAGCTTACGGAATCACTTACTGGGTTTTGAGTGCTGATATTCCAGCCTGGTGGCTACTTAATTACCGGGGTGGTAGTTTCGCTTTTCAACACAGCCGCGCCTTTGAACGGGAGTGCCTGACCAGAGGGGTGAAGTACGAAGTGGTGCCCGACGCTGCTTTTAACAACCTGCTTTCGGAGATTGCCAGCCCCGAAGCCAATATGGATGCCATGCGGCTGGAAAAAGCACCCAAGATCGCGGTCTATACGCCGGAATTCAATTTCCGCGAAGGTACCCGCGTGCAGCCCTGGGATGACGCCGTGACCATGGTACTCACTTACGCCGAAATTCCCTACGAAACGGTCTACGATACCGATGTGCTGAACGATAAACTGACCCAGTACGACTGGCTGCACCTTCATCACGAGGATTTTACCGGTCAGTTCGGTCGTTTTTATAAGAGCTTCCACAATGCCTCCTGGTACCGGGAGCAGGTGAAATATCAGGAAAGCCTGGCCGCCGAGAATGGTTTTGACAAAGTAAGTCAACTGAAACTGGCGGTGGCCAAACGGACAAAAGAATACGTAGTTGGTGGTGGTTTCATGTTTGCCATGTGCTCGGCGACGGACAGCTACGACATTGCCCTGGCCGCGGAAGGACACGATATCTGTGCCAAATACTACGACGGTGACGGTGTGGACCCCGATTTAGACAGCAAGCTGGACTTCAGTAAAACATTCGCGTTCGAAAACTTTACCCTGCGCCGCAATCCGTTGGAGTACGAGTTCAGCAGTATCGATCATAATCCCCGAAGAGTGGGCGAGGATATCGACTATTTTACGCTCTTCGACTTCAGTGCCAAGTGGGACCCCGTACCTACAATGCTGACCCAGAACCACACCAAAACGGTCAAGGGTTTTATGGGGCAAACCACCGCTTTTCGCAACGAGCACATCAAGTCCGACGTGCTGATCCTGGGGCAAAATAAACCCGCCAACGAGGCTCGGTATATCCACAACAAAATGGGGGAGGGCTTCTTTACCTTTTATGCCGGCCACGACCCTGCGGATTACCGCCACCTGGTCAATGACCCCGAAACGGACCTGAGCCTGCACCCCAACAGCCCGGGCTATCGCCTGATCCTGAATAATGTATTGTTCCCGGCTGCTAAAAAGAAAAAGCGTAAAACTTAAAATATTACTTCTTGAAAATGGCAAAGTAAGTTTGAAGAAGTACCAGATTCCCATCCAAATGAAAAATTTTCTGATCGGAGCTGTCTTGATGCTCCTCGCTTTCGTAACCGGATTATTTTACCCCGATCTGGCCCAGTTGATTAATCCGGTGGAAAGTGATTCTACCGTACTGGTTCGTAACGAAGGGCCGGCCCTCAGCGAAACCGAACTGAATGAATTAATTGAGCCGAGCAAGCTGCCCGGAAGTGATCGCTCCGGTGTGGTCGCCTATACCTCCGAGGAACTGCATACCATTCGACTCTTCGAGGCGGCGGCTCCCTCGGTATGTTATATTACGACCAGCACGTTGCGCCGCAGCTTTTTTAGCCGCGACGTATCGGAGATCCCCTCCGGCTCTGGGTCCGGGTTCGTCTGGGACCGGAAAGGGCACATCATTACGAATTTTCACGTCATCAAAGGAGCCAGCAAAGCAACGGTTACCCTCGGAGACGGTAGTGCCTACGAAGCTACCCTGGTAGGGCAAGCTCCGGAAAAAGACCTGGCCGTCTTGAAGATCGACGCCCCGGCCGGCGTCCTCACCCAGATTCCCCTTGGCACCAGCGAAAACTTGTTGGTTGGCCAGAACGTCTACGCCATCGGTAACCCTTTTGGTCTGGACCGTACGCTGACCACCGGCATTGTCTCCGCTCTCGACCGCGAAATCAACAGTGTAGCGGGGGTGCCCATCCGTGGAGCGATTCAGACCGATGCGGCCATTAACCCCGGCAATTCCGGGGGGCCATTGCTGGATAGCCAAGGCAAGCTGATTGGCGTAAATACGGCCATTTACAGTCCCAGCGGCGCCAGCGCAGGCATTGGATTCAGCATCCCGGTCGATATTGTCCGTCTAGTGGTTCCGGATCTGATCCAGTACGGACAGGTACGTCGCCCGACTTTGGGGGTAGAACTTACGCGCCCGCTACGCAACGTCAACGGCGTTACAATTTATTCCGTCATCGAAGGCGGGGCCTCCGATCGCGCAGGCCTGATCGGCCTCAGCCGCGATGGCTATGGCTCATTGATCCTGGGTGATATCATTACTTCTATCAACGGCCGCCCCGTCCGCAGCGCCAACGACCTGTACCTGGAACTGGAGCGCTACGAACCCGGTGAGATCGTGGAAGTCGGCCACGTCCGGGAAGAAAGGGAGTATGTAACGGAGGTGCGGTTGGATAGCAGCGTGAATTAGACGCGCTTCGCGCTCCCAAAAGCGAGGCACGAGCGTCTTTTAAGTTTGTATTAGCTTGACAACTCGATATATTAATTTTATCGAGATTTATAAACTAAAAAAGACATGGTCGGCGTAAAGCACTGTGCGTCCTGGGAAGAATTACTGTTC